>JAUSOF010000018.1 GCA_030656145.1 Pseudomonas sp.
GCGAGAATGGCCGCCTGGCGTGCCGGGTTCTGCCCGCTGCCTGCGGTCAGCACCTGGCCGAGGATCACTTCGTCGACTTCGGCGCCGTTCAGGCCGGTTTGTTCCAGCAGGCGACGGATCACCGCGGCGCCCAATTCAGGTGCCGGAATACTTGCCAATGAACCCTGGAAGCTGCCGACGGCGGTACGGGTGGCGGCGACGATGACGACTTCTTGCATGATGGAGTTCCTCAAGAAAGTGGGGCGGTGAGTTGTGGCAAGGGCGCTATGGTTGCACAGGGGCTTGGTTGTGGACCAGTGTGCGAACCCGCCGGTCAGAGGCCGCATCATGCGGACGGCAGGCCGAGGCAGGCAAGGCTTGTAGCGCATCAAGAAGGGTGCATTGGCCCTTGCTGTTCGCAAGTGGTCCGGGTACGGGCTAATGCGCACATGGCGATAGGAGTAGTTCCTGCACCGCCCTGAATTGAAGCGCTGCGCAGTGCCACGGCCTGCGCAGTACTGGCTGCTCTGGCAGAAGAGCAGTGCCCCCAGCAGCAAGCCGGCCAGGGGCGGGTTGCTGCTGGGTGATGCTTCAGCCGCTAATCAGCCGCGATGGCGGCCACGGAAGAACTCAATCAGGCCCTGGGTCGATGCATCCTCGGCCGGCTTGGTGTCACTGCCAACCAGGCGCGAATAGACGCTCTTGCCCAGGTCCTTGCCCAGCTCCACGCCCCACTGATCGAAGGCATTGATGCCCCAGATGGCACTCTGGGCAAACACCTTGTGCTCGTACATTGCCACCAGTGAGCCTAAGCGGCGCGGGCTGATGCGTTCGAGTACCAGGGTATTGCTCGGCCGGTTACCAGGGATCACCTTGTGCGGTGCCAAGCGCTGTACTTCAGCTTCGCTCAGGCCCTGGCTACGCAGTTCGGTCTCGGCCTCTTCGCGCGTCTTGCCGAGCATCAGTGCCTGGCTCTGTGATAGGCAGTTGGCATAGAGCCATTGATGGTGATCGGCAACCGGGTTGTAGCTGACCACTGGGACGATGAAATCCGCCGGGATCAGTTGGGTGCCCTGGTGCAGCAGTTGGTGGTAGGCATGCTGGCCGTTGCAACCGACCCCGCCCCAGATGACCGGGCCGGTGGCACAGGCCACGGGTTGGCCGTCCTGCAGCACGCTCTTGCCGTTGGACTCCATGTCCAGTTGCTGCAGGTGTTTGGTGATATTGCGCAGGTAATGATCGTACGGCAGGATCGCCTGGCTCTGCGCGCCCCAGAAGTTGCCGTACCAGATTCCCAGTAGGGCCAGTAGCACCGGCATGTTCTGTTCGAAGGGGGCGCTCTGGAAATGCTCGTCCATGCTGTAGGCACCGGACAGCAGCTCCTTGAAGTTGGACATGCCGATCGACATGGCGATCGGCAGGCCGATGGCTGACCACAGCGAATAACGCCCGCCGACCCAGTCCCACATCGGGAACACGTTCTCTTCGTGGATGCCGAAGGCCACGGCTGCCTGGGTGTTGCTGGACACGGCAATAAAGTGCCGATAAAGCTCGGCCTCGGAGCCGCCCTGGGCCAGGTACCAGCTGCGCGCCGCCTGGGCGTTCTTCAGGGTTTCCAGGGTGCTGAATGATTTCGATGAGACGATGAACAGGGTCGTCTCGGCGCGCAACTTGGCGGCTAACTCGTGGAACGAGCTGCCATCGATGTTGGCCAGGTAATGGCAGCGAACCCCGCGTTGGGCGAACGGCAGCAGGGCCTCCGAGACCAGTTGCGGGCCGAGGAAGGAACCACCGATGCCGATATTCACCACGTCGGTGATCGGTTTTTCGCTGTAGCCACGCCACAGGCCGTCGTGCACCCGCCCGACCAGTTCGGTCATCCGGTGCAGCACGCGCTGCACCTCGGGCATCACGTCGCTACCGTTGACCATGACCGTGTCGCCGATCGGTCGGCGCAGTGCGGTGTGCAGGGCCGGACGCGCTTCCGAGGCGTTGATCGGCTCACCGTCGAACTGTGCCCGAATGGCCTGCTCCAGCCCGCACTCTTTGGCCAGGCTGACCAACAGGTCGCGGGTTTCCAGGGTGATCAGGTTTTTCGAGTAGTCGAGAAACAGGCCGCAGCTGCTTAATGAGAGGTGATCGAAACGCTGCGCATCCTTGTTGAAGGCCTCGCGCATGCTGAAACTCTGCAGGCTGGCGCGGTGTTCCTGGAGGGCCTTCCAGGTAGGCAGGGCGGTTACATCGAGGGGGTGCTGGTAGTACGCCATGTCAGGTGGCTTCCTTGTGCTTGAGCAGTCTTTGGCGAATCGCTGCCAGGGTGACGAGAAGGCTGTGTCCCGAGTATCTGGTGAAGGTAGACGAAGAAGGGAGCAAACAAAAGCCCGGAAAAACCGGGCATTAGTTTAACTGGCGTGAGCCCAATGAAATGGACTCCCCCCTCCTACGGCGTCTATGCGCCAGACTAGAGTTGTCAAAACAAAAGTCACGAAGGGAGGAGTCACCATGAAATTTAAGCGAATTGGTGTCGATTTGGCAAAGCAGGTGTTCCAGGTTCATGGCGTTGACAGTCATGAGCAAGTGGTCTGCCGCAAACAGCTCAAGCGGGCCCAAATGCTGGATTTTTTCCGCCAGTGCGAACCCTGCCTGGTCGCGATGGAAGCGTGTGGCAGCGCTCATTACTGGGCACGCGAACTGCGCACGCTGGGGCATGAGGTGCGGTTGATTGCGCCGCAATTCGTTAAGCCCTACGTGAAGAGCGGCAAGAACGACGCCAATGATGCCGAGGCGATTTGTGAGGCAGCCAGTCGACCGACCATGCGTTATGTCGAGGTGAAGAGTGCCGAACAGCAAGCCAGTCAGGCGCTGCATCGAATCAGAAGCAGGTTGATCAGGGCGCGTACGGCACTGGTCAACGAGATCCGCGGCCTGCTGGGAGAGTTTGGTCTGATTGCGGTACAGCGCGGGACTGCAGCCACTCGTAGGCTGATCCAGACAGCCATGGAGGACGCAGAAAATGGCTTGCCAGGTCAGATGCGTGAACTGTTGTCAGGCCTGCAAGATGAACTGGATGAACGCGATGCGCACCTGTCTCGTCTCGACGGCATGATCCAGCGCCAGTCACGAGAGGATGAGCGGGTGAAACGACTGTTGGAGGTCGAAGGTATAGGGCCTATCTCGGCTACAGCGATTGTATCGGCTGTCGGCGACGCTCGGCAGTTCAGCAATGCCCGGCAATTTGCAGCTTGGCTAGGGCTGGTGCCGCGCCAGCACTCCAGCGGCGGTAAGGAGCGTCTGGGCTCGATCAACAAGCAGGGGGATACCTACTTGCGCACCCTGCTGATTCACGGTGCCCGAGCGGTGCTCAGGCATTGCCAGAACAAAGAGGATCGACGCAGCGAGTGGCTGCAACAGTTGCTGTGTCGACGCAACATGAACATCACCACGGTTGCCCTGGCGAACAAGAATGCCCGAATTGTCTGGGCGATCCTCAGCCGGGGAGAAAACTACCAGCCCGACCGAGCGCCACAACCGGCATAACCCGCAACACGTTGAGCAGTAGATCCACCACGATTGCACAGTGACATGCAGTGATGACGAACCGGTCGAGCCGGCATGTGTAGAACCTGACTAATCCGGAGGCCCTCTGATTACCAAGGCCGCTAGCCCGATCAGGAGCACATGAGCGGATTTTCATTATGGCTCAAGGCACCTAATGCCTTAATTAGAAGCCGGATATACGGAAGCAGTCGTACCTAGGTTCGTTTGAAGAGCGTATCACTGGCAAAACGGGGGGAGTCCATATACGGGTTAGCCGAAGGCGTAACCCGGGAATGGGCTTCAGACGCGGGCAATAAACGACAGGCCACGGTTTCGCTTGGTTACCAGGCGCGCCCGCCTATCAGCGCGCCAGTGGCGGTCTAAGTCCCTGGGTATCGCTGCGCTCAACCCAAGCTACGGGTTGCCCCCGGCTCCGGGATGCAACGCCCATCCGTAGCCCGGGTTAGCCGAAGGCGTAACCCGGGAATGGCCTGTAAGGCTAGAGTAACTCCACTGCCAGCTGCTGCACCTGCTCCTGGCGCTCGCCGTCTGCCAGTTGCGCGTCGGGGTTGAGCGATGACCATTCGGGATGGGCGCGGGCCTTGTGCAGCGCCTCCGGCAGTTTGCCCTCGCGCCATAGCGCCTCCTGCGGTGCGGCCAGTTCGAGGGTGCCCATGGCAGCGTGGCCGCGGGCTTCCAGGGCTTGCAGCAACAGTTGCTGACGCAGGGCGAGCAGGCGCAGCACGGCGTCGTCCACGGTCAGCTCGCGCTGGCCCTTGAGTTTGCCTTTGAGGCGGGCGCCGTAGCCGCGCAGGGTCTGCGCACCGCCGCCGAGCAGGGCGCCGAGGGCTGCTGCGGCGCCGAGGGTGATGCCGCCCACCAACAGGTCGATACCGACCCCGGTGGCGGCACCAGCGGCCATACCGCCGCCGACCTTGACCCCGAGCTGCTTGAGGGTTTCCGGGTTGAACAAGTCGTCGCCCCAGCGGCCGTCGAGCAAGGGCACGGCTTGGGCCTTGGCATCGTCCTGGCGGAAGGCGTACAGGCGCAGCAAGGCCTCGACGCAACGCTGTTCGCGCTGGCGGATGGTTTCACGCAGTTCGCGGATCGCGCCGTGCTCCAGGGTTGGCTGGGCCGCGACGCTACGGCGGCAGGCGGCGCAGTCGAGTAGCAGTTCGGCGATCAGCCGGGTACCGCTGTGGCGGCGGGCCTGGCGCTGCACGGCATGGTCGTCGATCAGCCGTTGCAGCTGCGGCCGGGCCTTTTCCTGCAGCAGTGCCAGGCTCTCATACAGCCGCCGTTCGCCATCCAGCGGCGGCGCCACGCTGTCGAAGGCGACCCGTGCATGCAGACCGAGGCGGGCCAGGGCCTGGTACCAGTCGTCTTCGCGGTGCTGGCGACCGGCGACGAAGTTCAGCACCGGCAGCAAGGGTCGGCCGCACATGCTGAGGATCGCCAGTTCATCGCGGTACTTGGCCAGCACGGGCTCGCGGGCGTCGATCACGTAGAGGCCGGCGTCCGAGGCGAGCAATTGGCGCAACACCTTGGCCTCCTGCTCGAAACGCTGGCGCGCCTCGCTGCCATCGAGAAAGCGCGCCAGGCGTGCCGGGCCATCCAGGCGTTCGCCGGGACGCTCCAGGCGCTCCAGGTAGTCGAGCAGGGCGATGGCGTCTTCCAGGCCGGGGGTGTCGTACAGCTCCAGCAGCGCCTGGCCGTCTACCGACAGGCGTGCGCCCTCGACATGGCGGGTGGTGCTGGGGCGATGCGAGACCTCGCCGAAGCCGACGTCGCGGGTCAGGGTGCGCAGCAGCGAGGTCTTGCCGACATTGGTGTGGCCGACCACGGCCAGCTTGAGCGGGTGGTTCATAGGGGCTTACGCCTGCCTGGATAAGCGTAGGGCCGTTGCATACGGCCGACCGGGAAAAGCGAACGCTGTCTGGTAGGTTGTTGCTGAGCGTAGCGAAGCCCAGCGCCCCTTGTTGGGCTTCGCAGGCGTAGCGCCAACTTACAGGTAATTGCTGCATGGCGACTATCAATCATGTCCAGTCTCCAGCCAGCTCAGGGGGGCGCTGTCACTGTGCGCCAGCTGCAACTGATCCAGTGCGGCGTGCCAGTCGCCGAGGCGTTCGCTGTCCAGGGCTTCGCCGGGTTGCGCCGGCAGCAACCAGATGCGCGTGGTACCTGCCGTGCGGGCCAACTCGCCAAGCAGCGCCAGGCTGCCGCGATCTGGCGAGCGGCGCGGATCACAGGCGATCGCCAGGCGTGCCGGCGGGAAGCGCGTGAGTTGTTCGAGCAGGCGCTGGCGCTGTTCGCGGCTGTCGATCACCCCGGCATCGCTGATGCCCTGGGCCAGTGCCGGTGGCCAGGGTCGTCGTTCGTCGAGTTCGATGGCGACCAGTACGGCGCCCTGGGTGTCTTGTGAGTTGCTGCCGGCGCTTGGCCGCGGCAATTGTGCGGGCGCCGCATCGCATACCCCGAGGCGTTCGCTGCTCGGTTGCAGGCGCTCGCGCAGCAGGCTGTAGCCGGGCAGGCCGACGTCCAGTTGCAGGGCGGCGCAACCGCGGCGCCAGCGCCACAGGCAAAACAAGCCTAGTAGCAGACGCGGCAGCAGGCCGTAGACCAGCAGCACGCCGACCAGCCAGCCGGCCCAGCTCAGGCGTGCAGCTTCACTGACCAGGGCGCTGTCGCCACTGGCGCGGATCAGTTCGGCATCCGGCAGGCTGAAACCGAGCAGTGCCGGCAGCGCGCCGAGGGCCTGGGTCAGGGCGATAAAGGTTTCGCCGCCGAGAATGGTGCTTTCCCAGACGAAGCCGTAGCGGCGGGTGGCGAGCAGCATCAGCAGGCTCAGCAATGCCGCGAGCAGGGCCAGCAGCCACAGGCCGTGAACCAGCACCCCGAGCCCCCAGCGGTTCAGCCGTTGGCGTTGCAGCAGGACCAGCAAGGCTGGCGCCAATTGTGCGGCCTGGGCATCGCGGGCGAGTTTCTCACTGAGCCACAACCACAGCCGACCGAGGGCGCCGCTGCTGTCGCGCGCCAGCAGCAGGCCGAGGATCCAGCCGAGTAATAGCAGCAGGTTGAGGCCGAGCAGGCTGCCCAGCGCCCAGAACACATTGACCGGACGCTGGCCGTCGCCGAGCGCCGCCACTGCCAGGCCGATGCCGCTGAGCAGGGCCAGCAGCAATAGTGTTGCCAGGGCCAGGCGTGCGCCCTGCAGCCAGTGGCGCAGCGCTTGCAATTGGCCGTCGCGCTCGGCCAGTAGCAGGGCGCGGGCCTGAATACGTTGGGCCAGATCGCCACCACCGGCCTGGGCGCGGCGGTTCGCTTCGCGGTCTTCCAGCGGGCCGGCGTGCTCTTCGCGCAGGCGAATCGCTTCGCTGAGCCAGAGGCGCTGAAGCTTGTTCGGGGCAGGGTCGGTGGTCACGCGACGTCTCGTTGGCCAGGTTGAGCCTGAGCATAACCCTTGGTGTGGGGTTGAGAGAAACGCTGATCCGGCTGGCGCGGCAATCTGCGCCAGCCGGCTGTGGCGCAGTCGGCATGCTCTCAGCGCCAGCCTACAATGTGCAGGCGGTCGCTATTCTCGGACAGCCTCCCGGGGTTCCTCGCGCACGCGCACGGCACTATCCGGCTGGTCAATAAACAGGCCGTCGATGCCCGCATCGAGGAAGGCACGAATTTCCGTCGTTATATCGCCCCTGGCCTGCGGGTCGTCGTTGCTGCGCAGATTGGTTGGGAGAAAGCTGTTCTCCGCACGGAAGGTGTAGGGGTGCACCTTGAGCCCGGCGGCATGGGCGTGGCTGACGAGCCGGGTGCTATTGGCCGGGTCAAGGTTGCCATCGGCATCACGCGCGATGACCATGTTCTTTTCCGGGCCGATAGCGGCGGCATAGCGGGCGATGGCCTCTAGACCGGCCGGTGTGATCATCTGCGTATAGCTCAGCGTGTTGCCCTGCAACTGCTGGTCGTAGGGCTGGCCTTCGAACCACAGCAGCTGCACCAGGCGCAGCGGTGTCAGGCGGCTGAGGGTCTTGAGGTTGTCGACCTCGAACGACTGGATAAACACCGGCGCCTCGGCGCTGTCGTAGCCGTTGCGCTTGAGTACCGCCACCAGCGGCGCTTCCAGGGCCAGGCCCAACTGCTGGAAGTGGCTCGGGTGCTTGGTTTCCGGGTACAGGCCGATCACCCGCTGCTGGCTGAGTTGCAGGTTTTTCACCAGGTCGATGATCTCCTGCAGGGTTGGCACGTCGAAATGGCCGTCCAGCCGCGTGTTGTCGGGGCGGATCTGTGGGATGCGTTCGATGGCGCGCAGGGTCTTCAGTTCGGTCAGGCTGAAATCTTCGCTGAACCAGCCGTGCATGCTCGCCCCGTCGACCATTTGGCTGCGCTGACGGTTGCTGAACTCGGGGTGCTGGGCCACGTCGGTGGTCAGGCTCAGTTCGTTGTCGTGGCGGGCCACCAGTTGCCCGTCTTTCGTCATTACCAGATCCATCTCGATGTAGTCGGCGCCTTGCAGAATGGCCAGAGCATAGGCGCCGAGGGTGTGCTCGGGCACATAACCGCTGGCGCCACGGTGGGCGATGATCAGTGGTTGGGCTTTGCTGGTGGGTTTGCCGGTGTGCAGGTGCGGTTGCTGCCTGGCCCAGTCGATGGCGGCTTGCACGTTGTCGGTGGTGGCCGGAGTCGCAGTGGCCAGTAGGGGTGTCAGCAGGCTGGCACAAAGTAGTGTGCGGGCGCTCTGGAACATGGCGGCATCTCCTTGTGCGGGATCTTGGGACTCAAGTATGCACCCGTGCAGGTGACGACTTGGCAGTCCGGGTTTAGTGAGCGGAGTGTGCCACGCCTGCAGGCGCTCGCCACGGCGCGGTCTGCTCCGAGTGACGGGGAGGGTACCGTGATGCGCGGACCAGTCAGTGCCTTTTCTTGGTGCGCGACGAATAAACAGGGTCGTCCGCTTCAGCGTTCTTCTACGCTTCAAGGTACTTGGCTGGATTGAGGAGAAGAGTATGCGTATCGGAGTGCCCAAAGAGCTCAAGAACCATGAGTACCGCGTCGGCCTGACGCCGCAGTCGGTAGCCGAGCTGACCGTTCTTGGTCATCAGGTCTGGGTCGAGAGCCAGGCGGGGGCCGCAATCGGTTTCAGCGACGCTGACTATCAGGCGGCTGGCGCGCAAATCGCCGGGGACGCGGCGCAGGTGTTCGCCGAGGCGCAGCTGATCGTCAAGGTCAAGGAACCGCTGAGCGCCGAGCGCGCATGGCTGCGTCCCGAACACTGCCTGTTCACCTACCTGCACCTGGCGCCGGACAGGCCGCAGACCGACGAGCTGATGGCCAGCGGCGCCACCTGCATCGCCTACGAGACCGTCACCGACCGCCACGGCCGTCTGCCGTTGCTGGCGCCGATGTCCGAGGTGGCTGGGCGCATGTCGATCCAGGCTGGGGCGAGCTGTCTGGAAAAAGCCCGGGGCGGGCGCGGCGTGCTGCTCGGCGGTGTACCGGGCGTGGCGCCGGGCAAGGTGGTGATCCTCGGTGGCGGAGTGGTCGGCAGTCATGCTCTGGCCATGGCGGTAGGGCTGGGCGCCGACGTCACGGTGCTGGACAAGAGCGTCGATGCCCTGCGGCGCCTGGACAGCCAGTACGCCAGCCGCGTCACCACCCTCTATTCGACCGGTGCCACGTTGCGCGAGCAGATTCTCGCGGCCGACCTGGTGATTGGCGGTGTACTGATTCCCGGTGCCACTGCGCCCAAGCTGATCAGCGCCGAGATGGTCAGGCAGATGCAGCCCGGCTCGGTGCTGGTGGATGTGGCCATCGATCAGGGTGGCTGCGCCGAGACCTCGCAAGCCACCACCCATGACAATCCGACCTATGTGGTCGACGAGGTGGTGCATTACTGCGTGGCCAATATGCCCGGCGCGGTGGCGCGCACCTCGACCCTGGCGCTGAACAACGCGACCCTGCCATTCGTCATCGCCCTCGCCGAGAAGGGCACGCGCCGCGCCCTGGAGGATGACCCGCACCTGTGCAATGGCCTCAATGTGGCCAAGGGCGTGATCACCTGTGCCAGCGTGGCCGAGGCCCATGGCCTGCCTTTCCGACCGGCGACCAGCGTGCTGCAGCAACTGCTGTAGCACCAGTGGCCGCGCAAGTTGGGGGCTTCGAACGCTCTGCGGGGTAACCCGGCTCTGGACGCGGGAACGATCGGCTCAAAAATGAGGGTTTGTAGGCTCCGGTAGGGTGCGCTGTGCGCACCGCTGGCAGAGGGCGGGCGCACCCTACCTGGTGGCTTCTGGCCCGATATCTTGAGGTCGCCTAGCAGAGCCGCCTTCCGCTTCGCTGTGCCGCTCAGCGCCCCGAGATCACGCTGAGCCGACCGAGTAGCGGCAGGCGCGCCAGTTGGCGGGTTAACGGTGCCGTGATGCGCTCCAGCCAGGCGCTGGCCTGGTAGGCGAAGGGCGTATAGCAACCCCAAGCCAGCCCCAGCAGGCTGAGGAACACCCCGCCGACCAGTGCGTCCGAGGCCCAGTGGGCGCCCGCTACCAGGCGTGGCAGCATGAACAGCACGGCCATGCTCCAGACCAGCAGGAGTGTCCAGCCGCGGGCGAAGAAACTCATGAATAGCCCCCAGACCAGCAGCACCGAGGCGTGGTCGCCGGGGAAGCTGCGGCTGGCGCTGTCTTTCATGTCCCAGCGTTCTTCCCACGCGGGGAACAGCTCGGTCAGGCGCGCACTGCCTTCGACCACCAGCGAGGCGCTTGGTCGTTGCCAGCCCATCAGCTTGACCAGCTCGGCAAAGCCGACACGAAACAGCAGCATTACCAGCAGCACGGCGAGAAAGGCGAACAGTGCGCGGCGCACCTGGGCGCCGCTGAACACCAGATCAGCCTTGAGCATTACCGCCAGCATCAGCAGACCGACACCCAGGTCTACCGGGCGCATGCTGCCGATGGCCCAGATATGCGCCCACAGGCCGGCTGCGTGCACCGGCTCGTTGAGCAGGGCGAATAGTGTCAGGTCGAGCTGATCCCACAACTGGCGGGTCGGCTGCCATAGCCAGCTGGCGAGCAGCAGCAAGGCGGTAACGTGGCAGATCAGCAAAGGGCGCAGGCGCCATTGGCTGTTGAGAAAAGTGCTGGGCATGATGCCGCTCCTTAGTCGAAATAATGGTGTGCCTTCCCAGGCGGCCGGTATTTTAGAGAAGTTGACTGGGGTTTGCATGTGACTTGACCTGCAAATTGCTTGAGGCCTGCTGAGCAATCTGGCCGCGCGCAGCGGCCATTCGACGCACAGCCCTTGGTTAGGCCGGCATTTGTGCATAAAATCGCCAGCCTTTCGCAGTTCCCCTTGCAGGCGAGCCCGCTATGCCCGATTTCACCCAACGTTTTCTGTTCGACGACACCGACATTCGCGGCGAGTTGGTCGTCCTGGGCGACAGTTACCAGCACGTGCTGGCTAAACACGACTACCCGCAGCCGGTCGCGCAATTGCTTGGCGAGCTGCTGGCCGCTGCATCCCTGCTGGTTGGCACCCTGAAGTTCGACGGCCTGCTGATCCTGCAGGCGCGCTCATCGGGTGCGCTGCCCTTGTTGATGGTCGAATGCTCCAGCGCTGGCGAGCTGCGCGGTATCGCGCGCTACCATGCCGAGCAAATTGGCGCTGAGGCCGGTCTGGCCGAGCTGATGCCCGATGGCGTGCTGGCGATGACTATTGATCCGACTCAGGGCCAGCGTTATCAGGGCATCGTCGACCTGGATGGCGTTACGTTGAGCGATTGCCTGTCCAACTATTTCGCCATGTCCGAGCAACTGGCGACCCGCTTCTGGCTATGTGCCGACGGTCAGCGCGCCCGCGGCCTGCTGCTCCAGCAGCTGCCCGCCGACCGACTGACCGATCCAGACGAGCGCGAGGCCAGTTGGCAGCATGTGGCGACTCTGGCCGGTACCTTGAGCAACGAAGAGTTGCTCGGTCTGGACAATGAAACCCTGTTGCATCGTCTCTACCATGAAGAACCACTGCGTCTGTTTGAGCCGCGCACGCTGCAGTTTCGCTGCAGCTGCTCGCGTGAGCGATCGGCCAGCGCGCTGGTCAGTTTGGGTGAGGCCGATGCCGAGCTGCTGCTCAGCGAGCATGCCGGCGAAGTGGTGATCGACTGCCAATTCTGCAATCAGCGCTATGCGTTCGACGCTGCCGATATCGCCCAGCTGTTCGCCGGGGGTGGTAGCGAAGAGCCTGCGGATACCCTTCACTGAGTTCGATAGTGTTTGCCTATCGATCCGCTTAGCGGATCGGGTGCTGCCAAGGCATAGGCTTTCTGGCATACTCCGGCGACTTTTTTCTCGCTGTAGTAGTGTTTTTGCTTTTACTACAAAACGTTTGGAAGACTCGGCCCTTTGGCCGACGGGGACCCACATGACGCAAGCTAACAACGCCGTGTACACCGACATCAGCGCAGCACAACTGGTCGAAGAAGCCATCCGTCGCGGTGAGGGCGAACTGGCTGCCAGTGGCGCTCTGGTTGTACGCACCGGGCACCGCACCGGTCGTTCACCAGCTGATCGTTTTATCGTGCAAGAGCCGAGCACCGAGGCAAAAATTGCCTGGGGCCCGATCAATCGTCCGTTCCCGGCCGACAAGTTCGATGCCCTGTGGGATCGCGTTGAGATGTTCAGCCGCGACCAGGACCGCTTTGTCTCCCACGTTCATGTAGGTTCCGCCGAGGAACACTACCTGGCAGTGAAGATGACCACGGCCACGGCCTGGCAGAACCTGTTCGGTCGTCAGCTGTTCATCAATCCAGAAGCCTACAACCCGGCCGGCAAGGACGAGTGGCAGGTGCTCAACGTGGCCAACTTCGAGTGCTCCCCAGAGCGTGACGGCACCAACTCCGATGGCTGTGTGATCATCAACTTCGCCGCCAAGAAGGTCCTGCTGGCTGGCATGCGTTACGCCGGTGAGATGAAGAAAGCCATGTTCTCGGTGCAGAACTTCCTGCTCCCGGAAAAAGACGTACTGCCGATGCATTGCGCCGCCAACATCGGCGAAGAGGGCGACGTGACCCTGTTCTTCGGTCTGTCCGGCACTGGCAAGACCACCCTGTCGGCCGACGAGTCGCGCTACCTGATCGGTGATGACGAGCACGGCTGGGGCGTCGGTGTGGTGTTCAACATCGAAGGCGGTTGCTATGCCAAGTGCATCGACCTGTCCGAGAAGAACGAGCCGGTGATCTGGAAAGCCATCCAGTTCGGCACCGTGCTGGAAAACGTCGTCCTCAACGAGGAGCGCGTACCGGATTACACCGACGACAGCCTGACCCAGAACAGCCGTGCCGCCTATCCGCTGGAATTCGTCGAGAAGCGTTCCGAGAAGAACCTGGGTGGCGAGCCCAATGCGGTGATCTTCCTCACCTGCGACCTGACCGGCGTACTGCCGCCCGTGTCGATCCTCAATGAAGAACAGGCGGCCTATCACTTCCTGTCCGGTTACACCGCGCTGGTTGGTTCCACCGAAATGGGCAGCGGCAGCGGCATCAAGTCGACCTTCTCCACCTGCTTCGGCGCGCCGTTCTTCCCGCGTCCGGCTGGCGAGTACGCCGAACTGCTGATCAAGCGTATCCAAGGCTTCGGCTCCAAGGTCTATCTGGTCAACACTGGCTGGACCGGCGGTGGCTACGGCGTCGGCAAGCGCTTCAACATCCCGACCACGCGTGGCGTGATCGCCGCTATCCAGAGCGGCGCGTTGATCGGTACCGAGACCGAGCAACTGCCGATCATCAACCTGAGCGTGCCGAAGTCGGTACCGGGCGTCGAAACCAACCTGCTCAACCCGCGCAACACCTGGGCTGACCAGAACGCCTACGACGAAGCGGCCAAAGGTCTGGCCAAGCTATTCGTCGAAAACTTCCAGAAGTTCGATGTGAGCGACGCCATCAAACAGGCCGGCCCGCAGCTCTAAGCCGCAGCCGAGTCCTTGGACAAAGCCGCCTTCGGGCGGCTTTGTCGTTATGGCGCAGGCGCGCGGATCCTTGTAGGAGCCAGCTTGCTGGCGATCCTTGCAGCCGCGCAGGGCGTACGCGCGCAGCACACCAGTTCTCCTGTGCCAGGGCGGCGGTGCGCACGGCGCACCCTACCCAAGACACCCTCACCGCGCTATGGTCACAGGCCATCCCGCGGTCAATGGAGTGACAGCTATGAGTACCCTCGAACGTGTATTTGGTTTCCAGCAACTGCGCCCCGGCCAGGAGCGGGTGGTCACTGCCGTGCTGGCAGGGCGCTCGGCGGCGGCGATTTTCCCCACCGGTTCGGGCAAGTCGCTGTGCTACCAGTTACCGGCCCTGCACCTGCCGCACCTGACCCTGGTGGTCTCGCCATTGTTGGCCTTGATGCAGGATCAACTGGCGTTTCTGCATGCCCGTGGTATCAGCGCCGCCAGCATCGACTCGGCGCAGAGCCGCGAAGACGCCAGTGCGGTAATGGCCAAGGCCAAATCCGGTGAGCTGAAGATTCTGATGATCTCGGTCGAGCGCCTGAAAAACGAACGCTTCCGCAACTTTATCGGCCAGGTGCCGATTTCCCTGCTGGTGATCGACGAAGCCCACTGCATCTCCGAGTGGGGCCACAACTTCCGCCCCGACTACCTCAAGCTGCCCGATTACCAGCGTCAGTTCGGCATTCCCCAAGTGCTGCTGCTCACCGCCACCGCCACACCGCCGGTGATCGCCGACATGCAGGCCAAGTTCGCCATCGCCCCGGCGGATGTGGTTACCACCGGCTTCTACCGGCCCAACCTCAACCTGCTGGTCGAGCCGGTCAGCGGCGCCGACAAACAGCGCCGGCTGGTCGAGTGGCTGGGTGCCAAGGCCGGGCAGCCGAGCATCGTCTACGTCACCCAGCAGAAAACTGCCGAGCAGGTCGCCGAGCACCTGAGCCAGCGCGGCATCGCCGCCAGCGCCTACCATGCCGGCATGGCCCATGAAGCGCGCGAATCGATCCAGCGCCGCTTCATGGCGGGGCAGATCAACTGCATCGTCGCCACCATCGCCTTCGGCATGGGCATCGACAAGAGTGACATCCGCAACGTGGTGCACTTCGATTTGCCCAAGTCGATCGAGAACTACAGCCAGGAGATCGGCCGTGCCGGGCGCGACGGCCAGCCGTCCGATTGCCTGGTGCTGGCCAATCGCGACAGCCTCAACGTGCTGGAAAACTTCGTTTATGGCGACACGCCCGAGCAGCTCGGCATCCGCTGTGTGCTCGATGAGCTGCTGGAGAACAGCCAGGGCGGGCAGTGGGAGCTGATGCTCAATGCCCTGTCCGAACAGAGCAACATCCGCCAACTGCCGCTGAAAACCTTGTTGGTGCAGTTGGAGCTGCGCGGCATCATTGCCCCGCGCTACGCCTACTTCGCCGAATACCGCTTCAAGCACCTGCTCGAACCCGAGGCCTTGCTGGCCAAGTTCGACGGCGAGCGGCGCCAGCTCGTCGAGGCCATCCTCAACAGCTCGCAACGCGCCCGCACCTGGTGCACCCTGGATTTCGATACGCTCTACCAGCAGCACCAGGCCGAGCGCGGAAGGGTGATCAAGGCGCTGGACTACTTCCAGGAAAAGGGCTGGATCGAGCTGGAAAGCAAGCAGATGACCGAGGTCTACGCACTGCTTGACCCAGACTTCGAGCCTGCGGCCTTAAGCGCCGAATTGCATGACTATTTCAGCCAGCAGGAGGCCAGTGAGATTCGCCGAATTCACGCCATGCTCGCGCTGTTCGCCAGCGAGCACTGCCTGAGCCAGCGCCTGGCTGTCTACTTCGGTGATGCCAATGCGCCTCAGCAGTGCGGGCATTGTTCGGTGTGTCGTGGGCAGGTCGCCCACCTACCGGAGCCGCCAGCGCTGCCGCCGCTGGCCGAACATGACCTGCAACAGTTATGCAGCAGTTTTATCCAGCGCCATACCGAGCTGAAAAGCAGCCCCTCAAGCGCCGAGTGCCTGACCCGCTTCCTCTGCGGCATCAGCGTACCGTTGTTCACCAAGCTCAAGGCGCGCCAGCTTGGCGGCTTCTCAGTCTTGGCGGATTATCCCTATGCCGCCGTGCGCGATGCTGTTCGATCGACGCGTTTTGATTAGGTGGGTATCGCGTCAGGGGCAGAGCATCTTTTTGCCCGCCCCACAGTTTTCCGCGTCATGTACCGCTGCTGACTGCATGCGCACCGTTGCCTCTGCAGTCAGGACAAAGCCCTTGCGCTGGCCGCAGATGGCCGTGTACTGATCCGACGTGCGCTTTGATACTTCGCTGAAGCTGCCACCTGATTGCCGCTGATTGAATTTAGAGGCAGTGCTGAGCAGGTTCTCGACCATCGGTACAATCAGTTTGACGCAGTACTGCACGCGTATTTTCAGCAGGTTGGCATCTTGAATCGATACCGGATTCTGTTGTTGCGAGCGATACATAAGGTTGTCATTGGGGATGGCTTGGGCTGTTGTGCCGATGCTTAACAGCCCTTCATGGGGCGTCTGCCAGGCGCTGAAGCTATTGAGCGCCGGGCTGATACGGGTGATCAGCACAAAGTTGTCGACTTCCTCGGCAGTTTTATCCATCCGATCCTTTTCCGGGAACTGGGAAAACATCGGATACATGCCGCGTAGCAGGCCACGGCGCATGCCTTCGTATTGAGCGCTATTGACCGCACCCAGGCGGGCCGCCTGGAAGGTTGCGTAGTTCAGCCCACTTTTCGCCGAGTAGATCAGCGTCGCTTGAAACGCCCCGAAGATGAGCATGATCAAGACCGGGATGATAATCAGGAATTCCACCATGGCCTGTCCACGACCCTGCCGGCTAATTCGTGCGGGCTGGTGCGTGTTCATCGAACACCTCTATCAGTTGCTCTGCTCTTTCCAGAGTCGAGCGTGCCCGAGGGTCTTTTCTGTCCAGATGACGTCGCGCGTCCATGGCCGTCAGCGTCAGTGCCTGTGCTTGCAGTTGCATCATGTTGTACCAGGCCCGCGCGTGTTGCGGGTCACGCAACAGCGCTTCACGATAAACCTGAATCGCCTGTTCATGGCGGCCTTCGCGCGCCAGGCTATTGCCCAAGCGATAGCGAGTATCTGCATCGCTTGGCATGCTCATCGTCAGTCGTTGGTAGTACTCGCTAGAGCGTGCGTAGTTACCGTTGGTGTACGCCTGCTGCGCCTGGCGTTGCAGTTCAAGCAGGTCGTTTGAGTTGCTGGATCCTAGTGCTGCGCAGCCGCATAGTACGGCGCTCAGGGCGATGATGATTAATCCACGCATTGAATTTGCTCCCCCGGAATAATGTTCAGGCGCAAGCATTCGCCCGCGGCCATTTCGATAGTGCTCGTGGCTGGCCAGCAGGCACTGAACCGCCAGGGCTGCAGGTGTGTTGTGATCTTCAGTATCCGTTGCTCTTGATCCAGATAAATCACATCGATGGCGAAGCGCATAAAGCAGCAATGCACGGCATTGCAGGGTTTAAGCCATAAGCCTTGGTTAGCTGACAGTGCGCTATACCCGAGCAGGCCGCGCAGGCGTCGCCACGGTGTATGGGCCAGCAACAGCTGCAGCCTGTGCGGCGAGTGGCTGCCATCGGCATGCAGTATGAGGGCATCAGGCATCAGGTTTGGCCCATAAACTTGACGACAATCGGGAACAGCAAGATGACGAAGGTCAGCGGGAAGATAAACATGATCAAGGGGATGATCAGCTTCACGGGGGCCTGCATGGCGGTTTTTTCGGCGCGCTGAAAGCGCTCTTCCAGGCGCTGCTGGGCCTGGATCTGCAAGGTATTGCGCAGGCTGCTGCCCATCTTCTCGGCCTGTACCACCGAGCGCACAAAGGTGGTGACATCCTTCAGGTTGATGCGTTGCTCCATGCGCGCCAGCGCCTCGGCGCGCGGCAGGCCGGAGCGGATATCGCGTAGCACGATGCGGAATTCGTTTTTCATGGCCCCGTCAGGGCCTTTATCCACGGCCTGCTGCAAGGCGCCGAGGAAGTTCAGGCCGGCGTCGACGCACATGGACAGGTATTCGAGAAACACCGGCAGGTTGCGCACAATGTCGCGGTCACGGCGCTTATGCGTATCACTGATCCACACAACGGGTAACGCCGCGCCCATCAGCAGCATTAGCAAAACTACGGACCAGATGATGCCACTCGTGCCGCTGGCCATGGGTAGGATCGCCAGCACCGGGAAGAGCAGCGCCATGGTGATGCACAGGGCAAGAAAGTCTTCGGCAGTGAGTACATAGAGTGCGCCGGTGCGCTGCATACGCACGTCCAGCCAGTCCATGAACTTTGGCGACAAGTTGCTGCAGGCAAAGTGGCTGACCAGGCGTACCAGCGGCCAGATCGGGCGTATCCAGCTGGGCACAGGATCCATATAGGCGCGGTTTTCCTGGGGTAGCAGGGTAAACAGCGACAAGACTGCGAGCAGGATGCAGGTGACGGTCACCCCCAGGCTGGCGCTGCTGAACAGGACAAGAAGTTCGCTCATGATCAGGCGTCAATCCGGGTGATTTTTCTGATGAACATAAAGCCCAGCACTTCCATCACCACCATCACCGTCAGCACCATCAGGCCGTTACGGGTGGTGTAGAGCTGGCGCATGGCTTCCGGCTCGATGAAGCTGAGGATGATGGCCAGCATGATCGGCAGCATGGCCATAAACGTACCCTGGGCGCGGCCTTGGGCGGTGAGGCTGTCGATCTTGCCCTCCATGACTTTTTTCCGGCGCAGCATGGCGGCCATGCCATTGATGGTTTCGACCAGGTTGCCGCCCACTTCGCGGCTGATGCGAATGGCCGAGCTGGCCATGATGAATGAGGGCAAGGGCAGGCGCTTTTCCAGTTTGATCAGGGCATCTTCCAGGGTTACGCCCAGGCGGATGTTCTTGATCAGCAGGCCGAACTCCTGGTTCAGCGGTGCCGGCGATTGATGCACAACGTTCTCCAGCGCCATATTCAGGCTGGCGCCGGATTGCAGGCTGCTGGACAGCAGCATGAAGGCGTCAGGCAGCTGCTCTTCGAATTTCTTCAGGCGTGCCTTGCGCAGGTGATTGAACATCAGGTGCGGGGTGAACAGGGTCACGACAATCCCCGCTGCCGTGACCACCGGCAGCTGGAACAGCAGCTCTAGCAGCACCGGCACCAGCAACAGCAGCACCAGGGTGACGATGACCACTTGCCGGCCGCTGGTAAAAATGAACATGTCGGCCATTTCCAGCTCGGCACGACGGGAGAACTGCCGGCGATAGAGGTCCAGATTATCGGCCACCCGCGTGCTCACCAGCAGCGCTAAGGCACAGGCCGAGACCGCCAGCAGCAGGGCGCAAAGAACTAGCCACAGTGCGTCCACGTTACGCCCTTTCCTGAGTACGGAAGATGTCCATATTTACGCCGATCCCACGCTTGCTCAGCTCTTCATAGAACTCGGGTATCTGGCCCGTGGCGCGGTAATGACCCTTGACCCTACCCTGTTCATCAAACCCCTGCTGCTGGTAGGCAAAAATCTCGTTAAGCAGAATCGTGCTCTGTTCCATGCCGGTGATTTCGGTAATGCTGGTGATGCGTCGCGATCCGTCGCCGAAGCGCGTTTGTTGGACAATCAACTGCACGGCCGAAGATATTTGTTCGCGAATTGCTTGCACAGGCAAGTCCATCCCAGCCATCAGCACCATGACCTCCAGGCGGCGTAGCATGTCGCGCGGCGAGTTGGCATGGCCGGTGGTCAGCGAGCCATCGTGGCCGGTGTTCATCGCTTGGAGCATGTCCAATGCTTCACCGCCGCGACACTCGCCGACCACGATGCGGTCGGGGCGCATGCGCAGGCAGTTGCGCACCAGGTCACGAATAGTCACCTGGCCCTTGCCCTCCATATTGGCCGGTCGCGCTTCCAGCGACACCACATGCGGCTGCACCAGCTTCAGCTCGGCAGCGTCTTCGATGGTCACCACGCGCTCGTTCAGCGGGATGAAGTTGGACAGAATGTTCAATAGGGTGGTTTTGCCGGAGCCAGTGCCGCCGGACACAACGATGTTCATCCGTTGCTCAACCGCAATACGTAGAAACTCGACCATGGGTTCATTGACCGAGCCATAACGCAGCAAGTCATCGGTGGTGAGTTTCTTTTCGGAGAACTTGCGGATGGTCAGGCAGGGGCCGCGTAATGCCAGCGGCGGAATGATGGCGTTGACCCGCGAGCCATCCTTGAGGCGCGCATCGACCATCGGTGAGCTCTCGTCAATGCGCCGCCCCAGTGGCGAAATGATGCGTTCGATGGTGGACAGTACGGCCGAGTCGGAACTGAAGCTGATACCGGCGCGTTCCAGGCGACCTGAGCGCTCCACGTAAATATCATCGTGTCGATTAACCATGATCTCCGAAACGCTGGGGTCGGCCAGCAGGTCTTCAAGCGGGCCTAGGCCAACGGCCTCATTGATCACGATCTTGTGCAGAATGTCGCGGCTGAGATTGGTCGGAAGACGATGGGCGATCTGTTCGGTAATCCCGTTGATCAAGCCGGAAAGGGTATTGCGCACCTCCTCGGGTCCCATGCTGTCAAGGTTCATCCGCCTTAGGTCCATGGCACGGAACAGCTCGGCCTGGACATACTGCGACCACTCCATATAAGGCGAGCTGTCCTCGGTGCTGGCTGCAGCAACATCCGGAGGCAGGGGTATGTCGGCCTCGCTTTCGATCTGCCCCAGGCTACGCACTTGCAGGTTGTAGGCGCCGATCCCAATCGTATCTTCAGGGCTGAGCGGGCCGAAGCGCTCTACCGACGTGCCATTAACCAGCAGCTCATTACCACGGCTTATATTCTCGATAAACAGGCCGCCCAGCGACTGCTCGATGCGTGCATGGGTGGGCGCCACTTTCCAGCCGCGCAAGCGCACTAGTCCCGTTCGCGCCTTGCCCACGTCACATTGCGCAGAGGTGCAAGTGAGCGTGTCGACCTGCTCACCGCCCTTGTAGGTCACCACAACTTCAAACATGCTCAGCCCTCAATCAATCAGTTCGAGATTGCCGAACGTTTTGGCGTACTTCTCAATCATCTGCTGCTCACGTGCCAGTTCTTCGACATTCGGCGAGTTGGCGCCCTCGGTGAGCAGGCGTGGGGTGATGAAAATCACCAGCTCGGTACGGTTGCCCTTATAGCTTTTGTTGCGGAACAGGCCGCCGAGGTAAGGGATGTTCATCAACCACTTGATGCCTTCTATGGTTGACTGGCTGTCTTCGGTCACCAGACCGGAGAGCACCAGCGTCTCGCCCACCTTGAGCTGCACTTCGTTCTCGGTGCGGCGGGTTTTGAACGCCGGGTACTCGCCGACCTGGTTGGCTTTGTCCAGCTGGCTGATTTCCGCTTTGACATTGGTGGCGATGGTCTCGCCGCCGTAAAGTTGCGGCTCGATATTGAGCAGGATGCCGAAGTCCTTGTACTCCACGGAAGGGCCGTTGATGCTGCTGGTCACCACCGGTACCTGGCCGCCAACGGTCAATTCCGCCTTGCCGCCACTTCGGGCGCTGAGGCGCGGCGAAGCCAGGGTCAGGGCCGAACCGTTTTTCTCCAGCAGGTTGATCCGCGAGGTGATCTCGCTGGCCACGCCCCAATAGGCATGCGACCCGGCATCACCGACCGTGGCATTGAGCGTGTCGAAAGTGCCGGCGGCACTGGGGAACTGGCCGCGGTAGAGGTTGTTGGTACCGCCGTCTGCGTTGAAGGCAAACGTGGGGCCGTTGATGCTGGTGCTCCAGTTGATGCCCAACTCTTCCACATCGTCCTTGGCGAATTCGGTGATGCGTACATCAAAGTAGATCATCGGCGCGAGGAACTCGGACATTGGCTGGGCGAGAACCAGTACGTCGGGATAGCGCTCCTTGATCAACTCGATTCGGGCAATATCAATGGTGTGCAAGTCACCGTCGATGACAATCTGCCGGCCTACGGCTTTGATCTTGATGCCGGGAATCTGCCCGAGCATGGCATTAACTTCCTGCAAGACCTGCGCAGAGTCAGCCTTGGTGGCCGCACCGGTTTGCTCTTCGGCCAGCACCAGAACGTTTTCATAGAACTTGGCTGCTTCCTTGACGCGTGCCAGGTACTCACTGCTCAGGCGGCCTTCCAGCACCACTTGGCGCCCCACGGTGCGGATGCGCAACCCCGGGATATCAGACAACAGGGCGCGTAACTCGCCGATCTGGCGGTAACCATTGGCCTTGGCGACCACCACGCTAACCTGTTGGCGCTGGTTACCTTCGAACCACAACTGCACCGTAGTCTCACCCGGGGTTTCAGCAGTGATCACCACCTCTTCATTTTTCAGCATGGTCGCACTGATGATTTCAACATTACCGACAGCCACTCGCTCCACACCTGGCGCGAGGATTACCCGTACGTCGCCGTCGTATAGCACCATTGACGATGGAATTTCATCCGCCTGAATCTGCAGGGCCACAACGGCACAGCTCACTATCGATAACAGTCGTAGCATTTTCATTGTTGCCCCAGCGTGTGCAATTAAATTGATCGACGCGAGCATGGCCCGCAGACAGTCGTGAGGGTTATTCCAGTCGTAGGGTCTGCACTGGAATAACGCCAGCGGTACCTGTGCCGCCGGGGATGAACTGGATCGTGCGCGTGGGCTCCAGATGTTTTTTGCGCGCTCTGCTCTGCTCTGCAGTGAGCAGGTTTGCGGCCTGTTCGGCACCCACCGTTATGCCGCTGGCTACTACGTTGCCATCGCTGTCGACGACCCTGCCGTTGACCAACTTGCCTATGGCCTTGCCGTCGGCGCTGAAAACAGTATCGCCGCGTAATGTCCCGACTACGTTGCCATCAGCGTCGCGCACCACGACCTTGGCGTCGCCCTGAACCGCGACCTGTGCGCCGGCCACCACCTGACCAGCGAGATCCAGAACTTCGCCGTTCTTGATGCTGCCGACTTTACGGCCCTGCTCGTCAATAATGTCGTCACCGACAATGGTGCCCAGTACCTTGCCGGACGCATCACGGGCGAGTCGTACGTTGTCTTCGATAGGGCGGCCGCTGCTGTCGAGCAGAGCGCTTTCGACCTGGCCAAGTACCTTGCCGTCACGGCCCAGCACTTTGCCATCCTTGACGACGCCCAGTACGTCGCCGTCGTGACCGATCAGTTGGCCGTCGACCACACGCCCGATGACCTTGCCTTCTGCATCGCGTACCACTTGGCCCATCTCGCCGATAATTTTGCCTTGTGCGTCCTCCACCACCGTGCTGATGCTGCCGAGCGGCTTGCCGTTGAGGTCGTAGGCTTTGCCGTCGCGTTGGCGGCCGATCACATTGCCTTGGGCATCGACGATATTGTCGCCGTCCACCGAGCCGATAATATTGCCGGCCGCATCGCGCACGACCTGGCGTTCCCGGTTCTGTGGCGCCGCTTGGTTTTGCACCCGCGAGCGGCTCATATCGACCACGCGACCCTGGCTGTCGAGCACTGCGTTGGCTTCTACCCTGCCCAGCGACTTGCCATCCACGCCGACGGCCTTGCCATCGACGACGGTGCCAATGGGGTTGCCTTGGGCATCGATGACCTTGCCATCGATCACGCGGCCGATCACATTGCCCTGTTCATCGCGCACCACCGTGGCCCGTTCATGCATGCGCAGCAGCGGGTCGTCCGCGTTAAGGCCGCGGACAATACGGCCGATTACCTTGCCGTCGAAGCCTACCGCTTGCCCATCAACGATTTTGCCGAGGATGCGTCCATCGGCACCGACAATATTGTCGCCGACGATGCGGCCGATCAGGTTGCCGTCGGCATCTACCACCACGTCGATCAATTCCTGAGGCGGCGGATCCAGCAGGCTGGCCACGGTGACCTGGCCCAGCTCAGCCATGCTGGTGTCTTTGGGGTGGCGCAAGACAGCGATCATTTCGCCGGCCTTTTCCGCCAACTCCACCCGTGCCACCTGCGCCGGTGTCAGCATCAGCGAGAGGGTGGAAAAGTTCATGTTGAAGCCATCTGGTGTGCTCTGGTCGTAGTAGTTTTCGTACTTTCGGCCACTTGCATCTTCGCGGCCGGCAGCCAGCACCATGATGTCTTCGAGGATATTGATCACTACATCGTCGGCATAGTTGGGCTGCTTTTGCAGGCCAATGTCGCCGGCGGAAAAACTACCCAGCAGGTCGATGCGGTCGCCAGGGCGCAGCATGCCGTCAAAGGAATTTATCTTGCTGATTTTGACCGTCTTGACCCGCTTGCCCAGCTCGACATTCTCCGAGAAGCGCGAGACGCGCTCCTGCTCCACCGCATCCCAGCTGATGGGGCGGCCGCGCTGCAGGGGGGCAACCGTCATGCGCCCCTCAAGCTTGGGCCAGTCCTCGGCCAGTACGACATTGGAGGCCAGGTAGTCATTGGGCACATCCAGGGTGGCGACGAGTTCCGGGGTCAGCACCTGAGACTTGCCAATGTCGGCCCGTGGCACGACCACCGTGACTTTCTGTTCAACCGGAGGGCGATAAGCATCGCGGTACTGGGCTTCCTTGGCCTTCAGATACATCCAGCCCATGGCCCCTGCGAGCACGCCACACGCCACCGCGATGATCAGCAGTTTCTTTCCTGATACAGATGACATGTAGCTCCCCAGTGCAAAAGTGCTGCCCGCTTACGCGCGGAATTGTTGATCGGTTTCAAGTGTTGTTTTTCTATGCCCTGCAGCCTTCTTGGTTCGACTGGCTTTCGTCGTGGGCGTGCATCAGTTGCGCCGCAGCGACCACTGTGGCGTCATGTCTGGATTGTTGACTTGCTGCAGGACCGAGTAGCGCGCATTGCAGGCGTCGGCAGTGCTCTGCACGTAGCTAATCTGGGCGTCGGGTGCGCTGAACTGCGAGTACACATTGGCGCCAATGGGCACGCTCGTACCTTTTGCAGGCTGTGGGTTAACTCCGTCTGCCCAGTGATGGCTGCGTACGATGCACAGCGAGTGTTCGCTCCAGGCGGTCTCGGTCGTCGGGGTGAGGTACAGGCTGACCAGCTCGCCGGTTATTTTTAGGGGGCTGGTGAAGGTACTGCTGTCCATACCCAGTGCATCGCTTTGGGCATACACCAGGCCAGCGGCCTCGTAGCTGAGGACGAAGGTTTTGCCCTTGTCGTCGTACGCCAGTACGTCACGGGTGGCGATGGGCGTCAGCCCTTGAGGCTGTTTGACCAATGCGTTGCCGGTTAAGGCGTTGTAGTACTTGTCGCTGTCCAGGTAAGCGAAACCCAGTACCTCACCGCTGGCGTTGGCCAGTGCTTGCAGCACCAAGGGCTTGCCATTGCTGTCGACATAGACCCGGCTGATGCTGAAGCTGGAGCCGGGATAGAGAACCTTGCCATCGGCATCAACCAGGCTGCTGTTGCCCAGCGCGTCGAAGGCGTAGGTGGCGATGACATTGCCACTGGCATCAATCAGTTGATTATTCACCAAGCGGCCCAGCGATAGACCGTTAACGTCATACACTTCGTTCTGTTCGGCGAGCCTATCTTCCCCAGGCGATTCCGGCTCGGGCGGCGCTGGTACAGGTTTGCCGTCATCGAACGGAGGCTCGGGGCTGGGTTCGAGAATCCGTACGGTTTCGTTGTTGTACAGCTGAACCTTGTTCATCTCGCTGGAGTAGGTTTTATAGCTGCCACGCACGTTATCGAACAGGCGCTCGACATCGTTGCCCGCCAGCATCAGCGCTGCACCAGTGACACCCAGCACCACAAGGTACTCGGTCATGGATTGTCCGCGCTGGGTCTTCATCAGCGATCCATCCGGTTGACCAGAATCTGGGTCTTGCCCTTATGCCGTAACAGCCCCACCGTCATCAGCTCCTTCTCGCGGCTATAGCTGAGCACCACGCCATTGGCCTGTTGGCTGCGCTGCTCCAGGTTCCAACCCTGGTACTTGAGTTCGGTTTCATACCACCGGGCCGTGGTGTTCATGTCCTCTTCATTGAGCAGCACCACCAGGCGTCCTTGGCGAATATCGTCGTCGCTGCGCATGTCACTGATCACCTGGGCACCTGGCGGAACCGGCATGCCGTCACCGAGCACCTGAGTTGCGGCAGCTTTCCCCGGTGGGTTGGTGAGTACCATCTGGCCGTAGCTGTAGCGATCGTTCTGCCGCTTGACCTGGATCAGCATCATGCACTGTTGATTGATGTGCAGGATTTGCTCCCAGCCGTTGAACGCCGAGAAGTCGACCTCGTCGGCCCAGGCCTTGGCGTAAAAGTCTTTTACGGTTGCCAGGTTGGCCGGCACCCTAAAGCTGCGGCCCGCCATCGGGGTATGGTTCCACTGAATGTTGGAACCGATACTGGCAACCAGCATGTCGGGCATCAGCGGGAAATCGTCGTAGTCACAGTCGGCCTGTGCCCAATTGGCGGCCAGGAACAAGCTGAGTAATAGCGGCGGGATTATTTTCATAGGCTTATTCGAAGTAGCAGAACCCCGTGCTGGTGGTGCATTTAGCCGGCGTATCGGGGATTGGCTCGATGCCGACATAGTCGAATTCGACTTTCTTGAACGAGGGCTCAAAGATGCCGATGGTCGAGATAATGGTGTCGATCAATGGATTGCTGAGCATGGTGCCCACGGCAAAATCGTCGGCGCGTTCTTTGAAATGATGATCGCCCTGAGCGTTCCAGCCGTCGGCGAGCACGGCGGACTGGGCGCGAATGTTCAGCTGTTTATCCAGGGTGCCGCCGAACAGCGGCTTGCTGCCTAGACGGCTGCCGGCCATAGAAACAGGGATCACGATGGCGGGGCTGTAGAAGTTCTCGGTTTCATGGGCCACTTGCAGAAAGTCTGCATCCTTGGCAATTTTCAGAAAGCTCAGCACTTTCATCACGCTGCCCATGGCGTCGTTGTAAATACCGATGACTTCATAGCTGTAAGACGGCGTGTCCTCTTTATTCATGCTGGAGTTGTCCCGCATGCTAGCCGCTGCCGCCATCGGCTGGGCACCACCGCCGTGTGTCCAGCGCCACTGTGCATGGTCGCTGGTGGTGTTGGCGCTACCGTCGATGTCTGCGGCGGTAAAGGGCTGGATCGTCTTGGAGTAGGACATCAGGCGTTTTTCCGCAGTTTTCAATACCGCTTCGTTGCCACGCTGCGCGGTATCACCGCCGTCGGTCTCGCCCGGCGTTTTGTTGGTGTCGAACCAGACGGTACGCTCCCACGCCACATAGCGCGCCACCTGTTGGGCGGTGTAGGCCATGTCGGCCAGCTTGGCCACCACCGGCACCAAGACCAGTAGCAGCAGCACGCCGCCTGCAACCATGACCACGAATTCCGCCATGGCCTGACCGCGCATGCGGACGCTGTAAGTCGGCGTGGCCATGCTTATTTCACCAGCTCGGAGACGGCGCCGCTGGCGGTGCCGGTGACCGTGTCGACGAACTTGTCGAGTACCGGCTTAACCGAGCCGCTGATAACCGACGGTAATTTTTCAAGCACCCGATCCTTACCCGGCTCGATAAGCTTCTTCAAACCCAGATCGAGCACCGCGCCAACAATGGCGGAATTGCTGGCGCCCGCTTCAAGACCCAGGATTTGCGCCAGATCGATTTTCCCGGCGGCGATCAGTTGCACCACGCGGCTGGGTTCGCGCAGGCGAGCATCCCAGAAGGGGCTGAACTGGTTGGGGCTTTCTACCCGGCCCGGCGGCGGGGCGAAATAGGACTCCGCCGAGGCGATGGTCATCATGTTGTCGGGGCCGCCCCACAGCGCTGACAGCGCATTGTCGGTTACGCCCTGGGTGTCGACAGCAAACTTGCCGGTGTCCAGGCCGAGGCTGGCGGCGTTGTCACTGGTGCGCACGCTGCTCAGGGGTTTGGCTACCGCCACAGTAAATTCGTTGCTGGTCCCGCGGGCCTGATAGTCACGGCCGAGACTGAAGAATGACGGCGCGCCGCCATAGCCGGTGCTGACGTCTTCAGTCTGGTTGGCGCCGAAGACGCCCAGTACGTTGCCATGGGCCCAGGTCGTCGCATGAACCGACTGCATCGCCTCGCCATAGGGGCTTGAGTTGCCCGGCGGCGAGTTTTGCGTGGGGCTGCCCCACTGCGAGCCAATCAGAAACTGATCGCCCGACTTGGCCACTAGCTGATGAGTGCCGCCGCCCAGAGGCAAACCAAAACCAAAGTTGATGGGGCCGCGGAAAATGGTTACCTCACCGAATGGCGTCCACAACTCGACTTTCAGATCCACGGCCATTTTAAAACCCATCGAGCTGAAGTCGACCGAGGCCCAGCCATAGCGGGGAATGCCTTTGCCAGCTGCAGCGGTGCTCTGCGGGTTATAGACATAAGCCGTCCCGCCATTGTTGAAAACCCCAACTTCAACGTTGAAACGCAGTGTAATCCTGATGAGACCGAGGTAGATCGGAATTTCCGGCGTGCCAAACTTGACCGTTGCATTAAAGTTGCGTGCACCCAGCCAATCGTTGCGGTTGCTGTTCATGATCGCCGCATAATGGCGGCCAGCCGTGCGTGCGGCGCTGTTTTCCGCATCCTTGGCGTTGCTGCTGTCGTATTTTTCCGGTGAGGTGTTGACTAGCATGGTGGAAGGCGTGCTACTGCCCAAAAACGCTGCGACAAAACCATCCGACGAGCTTGCGCTGCCGCCAGCCGCTACCACTGCACTCTTAGCTTGGCTGACCAAGCTGCCCAGTTTCAGGTCATCGGCGAAATAGGTAAGGATGAAGTTCTGCGCCAGCAACAAGTGGCTGAGAGTGACGACTTTCAGGTTGTCGTTGGTGCCTGGTATCTCATGACGATCAACGATTGTTAATGGTGCCGTGAACTGTGCTTCCAGGGTCGCCACCGCAAAAATCTTCTGGAAGAAACCCATCACCAGGTTGAAGCTGGATACCACGCCGGGGTAGATGCTGAGCAGCGGTTGGGCCGCTGCCCCCGTCACAGTGCCAAGTATCTGATAGGGCAGGGTGATGGTGGACAGCACATCACCGATTGTCGGTTTGGGCGCGGGTGCGATCGGGAACTGGTAGGGTGGAAAAGTGTTCACCCAGCGCGGGATATTGGCGTAGCGCTTGGACCAGGACATCAACGCCACCACCTGACCGACCGACATCTCGTTGGCGACAATAGCCCGGTTGGTGTAGGCGATCAGGTTCTGGTGGCGGGCAAACAGCTTGGCTTGGGTATATGCCGCCGCGTCAGCAGCATTTTCAACCTGTACACGGTCACGAGTCATGACACCGTGGTTATACATCAGGATCAGGCCGATCAGCGCAACGCCGATGAAGAACAGGCCAAAAACCATGGCCTGTCCTGATTGCCTATACCGGGCCACAGCCTGAATACTCGCCGCTTACTTGCGTTCGTCTTGCTTGAAACTGCTCAGGTTGTGCTTGGCCTCGGCTGCAGTTTGAGCTTCAGAGCCGGTTGCAGCTGCCGTTTGCTTGGCCTCGCCACCACCTAGCTCTGCTGCCATATCACCCACTTGCTCGCGCACAGTGCTGCCGAACAGGTTGTAAACCACAATGGCGGAGATCGCGATCAGTGCGACGATGATGATGTATTCGGTCATGCCTTGGCCCAGCTGACGAGCGCGCGACTTGATGGACATGATGCTTCCTCTGGACTATGCCGGGTGTGCTTATGGTTAATAGTTGCTTGCGTTGCCACTTGCAGGCTGGTGGCGGTGATGGCCGGTGTTTGCCAGCAAGCGCCACATCGCACGCACTGATTTAATCAAAAGCACCCTGTCCCGTATGTCCCTATTTATAGCTACAGATAAGCTGCCACCGAACTCTATAAATGCAGTGGCTGCTTAGCTGCCTGCGCTATTATCAGCGCTATTAAATCGTCTCGTTCAGGATCAACATGCGCCCCGAAAATGACAGCATGCCGATTCGGGTGATTCTGGTTGAGGATGACGTGGCGTTCCAGCAAGCACTGCAGCATACCTTCGCCACAGCGCCAGACATGCTACTGGTGGCTGTATTGAGCACACGAGCTCAAGGCTTAAAAATCCTTGATGATGCTCCGGTGGATGTCCTGTTGGTCGACCTAGGGCTGCCGGACGGCTCGGGGATTGATGTGATTCGTGCCGCGCATGCCAAATGGCCGGATTGCAATATCATGGTGAGTACCGCTTTTGGCGATGAGATGCATGTAATGCAATCTCTTGAAGCGGGTGCGGCGGGGTATCTGCTCAAAGACAGCAGTACATCCAGTATCGCCTCAGAAATCCGCAGCCTGCATCAAGGTGGCAGTCCGATCAGCCCACTCATCGCCCGCCAGATACTCATGCGCTTTCGCCAGCAAGATGCGTCGCAGCCGTTGGTACCAACCTCTCCGAACGCGACGCGCGCGCGGTTGTCCACAAGAGAACAGCAGGTACTGGAATACATTACCAAAGGTTTTAATTCGGATGAGATTGCCGGGCTGATGGGCGTATCACGGCATACCGTTTTGACTTTTGTGCGCCGGATTTATAAGAAGCTTGAAGTCAGTTCTAAAGCTGAAGCGATATACGAAGCACGCAGCCAGGGCTTGTTGGGTGCTTAAGCAATGGGTCGGGATCTTGTTCCTGGCGATTGCGCTGCAAGCTATATGCACCCCTGTCAATGCTGCTACAGAAACGCCATCGCACATTACTAACGCTCAACTGTTGAGTATTCCCAGTCGCGGTTATAGCGCACCACCGCGGGACGTTAACGAATTATTGCTGCCAGATGAATGGGTGCCCGTTACGCTTCCACACGCCTTGGTGCGGCAGCTGATACCCTCGACAGTTAAGTATGACGACGCTAGTGCACCCACTATAGAAACCTGGTATCGCCTGCAGCTACCCGTGTCAGCCACAGAGAAAAAAATCCAGCACTTATACATTCCGCGCTGGAAAACTGACGGTAACCTCGCCATATATGCAGATGGCAAACTGATTTATATGTCACATGGCGGCGTGTACTGGAATGGTTGGAATATCCCACTTAACGTCCCGTTAAATGCAACTGCCAACACGCCAAGCCCAAGCGTTATACTCCTTCGCATCCAGCGCCCGAGTGATTCGGGTGGTGGCATTTCGTCTATATGGGTTCAGGAAAGTAGCCTGAGCTGGCGTTACCGGCTACGTTACCTGCTACAGATACAGCTTCCGTACACCAGTAGCGTGGTTTTTCTAGCGGTAGGTTTATTCTCTTTTTTTGTGTGGTGCAAGTTACGCAGCGAATACTCGTACCTGCTATTTTTCTTCATTTCGATCGCGTCATTTATACGCACCCTGCATTATTACGTCGGCGAGAGTGAGCTATCAATACCGGAAGCATGGTTCAGTTGGCTAACAATAAACTCGCTTTTCTGGATGGTGTTAGTTACTCATTTTTTCCTATGTAGCCTTCATCATCGCTCGAAGGGCTGGCTGAATACTCTCGTCACCGTGGTGACACTGAGTGCTGGCTTAATTACGCTGCCACTGCTTTCCGAGTTATTGAATGCATATGCGCTGTCACCGCTGATCTACTGCGCCTTAATCGTCACGGGATCTTTGGTGGCGGGCTACGGCGCCTACCAGTCTTGGCAGGTACGCTGCAATGATGGCTTGCTTTTGAGCGCCTGGGCTACAGTAGGTATGCTGCTGGGCTGTCATGACTGGCTACTGCAGAATAACTATTTGAGTATCGAATCTATTTACTTGGGCCCTTATAGCAATATCGGTGCTTTTCTCATTGTAATGCACACTATTTTTCGTCGATTTCTCAAGGCCAATGAAAACGTCAAAGTGATCAATGCCAGCCTGAAATTTCGTCTGCAAGAGCGTGAGAATGAGTTGAAGAAAAGCCACCAGCGTCTACGTGAGATAGAGCATCGTCAGACACTCAGTAATGAGCGCCAGCGGCTAGTGCAGGACATGCATGACGGAATGGGCTCATCACTGATCATCGCGCTACTGGCGGCAGAAAAAGGCCACCTCGACGCCTCCGCACTGACAGATGTACTTAAGAACTGCATCGAAGATCTGAAGTTGACCATCGATTCGATGGAGCCCGTGGAAGCCGACTTACTATTGCTACTGGCAACGCTACGATTCCGCCTAACACCTCGCCTGGAAAGTGCCGGAATATGCTTGCGCTGGGATATTCAGAATGTGCCTGCGCTTGACTGGCTTGACCCCCGTAATGCATTACATATTTTGCGCATTTTACAAGAGACATTCTCCAATATTATCAAACACACCAACGCTACAGAAATTCGGATTAAAACATCCTCTGACGCTACTCACGTCAGAGTCATTATCATAGATAACGGTCAGGGGTTTACGGTAGACGAGCCCGCGAATTATAGAGGCAAAGGGCTGAAGAACCAGTTGCGTCGTGCAGCCTCAATAGGCGCTGAAATCCTATGGCACTCAAATGCAACAGGCCTAAGTGTCACGTTGGTTTTGCCTATTGTTGCCACTGCACGAAATGCTAATCCTGAGTCGCCCTTGGTTTCGTGATACTCCGCGCCTCATTATCGGGCCTGTCAGGAGTGGCTGGCCTTGCATTTCTGGTTGACCCCAGCGCCTGCTGATTTAAAAAGCGCGGCCGCGGCACGATCAAATAATTCAGGGGTTAATTTCTGAGTCTCGAACCGGTCAAGCACCCGCCGCAACCATGTATCGCATTACAGATACAACTCGCCTGTGTTCGTCGGTAATTATAATGCGCGTCACCCACAGGCTTGGCAGCGCGGACAGCGCCAGATTTAGCCGTGCACAACGCAGTTCATCCTGATGCTGGATCAGGATGAAGTGCGTCAAGGGGAAGGATAGAATCAGAATCGAGACGGCGCTGGTAGGGATCAGCTGCCGTCCCGGGTTTTCCTGATGCGCGCCCCGTGCAGGGCGCTGGATCTGTGTTGCTGGCCGCCTGGACGGATTCCAGGATGTTGCGTTGGGTCGCCATGCTCTGCAGTTGAACGGATATTCGTTAGCGCTATGGCTATCTATCCTGGCCTATGGCCGGGTGTTGCCGTACTCCTGTTTCGCCTTGTGCGATTTAACCCCTACGCGAGCTGCGGCATTACGCGCTAGGCGCGGAGATGGTTTGCCATCATGTGTTGTTGACCTGCACCCACGGCCGGACGTTTCGACTCCATGGTTGTACGTGCATTCTGCGCATTGACACTTTGGCGTGCGTGCAGAACCACGCGGGTGCTGACTAGGGGACAAGTGATACTGCGTGTCGTCATTCGCTTAAGCCCTCCTTGTTGCTGATCTGAATCATAAGATAGTCCGGTTTCTTGGGGAGCGTTTAGTACATGTGGCGATAAAGCCAAAAGTTTCAGGAATTAACGAGCATAAACCCCGCCAGTGAAGGCGTGTGGCAGTTATTGCGGGAGGCGTCATCACGTTCGCGCAGCGCGTTTCCAGGCATTTATGGGTCGACTTCAGGCATCCGCGCAGGCGCCAGACGTTCTAGGTTAGGCGGGCGTTATTTCAGCCGCACAACTTGGAGCAGACATGCCTAGCCCGATTACCGTTCTTCGCGATACCACCCCCATGCCGATGCTCGATGCCTGCAAGTGGGAAAAACTGGCCGGCGACCCGCACACCGTCAACCTCAACGCCTACACCTCCGAAGACGGTAGCAAGATCATGGGCACCTGGATCTGCACCCCCGGAAAATGGAGGGTCGCCTATGAGAAATGGGAGTACTGCCACTTTCAGGAAGGCTATTGCATCATCACGCCGGACGGTCAGGCGCCGATCCATCTCAAGGCTGGTGACATCTTCATCGTCGAACCCGGCATGTGCGGCACCTGGGAAGTGGTCGAGACGGTGCGTAAGTACTTCGTCTTCGCCTGACGATCACTACCGCAAAGCCAGTCCACCTATGTAGGTTGGCGTTGAGCGCAGCGAAGGATTACCGGCCCAGACTGCCCACAGGTGAGCACGCAGGCCGCCTGCCTGTGTGCTGTTTGCTGGCGATAAGGGTTGCCTTCCACGCCGGGCATTGTCATAAATGTCCTGTGGCAATCTGAGGGAGCGAATTTGGTGCGCCCTCTGTAGACTCAGGGCATTACAGGGCTAAGCGTACCCAGTTGCAGCGTCGCAGGTTGTGGTCTTTGTTAGCGTTACCGCGACAAAGTCCGGAACCTTGGCGCCATGCTGGCCCTCGAAGGTACAGACCCGTCAGAAGCGAGGAATACCATGCAAATTCATGTGCGAAGCAACCATATCGAAGGCAGTGTCCGGCTTCAGGAGTGGGTAAGCGCAACAGTGACCGAGCGGCTGGACCGTTTTGAAGATTTTCTCACTCGGGTTGAAGTGCATCTCAGCGACGAAAACGGCAACAAGGCCGGTGTCGACGACAAACGCTGCCAGATCGAAGCGCGGCCCAAAGGCCATCAAGCTATCTCCGTCACTTACAAAGCCTCGTCCCTCGTACAGGCCGTGGACGGCGCTTCTGAGAAAATGCGCCATGCCCTCGAACACATGGTCGGCAAGCTTGAGGTCAGGGCTATATCCACCGGGCACATCGATGACCCACGCCTGAACGAAGATCCCGAACACGTCACCGAGGCCCTGCTGCAGGAAGAATTCCTGGCCAAGGAAGAAGCCCTCAGCCGGAGTTAGGCGGCTGATATTCGCTGAGTTCTGAATGATTTCATAAGGGGTTGCCATGCATGCATGGCAACCCCTTTAAGGTTGCGCAAGCCGTGGCGTAATCTGCTCGCCAGCCCGTAACCAATCCCTTTGCAGATACGGCGCTGCTGCCGGTCTGTTGCGCAATAACCCCCATGATCAGCTTGCCTATAGTTGAGGACTTCGTAGTCCGAATAAGCGTCAGCGCAATCCGGGGCGCTCTCGTGGATGGCTCCTGGGCTAGCGCACAGCAGGTTTGCTGCGCTCAACCACGTCCTGCGATCGGCGGCGCGCCAATCGGGGGGCACTGCACCTCGACTTGCAGCGCACGCACCAACGCCAGGAGTACCCGCTCAGTCCGGCGTTCGCTGACGGTATTCGGTGGTGGTCATGCCGGCGTAGCCTCAGTTATCCGTGTCGACTTCCTCGATCAGGATATGGGTCAGGTCGGGGCGTTTGTTCAACACCCGTTGCAGGGTGTCGGTGATCGCGCGAATCACCTGGGCTTTCTGCTCGCGGGTGACGCCGTCGCGGGTAATGCGCACATTGACGAAAGGCATGTTGATACTCCTTCGGATTTTAAATTGGCGATCTACCAATAGCCTGTTGCGTTCGGCTATCGCCACTGAGCTTGAGGCGGCCAGGGTTCGTAGGGTGCGCCGTGCGCACCAGCAGGTGACGAATCACCGACCGAAGGCGGGCTCGCCTACCACCGGCAATGCCGGGGCGTGTTGAAGCAGATGCTCGAAGCCGAGCGCGAGTTGATGGGCCAACAACAGGCGCCGTCCGGCACCCTGCGCCTCAGTATCCCCACCACCTACGGGTACCACCGGATACTGCCGCTGCTGCCCGAGTTCCGCCGCCAGTACCCGCAGGTGCGGGTGGACATCCACCTGGGCAACCGCAATATCGATTTCGTCGACGAAGGCTACGACATGGCCATCCGCGTGCGCGCGCAGCCCGATTCCGGCCTGATCGCCCGCCACCTGGAAGACGCCGCCCTGGTCGTGGTGGCAGCCCCCGACTACCTGGCGCGGGTCGGCACCCCGCAGAACCTGGACGACCTGGCGCAGCACCAATGCATACAGTTCGAACTGCCCAGCAACGGCCGGCGCATCGCCTGGCTGTTCAGCGACGACGGCCGCCCCTGCGAAATCCTCACCCAGGGCGCCTACCTCTGCTCCGACGAGGTACTGGGCGGCGTAACCCAGGCCAAACACGGCACCGGCCTGTTCCAGACCTACCGCTTTATCATCGAACGGGAACTGGCCGAAGGCTCACTGGTGGAAGTGCTGCAACCCTACGCCGGCCGCTCGCGGCCGTTTACCGTGCTCTATCCCCGCGGGCGGCATGTGCCGTTGAGGTTGCGGGCGGTTATTGATTTTTTGGTGGAGAAGCAGAAGGGGTGGGGGGATTGAGGGTGAATTAGTCGCTGGGTGTACTGGAGGCTTGAGTCGGGTTGGCCGTGGCTGGGCGGTTTCGGCCGTTTGCGACAGGCAGCTTGCGGTCAAAAGGTCATTCAGGCCGTGAAAATGTGCAAAATAGATTCGTCCCTTTTTCCCCTGTTTCCCACTTAGGCCTCAGTAACGGTAGTTACCGGCGGTTATGGCCACCTGCAGCTCGCGAGTCAGTGACACGTAGCGATCAGCACCGGGTAGCCAGACATACAGCGGGTCGCTGCAGCGGTCGAGGTCGTAGGCTTGCTCCTTCAGCGGCGCTTTCTTGTGCTTGAAGGTACCGGTGGTTTCCATTTCCGCACTCAAGCGTAAGAACAACGGCACGGCGTAGGCCGGCAGCTCCTGGCGCAAGTGTGTGAGCAGGACCTGAAAGTCAAAACCCTCCGGCGCGCAAGCCAAGCGGATGCAAGCCATACCCGCACGGCCGTTGGTGTTGGGCACCTCGACGCCATAGACCACGGTTTCGCTGACATCGGCCACGCCATCGAGCACCGCCTCGACCTGGGTGGTGGAGACATTCTCACCCTTCCAGCGGAAGGTATCGCCCAGGCGGTCGACAAACTGCGCATGGCGAAAGCCCATGTCGCGCATCAGGTCGCCGGTGTTGAACCAGGCGTCACCCGGTTCGAATACATCGCGCAGGATGCAGCGCTCGGTATCACGCGCACTGGTGTAACCATGAAACGGCGACTTGTCGGTGATCTTGCCCAGCAGCAGGCCAGCCTCGCCCTTGGCCACGCGTTGCAGGTGGCCGTTCTCGCGCAGCGGCGCCTCGCTTTCCTGGTCATAGCGGACGATGGCGTAGGGATAGGGCGAGAAGCCTACGGTGTTGTCCAGATTGAGCAGGTTGGTGAAGCCGATATTACCCTCGCTGGAAGCATACAACTCGACCACCCGCTCGACCGCGAAGCGCTGCTTGAACGCCTGCCAGATGCTCGGGCGTAGGCCATTGCCGACCATCACGCGGATCGGATTGGCGGCGTCACTGGGGCGCGCCGGCTGGTCGAGCAGGTAGCGGCACAGCTCACCGACATAGCCGAAGGCGGTCGCCCGATGCCGCTCCACTTCATCCCAGAAACGGCTGGCGCTGAACTTGCGCACCATGATCAACGCCGCCTGGCCGGCCAGCACCGAGCCCCAGCACACCACCATGGCGGTGCCGTGATAGAACGGCAGGCTGACGTACATGCGGTCTTCGCGGCCCAAGCGAACGGCGGCAAAACCGAAGGCACCGTAGCCCTTCATAAAACGCCCGTGATTGAACACCACGGCTTTCGGCAGGCCGGTGGTGCCAGAGGTGTAGATATAAAAACAGGGGTCATCGGCGCGTACTGGGCGCTCCAGCAGCGGCGCATCGACGGGATAGCCCTGCAGCGCAGCAGCCGGATGCTGCCAGCCGGCCGGCGCCTCGCCCGGATCACGCCAGGTTGGGCGGTCGGCGAAGTAGTGACAGGCATCAGCAGGCAGCGCCACCTCAGCGGCGATTTCCGTGAAGGCGTCCAGCAGCTCCTCACCCAGCAGCGCCATGCGCGGCGCGGCCAGGCTGATGCTATGGGCCAGCACACGGCCGCGCTGGCTGCTGTTGATCAGCGCGCTGACCGCACCGAGCTTGGCACAGGCGGCGACTCCGGCGAGCAACTCGAAACGGTTCTCGAACATCAGCGCCACGCTGTCGCCCTGGCGCAGACCCTGGGCACGCAGGTAGTGCGCCAACTGGTTGGCCCAACGGTCAAACTCGGCGTAGCTGAGTTGCTCGTCGCCCTGGATCAGCGCCGCGCCGTCCGGGTTGTCGCGCGCCGCCGACTCGATACAACTGGCCAGGCTGACGGGGTAATCGCCACGGCTGCGGTTGCCAATATGCAGCCCCTTGACGATAGCGGGCAGGTCGACAAGCAGACGGGGCAAGCGAGACAGCAGGCGGGGCAAGGTGATCAGGTCAGCATGACTCATGGCGCAGGACTCCAGACGGTGCGAAGCACTCGATGTTGTTTGCCGATCAATCTAGTCGCTCGGTGCTGTGCTTTTAATAGCCAGAAGTTGCATCGTAGTGGCAATTTGTCTCACTGGCGGCGCACAATCGAACGCCCCTTGACTGGAAAGAGGATTGCCCATGCCGCTGGCACACACGCCTAGCGCGACTGCCTCGCAGCTGCTGGATCTGTACCTGTCACTACAGGGGTTCGCCCTGGTCGGCCCCAGCGATCTGCAGGAACTGGGCGTCGAACCGGAACAATTGAAGAACGTGGACATGCGCGTGCCGGTGCACTGGGCCTTGCACCTCTGGCAGCGTGCGGCCAGCCGTGGCGCGCGACCGGAGATCGGCATGCTGGTTGGCCAGCAGCGCCATTTGCACACCCGCGGGCCAGTCGCCCAACTGGCCGCGCAGAGCGCCACGCTGGGTGAGGCCATCGAACTATTTGGTCGCTATATCCCGGTCATGAGCGAGTGCGAGAACCTGCGCGTTGAATCATTTGCCGGGCGGGTGCGCATCCACTTTCTGTTCAATGCGCCGCTGCTCGGCCACGCCGTCGTCAGCGAGCACAGCCTCAGTTCCGCACTGTGCTGGGCGCGTCAGCTCACGGGGATGCGACTGATGCCGCAGGCCGTGGGCTTTCGTCATGTGCCACTGGCGGCTCCAGCGATCTATCGGCAGGTGTTCGGGGTGCCGCCACGCTTTGCCGAGACTTTCGATTACCTCGACCTGCTGGAGATCGATCTACAGCTACCGGTGCTGGGGGCCAATACCTATCTCAAGGACCTGATGCAGCAACGCGTGAGTGCCATGCAGGCACAGTTGCCGGCGCAGTACAGCACCCGTCTGCAGGTGCTGCAGTTGATCGAGCAGAGCCTGCTCGGTGGCGAGCTGTCGGCGCAGAGCGTGGCACGGCGCCTGGGCATCAGTCGGCAAACACTGCATCGCCACCTGCGCGAGGAAGACTGCTGCTTCTCCGAACTACTGGCCCAGGTGCGGCGCCAGCATGCGCTACAACGTCTGCAGCAGCCGGGTTGCCGGATTGAGGCACTCAGCCGCGAACTGGGCTTCAGCGAGCCGAGTGCCTTCTACAAGGCGTTCAAGGGCTGGTTCGGCCAGTCGCCCAAGGCCTACCAACAGCATGCCGGCACCGCGTCGACAAATGTGTAGGACGCGCGAGTCGGCCATCGGCCAGCTCGCGCTTGCGGGAAAAGAACAAGGGACAGGTCTTTCCTTTTGCGTATTGCTCTCGTGAAGGCAAAAGGCAAGACCTGACCCCGTGACCCCGTGACCGTGTGACCGTGTGACCGTGTGACCGTGACCGTGACCGTGAGGAGGCTGACTCGGTCGTATGAGACTCAGTCCCACCGCGCCCCGTAGGATGGCGTTGAGCGCAGCGATACCCATCAGGTGGTGTCATGGCGACTATCGATGATGGGTTACGGCGCCTTTGTTCTGCTGATGGCAGGTCAATTTGCGGGCGCCTAACCTACCCGGCCCGACCCATCCTGCGTACTGCTTGCCGGAGGCGGCCGGCAATTCCTGGTGTTGGCATGGCCCTGTGTAAGCCAAACGCCATAGGTGATTGAGGAATATCAGCTACAGCGGCAGGGTAATTAGAGCTTTTCTGCTGAGCACAAGGCCACTATTCTTGCCGGGCATTTTTTTGATGAGTGCGACGGCTTCTTGCCAGGAGCCAAAGGAATCATCCGCAGGTAAGAAAGGACTCTGTCATGAAAGAACAACGCTACCTCCCTGCGCTACGTGCGCACATTGATCAACTGCTGTGCGAAAACTGGGTTATTACCCAGCGTAATCCGCTGAAGTTGCAGCTCGGCGGCAGAACCTGCCTGGTCACGCACGGCATGCTGATCAGTGAAGGCCCGCTCTGGAATCATGCCGAGACCCCGCGCCCTTGCTCCGCCCTAAGCCTGTAGCAACAAAGCATACCGTTCGTATTGTCGCTGGCTGACAGCGTCCAGGTGGAAGGGGCGCCGGGCAATTTGCGCAGTCGGCTCAGCGCGTTGCTCGCCGCGACATCCGTTCGGCGTCGCGCGCTGCAGGGTGCTCATCCTTCTGCGCGTCGAATAGGCGCAGCAAGCCCAGACCGAAGGTGATGGTATTCATCTGCTGAATACGACTTATCACACGACCAAATTTCAAAAATAGTAGCGCCACGCTTATGGCTGGTGGCGATCTTTCTTCGCCTGGGTGTCGAGCCAGGCCGGAGTGGGGCCGGCGCCCTTGCAGGTGCGGGCCATGGCTGCGATTTACAGATGATCCTTCCTGCGCCGACATGCAGGTCGAGGTGCTCGGCGTCCGGTCGCAGCGCCCGGGCATCATTGATGCGGACATTCGCCTGCTGTGCGCCAGTGCGCTGCCAAAGGCGTTGTGCCCCGCCCCTGATGGCCTACGGTAGGCATTGGCCGCGCATATTGTACGAGCCCATGGACTGCTCAATCGCACCCAGGCGCTCTGCCTGGACGTGAGAGGGGCGGTGTCGCCGGTCGTGCGCAAACCTGTGGGAGCGGTCTTGGCCGCAAACAATTAAAGGGTAACCAGAGGGTCACGCCATGCAGTCATTTAGCTTCGCCACCACCGCACAGATTATCTGCGAAGCCGGTGCCGCTCAGCGGTTGGCCGCGCTGTGCGTCGAGCGTGGCGCCAGAGCGGTATTGATCGTCACCGATCCCGGGATCACCAGGCTCGGTCTGCTGGCCGAGGTGTTGCCTGGTTTTCTGCTGGCGGGGGTGACCGCGCAGGTGTTCGATCAGGTGCTGGCCGACCCGCCGGAAGCCATAGTGCGACGCGCGGTGGAGCAGGCCAGAGCGCTCAAGGCCGAGCTGATCATCGGCTTCGGCGGCGGCAGTTCGATGGACGTGGCCAAGCTGGTCGCGTTGCTTGCCCATCCCGACTGTACCCAGCAACTGGGTGAACTCTACGGCGTCGGTAATGCCAGGGGCCGGCGCCTGCCGTTGATCCAGGTGCCGACCACCGCCGGCACCGGCTCGGAAGTGACCCCGGTGGCGATCGTCACCACCGGCGCCACGACCAAGCTGGGTGTGGTTTCGCCGTTGTTGCTGCCGGACCTGGCGCTGCTCGACGCCGACCTGACCCTCGGCTTGCCGCCGGCGGTGACTGCGGCCACCGGCATCGACGCCATGGTGCATGCCATCGAGGCCTACACCAGCGTGCAGAAGAAGAACCCGCTGTCCGATCTGCTGGCCCGCGAGGCGCTGCGCTTGCTGGCCGCCAATCTGGATGAGGCGGTGCACAACGGCAGCAACCGCGAGGCGCGCCAGGCCATGCTGCTCGGCGCCTGCCTGGCCGGTCAGGCGTTCGCCAATGCGCCGGTGGCGGCGGTGCATGCGCTGGCCTATCCGCTCGGTGGGCATTTCCACATCCCCCACGGCCTGAGCAATGCCCTGGCGCTGCCGCATGTGCTGGGCTTCAATGCGGCCGTGGCTGCGCCGCTGTATGCCGAACTGGCGCCGCTGGTGCTGGGCGCCAAGTTGCGGCCCGGCAGCGCCATGCAGCAGACCGAACAGTTCATCCTCGAACTGGCCGACTTCAGCGAGCGCAGTGGCCTGCCCACGCGTTTGCGCGACGCCGGTGTGCCGCAGGAGATGCTCGCGCAACTGGCAGCCGAGGCCATGCTGCAGCAGCGCCTGCTGGTGAATAACCCGCGCGAGATGACCGAGGCGCACGCCCTGGCCATCTACCAATCAGCCTATTGAGGCGAGCGCCATTGCCGGCCAAGGGTCGTCCGATCAATCCACTCCAAAACCCGCGCAGACGAGTCCCGTTGGTGCGCACGGCGCACCCTACCCGAGGCGTGCCTGCTTACCCGTAGGGTGTGCGGGACCGCCTAGGCTGCGCGCACCATTGCCTAATCCAAGGACACTCAATGAACCCACCCCAGCATCTGCGCCGCGACTACCCGCACTTCCAGCCGATCAGCACGCGCTGGCATGACAACGATATCTATGGCCACGTGAATAACGTCACCTATTACAGCTACTTCGACAGCGCGGTGAACACTTACCTGATCGAGGTCGGCGGTCTGGATATCCACAGTGGCGAGGTGGTCGGTTTCGTGGTCAGTTCCAGCTGCGACTATTTCGCCTCCATCGCCTTCCCCGAACGTATCGAGATCGGCCTGCGGGTCGCCAAGCTGGGCAACAGCTCGGTGCAGTACGAGCTGGCGGTGTTCAAGCAGGGCGAGGATGCGGCCTGCGCGGCCGGGCGCTTCGTGCATGTGTTTGTTGACCGGCAGAGCAACAGGCCGGTATCGATTCCCGAGTATTTGCGCGCCGCCCTTGAGCAGTTGCTGGTGGGGTAACGTCGGGTGCAGGTCGCCCCTTAGCAGTCGGCCAGCGCCGCGCGGCGGCCGCGTTTGAGGTCGACGCTGGCGAGGATCAGCAGGCCGAGGACGAAGTAGACGCCGGTGATCAGCATGGCCAGGCGGTGGTCGCCGGCGGTCAGCCAACTGGTCAGGCCATAGGTCATCGGCCCGATGATCGACGACAGCTTCACCGCCTGGCCCCACAGCCCGTAGAACTCCGCGCGCCGCGACGCTGGCGCGAGCAGGCCGACGATCGCGCGTCCGGCCGACTGGCTGGCGCCCATGCACAGGCCGGCGATATTCGCCGCCAGCCAGAACAGTGGTGGTCCCTCGGCAGCCCAGGCCAGGCCAATCATCACTAGCCAGCCGAACAGGGTCAGGCTTAGCGTGGCGAGATGGCCGATGCGATCCTGCACATAGCCGAACAGCACGGCGCCGATGGCAGCCGTGATATTTACCAGCAAGATCAGCTTGAGGGTGTCCTGGGTGGTGAAGCCCATGGCCTGGTCGGCATAGATGGCGGCCAGGGTCACTACCGCGGCGATGCCGGCCTGGTAACACAGGGTACAGGCGAGAAAACGCAGCAGGTCGCGATAGCGCCGGGCCTCGCGGACCGTGCGGGCGAAGCGGGCGAATGCCACCCGTGCGCTGTGACGGGCGCCGGGTTGCAGCTGTGCCTGGCTGCGCTCGCGCAGGAACAAGAATGTCGGCAGGCTGGACAGGGCGAACAGGACTGCGGTGAGGAGCATGCACACCGGCACGAACTGCGCCGCCGTATGGCCTTGGGCCTGCGCCCAGCTGACATAAGCCAGGCTGGCGCCGAGGCTGAGCAAGCCGCCGAGATAACCGAAGCCCCAGCCCCAGCCGGAGACCCGGCCGATGGCATCCTCGCGGGCGATTTCCGGGAGGAAGGCGGCGATCAGATTCTCGCCGCTGCCGAAGCAGAAGTTGGACAGCACAATGAAAATGATGGCGATCACCAACGCGCCCGGTCCTGCTAGCGCCAGGCCTGCGGTAAAGACTACACAGCCGACTGTGCACAGCAGCAACAGGCGCTTCTTGCAGGCATAGGCGTCGGCGTAGGCGCCGAGCAGCGGCGCGCTGAGGATGATCAGGGCATAGGACAGGCCGATGGCGCTGGTCCAGGCCAGGGTGCCCCAGGTAGCGCCTTCGGCCACCACGGCAACGAAGTAGGCGCTGAATACCGCGGTGATCACCACCGTGGTGTAACCCGAGTTGGCGAAGTCGTACATCGCCCAGGCCCAGGCTTCTCGGCGCGTGACTCCGGGGGCGAGGCTGGGGGGCATGGCGAACACTCCGGGTTGGTGCTGGACAATTGTGGGTAGATCCTAGCAGCCCACTCGGCGAGAGACGACCGCGCTATAACCGCGGGTCTGTTATGGGCCAGAGGTTATTATCGCTAACGCCGGCCAAGGCCTATTGTTCTTGTGGGAGGCCCAGGCGCCCAACACGTAGATCCTATATTGATATGCAAGGTCTGCGGCATCGATGCTCTATCCATCCACCAATAGCGAGGGTGGATGAAAAAGGCGTCAGCTATGCGCCCCGATCCACCCTGCACCGCTCTCGTAGATCCGGATGCAATCCGGGAGTTGGTGTTCAGGTGTCAGACTTCCCCGGGTTGCATCCGGGCTACAAAAAATGCTGCGCACATGGGTCAAGTGAACAGCATGGGCGCAGTAGGTGAGAGTTTTTCCCAGGCTCTCAGGACATTCTTGAGGGGTTGCCGATGAGTCGTTTGCCTCACGCCACAAGCGCCCATCCCGATTCGGCGGCAATGGCGCAGCGACTGCTACGGATCGTGCGGCAGACGGTGGCCGAGTTGCGCCCCGATGCGGCGCAGGACACGCCCGTCAGCCTGCACAGCGTACTCGACAGCGACCTGGGGTTGGACAGCCTGGCCCGGGTCGAGCTGTGGTCGCGGGTCGAGCGCGAGTTTGGTGTGCGTTTACCTGAGGCGCTGTTTGCGGCCGCGGAAACCCTGGGCGATTTGCTTGAAGCGCTGCTGGCATGCGCCCCTGCAGTCGGGACGACCCCGCGTGACAGCGTCGAGCGCGTGCTCGCCGGCCCGCAGGAACGGCTCCGGCCGGACGCCGCGCAGACCCTGATCGAGGTGCTCGACTGGCATGTGCAGCAGCATCCGCAGCGTATTCATGTGCGCCTGCTGGGCGATAGTGATGAACCCGAAGACCTCAGCTACCTGGCCCTGCAGCAGGGCGCCCGGGCGGTTGCCTGCGGCTTGCAGCAACGCGGTCTGCGCGCCGGGCGGCGGGTAGCGCTGATGCTGCCGACCGGCCGCGATTTCCTCTTCGCTTTCTTCGGCATCCTCCTCGCGGGCGGTGTGCCGGTACCGATTTATCCGCCTGTACGCCTGTCGCAGATCGAGGAGCACCTGCGCCGCCAGGCCGGCATTCTGGCTAACGCCGAGGCGACGATGCTGATCACCGTGAGCGAAGCAAAGTTGCTCGCCCGACTGCTCAAGTCGCAAGTACCAAGCTTGCACGAGATCGCCAGCGTGGCCGAGTTATCTGCCGTCCCCGGCACCTTTCTGGCGATCACCCGGCAGGCTGGGGATCTGGCCTTCCTGCAGTACACCTCGGGCAGTACCGGCCAGCCCAAGGGTGTGATGATCAGCCACGCCAACCTGCTGGCCAACATGCGGGCGATGGGCACGGCGCTGCACGTCAGTGCCGACGATGTGTTCGTCAGCTGGCTGCCGATGTACCACGATATGGGGCTGATCGGTGCCTGGCTCGGCAGTCTGTATTACGGGTTTGTCCTGGTGCTGATGTCGCCGCTGGCCTTTCTCGCCCGCCCCGTACGCTGGCTGCAGACCATTCACCGCTATCGGGGCACGCTGTCGGCGGCGCCGAATTTCGCCTACGAGCTGTGTCTGAGCAAGCTCGCTGACAGCGAGCTTCAGGGCCTCGACCTGAGCAGTTGGCGCCTGGCCTGCAATGGCGCCGAGCCAGTCAGCCCGCACACCCTGCAAGGCTTCGCCGAGCGCTTCGGCCGCTATGGGTTGCAGCCAGGTGCGTTGGCCCCGGTTTATGGCCTGGCCGAGGCGACCCTGGGTGTGGCCTTCCCGCCTGTGGGCCGTGGGCCGCTGATTGACTGGGTTCAGCGTGAGCCGTTCCAGGCCCAGGGCAAGGCCTTGTGCGCCGAGCCGGGAAGTGTCGATGCGCTGCGGTTCGTCAGCTGCGGGCGGCCGCTGCCAGGGCATCAGGTGCGGATCGTCGATGATCACGACATCGAGCTGCCCGAGCGTACCGAGGGTCACCTGCAATTCAAGGGGCCATCGACCAGCAGCGGCTATTTCCATAACCCGCAGGAGAGCCTGCGGGTGCGCCATGGTGAATGGCTCGACTCGCTGGATCTGGCCTACATGGCCGCTGGCGAGGTCTACCTCAGTGGGCGGGCCAAGGACCTGATCATTCGCGGTGGGCGCAATATCTACCCCTATGACCTGGAAGCCGCGGTCGGCAACGTGCCGGGTCTGCGCAAGGGTTGCGTCGCGGTGTTCGGCAGCGGCGACCCGGCCAGCGCCAGCGAGCGCCTGGTGGTGCTGGCCGAGACCAGCGAGAAGGACGCTCGCACGCGGCAACGCCTGCAGCAGCAAATCCGCCGGGTGGCCACCGACCTTACCGGGGTGCCGCCGGACGATATCGTCCTGGCGCCGCCGCACAGCGTGCTGAAAACCTCCAGCGGCAAGATTCGCCGCGCCGCCAGTCGTGAGCTGTATGAGCGCGGCGAGGTGGGGCGGCCAGGGCGTCCGGTGTGGCGGCAACTGCTGCGCCTGTTGCAATCGGCGGCGCGCGCGCAACTCGGTCGCGGCTGGCAGAGCATTCTTGCGCTGTGCTATGCCGGGTATTTCTGGGCCTTGCTCGGTGTACTGGGCAGCCTGACGTGGGCGGCCGTGGTCGTGCTGCCGCAGCAAACCTGGCGGCGCCGTTTTACCAAGGCCGCGGCGCGCCTGTTCCTGCGTCTGGCGGGCATCCCGCTGCAGGTCGAAGGCCTGGACAGGCTGCGCCAGCAGGCGGTGCGCGTGCTGGTCGCCAACCATGCCAGCTACCTGGATGGCGTGCTGCTCTGCGCGGCGTTGCCGCCCGAGTTCAGCTTCGTCGCCAAACGTGAGCTGGGCGAACAACGTATTGCCGGGCCCTTCCTGCGTAAGCTCGGCACCTGCTTCGTCGAGCGCTTCGACCTGCAGCGCAGTGCCGACGACGCTGAACGCCTGGCGCACGCGTTGCAGGCCGGGCAGTCGCTGGTGTTCTTTCCCGAAGGTACGCTGACCCGCGAGCCGGGCTTGCTGCCATTTCGCATGGGCGCCTTCGTCCTGGCCGCGCGCGCCGCTGTGCCGCTAATACCGGTGGCCATCGGCGGCTCGCGCATGGTGCTGCGTGGCGATCAGTGGTTCCCCCATCGTGGCGCAATCCACCTGCAGCTCTGCGCTCAACTGCTGGCGCAGGGCCCAGACTGGCTGGATGCAATCAAGCTGCGCGACAGCGCGCGAGCCGAGCTGCTGCAGCGCCTGGATGAGCCGGATCGGCAGCTGCTGACGGGGTGAGGGGCGCGAAGGGTTCGAACCGTAGGGTGCGCCGTGCGCACCGGATTGCAGACGGCGTGACGTACGACGCGCGACGCCTTTTTCATCCAGCATCGCAATTGGTGGATGGATAAAGCGTCAGCTACGCGCCCCGATCCACCCGACGAGATCGCAGGCCTTGCAAATACACATAGGGTCTATAAAAAAGCCGCTCACCTGGCTGGGTGAGCGGCTGCTGTCGTGGTCGATGACGCTGGGCCGCAGATGCGCGTGGCGCGCCTGCGACTACTCAATGGTGGCGATGTTTTTTGTGTTTCTTGTGCTTTTTGCCATGGTCATGACGGCGGCCGTCGTCACGGCTGCTGCCGGAGTATTCGTTGGCCAGTGCGCCGCCGGCGGCACCGCCGAGGCCGGCGCCTATGGTCGATCCGGTGCTGCCGCCAACTTGGCCGCCAAGTACCGAGCCACCTGCTGCGCCCAGGCCACCGCCTAATGCGGCGCTGGTCTTGTTGCCGTCGCGGGCGGTAATCACCCCGCCCGCTGCGCCGCCGACCCCGGCACCAATCGCCGCGCCGGTGCTGCCACCGACCTGCTGACCGATGACGTTGCCCAGGGCGCCACCTACGCCGCTGCCGATGGCGACTTTGCCGGTGTCGCCGGCCAGGGCATAAGGCGCGGCGATAAGGCTGCTGAGCACGAACGCTACGAGAATAGTGCGCATGGTTTGAGTCCTGCTGAATAAGGGGGCGAGCGCGTTGCAGCCACAGTGGCTTTTTGCTACACCGTGCAGATGTAGAGCGGTATGAGCGGTTTTGGTTCCCTGGCGGAGGGCGCAGTCGCTGCTGCAGCCTTGGTCAGGAAGGCAGCGCGCCGAGATTCGGCGTCGGATCCCGGTTGGTGCTGGCGCTTATGCGGGCTACGAGGGAGGGGCGTAGGGTGGGCCGGGACGCCGGCCGCTCAGCAGCGAGACGACAGTCACCGGCTTTTGTGCCGCACCGATAAACCAATGGTGCACTGCCTGCGGCGAGTGACCCTACGGATCGTCGATTGCTCGAGTGGGGTTAAGTGATCTTGTGTAGGCCGGGTGGCACTGCGCCCTGCTAGTGGCGCCAGCCGTGACGGTGGTGCTTATGCTTGTGGCGCTTGCCGTGGTGGTGACGATGGCCATGGCGGCGGTCGTCACGGTAGTGGCGTCGGTCGCCTCGATAATCACGATCGTCGTTACGGCTGGCATCGCCGTAGTTATTGCCGATGGCGCCGCCGGCACCACCGCCGAGCGCGGCGCCAATCAACCCGCCGGTGGTGCCGCCCATTTGCTGGCCGATGACGTTGCCGCCTGCTGCGCCCAGGCCACCGCCAATGGCGGCTTCGGTTTTGTTGCCGTTGCGCGCGGCAACCGAGCCGCCCGCCGCGCCGCCAACACCGGCGCCAATGGCCGCGCCAGTGCTGCCGCCAATGTGCTGGCCGACCACCGAGCCCAACACTCCGCCCAGTGCGCCGCCGACGCCAGCCTTGATGTTGTCGCCTGCCATTGCTTGTCCTGCGGCGAAGCCGAGGCTCAGTAGAAGCATCGAAATGTACTTCATGGAGAAGTTCTCTCAGTGGTTAAGACAGGGGCGATGCTGGGGGCGGTGGCGAGGCCTGGCAAGCGTCTGTCGACGAGTGGTGCGGTTAGGTAAAGGTTGTGTAAGTTGCTGTTTTAGATGGAGAACTTTTTATGGGTCGGGCGGTCATAGCTGGTTATTCCAAGGCGATCAGCGCGTTTTTGCAGGCTTTTTAACCGCTCTGTACCCGTTAACTGTGCGAGGAGATAAGCAGGGGTCGAGGCGGGCGCGTTGCCTCATGAGAACGACGGCGTCCCGGCGTTCCGGCGAACGCTATCGCGGACAAGTCCGCTGCTACCCAGTCGGGCGGTGAACCTGTGGGGGCGGACTTGTCCGCGAAGCTTTTGATGGCCATGTCCCCGTTAACTGTTACGCGGAGATAAGCCGAGTCGCGCTGGGCTTCGTCGCGTTGCTCCTCAGCGGAACGCCGCCCGGTCCAACCTGCTCGCGCGAGCCCTGTGCTGATGTATACGGCGCACTCTAGCCATTGCATGCAACACCTGGCGGGCACATAGCCTTCGCCTCAGCAGATGGCATGGCTGGCTTTTGCAGGCATCACAACAGGCTCTCGCGGCTCCATTGTTCCAGCGCCTGGGTCAGTGGCAGCACCTCACCGGGGCGGCTCAGGGCGTAGCCGGGCAACTGGGCGATGCGCGCCTGGAACTCAGGGTTGTGCAGCACCTCGAGCAGGGCGCTCATGGCCGGCAGGGCCAGGCTGTCCTGGTGGCAGAGCAGGCAATAGTGCTCGCGAGCCATGGGGATAAAGGCCAGGCCGAAAAGGCGCGCCGCTGCCTCGACGCCGAAACCGACATCGGCCATGCCGCTGGCAACGTAGGCAGCTACCGCGGCGTGGGTGTATTCCTCGTTATGGAAGCCGTCAATGTTGGCGCTGTCGATCTGCGCTTGTTGCAGCAGGCTTTCCAGCAGCATGCGCGTGCCCGAGCCTTGTTCGCGGTTGACCAGGCGTAGACCGCTGCGCTGCAGGTCGGCCACCCCGGCGATGCCTAGCGGGTTGCCGGGGGCGAGGATCAACCCCTGGGTGCGCACGACGAAGGTGATCACCCGGTGCTCGGCGCGCAGCCACGGCTGAATGCGCGCCATGCTCAGGCTGCCCAGCGGCCCGGACGGTACGTGCAGGCCCGCGAGGTCGCAATCGCGGCGTTGCAGCGAGAGCATGGCCTCGACCCCGCTGCGAAACTGCAGCTCCCACTGCCAGCGGCTGTCCTGTTCCAGCCACTCGCGCAGCGCCGCCACCGCGAAGCCATGACTGGCATGGATGCGCAGGCCGGGGCGGGTCTCCTGCAGCGCGCGATTGAGTTCCACCTCCAGCTCGCCGGCCAGGTTGTCCAGTTGCGGCGCCAGGCGCGCGCGAATCCGTTGGTCGGCGCGCAACAGTTTTTCCCCGAGACTGGTCAGGTGTGCGCCCTTGCCGCGCTGCAGCTCGATCAACGGGCTGCCGAAGAAGGCTTGCCACTTGCCCAGCAGGTTCCAGGCATGCCGGTAGGAGTAGCCGCTACGGGCGGCGGCCTCGGTCAGCTTGCCGGTATCGTGAACGTTTTGCAGCAGGCTCATGCCCTGGGGGTCGAGGCTGCTGCCATCGGTCTGGTGAAAGCGCCAGCGCGGTTGGATCTCGATGCGGATCATATGTCCTCTGCTTCATATTTGATGCGGTGTAGCTGCATGTTAGCTTGGCTGTCCGTGGTTTTCATGACCTGCAAATAAGAACTCAATTTCATATGTTGTGCGCCTAAGGGGTCGCCAGTCGCTCGCCGGATAGTTTCGGTGGTTGCCAGCGGCCACTACCCCGCACAGCGGCCGGAGCCTCGAACATGGCCAAGCTTGTCCCGCATGCCGATTTCCCGCAGTACCAGACCGTCACCCGCGAGGTGTTGGCGGCGCATCGTGACGAACCAGGCGCTCTGCTGCCTATTCTTCACGACATTCAGGCGCGTCTTGGCGCGGTGCCGCCCGAGGTGTTGCCGATGATCGCCGAAGACCTCTGCCTGTCGCGCGCCGAAGTGCACGGTGTGGTCAGTTTCTACCATGACTTTCGTGCCACTGCGCCGGGGCGTGTGCACCTCAAGCTGTGCCAGGCCGAGGCCTGCCAGTCGATGGGGGCCAAGGCGCTGACCGCTGAGCTGCAGGACAAACTCGGCCTGCAGTTGGGCGAGACCCGTGAAGACGGCAGCCTGACATTGGACGCGGTGTATTGCCTGGGCAACTGCGCTTGCGCCCCGAGCGCCATGCTCAACGGCGAGTTGTACGGCCGGGTCGATGTCGAGGATCTGCTGGATTTGGTAGAAGAACAGGAGGCGCGGCTATGAGTTCGCCAATCACTGTTTACGTACCGCGTGACGCCAGCGCCCTGAGTCTGGGTGCCGACAAGGTGGCCCGGGCCATCGTCGCCGAGGCCGCTGCGCGCAATATCGAGGTGCGCCTGGTGCGCAACGGTTCGCGCGGGCTGTTCTGGCTCGAGCCGCTGGTCGAGGTCGCCACCCCGGCCGGTCGCGTTGCCTATGGTCCGGTCAAGGCCCGTGACGTCGGCGGATTGTTCGACGCCGGTTTTCTCGACGGCGGCGAGCACCCGCAGGCGCTCGGCCTGACCGATGAAATCGACTACCTCAAACGCCAGGAGCGCCTGACCTTCGCCCGCGCCGGGATCACCGATCCGCTGTCGCTGGCCGACTATATCGCCCATGACGGCTACCGTGGCCTCACGCGCGCGCTGGCAATCGGCTCAGAGGCGATCATCGCCGAGGTGCTCGACTCCGGCCTGCGCGGACGCGGTGGTGCGGCCTTCCCCACCGGCATCAAGTGGCGCACCGTGGCCGGCTGTACGGCGGCGCAGAAGTACATCGTCTGCAACGCCGATGAGGGCGACTCGGGCACCTTCTCCGACCGCATGGTGATGGAGGATGACCCCTTCGTGCTGATCGAGGGCATGACCATCGCCGCCCTGGCCGTCGGTGCGACTGAAGGCTATATCTACCTGCGCTCGGAATACCCGCACGCCGAGGCGGCGCTCACCGCTGCCATGGCCACCGCCTATGCCGAAGGCTACCTGGGCGACGACATTCTCGGCAGCGGCCAGCGCTTCCATCTGCACCTGCGCCGCGGCGCCGGCGCCTATGTCTGCGGTGAGGAAACCTCGCTGCTGGAAAGTCTCGAAGGCAAGCGCGGCGAAGTGCGGCCCAAGCCGCCGTTGCCGGCGATCGAGGGCCTGTTCGGCATGCCCACGGTTATCAACAACGTGATCTCGCTGGCCTCGGTGCCGATCATTCTCGACAAGGGCGGCGCCTACTACCGCGACTTCGGCATGGGCCGTTCGCTCGGCACCCTGCCGATCCAGCTGACCGGCAACATCGCCCGCGGCGGCCTGATCGAGAAAGCCTTCGGTATTACCCTGCGCGAGCTGCTTTACGACTACGGCGGCGGCTCGGCCACGGGCCGGCCGATCCGTGCGGTACAGGTCGGTGGCCCGCTCGGTGCCTACCTGCCGGAATCGCAATTCGACACGCCGCTGGATTACGAGGCTTTCGCCGCACTGGGTGCGGTGCTTGGCCACGGCGGCATAGTGGTGTTCGACGACACCGTCGACCTGGCGCATATGGCGCGCTACGCCATGGAGTTCTGCGCGATCGAATCCTGCGGCAAGTGCACGCCCTGCCGGATCGGCTCGACCCGTGGCGAGGAGTTGCTCGAACAGATCATCGTCGCCCGTTCCGAAGGCCCGCAGCCGGGTCGCATCGAACTGCTCAAGAGCCTGTGCGACACCATGCTCGGCGGCTCGCTGTGCGCCCTCGGCGGCATGACGCCTTACCCGGTGCTGAGCGCCCTCAATCACTTTCCCGAAGACTTCGGCATGTCGAAAGACAGCGCCGCAGCCCGCTGAACCGGAGACACCGACATGGCCCTGTTTCGTGAACTCGACTATGGCACCCCAGCCCGTACCGGTGCCCCGGTAACCGTGGAAATCGACGGTCAGGCGATCAGTGTGCCGGCCGGCACCTCGCTGATGCGCGCCGCGCAAGAGGCCGGCATTGCGGTGCCCAAGCTGTGCGCCAGCGACAGCCTGGAACCCTTCGGCTCGTGCCGCCTGTGCGTGGTGGAAATCGAAGGCCGGCGCGGCTTCCCGGCGTCCTGCACCACCCCGGTGGAAGCCGGGATGAAGGTGCGCACGCAAAGCCCGAAACTCGCCGAGCTGCGCCGCGGCACCATGGAACTGTACATCTCCGATCACCCGCTGGACTGCCTGACCTGTTCGGCCAACGGCAACTGCGAGCTGCAGGACATGGCCGGCGTGGTTGGCCTGCGCGAAGTGCGCTACGACCCGGTGAAGACCCACCTGGCCGAGGCCAAGGACGAATCCAACCCCTATTTCACCTTCGACCCGGCCAAGTGCATCGTCTGCAACCGCTGCGTGCGCGCCTGTGAAGAAGTGCAGGGCACCTTCGCCCTGACCATCACCGGCCGCGGCTTCGATTCGCAGGTCAGTGCCGGGCAGAACGAGGACTTCCTCGATTCCGAGTGCGTGTCTTGCGGCGCCTGCGTGCAGGCCTGCCCGACCGCCACGCTGATGGAAAAGTCGGTGATCGAGATGGGCCAGGCCGAACGCAGCGTGACCACCACCTGCGCCTATTGCGGTGTTGGCTGCTCGTTCAAGGCCGAGATCAAGGGCAATACGGTAGTGCGTATGCTGCCGAACAAGGATGGCCACGCCAACCACGGCCACTCCTGCGTCAAGGGCCGCTTTGCCTGGGGCTACGCCACCCACCCTGATCGCATTACCGCGCCGATGATCCGCGAGAGCATCCATGACGCCTGGCGCACGGTGAGCTGGGACGAGGCGATCACCTATACCGCCAAGCGCTTCAAGGACATCCAGGCGCAGTACGGCCGTGACTCGGTCGGCGGCCTGACTTCATCGCGCTGCACCAACGAAGAGGCCTACCTGGTTCAGAAGCTGGTGCGCGCCGCGTTCGGCAACAACAACGTCGACACCTGTGCGCGGGTCTGTCATTCGCCGACCGGCTACGGCCTCAAGGTCACCCTCGGCGAATCTGCCGGCACCCAGGATTTCGACTCGGTGCTTTCCGCCGACGTGGTGCTGGTGATTGGTGCCAACCCCACCGACGGCCACCCGGTATTCGGCTCGCAGCTCAAGCGTCGTCTGCGCGAGGGCGCCAAGCTGATCGTCGCCGATCCGCGCGGCATCGACCTGGTGCGCGGCCCGCACGTCAAGGCCGACCATCACCTGCAACTGCGCCCGGGCAGCAATGTGGCCCTGCTCAACAGCCTGGCCCATGTCATCGTCACTGAAAATCTGGTGGACGAGGCCTTCGTCTCTGAGCGCTGCGAGACTGAGGCCTTCGAGCAGTGGCGCGCCTTCGTCGCCGACCCGCGCCATAGCCCCGAGGCCATGGCCGAGTTGACCGGCGTGCCAGCCACCACGGTGCGCGCCGCCGCGCGTCTTTACGCCACCGGCGGTAACGCCGCGATCTACTACGGCCTGGGCGTGACCGAGCACAGCCAGGGTTCCTCGACCGTGATGGCGATCGCCAACCTGGCCATGGCCACCGGCAACATCGGCCGCGCCGGCGTCGGCGTCAACCCGCTGCGCGGACAGAACAACGTGCAGGGTTCCTGCGACATGGGTTCCTTCCCCCACGAGCTGCCGGGCTACCGGCATGTCTCCGATCCGCTGGCGCGGGCACAGTTCGAGCGGGCCTGGGGCGTCACCTTGCTCGACGAGCCGGGCCTGCGCATCCCCAACATGCTGGCGGCCGCGCATGCCGGTACCTTCAAGGGTATGTACATTCAGGGCGAAGACCCGGCGCAGTCCGATCCGGATACCCAGCACGTCACTGGCGCGCTCAAGGCCATGGAGTGCGTGGTGGTGCAGGACCTGTTCCTCAACGAAACCGCCAAGTTCGCCCATGTGTTCCTGCCCGGCGCCTCCTTCCTGGAGAAGAACGGCACCTTCACCAATGCCGAGCGGCGCATCTCGCCGGTGCGCAAGGTGATGCCGGCGCTGGCCGGCAAGGAAGACTGGGAAGTGACCATGGCGCTGTCCAACGCCCTCGGTTACCCGATGAGCTACACGCACCCGTCGCAGATCATGGACGAAATCGCCAGCCTGACGCCGACCTTTACCGGGGTCAGCTATGCCAAGCTCGAGCGCCTGGGCAGCATTCAGTGGCCGTGCAACGACGCCGCGCCGGAAGGTACGCCGATCATGCACGAGGATGCCTTCGTGCGCGGCAAGGGGCGCTTCATGATTACCGAGTACATCGCCACCGAGGAGCGCACCTCGCGCAAGCGTCCGCTGATCCTCACCACCGGGCGCATTCTCTCGCAGTACAACGTCGGCGCGCAGACCCGGCGTACCGCCAACGTCGCCTGGCATACCGAGGATCGCCTGGAGATTCACCCGGTAGATGCCGAGGACCGCGGCATCAACGATGGCGACTGGGTGTCGATTAACAGCCGTGCTGGCGAGACGGCGATGCGTGCGACCATCACCGAGCGGGTTCAGCCTGGAATTGTCTACACCACCTTCCACCACCCGGAATCCGGTGCCAACGTGATCACTACCGACAACTCGGATTGGGCCACTAACTGCCCCGAGTACAAGGTCACTGCGGTGCAGATCAGCAAGGTCGAAACGCCGTCGCAGTGGCAGGATGAGTTCCAGGCCTTTACCAGCGAGCAACTCGACCTGCTGCCGCCGATCAAGGTGGTGCAGTTATGAGGCTATTCGCGACGACACAGGCTCGTAGGGTGTCGCGGGGCCGCCTAGGCCGTGCGCACCAGGCACCCGGTTGTCAGCTCGTAGGGTGCGCCGTGCGCACCAGACATCCGGTTGTCAGTGGTGCGCACAGCGCACCCTACGCGGTATTCAGGTTAATCAGCGGAGCAAGCCCATGGGCATGAATGCCACGCAACTGATCAAGATGGCCAACCAGATCGGCGCCTTCTTCGCCTCCCAGCCCGATCCGCAACAGGCGCGGGACGATTTCGCCCAGCATCTCAAACGCCAGTGGGACCCGCAGATGCGCATTGCGCTCTGTGCCCATCTCGATGCTACCGAGGGCGAAGGCCTGAGCGCCTTCGTGGTCGAGGCCATGCAAACCCACCGCGACCAGCTCGAACCGCTGGCCAGACAGGCTTAAGCTGAGGTTCTGATCCCTTGGAAATGTCGAGCATGTCACGCCGCGTACCCCTCTGCGTCTCGGATGAGCCGTCCACCAGCCAGGCGCAGGACGCCTATGCCTATGTCGAGCTGGATGACGCGGCGGCGTGCGGCGGCGCCATGCTGGCCGAGGAGTGCGCCCTGGCGATTGCCTACAACGGCATCAGTTATGCGGTGATGATGGTCTCGCCCTCGGCCGTGGAGGACTTCGTCATCGGCTTCAGCCTGAGCAGCGCGGTGGTCAGCGGCATCGAGGAAATTTATGACGTGCGCGTCACGCGCAGTGGCGACACCCTCAACGCCGAGGTGCAGATCAGCAATCGCGCGTTCTGGGCGCTCAAACAGCAGCGCCGGCAGTTGGCCGGCACCAGCGGGTGCGGCCTGTGTGGCGTGGCGGCGCTGGAGCAGGCATTGCCGCAGCTCACGCCACTGCCGTCCAGCCCGTTACCGCCCGCCGAGCATTTACGTGATCTGCGCATACGCATCGCCGGCGTGCAGCGCCTGGCGCGCCACAGCGGCGCCCTGCATGCCGCGCTGTACGTCGATCAGCACGGCGACATCGGCCTGTGCCGCGAGGATATCGGCCGGCACAACGCGCTGGACAAGCTGATCGGCGCGCTGCGCCAGCAAGGTCGTAGCGCGCGTCAGGGCTTCGTGGTGATCACCAGCCGCTGCAGCCTGGAGCTGATTCACAAGGCAGTGCGCGGCGAGTTTGCGACCCTGGTCAGCCTCTCGGCACCGACCAACCTGACCGTGCGCTGGGCGCGCGAGCACCGGCTCAACCTGATCCATCTGCCGCACCACAGCGCACCACGGGTGTATAGCCCGGCCCCGGATTACGCCTAGGCTAATCCAGGCTACGAGCTTCTCCACCCCGGCAGGTAAAGCACACGAACGGCCATGGCCGCGCAATGCTGTCTGTCAAACTCGTAGGGTACTCGGGGCCGCCTAGGCCGCGCGCGCCACACTCCTGGAGTCGCCAGTGGTGCGCACGGCGCACCCTACAGGGTTGCCGCATCACCGTGCGCCGCAGATCTACAGCCCCTCGATCAACGCCCGGTAATCCTCCACCGCAGCGAATTCCTCGGTGTCCTTCGGGTCTTTGCGGCTGTCCGGCTGGTGCACCGCCAGCAGGTGACCGACCCCGAAGTCGCGGGCGCTGCGCAGGATCGGCAGGCTGTCATCGATAAACAGGCTGCGCGCCGGCTCGAAGCTGATGTCCTGTTGCAGGGCGAACCAGAATTGCTGGGCTTCCTTGGGGAAGCCGTAATCGTGGGAGCTGATCAGGCGGTCGAAGTAGGGCGCCAGTTCGATCCGTTCCAGTTTCAGCGATAGCGAGTCGCGGTGGGCGTTGGTGATCAGTACCACGCGCTTGCCGGCTGCGCGCACTGCGGCGAGGAAGCTGTCGGCATCTGGGCGCAGGGCAATCAGGTGGGCCACCTCGCGCTTGAGGTCACGGATCGACAGGTTCAGCTCGCGGCTCCAGAAGTCTGTGCAGTACCAGTTGAGCTGGCCGGCATGGGCATGGAACAGCGGCAGCAGCTCGGCGTCGGCCAGCGCGCGGCTGATCCCGTGTAGCTCGGCATAGCGCTGCGGCAGGTGCTCCAGCCAGAAGTGATTGTCGAAGTGCAGGTCGAGCAACGTGCCGTCCATGTCCAGCAGTACGGTGTCGATCTCGGTCCAGGGCAGTGACGGCATGGTGGCTTCTTGTAGGCTGATTGCGGAGGTTGTCGCGAATCTGCCGACCGAGGTCGTGATCGCGCAATCTCCGACGGGGCTAATCGGAAAAGGCAGGGTATGATAACTCGCCACGCCACGCTCAGGAGCCGCCCCATGCGTCAGAAACCCACCGTGCTCGCCCGCGAGATCGTCGCCAGCAGTCGTCTGTTTCGAGTCGAGGAGCTGCAGCTGCGCTTCGCCAACGGGGTGGAGCGCACCTACGAGCGCCTGGTCGGCAAGGGCGTCGGTTACGGTGCGGTGATGATAGTGGCGCTGGCCGATGCCGAACATGTGCTGCTGGTCGAGGAATACTGCGCCGGCACCGACGACTACCAGCTGTCGCTGCCCAAGGGGCTGATCGAGCCGGGTGAGGACGTGCTGGCAGCGGCTGACCGCGAACTCAAGGAAGAAGCCGGCTTCGGCGCGCGGCGCCTCGAACTTCTGACCGAGTTGAGCTTGTCGCCCGGCTATATGAGCCAGAAAATTCAAGTGGTGCTGGCCACGGACCTGTACCCGGAAAGCCTGCCCGGCGACGAACCGGAGCCGATGCGGGTCGACAGGGTCAACCTGCGCGAACTCTCGAGCCTGGTTCAGCACCCACAATTCAGCGAGGGCCGGGCCCTGGCCGCGCTCTACCTGGCGCGCGATCTGCTGACCCAGCGCGGAGACTTCGTCTTATGAGCCATGCCCTGATTCCAGCGGTTATCCAATTGGTGCGTGAGGCCGGTGCGGCGATTCTGCCGCATTGGCGCGCTGGTGTGCTGGTGACCGAGAAGGCCGATGCCTCACCGGTGACCGCCGCCGACATGGCCGCCCATCACATCCTCAATGACGGCCTGATTGCACTCGACCCGAGCATCCCGGTGCTGTCCGAGGAGGACGCCGATATCGCCTTCGGCGAGCGTGCGCAATGGAGTCGCTGGTGGCTGGTCGACCCGCTGGATGGCACCAAGGAATTTATTGCCGGCAGTGAAGAATTCACCGTCAACGTCGCGCTGATCGAGCATGGCCGGGTGGTGTTTGGCGTGGTCGGGATTCCGGCCAATGGCCGCTGCTACTCCGGCGGCGCTGGCCTGGGCGCCTGGCGCGCCGAAGCCGATGGTACGGAGCAGCCGATCAGCGTGCGCCTGCTCCCCGACGAAGCCTTTACCGTGGTCGCCAGCCGCCGCCACAGCAGCCCGGCCCAGGAGCGCTTGCTGGAGGGCCTGAGCGAACGCTTCGGCGACCTGCAGCTGGCCAGCGTCGGCAGCTCGCTGAAGTTCTGCCAGCTTGCCGAAGGCATTGCCGATTGCTACCCGCGCCTGGCGCCGACCTCGCAGTGGGACACCGCCGCCGCCCAGGGCGTGCTGGAAGGCGCTGGCGGCGAGGTGCTGACCCTCAAGGGCGAAGTGCTGACTTATGAGGCGCGCGAGTCCTTGCTTAATCCATCCTTCCTCGCCTTGCCGGTTGCGGTCGAATGGCGCGCCGAACTGATCCAGCTGGCCCGCGCCCTGGATTGACGCGCGGGGCATTCGCGGGCCGCCTGTCTCGTAGGGTGCGCCGCGCGCACCGGGGGGCATGCAGCTCCGTTGGGCGGACCGGAACGCCGGCCGCCCAGAGTTTTTCACAAACTCTCAGTCGAGCATATCGCTGAAGCGCTCATCCTTCTTGAACACCAGCGGCTGGGCGAAGCCCGGGACCTTGATCTGCTCGGTGCCCAGCTCGATGGCTTTGTCGTCGATCAGGTCGCGGCCGAAGTTGTAGATGATGTCCAGCTGGCCCTGCATGGCCTGTTCGTCATAGGCGCGGGCGGCGGCGCGGGTTTGTTCGCGGCGGCTGCAATAGGCATCGAAGGCCTCGGCGCCGTGGCGCTTGCGCAGCATCCGCTCGACCACGTGGGGCGCCAGCACCACGGCGCTGGCGTTGTTGCCGCCGAAACCCTTGGAGTTGATGAAGCACACATCGAGTTGCTGCGGTTCACGCTGGCGATCCGTGGTGGCGAAGCTCAGGTGCTGCTGGTGGACGTCGTCGGCGACCGCATCGATGGTCTTGATCCCGGGGATGAGGCCGTACTTGAAGCTGCCCAGGGCAGAGATCACCTGATCGCCGCTGGCGGTGGCCAGGGAGTGGCCGACGAAGGCTTTGACGGCGGTCACTGGCCACTGCTCGATGGCGAAAGCTGTGGCGATGCGATCCAGCAGTTCGGATTCGGTGGTGCGGTTGGCCGGGGTGCTGGAGCCGTGGGCATGCACGAAGCTGCGCTGGCGCACGGCCTCGATGCCGAGCAGTTGCACGGCGCTGGCCACGGCCTTGGACACGGTCAGGTAGTTGCCGGGGCCGGGGGCGGAGATGGATTTCTTGAAGCCATCGGCGTTGACGAACACATCCGGCACTGCGCCGTGGATCTCGGCGCCCAGCTCCAGGGCCAGTTCGTCGTCCATCAGCACCACGAACTGGCAGGCTTCGGCCAGGGTGAAACCGCAGTTGTCGCCGAACGGGCGGCTGGCGCGGCGGAAGTTCACCTGCTCCTGGGCCATCTCGGTCTTGCCTTCGATCTGGCGCAGGCCTTCTTCGGTGGCCAGCGCGCCCATGGCACCGTAACCCTCGATGCACTCCTGGTTGATCGGCGCTTCGCTGCTGCCGACGATCACCACCCGGGCCTTGCCTGCAGTGATCTGCTCGATGCCTTTCTGCAGGTTATAAAGGAAGGTGGCGCAGGCGCCGGTGATGCTGCCGGTGCTGCCGACGCTGCCGAGCACGTAGGCGTTGATGAAATCCGCCGGCATGCTGTTGAGGCCCAGGGCCAGTTGCTTGGCGGTGACCCGGCCGCCCTTGAGGCGTGATTGCATCAAGCCACCGAAGCCGTTTTCGTCGAGCTGGCTCATGATGCAACTGGCGAATACCGCCACTTCGTCCGGCTGTACCCGGTCGACGATCGATTGCCAGGGCAGGCCGGTCGAGCGCAGGGCGTCGGTCACCCCGACAATCGCCATACTCAGGCCGCGCGGGTGGAAGCGCGAGTTGTAGTGTTCGCTCGGCTCGAAGCCGCTGGGCAGTTGCCCGGCGGATTTCACCGGCAGGGCGCGGTAGCTGTCGACCTTGAAGTCGCAGTTGTCGTGCAGGGTGACGCGCACCTCGGTGGCGTTGAGCGGCTCCACCGACCAGTTGGCCGGCAGTGGCTCGGGCAGTTGCTTGCGGTTGCTGATGAAGCTCAGCGGGGCGCCAGGCGCGCCGCTGACGCTGATGTTCTTCTGCCAATGGGCGGCGTCGACATCCAGGTGCTGTTTTTCGATGCGGCGCACCAGGGTCGAGGCGAGGATCTGTTCGGCAAAGTGACTGTCGATCTCGGCCAGGCTCAGCGTCGTGCCGTCGATCGTCTGGTAGCTGCCGTCGACTACCTGTACCAGCTTCATCATCACCGCCAGGCCGGCGAGGGTTTCCTGGCGTGCGCGGGTGTCCATCGATTCGATGACGGTGCGGCGGAAGCCGTGGTGAAAAGAGCTGCGTCCGGCTGCGTTATAACCACCAAAACCAATAATCACGGGTAAGCGAGACTTCACGCGGAAACTCCTTCAAATAAATACGCCGGACAAGCTCAGATGAAGCAATACCTGCTTGTCGCTCGCCTGGGAACCCATAAACACCGGAACATTTAATGGGGCGAGCAGTGGCTCGACTGTTCAGATGATTATGCTGACGTGATTTCTGACCCGTGAGTCACTGCTTCGACCAAGGTCGCGCTTCGGCAAAACCATACTCCTGCTAAGGTTTCTGCAGCCCAAGGTCTTGCTGGAGAACAATAATGCACAGCCTCAACCCCTACGAATACGGTATGCCGCGCGATGCGGCGAACTTTCAGGCGCTTAGCCCATTGAGTTTTCTCGAGCGCGCGGCGAGTGTCTACCCGCAGCGCACGGCGCTGATCAACGGTCGTCTGCGTCAGACCTGGGGTGAAACCTACAGCCGCTGTATTCGCCTGGCCTCGGCTCTGGCCCAGCGCGGCATCGGTCTGGGCGACACGGTGGCGGTGATCGCGCCGAACGGCCCGGCGATGTTCGAGGCGCACTTCGGCGTGCCCATGTGTGGCGCGGTGCTGAATGCCATTAACACTCGCCTGGATGCCGAAGCCATCGCCTTCATCCTGCAGCACGGCGAAGCCAAGGTGCTGCTGGTTGACAAGGAGTTCGGCGAGTTGGTGCAGCGCGCCACCAGCCACCTGCCCAATCGTCCGCTGATCATCGGCATCGACGACCCTGAATATCAGGACGGTCAACTGATCGGCCAATTCGACTACGAGGCGCTGCTGGCTGAAGGCGACGCCGACTATGCCTGGCAGATGCCGGCCGACGAGTGGCAGGCGATCTCGCTCAACTACACCTCCGGCACCACCGGTAACCCCAAGGGCGTGGTTTACCACCACCGCGGTGCACACCTGAATGCCCTGTCCAACGCCATGTGTTGGGACATGAGCCGCTTCCCGGTGTACCTGTGGACGCTGCCGATGTTCCACTGCAACGGCTGGTGTTTCCCCTGGGCGCTGGCAGCCTATGTCGGGGTCAACGTGTGCCTGCGCCATGTGCGCGCCGAGGCCATCTACCCGCTGATCGCCGAGCACGCGGTCGACCACTTCTGTGGCGCGCCGATTGTGCTGAATATGCTGGCCAATGCCGCCGATGACCTGAAGGCGCTGAAGACCCGTCCGGTCAAGGTGCTGACCGCCGGCGCCGCGCCACCCGCAGCGGTGATCGAGGCCATGGAAGCCATGGAATTTCGCGTCACCCACGTCTATGGTCTGACCGAAACCTACGGTCCCAGCGTGGCCTGCGAATGGAAGGCGGAGTGGGACAGCGAAACCCCTGAGCAGCGGGCGCGCCTCAAGTCCCGTCAGGGTGTGCGGGCGCCACTGCTCGACGGCCTGATGGTGGCCGATCCGGACAGCCTGCAACCGGTGCCCAAGGACGGTCAGACCATCGGCGAGATCATGATGCGTGGCAACGTGGTGATGAAGGGCTACCTGAAGAACCCCACCGCCACCGCCGATGCCTTCGCCGGCGGCTGGTTCCACTCCGGCGACCTGGCGGTGTGGCATGCCGACGGTTACGTCGAGATCAAGGATCGCTCCAAGGACATCATCATTTCCGGTGGCGAGAACATCTCCTCGATCGAGGTGGAGGATGTGCTCTACCGCCATCCGCAGATTCTTGAGGCCGCGGTAGTCGCCATGCCCAGCGACAAATGGGGCGAAACCCCGTGCGCCTTCGTCACTCTCAAGCCGGGTGTCGAACTGACCGCTGCCGAGGTGATTGCCTTCTGCCAGCAACGCATGGCGCGCTTCAAGGTGCCGGGCTGCGTGGTGTTCACCGCCCTGCCGAAAACCTCCACCGG
>JAUSOF010000025.1 GCA_030656145.1 Pseudomonas sp.
AATTCTTTTTGTATCAGGAGCGTCTAGCCCATGAGTATGCAGGACCCGTTAGCGGACATGCTAACTCGTATCCGTAATGCCCAGATGGCTGAAAAGTCCGTCGTAAGCATGCCGTCTTCCACGTTGAAGGTGGCTGTAGCCCAAGTCTTGAAAGACGAAGGTTATATTGCGGGTTATCAGATCAGCGGCGAAGTTAAGCCGCAGCTGTCCATCGAGCTGAAGTACTTCGAAGGCCGTCCAGTCATCGAAGAAGTAAAGCGCGTGAGCCGTCCAGGCCTTCGCCAATATAAATCCGTTGATGACCTGCCGAAAGTTCGTGGCGGTCTCGGGGTTTCCATAGTCTCCACCAATAAAGGTGTGATGACGGACCGCGCTGCGCGCGCTGCCGGTGTCGGCGGCGAAGTGCTTTGCACAGTGTTCTAGGGGGGAATAAGCATGTCTCGCGTTGCTAAGAACCCCGTTACGTTGCCCGCTGGTGTTGAGGTCAGTCTCACCGGTCAGCAGCTGTCGGTAAAGGGCGCCAAGGGCGCTCTCGAACTGAATGTTCACTCGTCCGTTGAGATCCTGCATGAAGCCGGTGAGTTGCGTTTCGCAGCCCGCAATGGTGATCAGCAGACTCGCGCCATGGCCGGCACTACACGTGCACTGGTCAATAACATGGTGATCGGCGTTAGTACTGGCTTTGAGCGTAAGCTGCAGCTGGTCGGTGTTGGTTACAAGGCGCAAGCCAAAGGTCAGGTGCTGAACCTCGCTCTCGGCTACTCCCATCCGATCGACTATGAGTTGCCGGAAGGTGTGGTTGCTGAAACCCCGAACCAGACCGAGATCCTGATCAAGGGTGTCGACAAACAACTGGTTGGTCAGGTCGCTGCGGAGATTCGTGACTTCCGTCGTCCTGAACCTTATAAGGGCAAAGGTGTTCGTTACGCAGACGAAGTCGTCCGCCGTAAAGAAGCCAAGAAGAAGTAGGGCATAGCAAATGACCGACAAAAAAGTTACTCGACTGCGTCGCGCTCGCAAAGCACGCCTGAAAATGCACGAGCTCGAAGCTGTGCGTCTCTGCGTGTATCGCTCTTCGCAGCACATCTATGCCCAGGTCATTTCGGCCGACGGCAGCAAGGTTCTGGCCAGCGCCTCTACCTTGGACAAAGCACTGCGTGATGGCGCCACTGGCAACATCGACGCGGCCAAGAAAGTTGGCGAGCTGGTTGCCGAGCGTGCGAAAGCCGCTGGTGTTACCCAGGTTGCATTCGACCGTTCTGGCTTCAAGTACCACGGCCGCGTCAAGGCGCTGGCTGATGCTGCTCGTGAAGGCGGGCTGGAGTTCTAAGTTATGGCAAATAACGACCAAAAGCGCGACGAAGGCTATATCGAGAAGCTGGTACAGGTTAACCG
>JAUSOF010000054.1 GCA_030656145.1 Pseudomonas sp.
CGTCTCAACCGAGGCGCGCATTCTACAGCAGCCTCATGTTCCGTCAAGCTTTTTTTCAAACCGATTTCCTAAGAAACCCTTTCTACTCAACCGCTTGCGCCTTCGATCAGCTCTAAGCTTCTCGTCAGCGGGAGGCGAATAATACAGCGTTTAAAACCGCTGTCAACCACCTCATTACCGCTTCCGATCATCTCGGCTACATCGCCAGCAGCGCGTCTACTACCACCCTGCCAGTCCGGCCCATTCTACACAGCTTTCGCTGCATTACAACCCCTCTTTTAAAGCTAACTTCTTGTTTTACAAGAGGTTTTAAGAGAGGCATGCGCCAGAAGAGGTGCGGATTATAGGCCCAACAGAATCTACGTCAAGGCTTTATTCGAAGTTATTTACCACCCACCAAGAAGTATCCACATAACGCCCTTTATTGCCTGCTACGGACTGAAACCATTGCGGGCATTAAGCTCGCACATCAGGGCAGGCTAAAAGGCTGCCTGAGTACCGGGCACGCGCGCTGTTCCAGTCGACGCTGACGCTCTTGTGCAGACTGTCAGTCAGCTCGCGAGCGAGCTTGGCCAGGTTTTCGCACTTACCAAGCGGGAAGCTCAGGCGCAGTGCCTGTTTTTGGAACAGCGTAGTCTGCAGTGCCGTGTTGCTCGTCACCTTATCCACTGACCAGGCATGGGTGAAGCAGTGTTCGGTGTATTTCGCCAGCATGTTCAGTGGTGCGCACTCGTCCGACAGCAGTCGGTTTGGCTACATCGCCAACCCCTTGCTTACACGCCCAAGGACACCAACAAGCATAATCACCAGCCACGCGACACACAGGCAGCGACTGCGCGTGCTGTAACCCTGGCGCAACAGGAGCCAGGTAAACGCCAGCGGCAGCAGAACGACGCCCAGTCCCAGCCAGAAACTTACCGAGCGCTGCACAACTGCAAGGTCAGCGAAAGCCGACTGCGGGCTAACCGGGGTTGGTGCGACCGGCGCACCACAATGCGGGCAGGCCGCGGCCTGATCACTCGCCATACGCCCGCATTCACCACAATCGATCAATGCCATGCTGCCACTCCTTGAACTCGACTACCTACCCCGCCTGGATCAACCTGGCTTGTTTGCGGGAGCCAAGATATGTAGCATCTCTAGACATATCTAGAGTGTTTACCTGAACAGGTAAAGTTTTCAAGCAGGTGGGAACGCAATGAAACGCACACAATCAATCGAATCTGTCCGCTGGGATCTGGCCCTGCGCTACCGCCTGATCGAGACCGTAGCCTGGTGGGAAGGACGGCTGACCACCGGCCACCTGATGCAGAGTTTCGGTATCAGCAGGCAGCAGGCATCCAAGGACATCAACACCTACATTAATGAACATGCGCCGGAAAACCTGGCGTACGACAAGCGCCTCAAGGGCTACGTCCCCAGCGCGCAGTTCGCCCCACGGTTCATCGATGACAGCGCCAGCGCCTATCTGCATCTGCTCAACCAGAACCATGAGCGCGCGCACTATA
>JAUSOF010000080.1 GCA_030656145.1 Pseudomonas sp.
GAACTCAGTAGTGAAACGATGCATCGCCGATGGTAGTGTGGGGTTTCCCCATGTGAGAGTAGGTCATCGTCAAGCTTGTATTCCAAACCCCCCATCTGCGTAAGCAGGTGGGGGGTTTGTCTTTGCAGGCCGGAAAAGATCAAGCGCCAGCCCAGTGGCGCTTATCTGATGGAGCGGTTCTGCGCCCTGCTCGTCTAGAATAGTCACTTACCTTGCTTGAGCCTTTGCATATGGCCGATTCGGCTGACACTCATGGATTGTCGACGCTACCACTGGATGAGTTGGTTGCTTGTCATGAGTGCGATCTGTTGATGCTCCGACCCCAGCTGGCTGATGGGGAGCGGGCTGAGTGCCCGCGCTGTGGCTATGAGCTTTACACCCAGCGGCGCCATGTCGTGAGGCGCAGCCTGGCTCTGGTGCTTGCCGCATTGTTGCTTTATATCCCGGCTAATTTTCTGCCAATCATGCAACTCAACCTTCTCGGTCAGACCAGCCAGGATACTGTCTGGAGTGGCGTAGTCGGGCTCTACGAAAGCGACATGCAGGGTGTGGCCGTGGTGGTGTTTCTCTGCAGCATGGCGGTGCCCTTGCTCAAGCTGCTGTGCCAGTTACTGGTGTTGCTGAGCATTGCCTGGAATATCGGTCGTGGGTATGGCTTGTTGTTTTATCGGGTCTATCACCACTTACGCGATTGGGGAATGCTCGAGGTCTACCTGATGGGCATTCTGGTTGCGATCGTCAAGTTGGCCGATATTGCCGACTTGAGTCTGGGGATTGGTTTGCTGTGTTTCGTTGCATTGTTATTGGTTCAAATCTGGCTGGAAGTGACTATGTCTGCGCATCAGATCTGGCACGCACTGTCCGGGGAGGAGGCCTATGCGGGCGATTGATGCGGGTCTGTTGCTGTGCCACGAATGCCATATGCTGAATAAGCTGGAGCCTGATACTAGCAAGCAGTTCTGTTCGCGCTGCGGAGGCGTCATTCACTCACGTCGGCCTGACAGTCTGGTACGTACCTGGGCACTGCTGCTGACTGCCGCGCTGCTGTATATACCCGCCAATCTATTGCCGATCATGACGGTCAACTCGCTGGGCAAAGGACAGTCCGACACCATTATGTCGGGGGTCATCGAACTGGTGCGGCTCGGTATGCTGCCGATTGCCGCAGTGGTATTCATCGCCAGTATTGTGGTGCCGACGTTCAAGCTGATTGGCATTGGCTTGCTGCTGTATTCGGTACAGCGCCACCAGCCGATGTCTGCTCGGCAGCGGGTAGTCATGTACCGTTTTATCGAGTGGATCGGTCGCTGGTCGATGTTGGATATTTTTGTAATCGCGATTCTAGTAGCGGTGGTTCGGTTCGGTAGCCTTGCGAGCATCGAGCCTGGCTTCGGCTCGATAGCCTTCGCCAGCGTGGTAATCCTGACGATGCTGGCGGCTTTAACTTTCGATCCCCGGTTGATCTGGGATAACACGGAGTCGGATGACGACCATGACTGATCTACCGAGGGCAAGAACGCGTCCTGCTTCAAACTGGTCGGCCATCTGGGTCTTGCCGCTGATTGCCTTGCTGATTGGTGTCTGGCTGGGTTGGCGTGCCTACAGTCAGGCGGGTATCGACATTCAGGTGGTTTTTCCAAGCGGTGAAGGTATTCAGGCCGGCAAGACTGAGGTTATCTACAAGGGCATGGCCATCGGCAAGGTCAAGGCGCTGGCTCTGGATGGCAGTCCTGAAAACATTGGCGTTATCGCTACCGTAGAGATGAGCAAGAAGGTTGAATCGCAGTTACGCAGCAACACGCGTTTCTGGCTGGTCAAGCCGAGTGTGAGTCTGGCGGGCATTACCGGATTGGAGACCCTGGTGTCGGGCAATTACATTGCGGTGAGTCCTGGTGATGGAGAGCCTACGCTTGAGTTTGCGGCACTGCCCGAGCCTCCGCCCTTATCGGATGATCGACCTGGGTTGCACCTGACCCTGAAGGCTGAGCGTCTCGGTTCGCTGAGTCGCGACACTCCGGTGTTCTACAAACAAATTCAGGTGGGCCGGGTGAAAAGCTATGCCCTTGCCGACGATCAGACCACGGTCGAGGTAAAGCTCTATATCGAGCCGACCTATGCCGCTTTAGTGCGTAAACATACGCGTTTCTGGAATGCCAGTGGCATCAGCATCGATGCGGGGTTATCCGGCTTCAAGCTGCGCAGTGAGTCGTTGGCCAGCATAGTGGCCGGCGGCATTGCCTTTGCCACGCCGGAGCATCGCAAGCAGAGTCCGGCGACCGACCCCAGCATTCCGTTTCGTCTGTATGAAGATTTTGAAAGCGCCCAGGCCGGCATCAAGGTGCTGGTCAAGATGACCGACTTCGAAGGCCTGCAGGCCGGACGCACACCGGTGCTGTACAACGGTATCCAGGCTGGAACCTTGAAGGCGCTGAAGGTTAATGACGACCTCACTGGTGCCTTGGCCGAGTTGACCCTCGATCCGCGTACAGAAGATTTTCTGGTCGAAGGCACCGAGTTCTGGGTAGTCAAACCCTCAATTTCTCTTGCCGGCATCACCGGTATCGAAGCGCTGGTCAAAGGCAACTATATTGCCGTGCGCCCAGGCGAGAAAGGTGCTGTGGCCAAGCGTGATTTTTCAGCGCGTCCCAAGGCTCCGCCGTTGAACCTCGATGCACCGGGTCTGCATTTGGTGTTGTTCAGCGACAGCCGCGGCTCGCTGGACGTGGGCAGCCCGATTCTCTATCGGCAACTCAAGGTTGGCTCGGTACAGAGTGTGCAGCTGACGCGCAACAGCCAGCAGGTGGTGTTCGGTGTACATATCGAACCGGAGTACACACGCTTGGTAAATAGCAGCACGCGATTCTGGAACGCCAGTGGGATTACCTTAAAGGGCGGTCTGTCTGGGGTTGAGGTGAAGAGCGAGTCGCTGCAAACCCTGCTTTCAGGGGGGATCGCGTTTGAGACCGAGAACTTGCAGGCGCCACTTGTCGCCGGGAAGGTGCAGCGTTTCGACCTGTATGGTGACCGTGATCGCGCGATCCAGAGCGGTGTGGCAATTACCATTCAACTGGAGCGTGGCGACGGCCTGAGCCCGGGTACGACAATTCGCTACAAGGGGTTAGACGTCGGTACTGTCGAGCGCATCCAGCTTAGTGACGATCTGCAAGCGATAATCCTGCATGCCCGGGTGACCCTGGCGGTTGAGCAAATCGTTCGTCTCGGCACGCAGTTCTGGGTGGTCAAGCCGCAGTTGAGTCTGGCGGGTGCCGCTAACCTGGAAACCCTGGTCAGCGGCCAGTACCTGGAGGTGCAGCCGGCGAATAGGGTGGGGACCAGGCAGACTCATTTCGTTGCGCTAGCCGAGCCGCCAAGCCAGGCGGTGAACGAGCCAGGCTTGCGTCTGGTGCTCAGCACCACGCGGCGTAGCTCGCTGAAGGCCGGGGTGCCGGTGACATACCGCGAAGTGCCGGTGGGCAAGGTGACGGGCTATGAGCTCGGGCCGACCGCAGATCGGGTGTTGATCCATCTGCTGGTCGAGCCGCGTTATGCCGGCCTGGTACGTACCGGCAGCCGGTTCTGGAATAGCTCCGGAATTGGTGTCGAGGCCGGTTTGTTCAAGGGCGTGAGAGTGCGCAGCGAATCCCTGGAAACCCTGATTGAGGGTGGCGTGGCATTCGCCACACCGGAGCAACAACCTCTGGGTACGCAGGCCATGCAGGGGCAGACTTTTGCTCTGTTTGACGAGCCGCAGGAAGAGTGGCTGCGCTGGTCACCGAAAATCGCTTTGCCGAAATAACCACTTACGACAAGGGCCGCAATCGCGGCCCTTGTCGTTTCTAGCGGATGGATCAGGCCAGCTCGTGGGCCTCGACCGCTTCAGTGGTCGTTTTGCTGGTCTCCCGGCGCTGGATGTATTTCCAATCAGCCTCATCGATATAGATGCCGTTCGGCCCGCTGCCGCCTTCCAGGTCGATGGCCACGTGGGCCGAGACTTGCGGCTTGACCGAGGCCAGGATCGGCACGAAGCCCAGTTGCAGGCTGGTTTCGATCAGCGCCTGCTGGTTTTTCTCGTCAATATCCGCCGCCTCATCCAGGTAGTACGGCAGGCGGATGCGCCCGGCTTGGTCGCGGTCCATCAGGTGCAGCAACAGGTACATGTTGGTCAGCGCCTTGATGGTCATGGTGGTGCCATTCGAGGCCGCGCCATCGATGTCGGTGTGGATCACTGGTTGGCCATGCACCTTGGTGATCTCGAAGGCCAGTTCGAACAGATCCTTCAAGCCCAGTTGGTTATGGTTGGCGGCTACCAGGCGCGCCAGATATTCCTTGGCCTCCTCGTTCTTGCTGTCCTGATTGCTGCTTTGCTGCAGGTCGAACACCGAGAGGGTCTCGCCTTGTTCGTACTGGCCGGCGCTGTGGATGATCTGATCGATATGCTTGAGCGCTTCCTTGTTGGGGGCCAGGGCGATACGGAAGCTTTCCAGGTTCGAGACCTGACGCTTGTTGATCTCGCGGTTGAACAGCGCCAGTTGGTGCTCCAGATTGTCGTAGTCGCTGCGGATATTACGCAGGGTGCGGGCGATATCGGTGACAGCGGCGCGACGCGCCTTGGTCAAGGTCAGGGCTTCGTCCTGGCGGTGGGCGTAGGCGTTGACCAGCAGGTGCAAGCGGCGTTCGACGTCGTCTTCGCTGTCGAACTTGGCCACGCCTTTCAGGCGTACCTGGGCATAAAGAGCTTCGATCTGCCCGTCGATTCGTTGCAAGCCTTGCCAGGCATCCTGATAGTCATTGAGCAGGGGCAGCAGGTTGTCCAGCGAGTCGTCCAGCGGGTCGGTGAAAGGCATGCCGAAGGGCATATCGGCCGGCAGCAGCTGGCGGCGGCGCAGGGCGTCTTCCAGGGTGCGCTGCTTGGCCTCCAGGTCGGCCAGCTGGCGGCCGATAAGCTGCAGCTTGGCGGACAGTTGCTGCACCCGCTCGGTAAAGGCATCGCTGCTGCGCTTGAGTTCGTCTTGCGCCGCTTCCAGTTGCGCCAGCTGCTCCAGCTTGGCGTCTTCTTCCACCGCCAGGGTCTGGCTGCGGCGGAAGTCTTCCAGGGCTTTCTGCGCATCCAGCACGGCCTGGTAGTACTGTTCGGACTGCGCCTTGCTGGCGGTGCGGTCGACGGCTACTGCCTGCTGGGTTTTCAGTTGCTTGTATTCGCGTTCGAGGCGGTCTTTCTGGTCGCGCAAGGCGGCGCGGTCGGCCAAGGCCTGCAGGGCCGGCGGCTCGATATGCGAGAGGTCGATGGATAGGCCGGGCACTTCGAAGCGCTCGCCGTTGAAACCATTCAGCACAGTTTCCAGGGATTTCACCCAGGCATCGCCATCGCTGACCTGAATGCCTTTTTCACCCAACGGCAGGCTGAACAGCTGGCCGTTAAACAGCCGCATCAGGCGGTCGACGTCGGCTTGGCTGAACTCTTCGCGCAGACGCGAATAGCTGTTGTTGTCGGCGTACTCGAGCTGCTGCTTGACCGATTTGAGGCGCTTGTCCAGGTCGCGCAGGCGCTCCTCGAGGTCTTCGTTGGAGAACTGCCGCGACTGCGCCAGGGCCCCGGCCAGTTCGTCGTGAGCGTCCTTGGCAGCGAGCAGTTGCGCTTCCAACATCTGCACATCGCTGACCAGGGCAAAACGGTTTTTCAACACCGAGAGCTCGCCGAGCCAGCGTTGGATTTCGCTGATCTCGCGCTCCATGCGCATCAGCTCTGCAGTGCCGCCGCGCTGCTCGTGCTGCAAGCCGTCCTGTTCGCTGCGGTAATGCTCGGCCTGGATCACCAGCTCTTCCTTGCGCGCCCCGGCATAGTCCTGCCAGGTACCGAGCAGCGAGTCGAGCAATGGCGAAATGCGATGCAACTTGCCGCGCAATTGTTCGCGCTGGGCCACACCAGCGGCCAGGGCCTCGATCAGCGGGCCTGCGGTTACCAGGGCCTGATAATCGTTTTCCATGCGGCGTACATCGCGGAACGCTTCTTCGGTGGCGGCGATATAGTCGACGCTACCCGAACGCAGGCTGTGCTCGAAGGCATCGAGGAACAGCTGCTTGAGCTTGGCGGCGGTGATTTCACGCATATGCAGCAGGTTAATAAACAGTGCGCGGAAGGTCTTCAGGCTCTGTTCGCTGGTGGAGCGTAGCGGGATCAGGGTCAGGTCTAGCGGAATCGAGGTGTGCCCGCCGACTAGCAAACGACGCAGCTCTTCGGGTTTCAGCTCAAAGGCCTTGATGCCTTCGCGTTCCAGGGCGTTGAACAACTCGCGCTGACGCAGGCAGGTGCCATCCTTCTGGTAGTGGGCCAGATCCAGCTCGCCCTGGTAGGCGAAGAACTGATGACCAAACCCGCCGCCTGGACCACGCCCGGCCACGCCGATCACATGCGGGCCGTGGGGCAGGGCGACTTCGACCAGGATGTAGCTGGTGTCGGTGGCAAAGTAGAACTTGCGCGACTGCTCCAGGCTGTACTTGCCGAAACTCATGTCGGACATGCGCGCCAGGATGGGAAACTGCAGGGCGTTGATCGAGGCAGATTTACCCAGGTTGTTGGCGCCGTAAACCGACAGCGGGTTTTCCAGGGGAAACAGGCCGAGGCTGTAACCGGCGGTGTTCAACAGGGCGAAGCGGCGGATGCCATAGCGTTCCTGGCTCATGCGTCTATCTCCTGTACGGCGCGTTCGTCGGCCATGGCACGAGCCAGGGCATCTTCTTCGTCGAGTTCCGGCTGATCCTCGGCGAGGCTGATGATCTCGTCCTCGGCTTCATCGTCCAACAGCATCGGGGTCGGTAGGGGCAGGGCGCTGTGCAGGGTGGCGGCCAGGTCGCGGTCCTGCTGCACGCTCAGGCAGACATCGAGGAAACGGTGCATGGGCGCGAGGAAGCGGTAGATGCCGTTTTCTTCACTAGCAAAGCCCAGCTGGTTCAGGCGACGCATGACTTTTTCTTCCAGCTCTTCGACGCTGGTGACCTCGGCCTGGAGGAACAGGTCGCGGTATTTTTCCAGCAGTGTCGGCAGCTCGTCACGGCCGAGGCTGCCGCCATCAAGCACGGCCAGCGGGTCGCGGCCCTGATCCGCTAAATGCTCAACGAGGATAAAGGTGAACAGTGCCAGGCGCTGAGCGGTCTTGTTGACCTGGGCGCCCATCTGCTCGGGAACGAAATAGTAGAAGCCGCGACTGTCGCAGACCAGCTCATAGCCGAGCGCCTTGAACAATGCGCGGTACTGATCCTGCTGGTTGGACAGCTGGGCATACAGCTCCGGGTCGCGGCGGCTGACGTGATAGCCCTTGAACAGCTCGCGGAAGATCGGGGCCAGTTGGGTCAGTTCTTTCAGGTCGATATTCATGGCGATCCATTGAGCGCGTTCTGCGTAGGGTGCGCGGTGCGCACCGTGGATTCGTGGGTGGTGCGCACGCTACGGGCCTGCTGGTGATCTGAGCAAGGCAAAGGAGCTCAGGCTGACCTGGTGCTCGGCGGTCAGGTAATCGCGGCGCTCCAGGCGTTCGCGTTGGAAGCGGGGTTCGCGCGACAGGCGCGAGAACCAGTACAGCAGTTCGTCGGTTGCACCGTCCGCTTCCTGCTCCAGCAGCCACGTCATCAGATCCGGTAACGGTAACGCCTGTTCGCAGCGCTCGATCATTTCCCGGGCGGTGCGTGGCGCGCGCGGTACTTCACCCTTGCGCGTTGTGCTGGCCTTGGGGAATTGCGCCGGCTTCGGTTCGAAGCGAGCCAGGGCGTAAACGTAAGCCTCGACCTGTGACGCCGTGCCGAGAAAGGTGCTCTGCGGACGGCTGAACAACGGCAAGGATGCCTGCGGTACGGCGTCCAGGCCTTTACGGCGGATCGCTGCCAGGGCCAGGGCTGCGCCGCGGGTCACGGCGTTGTGCCGGCGCGCTTCCTCGCGCAGCGGCAGCAATAGCTCGCGGGCGCGGCGCAGGGTCAGTTGGGCGGTGGTCTGCATTTCCAAGATGCGCGCGTGGGTGCGCAGCAGCAGGTCGTCGTCGACCAGTTGACCAAGGCGCTGCTGTTCGCCGAGCAGGCGCAGCAGCACGTGCTCGACGCGGTTGACGCCCTGCTCGAAGGCGCCGTCGGCGGCGACCAGCTGGATCATCGGTTCGACGTATTCGTCCCAGGTCGCCAGCACCTCGGCGTAACGCTGGCGCAGCGGGATCTGCCGGTCGCTGGTCTTGGCCCGTTCGGCCACGGCGACCAGGGCCTGTTCGTCGTTGGCCAGTTTCTTCAATACGTCGCGCACACGCATATCGAGCAAGCGCAGCTGACGCGCCAGGTCGGCGGCGTCGCGCACCTCGAAAGCATCCTTGATATAGCCGGCCAAGCGCTCGAGGTGGCGCAGGTAGGCCTCGATCTCCAGGCACAGGCCCAGGCGGTGTTCGCGGCGCAGGTAGGCGAGGAAGTCGTGGATCTGCGCATTCAGCTCGAAGCGGTTGGGGCTCTTGGCCTCCGGCACCAGGATATCCAGGCGGATCCACTGGTCGAGCAGCGCGGTAATGTCCACCGGCGTGCTTTCCGGCAGCTGCGCCGTCAGCTGTTTGCGCAGCTCGAGCAGGCTCAGGGTGCCGCTATCGAAGCGCTCGCAGAGCGGCTCGAGCAGCGTCCAGTGTTCGGCAAGGGCGCGCAGTACGCGCTTGGGATCGATCATCGAAGGCCGGTCGCTCAATCTGTGGAAAAACGCCGATTGTACTGCATCGGCCGCTAATCGATTGAACCTGAACTGATCGGAGGCGCTTGGTGCGCGGCAGTTTCGAGTAGTCGGTCATGTTCTTGTCATGCACGCGGTCTATCGTTAGAAGGCGCATGGCGATCATGCCGCGATGCCCGTCAACGAGCTCGCCAAGCCCGGACAGGCTTGCGATAAAGCGTCGCCAACGGTCGGTAGTCAGACGAAATATCCCCATTGCTCTTTCGATATGCGCCGGTTATCGGCACAATTCGCCTCCACTTTTTGGGGAGGGGTCGGCTTTGCTGATTTCCTGCCGGTTGACCTTGTATAGGCACATAGATGATCAAGACGCCGTACTACCTCATCGACAAGCAAAAGCTGCTGGTTAATCTGCAGAAGATTGCCTATGTGCGCGAGCAGTCCGGCGCCAAGGCGCTGCTGGCACTCAAGTGCTTCGCCACCTGGTCGGTGTTCGACCTGATGCAGCAATACATGGACGGCACCACCTCGTCGTCGCTGTATGAGCTTAAGCTCGGTCGGCAGAAGTTTGTCGGTGAAACCCACGCCTACAGCGTGGCCTGGGCCGATGATGAAATTGACGAGATGCTCGCCAACAGCGACAAGATCATCTTCAACTCCATCGGCCAGCTCGAGCGTTTCGCCGAAGCGTCCGCCGGCAAGGTGCGCGGTCTGCGAGTCAACCCGCAGGTGAGCAGTTCCGACTACCTGCTGGCCGACCCGGCACGTCCATTCAGCCGCCTGGGCGAATGGGATCCGGAAAAGATCGCCACGGTGATGGATCAGGTCAGCGGCTTCATGTTCCACAACAACTGCGAGAACTCCAGCTTCGAGCTGTTCGACCAGATGTTGACCACCATCGAGGAGCGCTTTGGCCAGCTGCTGGAGCAGGTCGAGTGGGTCAGCCTCGGTGGCGGCATTCATTTCACCGGCGACGACTATCCGCTGGATCAGTTCTGCGCGCGGCTCAAGGCCTTCTCCGAGCGCTTCGGCGTTCAGGTCTACCTGGAGCCGGGGGAGGCAGCCATCACCCTGAGTTCCTCGCTGGAAGTCACGGTGCTCGACACGCTCTACAACGGCAAACACCTGGCGGTGGTCGACAGTTCCATCGAAGCGCATATGCTCGATCTGTTGATCTACCGGCTCGATGCCAAGATGGAGCCCTGCAATGGTGAGTACACCTACATGGTGTGCGGCAAGTCATGCCTGGCAGGGGATATCTTCGGCGAGTACAAATTTGATCGTCCGCTGACTATCGGCGATCGGCTGTCGTTTATCGACGCAGCGGGTTACACCATGGTCAAGAAAAACTGGTTCAACGGCCTGAAAATGCCGTCCATCGTAGTGAAACAACTCGACGGCAGTGTCGAGGTGGTTCGCGAATTTGGCTTTGATGATTACCTGTCCAGCCTTTCCTGAAGGCCGGCGGTTAAAGGAGGTACACAGAAATTGAAGAAGAATGTTCTGATCATTGGTGCAGGAGGTGTCGCCAAGGTGGTGGCCCACAAGTGCGCGCAGCACAACGACGAACTCGGTCGGATTGCTATCGCGTCGCGCAACATCTCCAAATGCCAGGCCATCATCGACA
>JAUSOF010000081.1 GCA_030656145.1 Pseudomonas sp.
CCTGCGCCACATCCTCGAACGCCTGCCGCAGGTCAACAGCGTCGAAGGCTACGAAGCGCTGCTGCCATGGAACTGCTCGCCAGCCCCAGCCTCCTGAAAGCAGACTTTGTCCTGACGGACGTGGTTTATGGAGCGCTTACGTACTGATCGCCGCCAGCCTGTTCAGCATTCTCAGCGGTACCGGCCTGATCGCCAACTCACTGCTGACCCTGCATGCGCAACAAATAGGTGGCCTGATCGAACTGACAGTATTCTCCATCGCCCTGGCCGTGCGCATCCGCCAGGCGCAGAGCGCCCAGCAACTGACCCAGGCACGCCTGCTCGCCAAAGAGCATCAGCTGTGCCTGGAGCAGGCCAGGCGAATGGAGCTGCAGAAGCAAATCAATGATGGTCTGGAGCTGCGCGTCACGGAGCGCACCGCAGCCCTGGAGCAGGCCCTGAGCGAGCTTTCTGGCGCCCACCAGCAACTCTCCGAGCTTAATCGCCGCGACGACCTGACCGGCCTGTTCAACCGCCAGACCCTCAACGAAGAGTTACATCGCAGCCTGGTACAGGCCGTGCGCAGCCAGCGCCCCATGGCCATCCTGATGATGGACCTCGACCATTTCAAGCAGGTCAACGACCACCATGGCCACCTGGCCGGCGACGCCTGCCTGCAGCATGCCGCCCAACGCCTGCAACAACGCTTGCGCGCCGGTGACCTGCTCGCCCGCTTCGGCGGCGAAGAGTTCGTCGCCGTGCTGAGCGATACCGATCTAACCGGCGCCCGTGACCTGGCAGCACAACTGCGTGATGACCTGGCCCGTCACCCCTGCATCTACCAGGGGCAGGCCATCGACCTGACCATCAGCATCGGGGTGTGCGCCGGGATACCCGACAGCGCGGACAGCGAACAGCTGCTACAACGAGCCGACCAGGCTCTTTATCGAGCCAAGGCGGCCGGGCGTAATCGCGTGGAGTGCTAAGGGGCCGGCTCGCTTGACGAGGCCTGACGTCTCTTACTGGCCACTGCCTGCGGCACCAGTCGATCAATGGTAGCGCTGAGCCCATAAATCCAGCGCCCACCACGCATTGCCCTGCGCCTTAACCGATTGCCTCAAACGATCACTGTCTTGGCGGCACGCAAGCAACTCGCCAAGACCAAGCGCCTGAGCCCGCGCCCATCAAGGCGACATCGGCAGGCAGCGCCTCACCGACACTCAGCCACGCAGGTCGGCGCTGCACCAAAGCGGCACTTGCCACACAAAGAATGCGCTCTCGGGTTTGGTCTTTTTTGTCGGCCATACTCGCTTCATAAATAGTACAGACGAAATACTATGTCCGTAATTGATTCAAGCAAGCTAAGCCGCTCACCGCCGGGCGGGCGAGCAGATCGGAAAGGAAAGGCGCCGCAGAAAAAACAAAAGGGCCACTCCGCAAAGAATGACCCTTTAAAAGTCCCGCATAGCGGGAAAAATGGCGTCCCCTAGGGGACTCGAACCCCTGTTACCGCCGTGAAAGGGCGGTGTCCTAGGCCACTAGACGAAGGGGACGAAACCTTCGAAAAACAAGGCCAGCTTTACGCTGGCCCGTGGCAGTTATTACGACTGCAAAATTGGTGGAGATAAACGGGATCGAACCGTTGACCTCTTGCATGCCATGCAAGCGCTCTCCCAGCTGAGCTATACCCCCGGATTTATCGCCTCTCGGCTCACAGCCAAAACTGGCACTGCTTTTTAATACTGGCGTCCCCTAGGGGACTCGAACCCCTGTTACCGCCGTGAAAGGGCGGTGTCCTAGGCCACTAGACGAAGGGGACGTAACCCTTCTACAACCAACCAGCTACAAGAGCTGATTGTGGCAAGCCTTACGGCTTTAAAGATGGTGGAGCTAAACGGGATCGAACCGTTGACCTCTTGCATGCCATGCAAGCGCTCTCCCAGCTGAGCTATAGCCCCATCTCAAGGACGGGGCGCATGTTAAAAGCGCGCAAGGCTACTGTCAACAAAATTTTCATCTACAGCTGCTTTCTTTATGCTGACAGAACAACCACTTACCCTATCCCGACCAGCTATACAGGCGGCTGGGCGGGATAACAGGCGATCAGGCGATAGACGCCAACAGTTTTTCCCACTCCTTGTTTTCCTTCTTCGACATGCCACCGAGCAGTTCGATGGCCTGGCGCAGGCGGAAACGCGTGAGGTCCGGACCGAGTATCTGCATGGCATCGAGTACCGATACCGAGCTGGCCTGGCCGGTAACGGCAGCGAACATCAGCGGCATGGCGTCACGCAGCTTCAGCTCCAGGTGTTCAACCACGGCCTGGATACAGCCGGTGATCTTGTCCTTCTCCCACTGGCGCAGGGCCTCCAGCTTCCACAGGATCAACTGCATGAGCTGACGTACCTGATCGGGCGACAGTTTCTTGTGCTCGAACAGCTTGGCGTCAGGATTGACCCCACCGGCGAAGAAGAAGCTGGCCAGCGGGGCGATCTGACTGAAGGTTTCGACCCTGCCCTGCACATGCGGGGCGATCTGCATCAGGTAATCGGAGTTGAATGCCCACTTCTGCGCACCGGCGGCAAACTCCTCGACCGTCAGCTCGCGCATCCACTGGCCGTTGAGCCAGGACAGCTTCTCCAGATCGAAGATCGGCCCACCCAGCGACACGCGCTGGATGTCGAAATGCTCGATCATCTCGTCGAGGCTGAATTTCTCACGCTCGTCAGGCATCGACCAGCCCATGCGTCCGAGGTAGTTGAGCATCGCCTGCGGCAGAAAACCCATGCGCTCGTAGAAGGTGATGCTGGTCGGGTTCTTGCGCTTGGACAGCTTGCTCTTGTCCGGGTTACGCAGCAGCGGCATGTAGCACAGCTGCGGCTGTTCCCAGCCGAAGTATTCATAGAGCAGGATCAGCTTGGGCGCCGACGGCAACCACTCTTCGCCGCGCAGCACATGGGTGATGCCCATCAGATGGTCGTCGACCACGTTGGCCAGGAAGTAGGTCGGCAGGCCATCGGTCTTCATCAGCACCTGCATGTCCATGCGGTCCCACGGGATCTCGACCTCGCCACGCAGCATATCCGGCACTACACAGATGCCTTCGGTCGGCACCTTCATGCGCACGACATTCGGCTCACCGGCAGCCAGGCGCCGCTGCACTTCATCGCCTGCCAGGTGCATGCAGTGACCGTCGTAGCGCGGCGTCTGCTTGGCTTCCATCTGTTCGGCGCGGACCTTGTCCAGGCGCTCAGCACTGCAGAAACAGTGGAAGGCGTGGCCCTTCTCCACCAGCTCGGCGCTGTACTTCTGGTAAATATGCCCGCGCTCGCTCTGCCGATACGGGCCGTGCGGGCCGCCGACGTCCGGGCCTTCGCTCCACTCGATACCGAGCCAGCGCAACGCATCGTAGATCTGCTGTTCCGACTCGCGGGTCGAGCGCACTTGGTCGGTGTCTTCGATACGCAGAATGAATTCACCACCGTGCTGGCGAGCGAAGCACAGGTTGAACAAGGCGATATAGGCGGTGCCTACATGCGGATCGCCAGTTGGCGAAGGCGCGATACGGGTACGGACGGTGGTCATGGCGGCTCTCAAAAAATCGACGCGTAAAACAAGGAAGCGATATTAACAGGCCTGCAGGCGCAGTCTCCAGCGCACACCGGGAGGCGAGCGCATTTCAGCGCCGTTCAGCGCACATCGCCACGCAACGCGGCTACCCGCGCCTGCAACAGCTGCCGGTCAGCCTGTTCGGCACTGAGTGGCGCCCCGGCCACCAGCGTGATGCGTGACCACAGACGCTTGAGCAGACGTTTTCGCGGATCACGGCTGAAAAAACTGCCCCAGAGGCCTTGCAGCGCCAAGGGAATCACCGGCACCGGATTTTCCTCAAGAATGCGCTCGATCCCGCCTTTGAACTCCTGGATCGCGCCATCACCGGTCAACTTGCCTTCGGGAAAAATGCACACCAGCTCGCCATTGCGCAGGTATTCGGCGATCTTCTTCAACGCCGCGTCGTAGATCAGCAGATCCTCGTTGCGCCCGGCAATCGGCACGGTACCGGCGGTGCGGAAAATGAAGTTGAGCACTGGCAGGTTGTAGATCTTGTAGTACATGACGAAACGCACGGGCCGGCGCACCGCGCCGCCGACCAGTAGTGCATCGACGAAAGACACATGGTTGCACACCAGCACCGCCGGGCCTTCCTCCGGGATGGCGTCCAGCCCCCGGTGCTCGACCCGGTACAGCGAGTGACCGAGCAGCCAGATCAGAAAGCGCATGCTGAACTCGGGGACCAGCTTGAAGATGTAGCTGTTGACCGCGACATTCATCAGCGATATCGCCAGGAACAGCTGCGGAATCGACAGCTCGGCGACGCTGAGAAAAAGGATCGAGACAATCGCCGAAAGCACCATGAACAGCGCGTTGAGGATGTTGTTGGCGGCAATCACCCGCGCCCGCTCGTGTTCCGCGGTACGTGACTGGATCAGGGCGTACAGCGGCACGATGTAGAAACCGCCGAACATACCGATGCCGAGCACCGAGGAAAGTACCCACCAGGCCTGGCCGTATCCCAGCACCGCCAGCCAGTCATGGGCCTGTTCGCCCTGCGGGAAGCCGCCCGAGTGCCACCAGAGCAGCATGCCGAACAGGGTCAGGCCGATCGAGCCGAAGGGCACCAGACCGATCTCCACCTTGTGTCCGCTCATCCGCTCGCAGAGCATCGAGCCCAGGGCAATGCCCACCGAGAACACCGCGAGAATCAGGGTCACCACGCTTTCGTCGCCGTACAGCCACTGCTTGGCATAGGCCGGAATCTGCGTCAGGTACACCGCGCCGAGGAACCAGAACCAGGAGTTGCCGACCAGCGAGCGCGACACCGCAGGCCGCTGCTCGACCAGCCCCAGGCGCATGATGCGCCAGGACTGGCGAAAGATGTTCCAGTCCAGCACCAGCTCCGGCAGCGCCGCATGGGCACGAGGAATGGCGCGACTGGCCAGGTAGCCGAGCAGCGCCACCGTCACCACAGTGCCGGCGACCAGGCTGGCGTAACCGCTGCTGGCCATCATGAGGCCTGCACCGATGGTGCCGGCAAGAATTGCCAGGAAGGTGCCCATCTCCACCAGAGCGTTGCCGCCGACCAATTCCTCTTCGCGCAGATGCTGCGGCAGAATCGAATACTTGACCGGGCCGAACAGTGCCGACTGAGTGCCCATGCAGAACAGCACGGCGAGCATCAGCGGCAGATTATTCAGCAGCACCCCGGCGGCGCCGGCAAGCATGATCAGGATCTCGGCGAACTTGATCGCGCGGATCAGGCTGTCCTTGGCAAACTTTTCGCCGAACTGGCCGCCGAGTGCGGAAAACAGGAAGAACGGCAGGATGAACAGCAGCGCACAGAGGTTGACCAACAGGCTGCTGTCCGCGCTGGAACTGAGCTTGAAGAGGATGGCAAGGATCAGCGACTGCTTGAAGATGTTGTCGTTGAAGGCGCCGAGCAACTGAGTGAGAAAAAACGGCAGGAAGCGCCGTGTTCCGAGCAGGGTGAATTGCGAGTGTGGGGTCATCGTCCATGTACCTGGCATTAGGGCCGTGCAGGGCCGGGAAAACCGCGAGCGCCGCGGCGCCGGTCCAGCATTGGACTGCAACACGCCCCGGCAAAGCCACAGGCAACGCTGATTTTTGCCACGGCCTCGGCAAAATAGCCGGTCTCAGAGTGGCAACTGGCCCAGCGCCCAGCGCAACAGGAAGAACACCAGCAGCCCACCGCCGATGGTGGCCAGCAGGTTGCGAGTGATGGCAGCGATGGCGATAGTCGCCAGCCCCGCCGACAGGTAGGCATTATCCAGGCTCAGCGCCCAGTGTTGGCCGTCCGGCAGCAACATGCCCGGCACTACGATGGCGGTGAGTACCGCGGTCGGCACAAAATGCAGGCCCTGACGCACCAGCGGCGGGAAGCGCAAATCGGGAAAGGCGAACAGGCTGTAGCGGATCGAAAAGGTGATCGCCAGCATGCCGAGGATCAATAGCCAGTTATCCATCAGGCCAGCTCCTCGACAACCGCGTCATTACGCCGCTCCAGCAGCACACCGGCGACTATTCCGCTGAACGCTGCGGCCAGCAACCCGAGCTTGTAGGGCAAGGCATGACAGGCCAGCGCCACTGCGCCGGCCACCAGCGCTGCCGCAACTTGCGGCCGCGAGCGCAACATGGGCACGACAATGCCGATAAAGGTCGCCAGCATGGCAAAGTCCAGGCCCCAGGCAGCAAGGTTCGGCACACGCTGGCCGAACAGTACACCGATCAGGGTGCACAACTGCCAGTTCAGGTACATGGCCAGCGCCGCGCCGAGAAAATACCAGTGTTTGTGCGGCGAACTGTCGGGCTCGGTGTAGCGATTGAGCACCACCGCATAGGCCTCGTCGGTCAGCCAGAACGCCAACGGCATCCGCCAACGCGTGGGCAGGTGACGGACGAAGGGTTGCAGGCTGGCGCTATACAGGGCGTGACGCAGGTTGACCACCAGGGTGGTGAGCAACAGCACAGCCAGGCCGGTACCGGCGCCGAGCAGGCTGATGGCGATAAACTGCGCCGAACCGGCGAACACCAGCAGTGACATGCCGAGGGTCTGCCAGGCGCTGAGGCCGGCGGCACCGGCCAGGCTACCGAAGATGATGCCGAAGGGTACGGCGCCAAGCAGCATTGGCAGCATGTCGCGAGCGCCCTGGGCGAATTCATATTGACGAGACATTGGTCCTCCTTGGGCTGCGCAGGTTACCTCGCAATCACAAGGGCGGTCTTGAACGATCTTGCGCAGTTAGCCGCGACGCTTAGCCAGCGCGCAGGGTGTGCCGTGCGCACCAGGGGTGGTGGGTATTTTGCGCACCCTATGCGGGCCGGCCACTGCAGGCCTTGCGGTACTCGCCCGGACCGACACCATAGGTTCGTTTGAATTGCCGACTCAGGTGGCTCTGGTCAGCGAACCCCAACTGCATGGCCACGCTCAGCGGCGCGCAGCCGGTTTTCAGCAGGCCGCGCGCCTGCTCCAGACGTCGCTGCAGCAACCAGGCATGGGGCGGCAGGCCGGTGGCGCGGCGGAACACCCGGGCAAAATGAAAAGGCGACAGGTTGACCGCCTGGGCCAGCGCCTCCAGCGACGGCGGTTCGGCGAGCTGGCTGCTGAGCAATTCCTTGGCCCGCGCCACGGCCCGGGGTTCTTGCCCAGGCGCGCGGCCAGCCGGAATGCGCGCATGGCGCTGAAACAGCGCCAGGATCGCCTCGCGCCAGGCGGTCTGCTGTTGCAGAGCACTGGCCGGGCTGTCGAGCAACCGATGCAACTCAGCGAACAGGCGGTGCAACGGCGGATCATGCAATACGCTGTCGGCAAACGATGGCAAGCCGCCCGCGTGCAGTCCCAGCTCGGCCATCACCCCGACGACCTGCCGGGTGTCAGGGTAAAAGCCGCGGTAGCGCCAGCCCTGCTCATGGGCCTTGGAGCCGGTGTGCAACTCATCTGGATTGATCAGTACCATGCTCCCGACCGGCGCCAGATGATCGCTGCCACGGTGACGGAACGATTGCGCGCCCTGCTCGATCACGGTAAAGACAAACCCTTCGTGCACATGCGCGGTGAAGCGCTGCTCAATGTAATGGGCATGCAGCAACTCGACCCCCTGCAACTCGCGCGAGGTCCAGAAGCGTGTGCGTTCAACCTCGGTCTGCGCCATCGATCAACCGCCGAAACGCGCCTCCAGTTGCTGTTTGAGCGCGGGCCACTGCTGGTCAGTGATGCTGTACAGCACGCTGTCATCCAGGCGCCCGTCGGCCAGGCGACGATGATTGCGCAGCACACCCTCACGCTGCGCGCCGAGCTTCTCGATCGCACGCTGCGAGCGCAGGTTGCTGGCGGCGGTCTTCAACTGCACACGGACCATGCGCCAGCTCTCGAAGGCATGGCGCAGCATCAGGTACTTGATCACGGTGTTGAGGCCAGTGCCGTGCTGGGCTTGATCGAGCCAGGTCCAACCGATCTCGGCCGCGGGCAGTGCCGGCATGAAGTCGCCGAAACGGGTGGTGCCCACCAGTTGCTCGCCGAGACGAATGACGAACGGCAGTGCTTTTCCTTCACGCTGATCGAGCAGGCCCTGACGATACCAATCCAGGCGCTGGGCGCCACTCATGTGGATCAGCTCCTGGCGATTGGCTTCGGCCAGCGCCACCAGTGCCGGAATATCGGCATCGAGCATCGGTTCGATACGCAACGCACCGCGCTGCAGGGTAATCAACTGCGGCTTGAACATGGGTTCCCTCCTCTGACTAGACGCAAGCGCGCCACGCTAACAGGGCAGGCGCCCGACCACAATTACCAAGCGGTAGCAGCCATCTGACTTGCGACCTTGGTCGCGCCTGACGCCACGGCACTTTGCTGCGACACTGCTGGGCATTCATTTGCAGTATTGTCTCGCCTTGAGGGAGCTGCAATCAGCACCCGATTAAGACCAGACACGCCCCATATAGTTTGCTGCCGGAGTTTCCATGTCGTTGTCCAGCGGGCTGATCGCTGCGGTCGCCTTGATCTATATGGCCATCCTCTTCGCCATCGCTTTTTATGGCGACCGCCGCAGCACGCCCTTGCCGCCGCGTATGCGCGCGTGGGTCTACAGCCTGTCGCTGGCGGTCTACTGCACCAGCTGGACCTTCTTCGGCGCCGTCGGCCAAGCCGCCGAGCAGCTCTGGTCCTTCCTGCCGATCTACCTGGGACCCATCATCATCATGCTGTTCGCCCCCTGGGTGCTGCATAAGATGGTGATGATCAGCAAAGAAGAGAACATCACCTCGATCGCCGACTTCATCGCCGCGCGTTATGGCAAATCCCAGGCGCTGGCGATAGTGGTGGCGCTGATCTGCCTGGTCGGCGTGCTGCCCTACATCGCCCTGCAACTCAAGGGCATCGTGCTCGGGGTCAACCTGCTCGTCGGCGCAGGCGCCAACTCCGCCGGCACCCGTGCCCAGGACACCGCGCTGATCGTATCGCTGGTGCTGGCGCTGTTCACCATCCTGTTCGGCACGCGCAACCTGGACGTCACCGAGCACCACCGCGGCATGGTGCTGGCGATCGCCTTCGAGTCGCTGGTCAAGCTGCTGGCCTTCCTCGCCGTTGGCGCGTTCGTCACCTACGGCCTCTACAACGGTTTCGGCGATCTGTTCGAGCAAGCCCGCAACACCCCCGCACTCGACGAGTTCTGGGCCGAAGCCGTGAACTGGCCGGCAATGATGACGCTGACGGGCATGTCGATGATCGCCATCATCTGCCTGCCACGGCAGTTCCACGTCACCGTGGTGGAGAACATCGAGCCGCGGGACCTGCTCCTGGCGCGCTGGGTGTTCCCGGCATACCTGGTGCTCGCCGCCTTGTTCGTCGTGCCCATCGCCCTGGCCGGACAGATGCTGCTGCCGGCCGGGGTGAGCCCGGACTCCTTCGTCATCAGCCTGCCGCTCGCCGAGGCCCACCCGGCCCTGGCCGTATTGGCCTTTATCGGCGGCGCCTCGGCCGCCACCGGCATGGTCATCGTTGCCTCGGTGGCACTGTCGACCATGATCTCCAACGACATGCTGCTGCCCTGGCTGCTGCGCCGGCAAAACACCGAGCGACCCTTCGAGGCCTTCCGCCACTGGATGCTCACCGCACGGCGGGTGAGCATCGTGCTGATCCTGCTGCTGGCCTACGTGTGCTACCGCCTGCTCGGCGAGGGCGCTAGCCTGGCCACCATTGGCCAGATTTCGTTTGCCGCCATCAGCCAACTGGCCCCGGCCATGTTCGGCGCCCTGGTATGGAAGCAGGCCAACCGCCGCGGGGTGTTCGCCGGGATGATCTTCGGCGCGCTGATCTGGTTCTATACCCTGATCATGCCGCTGGTGGCCCGCAGCCTGGGCTGGTCGCTGGACAGCTTGCCTGGCCTGCAAAGCCTGCTCTATGCCCCTATCGGCTTCCAGGTCGACGCCCTGACCCGTGGCGTGGTGCTGTCGCTGACCGGCAACTTCCTGCTGTTCGCCTGGGTGTCCTGGTTCTCCCGCACGCGGGTTTCCGAGCACTGGCAAGCCGGCCGCTTCATCAGCCACGATTTCGGCGCCAAGCCAAGCAATCGCAGCCTGCTGGCGGTCCAGGTCAACGACTTGCTGATACTCGCCAGCCGCTTCGTTGGTGAGGAGCGTGCGCGGCAGAGCTTCATGCGCTGCGCCTACCGTCAGGGTCAGAGCTTCAACCCAAACCTGCCGGCCAATAGCGAGTGGATCGCCCACACCGAACGCCTGCTGGCCGGCGTGCTCGGCGCATCGTCGACCCGCGCAGTGGTCAAAGCGGCCATCGAAGGCCGCGAGATGCAGGTCGAAGATGTGGTGCGCATCGTCGACGAAGCCAGCGAGGTGCTGCAGTTCAACCGCGCCCTGCTGCAAGGGGCGATCGAGAACATCACCCAGGGCATCAGCGTGGTCGATCAATCGCTGCGCCTGGTGGCCTGGAACCATAGGTACATGGACATCTTCGACTACCCGGACGGCCTGATCTACGTCGGCCGACCGATTGCCGAGATCATCCGCTTCAACGCCGAACGCGGCATGCTCGGCGCCGGTGATGTCGAGGACAATATCGCCAAACGCCTGCACTGGATGCGCCAGGGCACCGCGCACACTTACGAGCGCACCTTCCCCAATGGCCGGGTGATCGAACTGATCGGCAACCCGATGCCCGGCGGCGGCTTTGTCATGAGCTTCACCGACATCACCGAGTTCCGCGAGGCCGAGCGCGCGCTCAAGGACGCCAACGAAGGGCTGGAACAACGGGTCATCGAACGCACCCATGAACTGTCGCAACTGAATCAGGCACTGACCGAGGCCAAGGGCGTGGCCGAGGCGGCCAACCAGTCGAAAACCCGTTTCCTCGCCGCCGTCAGCCACGACCTGATGCAGCCGCTGAACGCCGCGCGACTGTTCTCCGCGGCACTCTCCCACCAAGAGGACGCGCTGCCGCGCGAGGCCAAGGAACTGGTGCGTCACCTGGACAGCTCGTTGCGCTCGGCAGAAGACCTGATCAGCGACCTGCTGGACATCTCGCGCCTGGAGAATGGCCGCATCACCCCGGATCGTAACGCCTTCGTCCTCAACAGCCTGTTCGATACCCTGGGCGCCGAATTCAAGGTTCTGGCCGCAGAGTGCGGCATCGACTTCCGCCTGCGTGGCAGTCGCCTGCGCGTGGACAGCGATAGCAAACTACTGCGCCGCGTGCTGCAGAATTTCCTGACCAACGCCTTCCGCTACGCCAAAGGCCGGGTACTGCTGGGCGTGCGCCGATCAGGCGGGCACTTACGCCTGGAAGTCTGGGATCGCGGCCCCGGCATCCCGGAAGACAAGCGCAAGGTCATTTTCGAGGAATTCAAGCGCCTGGACAGCCACCAGACTCGCGCCGAAAAAGGCCTCGGTCTCGGCCTGGCGATTGCAGACGGCCTGTGCCGGGTACTCGAGCACCCGCTGGAGGTGCGCTCCTGGCCGGGCAAGGGCAGCGTATTCAGCGTCACCGTGCCACTGTCCCGCACCCCGGTGGCCAAACCCAAGCCAGCCAACGCCGAACTCAACGGCCAGTTACTAACGGGCAGCCAGGTGCTGTGCATCGACAACGAAGACAGCATCCTCACCGGCATGCACAGCCTGCTGTCACGCTGGGGCTGCCAGGTATGGACCGCGCGCAACCGCCTGGAATGCGAGCGCCTGCTCAGCGAGGACGTCCGCCCGCACCTCGCCCTGGTGGACTACCACCTGGACGAAGGCGAAACCGGCACCGAGCTAATGGCCTGGCTACGCACCCGCCTGGGCGAGCCGGTGCCTGGCGTGGTGATCAGCGCCGACGGCCGCCCGGAACTGATCGCCGAAGTCCACGCCGCAGGCCTCGACTACCTGGCCAAGCCGATCAAGCCGGCCGCCTTGCGTGCCCTGCTCAGCCGCCACCTGACGCTGCGCTAGGCTGGCCGCAGGCCAAGCTCCTCCCACAAGACGCAATGCGCTTGCCATGTGGGAGCGGCTGGGCGGCACTCCGCTTCAACTGCGACTGCCGGCTGCTGCAACACTCACCCACTGACCTGCCGCAATACATCGCCTCGGCGACTGGCTAGACTGCCAACATCACGCCCCGCTCAAGGACGCCGCATGCCCGAGGCTCTCGACACCCTAGTGAATTTCGCCAGCGCACTGGCGGTTGGCCTGCTGATCGGTGCCGAGCGCGGCTGGCAAGAACGCAACACCGCGGACGGACGCCTGGCTGCAGGCATCCGCACGTTTGGCCTCAGTGGTTTACTCGGTGGCTTCGCCATGCTGCTCGGCGAACACTTCGGCGTGGTCGCCTGGGCGGTCATCTTTGTCGGTTTCGCCGCCCTGGTACTCGCCTCCTACTTCGGCGATCTGCTGCAGCTGGGCGACCGCGGCCTGACCAGCGAAGTGGCGATGCTGATCACCTTCATCCTCGGCAGCCTGGCAGTAGCCGGCCACTCGCCACTGGCCGCGGCGGGTGCCGTGGCGGTCGCTCTGCTGCTTAGCCTCAAACGCACCCTGCACACGATCCTGCAGCGCCTCAGCGAAGCCGAGTTGTCGGGGGCATTGAAACTGCTGTTCATCTCCCTGGTGCTGCTACCCGCGCTGCCCAACCAGGGCTATGGGCCCTGGCAGGCATTCAACCCCTACGTGACCTGGTGGATGGTGGTGCTGATCGCCGCCATCGGCTTCGCCGCCTATGTGGCGATTCGCCTGGTCGGCACCCGCCATGGAATTTTACTCACGGCGTTACTGGGCAGCATTGTCTCCTCCACGGCGATGACCATCACCCTCGCCCGCCTGAACCGGGGCCGTAACCTGCAGGCGCTGCTGGCCTGCGGGCTGCTGGCCACCTCGGCGCTGATGTTTCCACGCGTACTGCTGGAGGTCGCAGTGGTCAATCCCAGTCTATTGCCGCAACTGCTGTGGCCACTGGGGGCGACCATGCTGGTCTATGCAGCGGGCGCGCTGGGGTACTTCCGTATCGCCAGTAAACAGGTCGATGAAGAGAGTGAGCCACCGCTAAAAAACCCCTTTGAACTGGGTCCTGCCCTGCGTTTCGCTGCACTGCTGGTGCTGATTCTGTTTCTTGTAGAAGCGTCACGGCGCTGGCTTGGTGATATGGGCGTGTACCTGGTAGCGCTGTTTTCCGGACTGGCCGATGTGGATGCCATCACCCTGTCCCTGGCGCGCAATGCCCTGACCGGCCTGGATGCCCAAGTGGCGGTACAGGGTATTTTTATTGCTGCCCTGAGTAACAGCCTGGTCAAGGGCGTGCTGATCGCGCTGATCGCTGGCCGCCAGCTCGCCCTGCGCACCCTGCCAGTGATGGCCGCTGGCCTGCTGGCGGGTACGGCAGTATTGCTGCTGGTTTGACAGCGAGCGGGTTTACCGAAGTGCCCAGGCAGCGCGTGGCGGTGCTGCCGCCCTACTCAGCGGCCTCATCCAGCACCGCCACTCCGGCTGCTTGTTCGAGCAACTCGGGTGGCAGGCTCTTGCTCGCGCGTGCGCCGAGCAGTTTGAGGTTTTCGACCCGACTGATGATATTGCCGCGCCCGTCACACAGCTTGTTGCGCGCTGCGGCGTAGGCCTTGTCCAGCTGCTGCAGACGCGTGCCGACTTCGTCCAGATCCTGGATAAAGGCCACGAACTTGTCGTACAGCGCCCCGGCACGCTCGGCTATTTCACGGGCGTTCTGGCCCTGACGCTCCTGGCGCCAGAGGCTATCGATCACCCGCAACGTGGCCAACAGGGTGGTCGGACTGACGATTACGATGTTCTGCTCGAAAGCCTCCTGAAACAGGCCGGCATCAGCCTGCAACGCCGCGGCGAAGGCGGCCTCGATCGGCACGAACAAGAGCACGAAGTCCAGACTGTGCAGCCCTTCCAGGCGCTGGTAATCCTTCAGCGACAGCCCCTTCAAATGACCACGCAGTGACAGCACGTGCTGCTTTAGCGCCTGCTGGCGGGCGGGTTCGTCTGCACCGGCTATATATTGCTGGTAGGCCGTCAGGCTGACTTTGGCATCTACCACCACCTGCCTGTCGCCGGGCAGCTGGATCAATACATCGGGCTGGAAGCGCTGACCGTCGGCGCTCTTCAGACTGACCTGGGTCTGATATTCACGCCCCTTCTCCAGCCCGGCATGTTCCAGCACCCGCTCCAGCACCAGTTCGCCCCAGTTGCCCTGGGTCTTCTGCCCTTGCAGGGCACGGGTCAGGTTGGTCGCCTCGTCGCCCAGACGCTGATTAAGCTGCTGCAAGCGCTCCAACTCCTTGCCCAGGGAAAAACGCTCGCGGGCTTCCTGCTGATAGCTTTCCTCGACGCGCTTTTCGAAAGACTGGATGCGTTCCTTGAGCGGGTCGAGCAACTGACCAAGACGCTCCTGGCTGGTTTCGGCAAAACGCTGCTCGCGCTCGTCGAAAATCTTCCCGGCCAACTCGGCGAACTGCGCCCGCAACTCATCGCGCGAGCCTTGCAAGTCGTCCAAGCGTTGCTGGTGGCTGCCCTGCTGCTGCCGCAGTTCGGCACTCAGGGCCGCACACTCGGCGCCCAGACGACGCAACTCGGCCTCCTGCTGCTCGCGCTGCTGCTGCCAGGCAATAGCGGCCTCGCGGGCGATCTGTCGCTCATGCTGCAGCAGCTCGGTCTCACGCCGCTTGGCCGCCAACTCGGCTTGCTGGTCGGCCTTGATCTCGCTGATCTCGGCGAGCTCCTGGCGACACTCATCAAGCTGCGCACTCAAGCCGGCCTGGGCCAACTGGGCACCGGCCAGACGTTCCTGCAGCAGACTGGCGTCGAGTTGCGCACTCGCTACACGCCGCTGCAGCGACCAAGCCAGCGCCAACAACGGCACGCCGGCAACGGCCAAGCCAAGCAGCAGCGCAGGCAGCTGGGAAGGTAAATCGATTGGCATAAGCGGCTCCGCGCAAGATTGCCGGGCAGTATACCCAGCCCGACTGCAGGCCGAACGTTCAGGCAGGAATCAGAGGCCGCTCAGCAGCTGTTTGGCCTCAAGCGAACCCTGGGCTGCCGCAAGCTCCAGCCAGTGCCGTGCCTGGAGCGGTTCATTACTGCGCGGCTGGCCATACAGCCGGCCCAGCTCCAACTGGGCACGGCGATCACCGGATCGCGCAGCCTGGCGCAGCAATTCGAGGCCAATACGCCGGTCACGGCTATTACCGCAGTCGCGGCAAAGCAATTGCCCCAGCCGGCTCTGGGCCAGCACCACACCCTGACGCGCAGGCTGCTTGAGCAACTGACCGGCGAAGCGTTTGACGCTGGGGGCATGACCGAAACGCGGGCTGTCGAGCAGCCAGAGCGCGACACGCATCGGCAAACGAGGGCTCACAGGGGATGTTGCAGCGGGTAAGCGAGGCATTACGCGTGACATGAGTGGCAGCTGTAGCGGGAAAGGCGCGCACTCTACTCCTTTTCTCGCCGAGGTAAAGCCTAAAAACTCCGTTCGACGGCAGACCAGCACGGCCCTCTCGGACAATCCACAGAAGCTGTGGATAACTCAGTGGATAACATGGGAGCAAGGCGCCTGATCGCCTATGGCACGGGGCCTGAGGTCAAACTGATGATTTTTTCACCAGCGCAAAAAAATCATATTTTTCATTGACTTAAAAAATACTCACGAAGAATCAGGGATTTACGGCAATCACAAATTCAGCCTTGACAAGGCGAATCGAAATTGTGAACAAGTTTTTACGGCCACCGTTAAAAATGCCCCGTTCAGGGGCGTTTACCTGCCAAGACGGGCGTACCAGGCGGTCTTGCCGTATAACTAATGCCCGTTTCTGGAGCGGCAATAGAACAGCCTCAATTGACCGGGCAAACACGACCTGCCTGGGGAGCTGTAGCCACCCCGGATAGCAACTTTCCAGGTATTTACAGACATAACGCAGCTAAAGATCGGCTATTACCGACCACAAGGTCAGCCCGTCATACTTGTTTGCCCTGTCGGCCCTTGGCCAAACCAGCGTGCTGCGGCCAATAGCCAACGCCATGGGCCGCTGCACAAACGATCGCGAGCGCAGCAGGTTTTCACTGCATGCAGCTGTTGATTGGCAGCTCCAGGCTCCTGGGTTAACGTCCAAACAGCAGCCTGAGCGTGTGAAACTATCGAACACCGTAGCGAGGCCGTCTCCAGACATTCGCGGCAAGGCATCTGGAAGCGGTCGCAGTCGGCGAGTGAGCTCTTTCACGCGCTCTCAGCCATCACCACAATGGAAATTGCACTCATGATCAGCCGGCGTTCAGGGCTGCGAGCCATCAGCGCGCTCACACTGCTGATACTGCTTGGCGGTTACAGCTACTACAGTTGGCTGCGTTTGCTTGAGCGCCATGCGATCCACCAACTCGACTGGCAGGGAGCAAGCCTGTCGCTGTCAGGCATCGGCCTGGGACACATAGCGCTGGAGCAGCATGGCAGTGGCGGCATCGCCCACGTTAGCGCCGAGCAACTGCAGCTGAGCTGGCGGCAATTCAGCCTGACACCACCCTTCTGGCCGCATATTCGCCTCGAGCGCCTTGCAGTAGCCTGGCTACCCGCGACGCAGAACATCGACCCAGAGCCGACCGCCGCGCCCGACCTGCGGCAACTTGCCGCAGCACTGGCCTGGCTGCCGCTCAGCTTGCGCATCGCCCAGCTGACTGCCGAGCTGCCCTGCGCCAGCGGGCGTTGCACGCTGCAAGGCGACCTGCACTTGAACCAGACGCAAGATGCCACTCCCGCGCGGGAACTGCTGCTCAACCTGCAACACCGCGAGCACTTGCTAGCATGGCGCGCCCAGCTGCAGGGCGATGCCCAGGCGGCGGATCTGCACCTGACCCTGGCCGTCGACGGGCAACCCCAACTGAGCCTGCAGAGCAGCCTGCACGACAGCCCCGCCGGGCTGTTATGGCGCGGTAATCTGAGTGCACCCGACCTCAGCCGGGCCGCAGCCTTGCAAGAATGGCTTAGCGAGTGGGCGCTCGCACCTGGCGATCGACTGCCAAGCGCCGCCCCCAGCGCTGCGCAACTCTCGGCGAATTGGCAGCTGCAGTTAGCCTCCCACGCCCTGAGCCTGGAGCAACTGCGTAGCGCCAGTGGCCACGCTGGCGTCAGCGCCAGCCTGCCTGCGCCCTGGACCATCCCTGGGGCAGGCCGAGTACAAGGCAGCGTCAGCGCCGCCGTCCGCAGTGTCGAGGGCCAATGGTTCGCTGAACAGCTGGAAGCCGACCTGCAGCTAGATCAACTGCCTGCGCAATGGTTGAGCGACGTGCATCCAGCCTTGCACCCCGACTCACTGCATCTGCGCATTCAACCGGCCACCCCACTCGCAGCTCTGCCCGGCAACCTGGCCGAGCGCTCACTGTCACTGGCGATCAGCCTGGCCAGTCGCGGCACCAGCCAACTTGACCTGCAAGCCAACCTGGCCCTGGCCAACGCAGCACCCTGGGCCGCACAACTGAGCACTGCACAGCTGCGCGCCAACAGCCCAGGTTTGACGGTTGGTGACTGGAAACTGCGCGACCTGAAGGCAAACCTGTACGTCAACGGCTACCTGGACAGCCAGCAATTGAGCCTCAACCTGAGCACAGGCTCGCAGCTCACACTGGGCGAGCTGAGCGGCGCAGAAGCGCGCCTGCTGCAGGTCCATGCCAGCACCCAGGACCTGCAGCTGCACGCACAGCACCAGGCCGGCACCCTGCAAACGTGGCGCCTGCAAGGCCCCGCCACACTGGCCACCCAGCGCCTCGAACAGCCAGCCCTCAAGCCACAGGGCTGGCGCTGGCAAGGCACGCTTGCGGCCACCGAGCAGCAGCTCACCCTCAACGGCCAGGTGACAGCAGACACGGATCTGCAACTGGCCATGCAACTGCAACACGACAGCCGCCAGGGCCTGCAACTGAAGGCGCAGTTGGCCGACGTGTTTCTGCGCGCCGGCAACCCCCTGAGCAACACCCTGAGTGATTGGCCAGCGCTGCTCAATCTCAGCAACGGCCGGCTGAGCGGCAACGCCAGCCTCAGCCTCGTGCCGAGTCGTGACTGGCCCGACATACGGGTCGAGCTCAACGGCAAAGGCCTGGCCGGCATCTATGACCGTAGCGAACTCAGCGGCCTGGATGCGCGCCTGCAACTGCGCCTCGATCAACGCCAACTCCAGCTCGATCTGAGCGAACTGCGCCTGGAACAAGTCAACCCGGGTATGCCCATCGGCCCGGTACTGCTACGCGGCACCTACAAGGCGCCCCGCACCCAGCCAAAATCAGGCCTGCTCGAACTGCAACAGGCCCAGGCCTCGTTAATGGGCGGAACACTCTGGCTCAATCCCGGCCAGTGGAACCTGGAGCAGAGCAAGCTGGTGTTTCCCCTGCAACTGCAAGGCCTCGACCTCAATCAGTTATTTACCTTCTACCCGGCAGAAGGTCTGGCGGGTAGCGGCCTCATCGACGGCCAGTTACCCCTGAACGTCAGCGCCGCCGGCATCGAGATCGAACAGGGACAGCTGTTGGCGCGCGCACCGGGCGGGCGCCTGGTGTTTCATTCAGAGCGCATCAGGGCACTGGGCCGCAGCAACCCGGCCATGCAACTGGTAGCACAATCGTTAGAAGACTTTCGGTTCACGACACTGAGTAGCCAGGTCAATTATGATCCGCAAGGCAAGTTGCTCCTGGCCATGCGCCTGGAAGGCCGCAACCCGGCAATAGAACAAGGCCGCCCGATCCATTTCAACATCAACCTGGAGGAAGACATCCCGACCCTGTTGGCCAGCTTGCAATTGACCGATAAGGTAAACGAGATCATCAAACAACGGGTGCAGCAGCGTATGCTGGAGCGCAATGCAGCATCCCCGAAGGAGCCCTAATCAAGGAGAAGCGCCATGCGCTTGCGTAGTTGTTTTGCCGCACTGCTGATCGGCCTGCTGAGCGCGGCCTGTACCCCAACGGTACAGCTGGCGATGCCAAACGAGCCGATCAATATCAACCTCAACGTGAAGATCGAGCACGAAATCTACATCAAGGTGGATAAGGCGCTGGACAGCATGTTCAGCGAGTCCAGCGGACTGTTCTAAGGAGCCACACCATGACATTGTCAAAACGCATCGCCAGCCTGTTCCTGCTGCTCAGCCTGAGCCTGCCGGTGCTAGCCCTGAACCTCAACGAAGCCATGTCCGCCCTCGGCGATGCCAAGGCCAGCGGCCAACTCGGCGAAATGCCCAACGGCTATCTCGGCGTAGTCAAACCCGGCCCTGAGGTCGACGAAATCGCCCGCCTGATCAACCAGGCCCGTCGCGCCGAATACCAGAAGCTGGCGACCCAGAACGGCATCCAGGTCAGTGACGTCGAAGCCATCGCCGGCAAGAAAGCCATCGACAAGACCCCGCCTGGCCAGTTTATCCAGTGGCAAGGCCAGTGGCGGCGCAAGTAAATAGACCGGCATTAGCCATGCAACAAAGAAACCCCTGGGCTCAACGCCTCAGGGGTTTTTCAATATGCGGGACATTAACTTGTAAAAAAGCTCGCACCAGCTGCGGCCACTTGCAGAATCCCGATGGCTCGAAAACGCTTGCCATACGGTACGGCGGCCTTCCCCGGCACCTCGATTCACTGCTTTCTGACGCAGTGTCTTCGACACGGCCATTACCACCTGGATACAACACCTTTGCCAAAAATTGCCATACAGGCTGATTCCGCTATGGGCACCACGCTCATACCACCGCCCGAAGCCTTGAAAAACCTTGGCTCTGAGCAGGCTGTCCCGCTCGGTTACAGCTCCAATAGCGGGTAAGCTCGATCAGCAATTTGCCCCAAGCCAGATCAGTAACCCGAATGTTATCGAGGCAACCGCTGCCGCGAACCGAGCTGACTGTCAGTTCAATCATCGCAAGGTGATTGACGTGCGGGTTGAATGGCAACCCCTGCGCAGTGGCCGCGTCCTGGGACTGGGCACGCAGCTGACTGACCGACGCTGGCGTGTGCATTGACGTACGCAATAACCCGCCAGGGCTTATCATGCCGCCGCCTGACAATCGCCCCGCACAAAAGCTGCGCCAGCCCTATGGTTGTGCAACCGACCCACGCTTTAAATCGCAAAACAGCCAAGCGCTGCATTCGTCTGATAGTGGAGACTGATCAATGCTCAAAAACTTCCTGCGGCTCTTTCGTTTGCGCCTACTGTTTGCGGCCAGTGTGCTGATTGTGATGGTCATGGGCTGGCCCAATCCGCCCCTGTGGCTGCAATGGACTGCGCTGCTGCTAGTGGTCGTCACAGCCATTAACACCCTGCGCCACAAGCGCCTGTTCCTGAGCCTGGTATTAATACTGGGCTTTACCAATCTGGCCTTATTGGGCATTGCACTGGTGGTTGAACTGCCGACGGAATTAACCAATGGCATCGCCTTGTTCGTGTTCTACCTGGCCATGGTTGCATCGCTGTTTCATCGCGTGACCCATGAGCGCCCGGTAACTGGCGAGTTGATCTATGGCCTGCTGGCTTTTTATCTGCTGCTGGCACTGGCATTCGCCATGGCTTATCAGATGGTCAACAGCCTGGTGGTGGATGCCTTCTGGAGTAATCACGGCGCCTTGCAGTTGGATGATTTTGTTTACTACAGCCTGGTCACGCTGACTACCGTGGGTTACGGCGATATTCACGCCCTGGCCCCGGCCGCACGCTTGCTGGCCGGGGCTGAAGCGGTGGCCGGGGTGATGTTTATCGCCATTGCGGTGGCGCGTAGCCTGATGCTGATGAGTGATCGCGATACGGAGGTCTAAGCACAGGCCTCGAAGATGGGGCATGCCGAACAACATGCCTTGCACCCGATCCCGCCACACCACTTGTGCCACTCGTATGGCGATGGCAGCCAGGCTGAGCAACCAGTGCCAGGCTTCCCCATGCGGAATAAACAGGCTGGCAAACGACGGTAGACCTTTGGCAAGTCTCAGCAAATGCACTCATCAGAATCTTCGATTAAGTGCAGGTACCGTCGGCAATACGAGGCTGGGCGCCCGCTATCGAGTGCGAGGAGATAAGCCACGGCCGGGTCGAGTGGCGCTACGTCGACCTTGCCGCCAAAACCTGACGCGAGGCTATATTGTGTTGGGGCGAGGCGCCCGATGAACGAAGCAACAAAACAACGAGCCCATCGAATATGCCGTAACCCGCGCCGCTCGGCCTGCGCGGCCCGCACCGACCTACCCGGGCACTCAGCCGCATTTTAGGCTGCACTCGGGCACCCAACGCGAGTGCCCGAGTGCAGCCCGCTAACGCAGCGTCAGCACAATCGGCGCTTCATTGAAGTCAAAGCAACCGAGGAAGGTCTTGATGTCCAACAGGTTGCCCTCGACCTTCACATCGCCCAGCAGCACCCCTTTGAGCAGGCCGTTTTCGCCACTCATCACGGTGTCCAGATAGGTTTTGTCGAGGGTCAGCTTAAGCGGGGTGCCCTCGGGGATGCCCTGGTGCAACTGCACCACGCCGCGCCGCACTTCCAGTGCCCACTGCTCGCCGATATCGGGGAATTCAAAGCCCAGGGTCAGCTGCACGCCATTGGCTTTTTCCGGATCCACACGGGTGATCCAGTTCTGCAGGAAGATCCGCGGCGGGAAGGTTTTCAGCATGTCGGGCGAAAGAAAGGCGCTGCGCATCTGCATCGCCATTGCTTGCACGTCCTTACCTTCGAGCTTGCCTTCCAGCTCCATGGCGCTGGTCAGGTACCAGTTGCGCCAGTTGACGTTCATGCTGGCGTAACCGAGCTTGCGAAAGCTGCGGGCCTTGATGTCGCGTGCAAGTTTGTCTTTTTTGTCCACCTGGATGGCGTAGGTGGCCAGTTCCGTCGCCCACTGGAAATCACCTTTCAGGTAGGCATTGCCGGCCGCCAGCAGGAGCTTTTCGCGCCCCCCCATCAACGCCATCAACCGCTCGGCTTTGTCCTTGGGCGGCAACGGATCGAGCGCCACAGGGTCGCCTTGGAACCAGCCCAGGTAGCCGTTATAAATCTGCCGCACGCTGTGTTTCACGGTGCCGTAGTACTCACGCAGGTACGGGGTGTAACCGGCCAGGTGCGGCGGCAGTTTGACCTGCTCGACCAACTCGTCCGGGGTCAGGCCCTTGTTCATCCAGCGCACGGTTTGGTCATGGATATAGGCAATGCCGTCGCGAGTCATGCGCAGCACCTCTTCCACGTTCTCGGCACCGCTCACCGGCCGGCCATGCAGCGGCACCATGTGCTCGGCCTGGAAGGCGCGCAGTTTATCGAGGCTCTCGACCCACACCACCGGGTCGCGGAATTTGGTGCCGCGCAGGGTGTGGATATTCGGCAGCGTGGGCCCCTGCTCCACCTCAGCGCTGATCAGCACGCGGTTATCCGGCAGGTAAACGATGATTTCGTCCGGCGCTTCGCTGGGTACGTGCAAAAACTGCAGATCCAGTCCAGCGATGCGCGTGTTGAGTGTGTCCTTGAAGGTCAGGGTCGGGGCGATAAAGGTTGAGGCTTCGACAATCGCCAACGGCCCGATGCCGGCATTCATCTGTTCCTGATCACTGGCGGGCAAGGCCGCACCGAAGCTATAGCCGGAGCGCACCGACAAAATCGGCCCCACCAACGCACCTTGTGCCACCACATTGGCCAGCAGGGTGTCGTGGGCGATAATCTGCACTTCGCCACTGCGCACCTGTTCTTCCGTGACAAAGGCCTTTACGCCGTTGATGTGATCGGGGTGAAAGTGGGTGTAGACCACCGCCTTGACCGGTTTGTCGGTGATTTTGCGGAACTCGGCCATGATCTTGCGCGACTCGCTCACCGACTCACCCGTGTCGATGATGATCAGCCCCTCCGGCGCCTCAATCATCGCCACGTTGCCCAACTGCCAGCCCACGGCGGAGTACACATTGCCCGCCACCTGATAGACCTTCTGCGTGAAGTGCTGGGTGTGCGCGGCCAATTCCGGGTGGATGGACGGGGCAATCTGCTCCTTGGGCAGCGCCGCCTGGCTGGCCATAGGCAGCGCCAGGCTCAGCAGCACAGCGGCCGTTCGATTGAGTAAAAACATAGGGCGGCGCTCATTGTTATTGGCAGTACTGGAAGATTGGCCAAGCAACGCCAATAATTCCAATGCATTCCAAATCACAAAGCGATGCATAACGCGCATGAACGACCTCCGCCAACTCCGTCACTTCGTCGCTTTGGCCGAGCATGGGCACTTCGCCCGCGCGGCCGAGGCCATTCACCTCAGCCAACCGGCGCTGAGCCGCAGCATTCAGGCGCTTGAAGCCAGCCTCGATTGCCAACTGATTGACCGCCACAGCCGCGGCATCAGCCTGACCACCCACGGTCAACTGGTGCTCGAACATGCCCAACGCCTGCTGGCGGGCAGCCGTGCGTTGAAAAATGCGGTCAGTCAGTTAGGCCATCTGCAAACCGGTGATTTGCGCCTGGGCACCGGCCCCTATCCCGCCGCGCGCCTGGTGCCGCGAGCCGTCGGGCGTATGGCACAGCGCTACCCACGGGTGCGCATCCACCTGCACATTGGCAACTGGCTGGAGTTACGCGAACGGCTGCTGAATGACGACCTGGAGCTGTTTGTGGCTGACAGCCGCGAACTGCTGGACGACCCACAGCTGTGCATCGAGCCCTTGCAGCGCCATGCCGGTGTATTGTTTTGCCGCCCTGGCCACCCCTTGTTGCAGCACAACGCGTTGCGCATGCACGACCTGCTCGACTACCCGCTGGCAGGTACGCAATTGCCCCGAGCCGTAGAGCAAAACCTGCGCGCACTCAGCAGCCGCGAACAACCACTGAGTATTCAGTGCGACAACTTTATGGTGCTTAAAGCGCTGGTGGCCGACAGCGATGTACTCAGCGTCGCGCCTTGGGATGTGGTGGCCGACGACATTCACGCAGGGCGCCTGGCGCGATTGCCGCTGCAGGCCGATGCGCTCACTGAACAGTCGGCTTATGCGCTGATCAGCCGCGCCGGTCACAGCCTGTCACCGGCCGCCGAAGCCATCCGCGAAGAGATCCTCAACGAGGACCGGCTCTTCGCCTGCGAAAGCCCGTCATAGCGCGAGCAGGCAGTTCGGCACAGCCAACCTGATTAGCAATGATCAGCCATGGGTGACTGAATAAGGGGGATTGGGGTGGTACATAGCGGCCGGGAAGACTTGATTTTGCCCCCAAGCGCTTTCTAGCTTTCCGGAAGACAAGAAAAAGCCCCCGAAACTCTATGAATTTCAGGGGCTTAGGCGTGTGATATGGCGGGAAGATAGGGATTTGAACCCTAGGTGCTATCGCTAACACAACGGATTTCGAATCCGTCCCGTTCGGCCACTCCGGCATCTTCCCGTGGCGGCGCGCATGATAGCAGCACAAGTACGTTTGGCGAAGCCTAATCTGCAGAATTTTTCGCATGCTTTCAGATGCTTGCGCTGGTGTGCCGCGCCGGTGCGTGCTGCCGTGGCCTGGCCGGCTGCGCTGAAACGGTCTGCCCGAATGGAAAGGCCCAGGCCGGCTGTCAGCCGGCCTGGGCTTCCATGCAGCCACAGCATGCCGCCCCTACCTCAACCATGGCGCAGCATCCATTAACCAGAAGAGGCGCCTAAGCGCCTCTTCTGTGCCGCGCAGCCGTCGATCAAGCGGTCAGTTTGATCAGGGCTTCACGGTATTTGTCGGCGGTCTTCTGTGCGACTTCGGCCGGTACGGCAGGAGCCGGCGGCTCTTTGTTCCAGCCGGTGGACTCCAGCCAATCGCGCACAAACTGCTTGTCAAAGCTCGGCGGATTCTTGCCTTCGACGTAGCTGTCGGCAGGCCAGAAGCGGCTGGAGTCAGGGGTCAGCACTTCGTCCATCAGGGTCAGGGTGCCGTTCTCATCCAGGCCGAATTCAAACTTGGTGTCGGCAATGATGATCCCGCGGGTGGCGGCGTACTCGACGGCGGCGCTGTACAGGGCAATTGAGGTGTCACGCACTTGGGCGGCCAGTTCGGCACCTATGATGGCGGCGCACTGCTCGAAGGAGATGTTCTCGTCGTGGTCGCCGACGGCGGCCTTGGTCGAGGGGGTGAAGATCGGCTGTGGCAGCTTGGAGGCCTCCTGCAAGCCGGCTGGCAGCTGGATGCCGCAGACAGTGCCGCTTTTCTGGTATTCCTTCCAGCCGGAACCGACGATGTAACCGCGCACGATAGCTTCCACGGCGACCGGCTTGAGACGCTTGGCGACCACCGCGCGACCTTCAACCAACGGCAATTCGGCGGCTGGCACCACATCCTCGACCTTGTCGCCGGTAAAGTGGTTGGGCACCAGGCCGGCCAGCTTGTCGAACCAGAAGTTGGAAATCGCGGTAAGGATCTTGCCCTTGTCCGGAATCGGCTCAGCGAGGATCACATCGAAAGCCGAGAGGCGGTCGGTGGCGACTATCAGCATGCGCTTGTCGTCGATTTCGTAGAGGTCGCGGACTTTTCCCGAGTAGATTTTCTTCAGGCTCAGGGTCGCAGGAGTGGTCATATCGAGGTTTCCGCCTTTAGCAAACAAAACAGGCGAAACCCACCGGGTTTCGCCTATTGGTATCACCGCTGTGGATACAGCCGGTTAGCCGAGATTTTCCTGGATCAAACCCAGAATCCGCCGCGCGACATCGGCCGGGGCAATGGTATTCAGGTCTTTTTCCACCGTAACTTGAACGCTGTCACCTACCGCTGTCAGGCGCACCTGGTAACGCTCGGCACGCGCATCAATGGCTTCCTTGTCCGGCGCCCCACCGAACAGACTGGCGAAGAAGCCCGGTTTCTCGTCCTTCTTCTGCGCACCCTCGGCCAGGTTGATGTAATACACACCGATGCTGCGGTTAAGGTCGTCGATGCGTACATCGGCCATTTCCAGGGAGCGACCGACACCAGACCAGGCACGGTCGAAATCGGCGCCAAGACTCAATAGCGGATTGCCGTTACCGTCTTCCGATAGGCTGACGCGGCTCGGTGCATCAAAGTCGCGGGCTGCCAGCAGCGACACGGAACCGCCCTGCTCGGCACTGCGTGCCAGGCTCACGAGCATTTCGTCGAGCAGCGCAGCTTCCAGGCTGGAATTGCCGCTGCCACTGGCGAAGGCCACATCGGCACTGCTGCCAGCTGGGCGCTCGGCACTGAGCACGAAGACTTCACTGGTATTGCGTTGCACGCCAGGCTCGATCCGCACCCGCACACGGGTTTCAGCATCGGCAGCAACGCCCGACACGCGACCGCTCAGGCGCTGAGCCATGCTCGTGGACAGCTGATCGAAACGCTGCCAGCTGGTAACGAACTCACCAATCTGCGGACGCTCGGCAGCAATCCGGAAGCCGTTATCTTCGAAAAACTGACGCGCAATCGGCCAGACTTCGGCCGGCACGCGCTGAGCGACCAACCAACGCGACTCACCGCTCTTTTGCAGACTGAACTCACTGGCATCGGCACGCACGGCCAACGCCTGTGGACGCGGGACTTCGTATTCACCTTCGACCGTGCTGCTGGCGACCTGTTGCGGCACCGGCAACAACGGATCAAGGCGCTTGGCCGTGACGTTAGCCGGCAACTGCATGGGTGCGGTTTGCCGTGCCGCGAGGTAGTCACTGCCGCGATCACGGAAATAGCCATCTTCGCCATAGATCCAGCCGCAACCGCTAGTGCTGGAGATGATCAGAGCAAGTGCGGAAAGTCCGCCCAGTCGCTTCATGCGTAGTATTTCCTCAATTAAACCAATACGCCGGACTGGCGCAGGGCCTGACGCAGCGGTTCATGACAACGCGGGCTGAGCCAGGTCAGCGGCAAACGGATACCGTCCGGCATCATGCCCATTTCATGCAGGGCGAACTTCACCGGAATCGGGTTGGACTCGATAAACAAAGCCTTGTGCAGCGGCATCAGCCGGTCATTGATGGCACGCGCAGTAACAGCGTCACCGGCCATGGCGGCGGCGCACAGCTCGCTCATCGCGCGCGGGGCGACGTTGGCAGTCACCGAGATGTTGCCCTTGCCGCCAATCAGCATCAGCTCGACGGCTGTGGCGTCATCGCCGGAATACACCAGGAAATCCTTGCTCACCCGATCCAGAACTTCCTGGCCACGCTGCAGGTCGCCGGTGGCTTCCTTGATGCCGATGATATTGGCGATCGTCGACAGACGCTCGACCGTTTCCGGCAGCATGTCGCAGACGGTACGACCCGGCACGTTGTAGAGAATCTGCGGAATGGCCACCGACTCGGCGATATGCCGGAAGTGCAGGTAAAGACCTTCCTGGGTCGGCTTGTTGTAATACGGCGTGACCAGCAGGCAGGCATCGGCGCCCACATCCTTGGCCGCACGGGTCAACTCGACCGATTCGCGCGTGGAATTGCCACCCGTACCGGCGATCACCGGAATACGTCCGGCGACCTGATCGACCACACGTCGGATGACTTCGATGTGCTCGGACACTTCCAACGTGGCCGACTCGCCGGTGGTACCGACCGCGACGATGGCGTTGGTGCCCTCTTGCAGGTGGAAATCCACCAGTTTGCTCAGGCTGTCCCAATCGAGACCACCCTGTGCATCCATGGGCGTGACCAGTGCCACCATACTGCCCGCAATCATGCAACCACTCCAGCCGGAAAAAGAGAGCCGTAATGGTACTGGCGCCACCCACCTTGCACAAGCGAAGGAAAAGGTCGATCGGCAAGCACAGCAACTCGGCATTCCTCTTGGCGACCGGGAAACTACCCAAGGACGTAGCAAACGCACTGCAGGACGCGCAAACCAGACGCGTCACCTGAAACGAGGCAGGCCGAGCTAAATGACTGCAGCGCTTGCGGAGCGCAATAGCAGTTGCAGCCGACCGGCGGCGGTAGCGGCAGACAAGCGATGCCCCTCAGCCTCTCACTCATCGAGTGACGAGCATTCCCCTAAGCGGCGCTTTTCGCTACCCTTCAGACTTTGCTCGGTAGCCATTGTGGGCCGAGCGTTCATCGCTTTAGGAATGCTGCATGTCCACCCCCCCAGTTCGCGAACAATTCCTCGTCATCAGCGCACTCGGCCCCAACGCCATGGAGCTGACCAATGTGCTTTGCCGTACCAGCAATGAAAATCGCTGCGCCGTCATCAGCACCCGCCTGAGCCGTCATGGTGAGACCAGCGCCCTGGTGCTGCAGATCTCCGGTAGCTGGGACGCTCTGGCGCGCCTTGAGTCGAGCCTACCGGCCCTGGCCAAGAAACACGGCTTTACCGTCAATGTGACGCGCAGCGCCGCAGCGGAAAATCGCCCCCAGGCCCTGCCATACGTGGCGTATGTCAGCTCGGCCTACCGTCCGGACATCCTTAATGAACTGTGTCAGTTCTTCATCGACCACAACGTCGAACTGGAAAGCCTGACCTGCGATACCTACCTGGCTCCGCAGACCGGCGGCACCATGCTCAATGCGACGCTGACCGTGACCCTGCCGGCAGGCACCCAGATCAGCTGGCTACGCGACCAGTTCCTCGACTTCTCAGATGCCTTGAACCTGGACGCCCTGATCGAACCCTGGCGCCCACAAAACCCATAAGGAACCGCCCCATGGCCGTAGCACTCGACACCCCGGTTGCCGATTTCCAGGCTCCGGCCACCAGCGGCCAGCAGGTCCAGCTGTCGGCGCTGCAGGGTCAGCACGTAGTGATCTACTTCTACCCGAAAGACAGCACCCCTGGCTGCACCACCGAAGGTCAGGGCTTTCGCGATCACTACCCGGCCTTCCAGGCCGCCAACACCCTGGTATTCGGTGTATCGCGGGACAGCCTCAAATCCCACGAGAACTTCAAGTGCAAGCAGGCGTTCCCGTTTGAGCTGATCTCGGATAAGGATGAAGCACTCTGCCAGCTGTTCGACGTGATCAAGCTGAAAAAGCTCTACGGCAAGGAATACCTGGGCGTCGACCGCAGCACCTTCCTGATCGACAAGCATGGCGTGCTGCGCCAGGAATGGCGCGGGGTGAAAGTGCCGGGGCATGTAGATGCAGTACTGGCCGCAGCCCAGGGCCTGCATAACGCCTGAAGCAGCACCAATACAAAAAGGCCGCTTGCGGGGGATACCTGCAAGCGGCCTTTTTGTTTGAGACCGCGGCAGTTAGCGCCTGGCGGCGGCCATCAACCAGACAACGGCCCTCACTCGCCCGGCAACGCCAGCTCCTTGCGCGGCCAGGCATTGAGCACGGCCTTGAACAGAGTGGCCAAGGGAATGGCGAAGAACACCCCCCAGAAGCCCCACAAGCCACCAAACAGCAATACCGCACAGATGATCGCCACTGGGTGCAGGTTGACCGCCTCGGAGAACAGCAGCGGCACCAGCACGTTGCCGTCCAACGCCTGGATCACCGCATAGACCGCCATCAGGTAGAGAAACTGGTCGCTGAAGCCCCACTGAAACAGCCCGATCAGCGCCACCGGCACCGTCGCCACCACTGCACCGATATATGGCACTACCACCGACAACCCCACCATCAACGCCAGCAGCGCTGCATAGTTGAGCCCCAGCGCGGCAAAGGCGATGTAGGTGACCACGCCGCAGATGATGATCTCGATGAACTTGCCGCGAATGTAGTTGGCAATCTGCTGGTTCATTTCCAGCGCCACCCGGGTAATCAGGGTGCGCTCGCGCGGCAGGTAGCTGCGAAACCAGGCGCCGATCACCTCACGATCCTTGAGGAAGAAAAACACCAGGATCGGGACCAGCACCAGGTAAATCATGATGCTGACCAGCAGCGGCAGACTGGATAACGAGAACGACAGCGCCCACTGGCCGAACTTGCCAGCCTCGCCGCTGATCGCATCGGTCAACTGCAATACCTGGGCATCGCTGATCAGGTTCGGGTAGCGCTCCGGCAACAGCAGGAACAGCGATTGCCACTCACCCAGCATGCGCGGCAGTTCGTTGAACAGGGTACTCAACTGGCGCCAGAGCAGCGGCACCAACACCAGCAGAAACAAGCCGAGCAAACTCATGAACAACAGGAACACCAGCGACACCGCCACTATCTGCGGCAGGCGCAAACGCTCCAGGGCATTGACCAACCCCTGCATGAGAAACGCCAGCACCAGCCCGGTCAGCACCGGTGCCAGCATGCCGCCGAGGGTCAATACAGCGGCAAAGCCGAGTACCAACAGCAGCGCCAGGACCACCGCCTGCTCATCGGAGAAATAGCGGTGGAACCAGTTGCGCAACACCTTAATCATCAATATTCCTTAGATCGAAACAGCCTACGCAAAACGCGTATCAAGCCTTACGCAACCAATAGCGGTAGACACCCGCCTCTTCCTCTTCACGCAATAAGCCATGCCCTGCGAGCCTGGCGAAGGCACGAAAATCACGTTGCGAGCCGGCATCGGTGGCAATGACCTTGAGCACCGCACCGCTTGCCAGACGATTCAACTCCAGCTTGGCCTTGAGCAACGGCAGCGGACACCTCAAGCCACACGCGTCCAGCTCGGCCTCGTAGGTACCATCCCACATCTCCACATCGTTCATTCGAGCCCTCCTAAACAGCACTAAGGATACCCAAGACCGTGCAACTCTGGCCAGGTGAACGCTTGCCCGGCTACAGTAGCGACTTTGTTCGCCAAGAGCTCTGTGCATGAATGTCCTGCGCCCCATCCTGTTGACGCTCGCCTGCCTGACTGCCCAGCCTGGCCTGGCCAGCGATCTACCGTCACTCGGCGACTCCAGTTCTTCGATTGTCTCGCCACAGCAAGAACACCAACTGGGACGCGCCTGGTTGAGCCTGCTGCGTGGCCAGATTCGCCAACTGTCAGACCCCCAACTCAAGGACTTCGTCGAGAGCAGTGTGTATCGCCTGGGCGAAACCAGCGAACTGCAAGACCGGCGCCTGGAATTCGTCCTGCTCGATAGCCCGCAGATCAACGCCTTTGCCGCACCCGGCGGAATCATCGGGGTCAACGGCGGGCTGTTTCTCTACGCTCAGACCGAAGCCGAATACGCCTCGGTAATGGCCCACGAACTTGCCCACTTGTCGCAACGCCATTTTGCCCGCGGCCTGGAAGCCCAGCAGCGCATGCAACTACCACTGATGGCCGCCATGCTCGCCGGCATCGTGGCGGCGGCAGCCGGTGCTGGGGATGCAGGGATCGCGGCTATTGCCTCAGCCCAGGCGGCAGCCATCCAGGAACAACGGCGCTTCTCCCGGCAAAATGAGCAGGAAGCAGACCGTATCGGCCTGGTCAATCTGGAGAAAGCTGGCTACGACCCCCGGGCCATGCCGAGCATGTTCGAGCGCCTGATGCGCCAATATCGTTACGACCGCAAGCCGCCGGAATTTCTCCTGACCCACCCGGTATCCGAATCACGCATCGCCGACACCCGCAACCGCGCCGAACAAGCCAAAGCCGGCGGGGTGATCGACAGCGTGCGTTACCAGCTGATGCGTGCCCGCGTGCAACTGATCTACGAAGACACCCCAGGCCTGGCAGCCAAGCGTTTTCGCGCCATGCTCGACGAGAAGCCCGAACTGGAAGCCGCCCGCTACGGTCTGGCCCTGGCGCAAATCAAGAGCGGCCAGCACCAGCAGGCCCGCGAGAGCCTACTACTGCTGCTGCAGTCGGCACCCAACGACATCACCTACAACCTGGCCCAAATCGAACTGGACATGGCCTCCAACCGCCTGCAGGAAGCCCAGACCCGCATCGCGACGCTTCGAAGTGACTACCCAAACAATTATCCGCTGAGCCAGGCTCACATTGACCTGCTGATGAAGCAGGGCCGCACCCAGGATGCCGAGAAAGCCCTCGATACACTGCTCAAGAAACGAACCAACGATCCCGACATCTGGTACCAGGTCGCCGAAGTGCGTGGCCTCAGCGGCAACACCATCGGCCTGCACCAGGCGCGCGCGGAGTACTTCGCCCTGGTCGGCGACTACACCCAGGCCATCGAGCAGCTCGACTTCGCCAAACGCCGCGCGACCAACAACTTCCAACTCGCCTCACGCATTGACGCACGACAACGGCAACTACTGGAAGACCAACGCATCATCGAGCAAATGTTGCGCTAAGTTTGGCCAGGTCGAGAGCCGCAGCCCTCAGAGACCGCATCTCCGGCCTTGCTCAGTAGCCTGAGCCAGGCCCGTGTAGACGCCCACCATCGCCGGCGGCAGACAGCATGCCCGCCTACGCGTTGCCCGACAGCTTGAGGCGCGCCGCCTGAGTAAAGTCGAGCATGCGCTTAAGCGGCTTGATTGCCTTTGGAATCAGCGCTGCATCCACGAGGATCTCGTTGCTGCCCTCGCGCAGGCACTCCAGCGTGCGCTGCAGGGTATTCATGGCCATCCATGGACAATGTGCGCAACTGCGGCAAGCAGCTCCGTTACCTGCGGTAGGGGCCTCGATAAACTCCTTGTCCGGGCACAGCTGCTGCATCTTGTAGAAGATGCCACGGTCGGTGGCGACGATAAACGTCTTGTTCGGCAGACGCTGAGCAGCGGCAATCAGCTGACTGGTAGAGCCCACCGCATCGGCCAGGTCGATCACTGCCGTTGGCGACTCCGGGTGGACCAGGACGGCGGCGTCCGGGTACAGCGCCTTCATGTCCTCCAACTGTTTGGCCTTGAACTCTTCGTGGACGATGCAAGCGCCGTCCCACAGCAGCATATCGGCACCGGTCTGGTTCTGGATGTAACGCCCCAGATGCTGATCCGGCGCCCAGATGATGCTCTCGCCGTTGTCCATCAGATGCTCGACGATTTCCACCGCGCAACTGGACGTCACCACCCAGTCGGCCCGCGCCTTCACCGCCGCCGAGGTATTGGCGTACACCACCACGGTGCGCTGCGGGTGCTCATCGCAGAATGCCGAGAATTCCTCCACAGGACAGCCCAGATCAAGCGAGCAGGTCGCCTCCAGCGTCGGCATCAATACGCGTTTTTCCGGATTGAGAATCTTCGCCGTCTCGCCCATGAACTTGACGCCAGCCACCAGCACGGTTTGCGCCGGGTGCTGATTGCCGAAACGGGCCATCTCCAGCGAGTCGGAAACGCAGCCGCCGGTCTCTTCGGCCAGGGCCTGCAGCACCGGATCGCAGTAGTAATGCGCCACCAGCACGGCGTTCTGTTTTTTCAACTCGGCGGCAATCTCGGCGCGATAGAACGACTCTTGTTCAGGCGTCAGCGGCTTGGGCTGCTTGGCATCGAGATGGGCTTGCACCAGTAGGCGTTCGGAAATCTGCGTCATGTCATCAGGCCCTGTGAAGGTCTATCAGCGCGGGAGTCAAGTATATACCCGCAGGTCTGGCGAAAAAGCAGGCGAGCAATAGCCACGCAAGAGTGGTGAAGAGAAAAGCTACACATACAAAAAAGCCTGAAGGCTCCTTTTACCGGAACCTTCAGGCTTTCTCGACCTTCCGCAGAAGGAAATATGGTGGGTCGTGTGGGATTCGAACCTACGACCAATTGGTTAAAAGCCAACTGCTCTACCAACTGAGCTAACGACCCGACGCGAGGCGCATGATACTGATTTAATTCAGAAATTCAACACTTCACGAAAACTTTTTTAGAAATAACGGGTGGGGTCATCCACGCCGGCCGCTGCAAAGCCCACCGCACGCAGGCGACAGCTGTCGCATTTACCGCATGCACGTCCCTCGTCATCGGCCTGATAACAAGAGACCGTCAGCGCATAATCGACACCAAGACGCATACCGACCTGAACGATCTCGGCCTTGCTCATATTCTGCAACGGGGCCTGAATGCGAAAACCCTGCCCTTCTACACCGGCCTTGGTGGCCAGGTTAGCCATGCGCTCGAAGGCCTCGATAAACTCCGGCCGGCAATCCGGATAACCGGAGTAATCCACTGCATTGACGCCGATAAAGATATCCCGCGCCCCCAACACTTCAGCCCAACCCAGCGCCAGGGAGAGGAACACAGTATTGCGCGCCGGCACATAGGTGACTGGAATCCCCTCGCTCGGGCTTTCCGGCACATCGATGCTGGCGTCCGTCAACGCTGAGCCGCCCATGCCATTGAGATTCAGGCCAATCACCTTATGCTCAACCACACCCAATTGCCGAGCCACCTGCTCTGCCGCGTGCAACTCCGAGCAGTGACGCTGACCGTAGTCGAAACTCATGGTGTAACAGCTGTAGCCATCAGCCTTGGCCAATGCCACCACGGTGGCCGAGTCCAGGCCTCCAGACAGTAGAATTACCGCTTTCTTAGCACTCATATCAATGTCCCGGCTCATCATTCCAGAGAATCTTGTGCAGTTGCATCTGCAGACGGACTGGCAGGTTGTCGGCAATGATCCACTCGGCCAGCGTACGCGCTTGCAGCTCGTGATGACTGGGCGACATCAGCACCTCGCCAGCACGCTGATCCAGCCGATACTGGATCAGCTTGGTCACCGCCCAGTCGTAGTCTTCACGCGAGCAAATCACGAACTTGACCTGATCGTTGATTGTCAGCAGCTCGATATTCTCATAGAGGTTACGCGCCACCTCGGCCGAGCCGGGAGTCTTCAGGTCCAACACCTTGCTGACCCGCGGATCGACCGCCGACACATCCAGCGCACCACTGGTCTCCAGGGACACCTGGTAACCGGCATCGCACAGGCGCTTGAGCAGAGGAATGCAATTGGGCTGGGCCAGCGGCTCGCCGCCAGTCACACAGATATAGCGCGGCTTGTAGCCGGCAACCTGTTCGACAATGGCATCCAGTGACTGGATTTCGCCGCCACTGAAGGCATAGGCGGTGTCGCAGTACTGGCAACGCAGGGGGCAGCCGGTCAGGCGAACGAACACAGTCGGCAAGCCGGCGGTGCGCGTTTCGCCCTGTAGCGAGTAGAAAATCTCGGTAATGCGCAGGGTATCTTGCATATCAGCCACGGGCGTGACGGCTACACAGGCCATCCGCCTCCGTTGCGGGAAAAGGGCGCGAATTGTATACGAAAAAATTTCCGGGAGAAATTTTTAACGTCGCGCAGCGACGGCCCGAAGGGTGGCCGCCAGGGATGGCAGGCCATAAAAAATTCCCGGGAGCAGTTTTTAACGTCGCGCAGCGACGCCCCGAAGGGTAGCCGCCAGGAATGGCGCGCCATAAAAAATTCCCGGGAGCAGTTTTTAACGTCGCGCAGCGACGCCCCGAAGGGTAGCCGCCAGGAATGGCGCGCCTATAAAAAACCCGCGACAAGCGCGGGTTTATCACTGCAAGTTGCAAGCAGCACCTTGAGATTTTTAGCTGATATCAGGGTATCCGCTGCAAATCCCGCTGCGCCAACTGAGCGGCCGAGCTACCGGGATAGGTCGCGATGACCTGCCGCAAAATGCCCTTGGCCTTGTCTGCATTGCCCAGGCGCATTTCAACATCAGCCAGCTTGAACAGTGAGTCTGGCACCTTGGAATGCTGCGGATAGGCCTGGCTGACCCTTGCAAAGGCCTGACCAGCCCCTTGCAGATCGCCTTTGGCCAGATTGACTTCACCCAACCAATATTGAGCATTACCTGCATATTGGCTGTTCGGGTATTTACGCACAAAGGCAGTAAACGCCTGACTTGCCTTGTCAAAATCCTTGGCTTTGATCAGATCGAAGGCAGCGTCGTAAAACAGCTTTTCCTTCTCCGGATCAGCCGGACTATTGCTGGCAGGCGCTTGCGCCTGCCCAGCAGCTGCCGACGGAGTACCACTGGTGCCTGTAGCACCGATGACAGAGGAATTATTGGTGGCTGCAGCACCTGCTGCCCCACTGCTCAGACGCCGATCAAGATCCTGGTAACGCTCCAGGCCCTCTTGCTTCAAACGCTGAATTTCATTCTGTTGTTCTTCGAGCAGACCGCGCAGTTGCGCGATTTCTTGCTGCATCTGTTGCAGCTGGGTAAACACCATGCCTTGCGCCGAGGTCGGGGCTTCAGCCCCTCCCCCGACGTAGGCGCCGGACGTGCCATAACCAGAAGGCGGATAACTGCCATAGCCAGCATTGTTATCCACCACAGGAACCTCCGCCCAAGCCGCGAACGGCAGGCAGAGGGTCAAAACAGTCAAAGCACGACGGCAAGTATGCATGGCTATTACTTACGCAGTTCTACGCGACGGTTCTGAGCCCAGGATTGCTCGTCGTTGCCAGTAGCAATCGCACGCTCTTCACCGTAGGAAACCAGTTCCAGCTGAGCTGGGGAAACGCCCTGCAGCACCAGATAGCGTTGAACGGCTTTCGAGCGACGCTCACCCAGAGCCATGTTGTATTCACGAGTACCGCGCTCGTCAGCGTGGCCTTCCAGAACGACGCGAGCGCCATTGCCTTTCAGGTCTTTAGCGTGAACATCGAGTGCGCGCATGGCTTCGGCTTTCAGGTCGGAGCTGTCGTATTCGAAGTAGAACGTGGTGATAGCGCGCAGAGCAGCTTCTTCGCTCAGGCTGCCATCTACGGAACCAGTATCAGCACCGTAACCAGCGTTTGGATCGATAGCGCCTTCACCAGCAGCGTCGCCGCCTTTGGACGAACAACCAACAACAACGGCCAGAGCCAGACCCAGTGCAGCAATTTTGCCAAACTTCAGCATTTCCATCATGTAACTCCTAATGAACCCCAGTGTGTTAAGCAGTATTTCTTAGCAGTAAAACAGTACAGCGCCGCATCAGTTCAGGTAGGGGGACCAGGAAGGCTCTCGAACTTCGCCTTGGGCGGTAGGAAGAGGGAGCCGTACGCGTCCATTAATGGACGCCAACATCAAGACTCCCCGACCTTGCTGGCGGGTCGCGTAGATTAGCATGGTGCCGTTGGGTGCAACAGTAGGCGACTCATCCAAACTTGTATCTGAAAGGACACGCAAACTGCCGCGCTGCAGGTCCTGAGCCGCTACCTTGAACACGGTGTAACCATCCTGACGATGGATCATCACCAGGGTCTTTTCATCCGCTGACAGCTTCGGGTTAGCGTTGTAGTTACCGATGAAGGTTACCCGCTCCGCCGCTCCGCTATTGATATTAGTCTTATAAATCTGAGGCTTACCGGAGCGATCCGAGGTGAAGTAGATGGTATTGCCATCCTTGCCCCAGAACGGTTCGGTATCGATCGAGCCCTGATTGGTCACCCGGCGCAGCTGGCGCGTGGCCATGTCCATCACATAAATCTCAGGATTACCATCCTTCGACAGAACAAATGCCAGGCGATTTCCGTCAGGCGACCAGGCAGGGGCGCCATTGAGGCCGTCAAAATTAGTGACCTGCTCGCGCCGCCCTGTATCGATGTGCTGAACGAAAATACGCGGACGCTTCTGCTCAAACGACACATAGGCGATGCGACGACCATCCGGGGCAAACGACGGCGAAAGAATCGGCTCGCGCGATTGCAGCAACGTCACCGCGCGGGCACCGTCATAATCGGAACGCTGCAAGGTATAGCGCGTATTGTTGACTGAGAAACGCTCGGCGGTGACATACAGCATGCGCGTCGAGAATGCACCCTTGACCCCGGTAAGCTTCTCGAACGACAGATCAGCAATATGATGCGCCATGTCACGCAATTGGTCGGTGCCACCGCCCACATTGCCGGTCAGCACCTGCTGCTCGGTAGCCACGTTGAACAGGGCGAACTGCACCTGTAAGCGGCCGCCGCTAGGCACCATATTGCCAACCAATACATATTGCGCGCCCAAGGCTTTCCAGTCGCGGTAAATGATTTCACTGGCCTGACTCGGCAAACTGATCATGTTTTGCGCCGGAATCGGCTCGAACACGCCAGAGTTGCGCAGGTCATCGCCAATAATCTTGGCCATATCTTCCGGCAGCACTGTGCCGCCCTGCCAGCCAAATGGCACAACCGCGATAGGTGTCGCGCGGTCAGTACCACTACTGATCACCAAGGGGTCAGCCGCCTGCACGGAGCCGACCAACATGGCCAGGCCCAGCAGAACGATACGCATCAGGGTATTCACAGACCTAAATCCTCCGGTTTGAACACGGCACGTCGCTGCCGGTAAAGTCGATCGAACGTGGCGCGATCCAATTGTTGCATCTCAGCGATGCGACCAACATTACGCACCGCTTGTATTGCGGAACTGTCGAATGGCGAATCGCCACTGGAACGGGTGACACTGGCGTTAGTGATGGTGCCGTCGGGCAACATCTCGATCAGCACTTCTACACTCATGCCGTTACGTGCTGATGGAGGCCTACGCCATTGCTCGCTAACCAGCCTGACGATCAGATCATCGAGACTGCCTGCAACCTGATTGCCCACCACGTCGGCCAACGCTTGCTGACGACCGACGTCCTCGGACAACAACTCGGCCAATGCGGCGGCCTTCTTGTCCTCAGTTGCCTTGCGCTGCGATGCCTCGGCTGCTTTTTTCTTGGCATCGTCAGCGGCTTTCTTCTTGGCTGCCTCAGCAGCAGCAGTTTTCTTCGCCTCTTCGGCGGCTTTCTTCTTGGCGTCTTCGGCCGCTTTGCTCTTCGCCGCTTCATCCGCCGCTTTTTTCTTGGCGATCTCGGCTAGCTTCTTTTGCTCAGCAGCTTTCTTTTCTGTATCCGCCTTCTTTTCTGCATCGGCCTTCTTGGCTGCATCCGCCTTCTTGGCCGCATCGGCCTTTTGAGCCTCCTCGGCCTTCTTTTGTTCCGCAGCCTTTGCCGCAACAGCCTGCTTTTCCTGCTCGGCTTTTTTCTGCTCGAGCTGCTCGGTCTCATAGATCGGCGCGGTGGTCTTCTTGGTCTCACCGGCTATTTTCTGGTTGGTCTGGGTGGTTGCCTGACTCTGCGACTGCAATTGATACAAGGTGGCCTGAACGATTGGCCGCGCCGGCGGCAAGTCCGGGGCGAAAGCAAAACTGACGAACAGCATGGCAAACATCAGGGCATGCAGCGCCACAGCCCAGACAACAGGCCAAAACAGGCTTTCCGAAGGTGAAGGCTCGCGTTGTTGCCGCATCAGGGGGCCTCGGTAATCAGCCCGACGTTACCCACGTCAGCCTGCTGCAAGCCACCCATGGCGGCCATTACGGTACCGTAATCGACTGTCTTGTCTCCGCGCACGAACACCTGCACCTGCTTACCCTGAGCGCGGCTCTGGTTGATGATCGCGGTTACGGCCCTGGTCATTTCTTCCAGGGTCATGGCTTGATCCTGCACGGTATCGACATCGACTTCCGTACCCATGTTCCAGAAGTAAGTCTTGTCAGCCTTGATCGAGATCGTCAGCACCTGAGCATTATTGTCTTGCGGCAAGACCTCACTGCTGACTTGCGGCAGATCGACCTTGACCCCCTGATTGAGCATTGGCGCGGTCACCATGAAGATCACCAGCAGCACCAGCATCACATCGATGTAAGGCACCACGTTCATCTCGGCGACCGGCTTGCGTTTGTTGCGAATTCTGGCCATGGCTTGAGAAACCTATCCTGTGAAGAGCCTAAGGCTCAGCAGGCTGTTGAAAAACTACCTGCGTTGGCAATGCTGCGTTAAAGACAGACTCGGAATGCTCATTTACAGCAGTAAAGTCGAGTGCGACCCCAGTCGCTTCCTCGCCTGTTTTTGCCTTGTCTTGCCTGCCTCGCCTACGTTTTTTCAACGGCCTGTTAGTCGTCCGAGGTATGCACTTTACGGTGCAAGATCGCCTGGAATTCATCGGCGAAGGTGTAATAACGACCGATCAGCATTTCGCCGCGCGCAGCAAAGCGGTTGTAGGCGATGACCGCAGGAATTGCGGCGAACAGACCGATGGCGGTGGCGATCAGCGCCTCGGCAATACCCGGCGCCACAGTGGCCAGAGTTGCTTGCTGCACCTGTGCCAGGCCGCGGAAGGAGTTCATGATCCCCCATACGGTGCCGAACAAACCGATATAGGGGCTGGTGGAACCCACTGTCGCGAGGAACGGCAGACTCTGCTCGAGCTTCTCTTCTTCACGCGCGATAGCCACACGCATGCCGCGCGCCACCCCGTCCATCACCGCATCCGGATCGACACCCGGCTGCTGACGCAGACGAGAGAACTCCTTGAAACCGGCACGAAAAATCTGCTCCAGCCCCGAGTCAGGATCCGGATTACTGCCCGCCTGACGATACAACTTGGACAAATCGATCCCGGACCAAAAGCGCTCCTCGAAGCTGTCCAGTGAGCGCTTGGCGGCGCGCAGCAGGGTGCTGCGCTGAAAAATCATGACCCATGAGGTGACCGAAGCGGCCACCAGTATCAGCATCACCAACTGTACTACCAGGCTGGCATTGCTGATCAAACTCCACATCGACATATGGTCAACGGCGTTGGCTTCCACGCTTACTCTCCTGCTTTGGCTGCACCCGCGCCGCTCAGGCCGGCAAATGCCGTACGCAGAGCTTCGGGGATAGCCCGGGGTTTCAAATTATCGGCGCGCACACAGGCCACCAGGAACTGCCCTTCGCAGAGCAGCGCATCATCCGTAGCCCGCCTGACCTGCTGACGAAAACGCAGGCTGGCACGGTTTAACTCCATTACTTCGGCGCTAACCAACAGTTCATCATCCAGGCGCGCCGGCGCGTGATAGCGCGCTTCACTGGAATGCACGACAAACAACAGGCCCTCACCCGCCAGCGTCGATTGGGCAAAGCCCAGGTCGCGCAGTCGCTCGGTGCGAGCCCGTTCCATGAATTTGAGGTAATTGACGTAGTAGACGATGCCGCCCGCATCAGTGTCTTCGTAATAAACACGACAACGATGGGCGAAAGACTGAACTCCGTTTAGCGCGTGCATACTTTAGTGCGAGCTCCTGAACTTGCCAATCACTGGCAGCAAGTATTTTTTGCTTAGTCGACGTCAACGGTCGGTAAGTCGCCCATGCGCTTCGGCATATTCAGACCGAAATGCAGGTAGGCATGCCGAGTTACCACGCGCCCTCGCGGGGTGCGCATGATATAGCCCTGCTGAATCAGATAGGGCTCCAGGACATCTTCGATGGTATGGCGCTCCTCGCTGATGGCCGCAGCCAAACTGTCGACCCCCACGGGACCGCCATCAAACTTCTCGATCATGGTCAGTAACAGCCGGCGATCCTGGTGATCGAAACCGCGCTCATCGACATCCAACAAATTCAGGGCTGCATCGGCAATCTGCCGGGTGATATCACCCTGCCCGCGCACTTGGGCAAAATCGCGCACACGACGCAACAGGCGGTTGGCGATGCGCGGCGTGCCGCGAGCCCGCCGGGCAATTTCGAAGGCGCCCTTGGCCTCGATCGGCAAACCAAGTATGCCCGCCGACCGCGTGACAATGGTGGTCAGGTCCTCGGTGTTGTAGAACTCCAGGCGCTGGACGATACCGAAACGATCGCGCAGCGGATTGGTCAGCATGCCGGCACGGGTGGTGGCGCCGACCAGGGTAAATGCCGGCAGGTCGAGTTTGATCGAACGTGCGGCCGGCCCCTCGCCGATCATGATATCCAGTTGAAAGTCTTCCATCGCCGGATACAGCACTTCTTCGACGATCGGCGACAGGCGATGGATCTCATCGATAAACAACACGTCACCCGGCTCAAGATTGGTCAGCAGCGCAGCCAGATCGCCCGGCCGCTCCAGCACCGGCCCGGAAGTGCTCTTGATCGACACGCCCATTTCCTGGGCGATGATATTGGCCAGAGTGGTCTTGCCGAGGCCCGGCGGGCCGAAGATCAGGGTGTGATCAAGGGCTTCACTGCGGCCCCTGGCGGCCTGGATAAAAAGCTCCATCTGCTCGCGCACGTTCGGTTGACCAATGTATTCAGCCAACTTCAACGGCCGAATAGCACGGTCCACCTGCTCGTCGGGGTCGCGGCTAGTGGCGGTAATCAGGCGGTCTGCTTCGAGCATTTGGAATTACACCATTCCCTTCAGGGCACGACGGATCATATCTTCACTGCTCAACCCATCCTGCTTGACCGCAGAGACGGCGCGACTGGCTTCTTGTGGCTTGTAACCGAGGGAAATAAGCGCACTGACTGCATCATTCTCCGCATGTGGGACTGCACCAGCGGCGCGAGGTTCAACCACCAGAGTTGCCATGCCCGGCACAGCCTCCCAAGCCTTGAAGCGATCTTTCAATTCAACCAGCAAGCGTTCGGCGGTTTTCTTGCCGACCCCAGGGATTTTCACCAGCACCGAGGTATCTTGCGCCTGTACGCAGCGCACCAGTTCATCGACCTCCAGCCCGGACATCAAGGCCAGTGCCAGCTTGGGGCCGACGCCGTTGAGCCGGATCAGCTCGCGAAACAGCTGGCGCTCACGCTTCTCGAAAAAACCGTAGAGCAAGTGTGCATCTTCACGCACCACCAGGTGAGTGTGCAGGGTCAACGGCTCACCGACTGCTGGCAAACGGTACAAGGTTGTCATGGGCACTTCCAGCTCGTAGCCCAGGCCATTCACATCCAGAATCAAATGCGGCGGCTGCTTCTCCGCCAGGGTGCCGCATAAACGTCCAATCACCGCTGCTTTCCTTGAATAACGCTATAAACGAAGACGGCCGCCGCGCCGCTTGGCAGCGACCAGGCCGTGGGGAATCAGGCTTTGCCGGTGATGGGCATGACACAACGCAATCGCCAGGGCATCCGAGGCATCGATCTGCGGCTTCTGCACCAGCTTGAGCAAATGCATGACCATCATCTGCACCTGCTCCTTGTCGGCGCCACCGCTGCCGGCAATCGCCTGCTTGACCTGGGTTGCGGTGTACTCGGCGATATCCAGCCCCGCCTCGATCCCCGCCACGATCGCCACGCCACGCGCCTGGCCAAGTTTGAGTGCCGAGTCAGGATTACGCGCCATGAACACCTGTTCGATGCCCATGGTTACCGGCCCATAGGTCTCGATCACCTCGCGTACGCCGCGAAAGACAATTTGCAAGCGCTCCGGCATCGATCCGCTACCGGTACGAATGCAACCCGAGGCGACATATTCACAACTGCGCCCGGTATCACGCACCACACCATAACCGGTGATGCGCGAACCAGGGTCAATACCAAGGATCAACGTCATGCCCTACCGCCCGCCCGAGCTGTCGACCAAGGCCGGCAACCATACTGTTTATCTATCCAGTTGGCGAGTATAGGGCCGGCCAGCGCTGGCGTCACCCACATAGCCGCCATAAAAAAACCGGAAGCACCTGGGCAACAGCCTCCCAGCAACTTCCGGCCCGTTCGATGAATAACCAATTAACCAAGCTGCTCCATGAGCTCGTCGGATATCTCGGCGTTGTGATAAACGTTCTGCACGTCGTCGAGGTCTTCCAGCATGTCGATCAGCTTGATCACTTTCTGCGCGGTTTCCAGGTCCGTGACCGGCGCACTGACCGATGGAATCATCGCCACTTCGGCCTCATCGCCCTTGAACCCGGCATTGCCCAGCGCTTCGTTGACCGCATGGAAGTCGGCGAACGCGGTATAGACCTCGACCGAACCGTCCTCGGCGCTGACAATATCATCGGCACCGGCTTCCAGAGCCGCGTCCATCAAGGCCTCTTCATCGACACCCGGGGCATAGCTGATCTGCCCTTTGCGCTCGAACATATAGGCCACCGAGCCATCGGTACCCAGGTTGCCGCCACACTTGGTAAAGGCATGGCGCACTTCGGCGGCGGTGCGGTTGCGGTTATCAGTCATCGCTTCGACAAAGATCGCCACACCACTGACTGCATAACCTTCATAACTCAACTCGGCCATGTTGTCGGCGTCGTCCGAGCCGACGCCGCGGGCAATCGCCCGGTCGATGGTGTCACGGGTCATGTTGGCGGTCAGCGCCTTTTCCACGGCCAGGCGCAGACGCGGATTGTCTGCCGGCAGACCACCTCCTTTGGCAGCGACCGTCAGCTCACGAATGAGCTTGGTGAAAATCTTGCCGCGCTTGGCGTCTTGACGTCCTTTGCGGTGTTTGATGTTGGCCCATTTGGAATGACCAGCCATAACTCACTCCGTCTTCAATTCAATTCAGGTCCTATTACATAGCACCCATAACGAAGAAGCCTGGAAAACCCAGGCTCCTTGTCGCCAGCAAAGCTTATTCGGCTTTGGGCTGCTCGCGCAGGCGAATGTGCAATTCGCGCAACGACTTGGCATCCACCACACCCGGCGCCTGAGTCATGACGCAGGCCGCGCTCTGGGTTTTCGGGAAAGCGATCACTTCGCGGATCGACTGCGCGCCGGTCATCAGCATCACCAGACGGTCGAGACCGAAGGCCAGACCACCGTGGGGTGGCGCGCCGAACTTCAGGGCGTCGAGGAGGAAGCCGAACTTCTCCTGCTGCTCTTCTTCGCTGATACCCAGCACCCGGAACACGGTCTGCTGCATGGACTTGTCATGGATACGGATCGAACCACCACCCAGTTCAGTGCCGTTCAGCACCATGTCGTAGGCCCGCGACAGCGCGGCTGCCGGATTGGCTTCCAGCTCTGCCGGGCTGCAGCTTGGCGCGGTAAACGGGTGGTGCATGGCATTCAGGCTGCCGTCGTCGCTCTCTTCGAACATCGGGAAGTCGACGACCCACAGCGGCGCCCACTCGCAGGTCAGCAGACTCAGGTCGTGACCCAGCTTGATACGCAGCGCACCCAAGGCCTCACTGACGATCTTGGCTTTGTCGGCCCCGAAGAACACGATGTCGCCATCCACTGCACCGACGCGATCGAGGATCACATTGATGTTGTCCAGCGGGATATTTTTAACGATCGGCGACTGCAGACCTTCAACACCATTGGCGCGCTCGTTGACCTTGATATAGGCCAGGCCACGGGCGCCGTAGATGCCGACGAACTTGGTGTAGTCATCGATCTGCTTGCGCGGTATGCTCGCCCCGCCCGGTACGCGCAGCGCGGTCACGCGGCACTTGGGGTCGTTGGCAGGGCCGGCGAATACCTTGAAGTCGACGTCCTTGAGCTGATCCTCGACATCCACCAGCTCCAGCGGGTTGCGCAGGTCCGGCTTGTCGGAGCCGAAACGGCGCATGGCTTCGGCCAGGGTCATGTGCGGCAGCTCGCCGAACTCGACGTCCAACACTTCCTTGAACAGCTGGCGAATCATCTTCTCGGTGATGCCCATGATATCGGCCTCATCCATGAAGCTGGTTTCGATATCGATCTGGGTGAATTCCGGCTGGCGATCGGCGCGCAGGTCTTCGTCACGGAAGCACTTGGCAATCTGGTAGTAACGGTCGAAGCCCGCCACCATCAGCAACTGCTTGAACAGCTGTGGCGACTGCGGCAGGGCAAAGAAACTGCCGGCATGGGTGCGACTCGGCACCAGGTAATCACGCGCACCTTCCGGAGTGGCACGGGTGAGAATCGGCGTTTCCACGTCGAGGAAGCCGTTGTCATCCAGGTAGCGGCGGATGCTGCTGGTGATGCTCGAACGCAGCTTCAACTTGGCTGCCATTTCAGGGCGGCGCAGGTCGATAAAGCGATAGCGCAAGCGGGTTTCTTCGCCGACATCGGAGTATTCGTTGAGCGGGAACGGCGGGGTCTCCGCCTCGTTGAGCACTTCCAGCTCATAGCCGAGCACTTCGATGGCGCCACTGGCCATATTGGCGTTGCCGGCACCGGCCGGACGCAGACGCACCTTGCCAGTAATTTTCACCACATACTCGCTGCGCACTTTATCGGCGACAGCAAACGTCTCGGCACGATCAGGATCGAATACCACCTGGGCCAGACCTTCGCGGTCACGAATGTCGAGGAAAATCACCCCGCCATGGTCGCGACGGCGATGTACCCAACCGCAAAGGGTGACTTCCTGGCCGTCCAGGCTCTCGTTCAGTTGGCCGCAATAATGGCTGCGCATCATGGTGGTAATCGCTTCTCTTGAGTCTTGAATTCGGTGGGCCGCATGGAGTGCGGCGCGTGTCCGGGGCCATGCCTGTTGGCAGGCTCACGCGGTATGTTCTGCAAGTGCAACATTCGGCGAGGCCAGCAATCAACCAACGGCGCGCGTGCGCCAGATCACTTCAAACCCGCTCGTCGCGGTAAAGCGCAGGATTATATATGGTTAAGCCGTCACTTGCAGCCGCCGCCCCAAGCACTGCCGCACAGCCGCCGCAACCATCGCTGCGCTCACGGCCAACCGCCCCATGCCAATCAGGTATGCCAAAGTGAAACCCACTGCATCGAACAATGGCACTTATTGATATAAGCCAAGATCAAGCAGGCAAGGCCTATGCTAGGCTCCGGATACTGCGGAGCCAGCCAAGCTCCAGCCACTTGATAGGAGAACCGTTATGGAAATCAACATCGGCATCGCTGAACAGGACCGTGCCGCCATCGCCGAAGGCCTGTCGCGCCTGCTTGCCGACACCTACACCCTGTACCTGAAAACCCACAACTTTCACTGGAACGTCACCGGCCCGATGTTCAACACCCTGCACCTGATGTTTGAAGGTCAGTACACCGAACTGTCGCTGGCCGTCGACCAGATTGCCGAGCGCATTCGCGCTCTGGGCTTCCCAGCACCCGGCACCTATGCAGCCTATGCACGCCTGTCATCCATTAAAGAAGAAGAAGGCGTGCCAAACGCTACAGACATGATCAAACAACTGGTTCAAGGCCAGGAAGCCGTTATTCGTACTGCACGCGGGATCTTCCCGCTGCTCGACAAAGTCAGCGACGAACCTACCGCAGACGTACTGACCCAGCGCATGCAAGTGCATGAGAAAACTGCCTGGATGCTGCGCAGCCTGCTCGACGCCTGACAGATCAACCAGCACCACTCCCGCACAGCGCATAAAACAACCAGCAGGCAAAGACCAGGACCACGGGTCTTGGCCTGCGCTTGCCACTGGATCGCCCAAGCCCGAAATGCACCTAGGCGCAAGGCCAGTGCGTGCTCTATGCTTTAGCCATCCGCAACTTGCCACAGTGACGTGCATGAGCAAGCCAGACAAAAACCTCAGTATTCTTGAGCGCTACCCGGAAGACACCCGCGAAGCCGCAGCCCTGCTAAAACAAGCCGTGCCACTGATGATGCGTCACGGTATACCGCCCAATCCGCTGCACTACGCGCTTTGGTACACCTACAGCCAAGGCCAGGTACCGGACCTCAATCGCCGCCTGGACAAAATCGTCACCGACTTCGACAGCTTTCCAGCGGAAGTAGCGGTCAAGTTATTCCGCGACTACGTCATTCGTAACGAACTCGAAGAAGCCCGCGCCGGCCAACAACAAGTGATCGAACTGGCCGATACCATAGAAGATGGCATCGCCCTCAGCGTTACTGGCAGCCACAACTATCAAGCCAGCCTGCAACAGGGCCTCAGCGCACTGCAAGAACCGATCATCGACGACCTGCCCAACGTACTCAACGACCTGCAACAAAGCACCCAACTGATGCAGGAACAGCAAGAAAAGTTCCTCTATCGCATACGTGCAGCGCAGAACGAAATCCAGCACCTACGCGGCCAACTGGAGCGCGCTCACGTCGCAGCAACCCTCGACAGCCTGACCCAGGTTTTTAACCGGCACGCCTTTACCCGCCTAATGGAACAAGCACTGACCGGCGAACACCAGGGCATCGCCTTGGTGATGCTGGATATCGACCATTTCAAACAGTTCAACGACCAATATGGTCATCCGCTGGGCGACCGTGTCCTGCAGCATGTTGGTCAACTGCTGCGCGACGCCCTCCCCCCGCGCGCCACTGCCGCGCGCTACGGCGGCGAAGAGTTCTGCATAATTCTTCGCGAGTGTTCCGACACCCAGAGTGCGCACGCCTTCGCCGAAGGCTTACGGGAGAAAATCCAGTCCCTGCGGATAAAAGTACGTCGCACCGACCAGGTACTCGACAGCATCAGCGCCTCTTTCGGCTATGCCCTCGCCATACCTGGAGACACCCTGGAAAGCCTGCTTACCCGTGCCGATGACGCCCTTTACCAAGCCAAACACAGCGGCCGCAACCAGGTACAACCCGAACCACGCGCAACCGCCACAAGCGCTTGATTTGAGTAGCTCCCCTCTTTGCTGTTAAATACGCCCCGTGCCACTGCCCCGAGCTACCGGAGCAGTGCATAGGCTGATTACGCGCGCATCCACAACGCCCTCAAGTCAAGGCAATGCCCGTGCAATCAGCTATTCCTGGCGATCCTTTTAATAAGTGAGTTCATTGAACATGTTGAAAATTGTCCACCTGCTAACGGGCCTAACTGCCCTGCTGCTGTCATTTGTGCCAAGCCTAAGCGATCAATCCTTGCCATTCCTGCAACAGCCAGAAGCCCTGTGCCTTGCCTTGTTTGGCTTTATCAACCTGATTCTGGCACCGCAACTGCCTATCTGGCATTCCGGCCTGCGCCATCAACTGCAAAACCTGGTGTCCGCCCTGCTGATCCTGGGCACATTGCTGCAGGCCTTGATTCTGCTGGCGCCGTTACCAACGATTGCCGATCAGCCTGCCACCCTGTTCAGCTTGCTGGTTGTTGCGGCCGCAGTATTGCTGCACCTGGCGACCAACCTGCGCCTGAACTTCCGCGGCAGCGCCGTGACTCACGACATGACCGACCGGGAAACCGGCACAGTCAAATGGTTCAACACCTCCAAGGGCTTCGGCTTTATTTCTCGTGATTCGGGTGACGATATCTTTGTCCACTTTCGCGCGATTCGCGGCGAGGGCCATCGGGTACTGGTCGAAGGCCAACGCGTCGAGTTCTCTGTTATGCAACGCGACAAGGGCCTGCAAGCGGAAGACGTGATAGCGGCATCTCCCGCCCGCCGCTAGCCTCGACGCAAAGCAGAAAGCCCGCAAAATGCGGGCTTTTCTGTTTATACGACGTCGCCAGCGACTACTGTTGTCGCGCCACAGATCATTTGTCGTGGAGTCCCATGCGCCGTTAGCCGTCAGGCGTAGGAGCCGGCCATGCCGGCGATTCGCACGCATGGCGTGCCCCTACAGGCTTGCGACATTTGAACCCTGTCGCGACACTAGTAGTGAGGCGGCGGCAGCTCATCCTCCACCGCATCAAGTTGCCCGCCTATTTCCTCCTGGCGCCTGGCCAGAGCAGCGAGCTGCAACTGCAAGCGATCCAGCTCTCGCTGCTGAGTCACCAGCACATCGTTGAGCGTTTGAATGGTGTCATCCTGAAAAGCCAAACGGCTTTCCAGATCGGTGATTCGCTGTTCGGCATTCATGCTCAGTCCTCGATAAAACAGAAATTTTCAGCCAGCACCAGGCGCAACCTGTCCTTGATCGCCAGCACCTGTTCATCGCTATACGGCTGCGCAGGCAACCGTCCCCACACAGGCGCAGGCCAGGCGACATCGTCACGACGCCGAGCGATCACATGCATGTGCAGTTGGCTGACCATATTACCCAGGGTGGCTACGTTCATCTTGTCAGCACCGAAGGCGTCCTTGAGCGTCTCGGCCAACCTGGTGGTTTCTTTCCACAGAGCCTGCTGGTCATTGGTATCGAGCTGAAACAGCTCGCTCACCTCCTCGCGCCTGGGCACCAGGATAAACCAGGGGTAGTGCGCATCATTCATCAGCAGCAAACGGCATAACGAAAAATCGCCAACCGGCAAAGTGTCCTGCTGCAAACGCGGATCCAAAACAAACATAGGCCACCCTCCTACCACACCACTGAATAGACAAAGCTTAGCGCCATAAACACAACCCGACACGCCAGGCGACGGGCCAGCACAATACGCGGACGCAGCAGCGGATTCACGCTCGCACTTGATCCGCGCACCGGAGCCACAAACTCGCCATCCGGCAGCACACACCCGCAGAGCACGCACCATTACCGCGCACAGCTTGTTTCCAACCGTAATAAAAAGCCCAACAGGCGTTACCGCAGCAACCCGCACCGCCCGGCAAAACGCTGCCAATGCGCAACAACAATCGCCAGACTAACCACCCCTGCACTGCAAGCGCGCGCGACCAGCACCCCTCCAGCCCCATGAAACCTGGCGACAAGGCTTTACGGTGCTCACAAAAAGAAGCCTGACCACGAAAAAGTCTCAGCCGACCAGCACGACTCACTTTTTTGAGCACGATTTTTGCTATAGATTATTGCGACGCCTGGGACACCGTGCAACCAAGCAGCAAAGCCCGGCCGCCAGCAAACAAAACTACAGAATTTGTCAGTGCTGCTGAATACACCCAGGAATCTACAGAATTGCGACATGCTTCATCGTCTTTTGCGACACGACCATGAAGAAAATGCAAGGAATAGATTGCACCTGTCGCCAACTTTGGCTGCGTGTTATAAGTTAGCGCCGACACAAAAAGAAAGAGCTGTCCATATAACAATTAGTTGGACAGCGCAACTCTTCTAAACCAAAGGAGCAATCACGATGCAAGTGATGAAGTGGAGCATAATCGCCCTCGCAGTAGCAGCGGGCAGTACCCAAATGGCCATGGCCTCGAGCCAGTCCGAATCCAAAGGCTTTGTTGAAGACAGCAGCTTCGATATCTTCAACCGCGCACTGTACATGAACCGTGATTTCAAGAACGGTGCCAGCAATGGCGCTAGCGATTCTGCCAACCCTGCTGGCTACCGTGAAGAGTTCGGCCTGGGCATCCGCCTGCTGCTGGAATCCGGCTTCACTCAAGGCACCGTAGGCGTAGGCTTTGACGCACACTCCCTCTCCAGCATCAAACTGGACAGCGGTCGCGGTCGCGTAGGCACCGGCCAGTTCTCCAAAACTGGTGACGGCCGTGCTGACGACACTCAGACCGAAGTTGGCGGCGCTATCAAGTTCCGTGTATCCGACACTGTCCTGAAACACGGCAACATGATGGTCGACACTCCAGTGTTCTCCACCGACGACAGCCGCATTCTGCCAGAAGTAGGTACCGGCACTCTGGTCACCAGCAATGAAATTGAAGGCCTTGAAATCAATGCCGGTCGCTTCACTGGTCTGAGCGGTCAAACCGCTACCACCCGTGATAGCGAAGGCCTAGAATCGATCAATTTCGCTGGCGCCAGCTACAGCTTCACCGATGATTTCAGCGGTGCAGTCTACGCTTCCCGCGTTGAAGACGAGTTCAACAAGCGCTACCTGAACCTGAACTACAATCTGGGCTTGGCCGAAGATCAATCACTGAACTTCGATTTCAACGCCTACCGCACCACCGACACTGGCAACAACCCAGACGAAATCGACAACAACATCTGGAGCCTGGCAGCCGCGTATAATATCGGCGCCCACACTGTTACCTTGGCTCACCAGCGCTCCAGCGGCAACTCAGGCTACGCATACGGCATTGACGGCGGCGGCACAATTTACCTGGCCAACTCCGTACAAATTTCCGACTTTGATAGCCAAGACGAGCGCTCCTGGCAGGCTCGCTACGATCTGGACATGGCTTCCTTCGGCGTTCCTGGCCTGAAGTTCATGACTCGCTATGTTCGTGGCTATGACATCAACTGGGGTACCGATCAAGAAGGCAAAGAGCGCGAGTGGAACCTCGAAGCTCGCTATACCTTCCAAGAAGGTCCAGCAAAAGACCTCATGATCCGCGCTCGCAGCTCGATCTATCGTGCTAACACCGTTCATAACGACAACTATGCGTCAGACATGAACGATTTCCGCCTGATCGTCGAATACCCGCTGAGCGTTTTGTAATTCAGCTGTAATTCGTTAGCGACATGAAAAGCCCGGCTTATGCCGGGCTTTTTCTTGTCTGCCAGTTATGCATTGATCACTATTTAACCCTCTACTATCAAAGCGGCAAGGCGTAAGTACCCGTCACATGCGCCACCAACTCGTCTTCATTACCCAGCGAGTACAGCGACACTTCGCACACCGCCTGGCGCCGGCTTAACCGCAGAATCCGCGCTTCGGCCAACAAGTCCACCGGTTTTGGCTTGACCAGAAAGTTGATATTCAGGTTCGAGGTCACCGCCATTTCCACGCGCCCCAAGCGCCCCAACACCACCGCGTACATGGCCGCATCCGCCAGCGCCATGATGGTCGGCCCCGACAGCGTGCCACCCGGACGGATAAGCTTGGTATGGAACGGTACCCGCGCCAGCACTCCATGCACATCCAGGCGGTCGATGCACAGCTCAATGTCCTCGGCGATTGGCAAACCTGCCCGAATCAGCGCCTGAACCTGTTCCGCCGTCAATACCGTCACATCCGCCTCCTATTGAACCACCTGCCTGCATCCTGTACGCAACAGTACAGGCACCGTACAATGCCGACCTATTAAAAGCCCTTGCAACCGACAGAACGGCCAATTATGCGCACCAGTCAGTTCCTGCTCTCGACACTCAAAGAAACCCCTTCCGATGCCGCGGTGATCAGCCATCAGCTGATGCTGCGCGCCGGCATGATCCGTAAACTCGCCTCGGGCCTGTATACCTGGCTACCGATGGGCCTGCGCGTAATGCGCAAGGTCGAAGCAATCGTCCGTGAAGAGATGAACGCCGCAGGTGCCCTCGAGGTGCTGATGCCGGCAATCCAACCCGCCGAGTTGTGGCAGGAGTCGGGCCGCTGGGAGCAATACGGCCCGGAATTGCTGCGCGTCAAAGACCGTCACGGCCGCGAGTTCTGCGTCGGCCCGACCCACGAAGAAGTGATCACCGACCTGGCGCGCAACGAATTGAGCAGCTACAAGCAGTTGCCGCTCAACCTGTACCAGATCCAGACCAAGTTTCGCGACGAGATTCGTCCGCGCTTCGGCCTGATGCGTGGCCGCGAATTCATCATGAAGGACGCCTACTCCTTCCATGTCGATCAGGCGTCGCTGCAAGCGACCTATGACCGCATGCACCAGGCCTACTGCAACATATTCACCCGCCTTGGCTTGAATTTCCGCCCGGTACAGGCCGACACCGGCTCGATCGGCGGCACCGGCTCCCATGAGTTCCATGTGTTGGCCGAGTCTGGCGAAGACGATATCGCCTTCAGCAACAGCTCCGACTACGCCGCCAATATCGAGAAAGCCGAGGCTATTCCGCGCGAAACCGTGCGCGGCGCCGCCACTGAAGCACTGCGCCTGGTCGATACGCCTAATACCAAGACCATCAATGACTTGGTCGAAGGCTTCAACCTGCCCATCGAAAAGACCATCAAGACCCTGGTGGTGCAGGGCGCCGAAGACGGCACGTTGATCGCCCTGATCATTCGCGGCGATCACGAGTTGAACGAAATCAAGGCGGCTAACCTGGCACAAGTCGCCAGCCCGCTGACCATGGCCACCGAAGCCGAACTACGTGACGCCATTGGCGCTGGCGCTGGCTCCCTCGGCCCGCTGAACCTGCCACTGCCATGCATCGTCGACCGCTCGGTAGCCCTGATGAGCGATTTTGCCATCGGCGCCAATATCGACGATAAGCACTACTTCGGCGCCAACTGGGAGCGCGATCTGCCACTGCCTGAAGTCGCCGACCTGCGCAACGTCGTCGCTGGTGACCCGAGCCCGGATGGCCAGGGCACGCTGGAGATCAAGCGCGGCATCGAAGTCGGGCATATCTTCCAGCTGGGCAGTAAATACAGCGAAGCGATGAACTGCACCGTGATGGGCGAGAATGGCAAGCCGGCGACCCTGACCATGGGCTGCTACGGTATCGGCGTATCGCGCGTGGTGGCCGCGGCCATCGAGCAGAACAATGACGAGCGCGGGATTCTCTGGAACGACACGCTGGCGCCGTTCCAGGTCGCGCTGGTGCCGTTGCGTTATGAAACCGACGCCGTGCGTGAAACCACCGACCAGCTCTATGCTGATCTGACGGCTGCCGGCTTTGAAGTGCTGCTCGATGACCGTGACAAAAAGACCAGTCCGGGCATCAAATTCGCAGACATGGAATTGATCGGTATCCCGCACCGCATCGTGATTAGCGATCGCGGCCTGGCCGATGGCAATCTGGAATACAAGAGCCGCCAGGAAACTGAAACCCAGGTAGTTGCCGTCGCCGACATCATGCCGTTCATCCAAGCACGTATCCGCCGCTGATTTCAGCCTTTCAAAAGAGCCGTCATGTTCACACGAAACACCCTGGGACTCGTTGGCGCCGCACTCTGCGGCGCCCTCTTTCTGAGTGGCTGTGCCAACCAGTTGCCACAACGCAGCGAGCATGAGGAGCGCGTCGAGCGCATTTTGCTGGACCACAGCCTGCAAATAGACGCTGGCGAGCCACGCGTACTGGAATTGCCACAGCGGCGGGTGCGGGTGCACGAGCAGAAAACGTTTGAAGTGACTGCCTTCGAGGTCACGCGTCGCTATGACCGCTACACACCTTACCAACCCTGGCGCGAGCTCTATGAGGTGCCGCTCGGTGCAGTGGCCGTGGTCGCAGGTATCGGCGCCAACGCACTCAATGTGGTGTTGCTCGGCAGGCTGCCGGACAGTGCCACCAAGGACTGGATCAGCTATGGCTTCGCCGGGCTCAATCCATTCATGAACGTCGAGTCCAACGGCCGCTCACAACAGAACCTCGCCAGCCTCGACGAACAACGCCAAGATGCCCGCATGGAATACTCCAGCCTGCCCTGGGCCGAGCGCTCGGTCCTGGTCAAAGCCAACGAGCAAACCCATGAGCTGCTGACCGACCGCAACGGCGTGCTGCGCCTCAACCTGCTCGACAGCCCCTTTGCCGAGCAGGATATCAGCCGCATCGGCACCCTGCAGTTGAGCGTTGCAGATTCGCAGGGCTCGATCCAAGCGGATGCAGCCCTAATGGTCAGCCGCACCCTGCGCGGCAAGCTGCAGGAAGCGCACACGCTGATCTACGATGACCTGGAAGGCGACGATGTCGAACAATGGGTGCACAGGGTCAAGCGCCTGTCTGAGCTGGGCCTGGAAGAAGAAGCCAGCGAGCTGGAACAGAGCCTGATCGAGCTGACCCGCAACGACCCCGAACTGCAGGAGAGCTTTTTGCTGGCCCTGATGCAGGATGCCGGGCGCCTGGTTGCCGACCCCGGCAACGACTGAACCGGATCATGGCTGTGCGCCTGTGCCTGACGCTGCTGATTGCACTGCTGTGCCTGCCCAGCCAGGCCAACCTGCGCCAGGCACCCGAGCCGGAACTGCGGGCGCTGCTGCAACGCACCGCCGCCGAAGCCGACAGCTTTCAGGACCGCTTCGATGCGGAGGTCTGGCTGCTGGACATGTCGACCCGCCTGACGCGCTATATCCCTGACGCTGAAGAACGCCTGACCCTGCTCAGGCTGGTACACCGCGAAGCCAGCAAGGCTGGCTTGCGTCCCGACCTGGTCCTGGCACTGATCCACACGGAAAGCCACTTCGATCGCTTCGCCATTTCCTCGGCAGGCGCCCAGGGCATGATGCAAGTCATGCCGTTCTGGAAAGCCGAACTCGGCCGTCCGCAGGATAACCTCACCGATAACGCCACCAACCTGCGCTACGGCTGCACCATTCTCAGTTTCTATTTGCGCAAAGAGAACGGCAACCTGAGCCGCGCCTTGGCCCGCTACAACGGCAGCCTAGGCAAGCAGACCTACCCGGCCAAGGTCATCGGCTTCTGGCACGACTTCTGGTACGTCAAACCATGACTCGCAGATGAGTGGACGCATCCTCGGTAGGTTCTGAGCTCATGCGCAAGGTCTGCGGCAACGCAGGTCGAGCGCATAGCTCGCAAAAGACCCCGCCTCGTCTTCGACCCCGCGCTGTCGCGCTGCAAACTGGAGCACTCAAGGAGCAAGACCGTAGGATGGGTTAGGCGCCCGCAAACTGACCTGCTGCCAGCAGAACAAAGGCGCCGTAACCCATCATCGATATTCGCTATGCCAACGGGTACAGACATAAACCGCTTGATGGGTATCGCTGCGCTCAACGCCATCCTACGGTCACTGGCTCCTACAAGACTTTGTGTCTGATTTTTGATCGTTCCCACGCTCCGCGTGGGCATGCAACCCAGGATGCACCCGGCTACATCAACACCAGCCTACATGCCATTAGCGCCGCACGATGAATCCGGCGATCCCCTGCAGCGCCTGCTGCTCCAGCGCGACTGCGGTGACCTTGGCCTTTGCCGGCCCCTGTTCCAGCCAGGCGGCCAGCTCGCGCACCGCGGACTCCTCGCCTTCAAGCAGCACCTCGACACGGCCATCGCTCAGGTTGCGTACCCAGCCATCCAGCTCAAGGCGCTCGGCGTGTTCGGCAGTCGCCTGGCGAAAGAACACGCCCTGCACTTGGCCGCTGACATAACCATGTAAGCAAATTCGCTGCATGCCTCTACCTACCCTCCCGTACGCAAGGTCTGCACCCGCACCAACAGGCTGGCCGCCGTCTGTTCGCCGAGCAAGCGTTCACGCATTCGCCCCTTGTCATCGACAATATAGGTCACCGGCAACACGGCACTGGGCGGCAGCCCGAAGCGTACGGCCGGATCTTGCTCAAGCACGGTGAATTCAATGCCCATTGCCTGGGACGCCGTCGCCAAATCCGCGCCCTGCAGACCATCGAAGTTCACCCCCACGACGCTCGCCGATAGGGCCTCAAGCTGCGGGGCAAGAGCATTCAGTTCGGGAATTTCGCTGCGGCAGGGCGCACACCATTCGGCCCAGTAATTAATCACCAACCACTGGCCTTCCAAACGCTCAGCCGGTACCTTTCGTCCATGCTGATCGAGGCCGAAATCTTCAGTGCAGCCAGCCAGCATCAAGCCAACGCAAATTCCCATTACCGTACGAATAACGACCTGGAGTCGTGTTCCCATGCATTCGTTCCTCGTCCACATTGGGTTGATATGACGCTAGATGCCTTGCGCCTTGAAGTGCCGGACATCCTCGATGAAGACGCGGCGCCCTTGGCCGATCTTAACGAGCGGTTAGCCCAGGCCCGTTCGCTGCAGCACGAAGATGCACTGCAACTGCTACTCAGCCTGCTGTTCAGGCTCAACCGTAGCGTCATGACCTTACTCGAAAGGCAACGCGCACTGCAAAACTGCAGCGACGAATATCGACACTATGCTGCAGCCTACCTTGACGGCAGCCCCCCTTCGCCGCTGTTCGTACGCCTGTGCAACGAGCTCGCCATCGGTTTTAAACGCCTGCTCCTGCAGATTCTCAAAGGCCGGCAACCCTCGCGCCCGCATTTGGCTTGGTGCCTGTACATGGCCCTGCATTTCCTCGCGCAAAGCCTGCTACGTAACTACCAGCGGTATCAGGAACCGGCGCCCAGCCTGTGGCGTGACAGCCACCTGCTGTACTGGCTCGGCGAGCATCAGGAGTGCCTGGATGAGCCGGTTGCAGCCGCCTTCCAGCCGGCGCCCGCGTGCACCTTGCGTGGGCTTTACCAGCAGATGCTGTTGCTCGCCTTGAGCAATCCGTTTCACCTTGCCGAGGGTGAATGCCCGCAGCTATTTGGCGCCCTCGCGCCCTTGGCAGGCCTGGCGCGCTTGCTGCCCTGGGATGATGAGGGCGACAGCGAGTCTCCGGTTGTCGACCTGACCGAGTCGCAACCGTGCCTTGGCTATGCGCAGCACCCTGATGGCAGCCGCGACTACCTGCGGCGCTTCGAACTGGGCGCCTTGCTGGTCGCCCTGCATGATCCCGCCCCGCTGCAGAGTAACGGCGAGCGTCAACTGCTTGAGCGGGTTCGGCATCACTGGATGGGCCAGCAACAACGCCGCGATCCTCGCGAAGAGTTTGACCTGACCTGCAACCTGCTGGTGGGTTTGCCAGCCATCCACGCTCAACTACTCGAGCAGCGGCCTTGCTCCTCGGCAGCCCAGATGCTCGATGCCAGTGCCGGTGGCGCGCGCCTATTGTGCCGCCCCGACCAAGCGGCGCACATGGCAGTAGGGCAACTGGTGCTCTTGCTGACCAGCAGCCCGACACCGCGCCTGGCCCTGGTTCGCTGGCGTCATCTCAACATTGAGGGCCTGCACTTGGGGTTGCACTACCTGAAAGGTCTGGCGAAGCCGGTCTGGTTGCGGCGTACGCCCAGCGCACAAACTCACCAAGGCATTTTGCAGAGCACACCAGAGCCTGGTGATGGCTGGCGTCACGCCCTATGGCTGCCCAACGGGCAATTTGGCGAAGGTGAAAACCTCTGGCTGCAGCAGGCCAACGTGCACAACCAGGTGATTATGCAGCTACCTGCAGCCGACCTCGGCACAGCCCTGGTCACGCGCCACCCACTGCTCCTGGCCTGAACAGCAGAAACTGCGAAACGAATCACAGCCAACGGCGGCCGGGCGCACAGTTTGCTCGGCACACCCCTGCTTATAATTCATTGCACGTCGTCTCGAGACGCTTCGCCATACGCCTGGAAACCGCACAATGACCCACCCCAACGACACGTTGATCGGCGCTGCGCCATCGAGCATCGTCGATGCTGCCCGCCTGCTCGTCACGCCCTACGAAGGGCGCGTAGCCGAATACAACATCGCCACCTGGCTGCATCTTCCTGGGCTAGCCAATCTGCCCGTGTCCCTACTGGTCAGCTACCGTGATGGCGACAAACACCGCGAGGTCAGCGTGGATCACGGCAAAGTCGGCCCGCACCACAAGATCCTGCTGTCCGGCGTCGCCAGGCTCCCGGTCAAACACAAGGTCGAAGACATGCGCGTATACCTGCGCTCTGCGGTACTTGCCACGACCCTGGTGGTCGAAGAGCTGTTCATTCAAGCGCTCGAAGCGCCCCGCCAGGACAACCGCCAAGCGTCAGCCTGAGCCTGCAAAATCCCAAGCCCCCACGCAAAAAAGCCTGGGAAGGTTTGGCTGTGCTCAGCCAAAAACTCGCACCGCACAGCTGCCTTGCTCGGCTAACGGCTCTGCTGCGGGTTCTGCGCAATGAGGCACCAGCGATGCGGGCCAGTGCGAGAAATGCAGCCCGGTTATTCGATTCAGCCGTTTCAGCGCCTCTTGCGGATCGCGTTGCTGCAAGTGGACCACCTTGCCATGAGCGGCGTCACTAAATCGTTCAGTTGTCATAAAACGCCTTTAGCCCCGATAAGCTGATTACAATCTGCCATAGCAATAGCCAAAAGCGTGCCAGCCTGCGCTTACCTCAGAAGAGCCCGCGCGCACCAATAGCAATACGCGAAAATCGATGTCACGCCGCAAACTGACACTTTTTGTCACTCGGTCACCGGGTTCAGCCAGTCCGCCAGGCTGCCATCGAACAGCACAGCCTGCTCCTCGTAAAGCCGCTCCAATGCCTGACGCAGTGCCGGATACCAAGGCTCGTCCAGCTGCTCAGGCAATTGACTGAGTTGCGGTAACGGCCACGGGCTGCGCTTCAGCAGCTGCTGCAGGCTGTAGTGATCGAGATCACGACTCAATACCCACGCTCCCGCGCTAGTCGGCGCAACCAACTGCTGCTGCTCAAGAAAATCGAGCACCTCCTCCCACTCATGCTCAGGCAACTGCCAGCCCTGACGCTGAACATCGCGCAGCCGCACCTTCAGGCCTGACTGCTGCCGCGCATAAAACACCCGCAAGATCCCCATCACCACCAACAACCGCGGCATGGCGCGCTTGCGCCACTGCGGCGACGAGCTGAGGTTGCACACCAGTTCGGCACCAAATAGCACTATTAACCAAGACAGGTAGATCCACAGAAGGAACAACGGCACCGTGGCGAAGGCGCCATAAATCAACTGATAACCCGGAAAGCGCTGCACATAAAAGCCGAACAATGCTTTCGCCACCTCAAACAGCACAGCAGTGAACAGCCCGCCCATCAGGGCATGCCACACAGGTACCCGCGCATTAGGCACCGTGGCATAGAGCAGAGTAAAAGCCGCCACACTGAACAGCAGCGGCGCAAAACCCAGCAAGGTTTTCGCGCCAATCAACGCATCAGGACCGGAAATAAGCGACAGCGAAGCTATATAGGTGCTGACCGCGAAACCGGTGCCCAGCAGGATCGGCCCCAGACTCAATATTGCCCAATACAGCAGAAAACTCGAGACACCCCGGCGCGGCTGACGTACCCGCCAGATGGTGTTGAAGGCTTTTTCTATGGTCACCAGCATCAGGAAGGCAGTAACCGCTAATACGCTCACACCGATCCAGGTCAGTTGACGGGCCTGCGCTGTAAAGTTACGCAGGTACTCCTGAACCATTTCACCGGCCGAAGGCACGAAATTACGGAAAATAAAGGTCTGGATTTGCTCACCCGTGCCCTGAAAAGCCGGCACGGCGGAGAGCATGGCAAAGGTCACGGTCATCATCGGCACCACCGCAAACAGGGTGGTGTAGGTCAGCGCCGCGGCATTGTTGGCACCACGATCAGCGAGAAAGCGCTGCAGCAGAAAACGCCAGAATTCCAACCAGTTGTTCAAACGTTGACGCATGCCTTCTCCTTAGCGATTAACCAACTGGCCCCAATGCAGACCACAAACACTTCACCCTGTTCAGACTAGCGTGCCGACGCGGTTAGAATAGCCGCCACCTGACGCAAGATGCGACCTGCACATGACCGATCTGACCCTCTACCACAACCCCCGCTGCTCGAAGTCCCGTAGCGCCTTGCAACTGCTCGAAGCGCGCGGCCTTACACCGACCATCGTGCGCTACCTGGACACCCCGCCCAGCGCCGCCCAATTAAGCGACATACTCGGCAAACTCGGGATCGGCGCCAGACAACTGCTGCGCAGCGGCGAAGACGACTATCGCACGCTGAACCTGGCCGACCCGGGCCTGAGCGAAGCACAATTGATCGAAGCCATGGCCGCCCATCCCAAACTGATCGAGCGACCGATTCTGATCGTCGGCAGCCAAGCGGTAATTGGCCGGCCACCGGAGAAAATCCTGGAGATTCTGCCGTGAGTGCACCCTATATTCTGGTTCTGTATTACAGCCGCCACGGCGCCACCGCCGACATGGCCCGGCAGATTGCCCGCGGCGTGGAAATGGCCGGCCTGGAGGCGCGCCTGCGCACGGTACCGGCTATCTCCAGCGAGTGCGAGGCGGTAGCCCCGCAAATTCCAGCTGAAGGCGCGCTGTATGCCAGCCTCGACGACCTGAAGAACTGCTCAGGTCTGGCGCTGGGCAGCCCGACACGCTTCGGCAACATGGCGGCGCCGCTGAAATACTTCCTCGACGGCACCAGCAGCCTATGGCTGAGCGGCGCCCTGGTCGGCAAACCAGCCGGCGTCTTCACCTCCACCGCCAGCTTGCACGGCGGCCAGGAAACCACCCTGCTGTCGATGATGTTGCCCCTGCTGCACCATGGCATGCTGATCACCGGCCTGCCTTACAGCGAGTCCGCACTGCTGGAGACCCACGGCGGCGGAACGCCGTATGGCCCCAGCCATCTTGCGGGTGCCGACAGCAAGCGCGCCCTCGACGAACATGAAATCGCCCTTTGCCGCGCACTCGGCCAACGCTTGGCGCACACTGCATTGAAACTGGAGACCATCCGTGGCTAAAACCCCCAAACCCCTACCGGCGCTCGACTGGCTGAAGCCGCGCATGGCCGTCAGCCGCGCCATCAGCCTGGCGAGCTTCCTGGCTCTGGCGGTGTTGCTGCTGGTGTGGAATCTGGTATTTGCCAACATACCGGGCAAGTTGCTCTGGGTAATTCTGGCCTTCCAGCTGGTTCCACTGCTGTTGCTCGCCCCCGGCCTGATCCTCGGCAACGCGCGCGCCCATGCCTGGGCCTGCTTCGTGGTCAACCTGTACTTCATTCAGGGTGTGCTGGCCGCCTTCGATCCATCCAAGGCACTGTATGGCTGGGCACAGGCGGTGCTGAGTGTCAGCTTGTTCTGCGCCGCGCTGATGTACACCCGCTGGTGCTTCCAGTACGACCGCAAACTGGCTGGGGAGTAGCTGCAGCGAGTCAGCGTGTTGCCCCCGTAGGATGGCGTTGAGCGGAGCGATACCCATCACAGCGACCTGCGGTCAATCAACAACCTCAGCGGCTGTGCAACCAGTTGATAGGTATCGCTGCGCTGAAGCCTACGCGCCCCGCCACATCCTACAAAAGCCCTGCGACTGCCAGCCCGGATGGGTTAGCCGCATGCTGGCAGAGCCGCTAACCGCACGGATATCCGTGCGGCGTACTCCATCAAGCGCTGGCGGCAACGACCAAGCAATCGGCTGCTACCAACCCAGGATTTCTTTGAGAAAGGGAATAGTCAGCTTGCGCTGGGCCTGCAAGGAGGCCTGGTCCAGTCGTTCAAGCAACTCGAATAGCGCGCTCATGCTGCGCTCGCCCCGGGTCAGGATAAAACGTCCAACCTCATCACTGAGGTGCAGGCCGCGACGCGAAGCACGCAATTGCAGGGCGCGCAATTTGTCTTCATCGGACAACGACTGCAGCTGGAAGACCAGTGCCAAGGTCAGGCGCGACTGAAGATCCGCCAGCTTGACTGGCAGCTCGCGCGGCGAACTGCTGGCTGCCAGAAGCAAACGCCTGCCGCTATCGCGCAAGCGATTGAACAGATGAAACAACGCCTCTTCCCAATCACTAAGCCCGGCAACGGCATTCAGGTCATCCAGACAGACCAGTTCATACTGTTCCAGGTTATCCAGCATGGTCGGGCCGAGTTCGACCAACTCCGCCAGCGGTAGATAAACTGCCGGCTCACCGTTCTGTTCGAAACGCAGACAGGCCGCCTGGAGCAGATGACTACGCCCCACCCCCGCACCACCCCACAGATAGATCAGGCTTTCTGCCCAGCCGGCCTCGGCCTCGCACAGACGCTCGACATAGCCAAGCGCCGCGGCATTGGCGCCGGGATAGTAGTTGGCAAAGGTGGCGTCATCACGCAGACGCACGCCCAAGGGCAGTTGAATGGGTCTCATGCAGGGCTGATCGGCTCGTCAGAAGCGCTGGGGGGTTCCCCATAAAGATCCGAAAGTTTATATAAATCATGCGCATGACGCACTAAAACCATAATCACTGCCGCCACTGGCAACGCCAGGAGCACGCCGGTGAAGCCAAATAGCTGGCCGCCAGCCATGATCGCGAAGATCACAGCCACAGGATGCAGGCCAATCCGGTCACCCACCAGCCAGGGAGTCAGCAGCATTCCCTCGAGCATCTGCCCGACCGTGAAAACGGCGGCAATGGCCAGCAACGGGTAGACATCGCCGCCAAACTGAAACAGGCCGGCGGCCAATGCCGCGCTAATCCCAACCACCACTCCCAGGTAAGGCACGATGCTGGCCAGGCCCGCCAGCAAGCCGATCAGCAGCCCCAGTTCCAGGCCGATCAGCATCAGACCGAGGGCATACATCACTCCCAGCGCCAGCATCACCAGCAGCTGCCCGCGCAGGAAGGCGCCGAGTACGTCATGACATTCGCTGGTCAGTTTCACCACCAGGCCTTCGTGATGACGGGGCAATAAGACACGCAGTCGGGCGACCAGCAAATCCCAATCGCGCATCAGGTAGAAGCTGACCACCGGAATCAGCAGCAAATTCACCAGCCAGGCCAACAGCGCCAAGCCCGAGGCCGTGGCCTTTGACAGGAGCATGCCAAGAATGTCGGTGGTTTGACCCAGGTGCTCGGAGAACGCGGCCTTGATCTGATCGAAACGCCAGAAACCGTCATTTAATCCCAGCTTGGCTTGCACCCAAGGCAACGCTTGATGCTGGGTCCAGTCGAGCATTTGCGGTGCAAGCTCATAGAGGCGCATCAGCTGCTTACCCAGCATTGGCACGAGCACTAGCAGCAAAACCGCGAGAATCAGGCTGAACAGGGCGAAGACCACGATCACGCCCCAGGTGCGCGAAAGCTTCCAGCGCTCAAGCCGATCCACCAAAGGATCACCCAGGTAAGCCAGCAATACGCCGATCAGGAACGGCGAGAGAATCGGCTGCAGCAGATACAGCAGCCAACCGAGCAGGAGCAGCCCAGCTATCCATAGCCAGCGACGTGAATCAATCATGCTCAATCCTCGATTGGTGCAACCGGGCACTCTGCAGGGCCGTGAGTAAACGTCTGGTAGAGCAACGTGAAATGGGGTGCCACGTGTGACCTATGCGGCCGTCAGTACTCGGCGACCCGCGGCAGTCTACCAGCGAAAACGCAGCACATCGTCGCGCTTTAATACCTGAGGCGCTGGCTCAGCGGTCGGCGGCTGCATCGACTGGCTGGCATCGACAGGCAGGGCTTCGACAGCCACTTCCTGTAAATGCATCAGCGCCAGCTGCGCGCGTAACTGTTCGGCATTGGCATTAACCTGATAGATCAGGCGATCACCCTCGACCTTGTGCAGCTGCGCAGCCAGCGGCTGGAGAATCCGCTGTAACTCGGCATAGCGCGCCAGATCGGTGCCCTGCACTTCCAGGGTCAGGTTGCGCGCAGCACCTGGGGCAACCACGTAACGCTGCGCCAGCCGCTCGCTCACCATTAACAGCACAGCATCGGCCAATATCGCCTGATCGGCACCCTGAGCCTTGCCTTGCTCACGCACATCGCCCAACCACAGGCGCCATTGGGCTTGCCACTCGCCGTTATCTTCACGCGCCTGCACGGCCAACAGGGCATCGGCGCCGTAGCGCTCGGAGCCACCACGCAGCGCCTCTGGCTCAACCGCGCCAAGGTTCTCGGGCGTCGCCAGCAACTGCTCGTTCAGGTCGGCAATCGGCAAGCGCAGCGGCAAACCCCGGTGCTGGGCCGCCTGATGCAAGGCTGCGGCGCTGCTCTGACCATCGCCGACCAGGCTCGAACCGTCGTTGGCATCATTCAGCCACCAGAGCAGAATCACTGGGCGATTGCCCCCCCACAGCGATAATCCGACCTGACGCAGGTTGCGGTCGGTACTGGCGGGATCAAAATCGACCAGCAAGCTACCCTCTTCATAACCATATTGGCTGATTATCTGCTGCGGATCCTTGCGCAGCTCGGCCAGCGCCGGGCTCTTTGCCGCCTCGCGGTCGCCGGTCAGGCGCAGCACCAGGGTCTGCAGGGCTCGACTCAAGGCAGCATCACGGTCCGCCGGCTGCTGGCTGGCAACAGGCTCGCGAACCTGATAAAGATCGCTCACTGGCGCCGCCTCAATGGACAGACTAAACAGTGGCAGACTGAGAAATAACAGACGAGCGATCAGGCGCATGAATGGGTTCTCGACAGACGGATGGCGGCGTACAGGCCGTAGCACAAGCGTTATACCTTAAACAGCCGCCTGCGACCCGGCAACCACCACACGCAGCGGGTGGCCGCTGCCCGGCAAGCCTGATAAAATCGCGCGCCTTCGCAGACCGACCGCCGTAGCGCCGGTGCACATCCGACATTCCCCTTAAAGGCCTGGATCTATGAGCAAGCAACCCTCCATCAGCTACAAGGACGCAGGTGTAGACATCGACGCAGGCGAAGCCCTGGTCGAGCGCATCAAAAGCGTGGCCAAACGCACCGCGCGTCCGGAAGTCATGGGTGGCCTGGGCGGCTTCGGCGCCCTCTGCGAGATCCCGGCTGGCTACAAGCAACCCGTGCTGGTGTCCGGTACTGACGGTGTTGGTACCAAACTGCGCCTGGCACTGAACCTGAACCGGCACGACAGCATCGGCCAGGATCTGGTCGCCATGTGCGTCAACGACCTGGTGGTGTGTGGCGCCGAGCCGCTGTTCTTCCTCGATTACTACGCCACCGGCAAGCTCAACGTCGACGTAGCTGCCACCGTGGTGACCGGCATTGGCGCTGGCTGTGAGCTGGCAGGTTGCTCGCTGGTCGGCGGCGAAACCGCTGAAATGCCGGGCATGTACGAAGGCGAAGACTACGACCTGGCCGGTTTTTGCGTCGGCGTGGTAGAAAAAGCCGACATCATCGACGGCTCCAAGGTTGCCAGCGGCGACGCCTTGATCGCTCTGCCGTCCTCCGGCCCGCACTCCAATGGCTACTCGCTGATCCGCAAGATCATCGAAGTCGCGGGTGCCGACATCGAAACCATCCAGCTCGACGGCACGCCGTTGACCGACCTGCTGATGGCGCCGACCCGTATCTACGTCAAACCACTGCTCAAGCTGATCAAGGAAACTGGCGCGGTCAAGGCCATGGCCCACATCACCGGCGGAGGCCTGCTCGACAACATCCCGCGCGTACTGCCGGACGGTGCCCAGGCGGTGGTCGACGTGGCCAGCTGGACCCGTCCAGCGGTATTCGACTGGCTGCAGGAACAAGGCAACGTCGACGAAAACGAGATGCACCGCGTGCTGAACTGCGGCGTTGGCATGGTCATCTGCGTGGCCCAGGATCACGTCGAGCTGACCCTCAAGACCCTGCGTGATGCCGGCGAGCAGCCATGGGTGATCGGCCAGATCGGCACAGCCGCCGAAGGTGCCGCCCAGGTCGTGCTGAACAACCTGAAACAGCACTAATGTCGGCACAGTGCAATGTGGTGGTGCTGATCTCCGGCTCCGGCAGCAACCTGCAGGCGCTGATCGACAGCATCGCCCATGACGGCAATCCGGCGCGTATCAGTGCGGTGATTTCCAACCGCGCTGATGCCTATGGCCTGGAGCGCGCAAAACAGGCTGGCATCGCCACCGCAGTGCTCGACCACAAGCAGTTCGAAGGCCGCGAGGCCTTCGATGCCGCGCTGGTCGAGGCCATCGACGCCTTCGAACCGCAACTGGTGGTACTGGCCGGTTTCATGCGCATCCTCAGCAGCGATTTCGTCCGCCACTACGCCGGCCGCCTGCTGAATATCCACCCCTCGTTGCTGCCCAAATACAAGGGCCTGCATACCCACCAGCGAGCACTCGAAGCAGGCGACAGCGAGCATGGCTGCAGCGTGCATTTTGTTACCGAGGAACTCGATGGCGGCCCTCTGGTCGTACAAGCTGTGATCCCGGTACGCTCGAACGACACGCTGGATAGCCTGGCGCAACAGGTACACCGGCAGGAACACCTGATCTACCCAATGGCCGTGCGCTGGTTCGCCGAAGGTCGCTTGCGTCTCGATGCACAAGGCGCAATGCTGGATGGCCAGCCGCTGCCGAGCGCTGGCCACCTGATCCGCGCTTAGGGGCCAGCACTACTCTGCTGCGCTACTGCCCTCTCCTCTTGATGGAGGCATGCATTTTTGCCGCTCTTACTTGTTAAATAGCTAGCTATTCGCCTCGCAAGACCAAAAACTGACTCGAACCGAATTGTCGGACTGCGGACGCTCCCTCACTGCAAACGCTCAGGTCCGACAAGCACCCAGGAGATACCATGCGTCGCGCCATACTGCTCGCCCTCGCCTTATTCAGCTTGCCGGCCCTGGCCAGCGAGCTGAAGCCATTCTCCGCCAGCTACACCGCCGACTGGAAACAACTGCCGGTCAGCGGCACTGCGCAACGCAGCCTGCAGGCTCTGGATAACGAGCGCTGGCAGCTCAACTTCGAAGCCTCCATGCTGGTCGCCGGCCTTAGCGAACAAAGCACCTTCCGCCTCGACAACAATGTCTTTTTGCCACTGACCTATCGCTTCGAGCGCAGCGGCCTGGGCAAAGGTAAGAAAATCAAGCACGACTTCGACTGGGCCGGCAAACAAGTGACCGGCACCGACCGCGGCGACCCTGTGAGTTTCCCACTGAATCGCGGCGTGCAGGACAAGTCGACCTATCAATTGGTGCTGCAACATGACGTTGCTGCCGGCAAGCAAAGCATGAGCTACCAGGTGATCGACGGCGACGAAATCGAAACCTACGACTTCCGCGTGCTCGGCGAAGAAGTCGTGCGCACCAAAGCCGGTCAGATCGACGCGATCAAGGTCGAGCGCGTGCGTGACCCGACGCAAAGCAGCCGTAAAACCGTGCTCTGGTTCGCCAAGGACTGGGACTTCCTGCTGGTACGCCTGCATCAGGTTGAAACCGACGGCAAGGAATACCAGATCATGCTTAAAGACGGCACAGTCGACGGCAAGTCGGTTGAAGGTCGCCGTGACTGAACGAGCGCCAGGTACAAAAAACCGAGCCAGTGGCTCGGTTTTTTTTGCTATGTACCCGTTATGTGTGGATGGGCTCTACGGCTCTTGTGGGAGCGGATTTATCCGCAAAATCTAAGCGGCGCAGCAAAAGCTTCGCGGCTGAAGCCGCTCCTACAAAAGGTCGGCGGAGCACCCGGCTTGCTGCGCAGACTACGGCACCACGGCCCTTACCACATCAGATCATCCGGCACCTGATAGGCGGCATACGGATCATCGGCATCCGGGGCCTCGGTCGGGGTATTGAGCATGATCACGCGCTGCGGGTCGCGCTCCTGAATCTTCAGCGCCGCCTCACGCGGGATCACTTCATAACCACCGCCACTGCGCACGATGGCCAGCGAACCACTGCTGAGCTTGTCGCGCATCAGCGTGTTGACCGACAGGCGCTTGACCTTCTTGTCGTCAACGAAATTGTAATAGTCCTCGGTGGTCAGCTTGGGCAACCGAGACGCGTCGATCAGCTGCCTGATCTGCGCCACACGGGCCTTCTGCTCGGCCTTTTCCTGCTGCTGGCGATTGAGCTCCTGATCGCGCGCGACTTTCTCGGCCATGGCCTGCTGGGCGGCGAGCTTTTGCGAGTCGTCCTTCTCAACCTGACCCTTGTGCTCCATGCGCTGCTGCTTCTGTTTTTCCTTGCTGACCTGCTTGGCCTGCTTTTCGTTGACCAGCCCGGCTTTGAGCAACTGATCGCGTAGTGAGATCGCCATAACGTACCTATCTACCCAACAAACGATAAATGTAGGGCGGGGCTGACCACTTGGGCACACCCCACCAAAATCCCTGCATCACAGCTCGCTAGTCGGCCAGCTGCTGCTTTTCCAGCTTCTTGGCCTCACCCCAGAGCGCGTCCAATTCATCCAGGTCGCAATCTTCCATGGCCCGGCCCGCTTCGCGCAATGCCTGTTCGATAAAACGAAAGCGCTGCTCGAACTTGGCATTGGCCGCACGCAGGGCCGACTCCGGGTCGACCTTTAGATGGCGAGCGAGATTGGTCACCACAAACAACAGGTCGCCGACTTCCTCGGCAATTGCCCGCGGATCATTCTCGCTCATGGCCTCGAGCACTTCATCCAGCTCTTCACGCACCTTGTCCACCACCGGCAAGGCTTCTGGCCAGTCGAACCCAACCTGGGCGGCGCGCTTCTGTAATTTGACCGCACGACTCAGGGCCGGCAAGGCGTTGGGCACATCGTCGAGCAACGACAACTGCTCGGGCGCGGCAGCCTTCTCGGCGCGCTCCTCGGCCTTGAGCTCTTCCCAGCGCTGTTTGACTGCCGCTTCTTCGAGCCTGGCGGTATCCGGCGCGCCATACAAATCACCATCGACGAATACATGGGGATGGCGCCGAATCAGCTTGCGGGTGATGCCGTCGACTACCTCGGCAAACTCGAAACGCCCCTCTTCCCGCGCCAGCTGGCTGTAATACACCACCTGGAACAGCAAATCGCCCAACTCCCCCGGCAGGTGCTCGAAGTCGCCACGCTCGATGGCGTCGGCCACCTCGTAAGCCTCTTCGAGGGTGTGGGGCACGATGCTCGCGTAGGACTGTTTCAAGTCCCACGGGCAGCCATGCTGCGGGTCACGCAGCCGGGCCATCAGGTGCAGCAGGTCGTCGAGTTGGTACATGGCAAGTTCCGGTCAGTGCGTATTGCGAATCGTAGGATGGGTTAGCGGCGCGGGGAACAAATTCCGCAACCATGATAAAAACAACGCGCCGCGTAACCCATCGAACCAACGCAGCGCCCTATGCCTATAACAGTCAATGCTGAGCGTCGCGAGCGAATAGCTGGCTAGGCGAAGGCCTACCGAAAAAGCGAAGTTGGCTCTAGCCAATGAGCATTTTTCGGTAGGCCTTCAACAACGCCAGATAGAGCGCAGCAGCTCAGGATGCGCGATGGCGGCGGGCCTCGATTATGTTCGGCAACTGCGAGATGCGCCCGAGCAAACGGCCCAGAGCGTCCAGTCCGGGAATTTCCACGGTAATCGACATCGACGCGGTGTTGTCTTCCTTGTTCGAGTGGGTATTGACCGCCAGCACGTTGAGCTTTTCGTTGAGCAGCACCTGGGTCACATCACGCAGCAGACCGGAACGGTCGTAGGCGCGGATGATGATATCCACCGGGTAGGTCTGCACCGGCACCGGCCCCCAATTGACCTGGATGATCCGTTCTGGCTCGCGGCCACTCAACTGCAGCACCGAGGCGCAATCCTGGCGGTGGATACTGACGCCGCGTCCCAGGGTGATGTAACCGACGATCGGATCACCCGGTAACGGCTTGCAGCACCCAGCCATCTGCGTCAGCAGGTTACCGACGCCCTGGATCTGGATATCGCCGCGTTTGCCCGGTTTGAAGCCCGTGGCCTTGCGCGGGATCAGTTCCAATTGCTCGGTGCCGCGTTCCGGCTCGACCAACTGCTGCGCCAGGTTGACCAGATGGGCCAGACGCAGGTCGCCGGCCCCGAGGCTGGCAAACAGGTCTTCGGCGTTTTTCAGGTTGGCTTTCTCGGCCAGCTTCTCGAAATCCACATGAGGCAGCGCCAGGCGCGCCAACTCGCGCTCAAGCAGCGCCTTGCCAGCGGCAACGTTCTGGTCGCGGTCCTGCAACTTGAACCAGTGGACGATTTTCGCCCGCGCCCGCGAGGTCGTGACATAACCCAGGTTGGAGTTCAGCCAGTCGCGGCTTGGGGTGCCGTGTTTGCTGGTGATGATTTCCACCTGCTCGCCGGTTTGCAGGCTGTAGCTGAGCGGCACGATGCGCCCATTGATCTTCGCGCCACGGCAGTTGTGGCCGATCTCGGTGTGCACCCGGTAGGCAAAATCCAGCGGCGTAGACCCCTTTGGCAGGTCGATGGCGTGGCCGTCCGGGGTAAATACATAGACCCGATCCGGTTCGATATCGACGCGCAACTGGTCGGCCAGGCCACCGATATCGCCCAGCTCTTCGTGCCACTCGAGCACCTGACGCAGCCAGGAAATCTTCTCTTCGTATTGATTGGAGCCGGACTTGACGTCAGTGCCTTTGTAGCGCCAATGCGCGCAGACGCCCAGTTCGGCCTCCTCGTGCATGGCGTGGGTGCGGATCTGCACTTCCAGCACTTTGCCTTCCGGGCCGAGCACCGCGGTATGCAGCGAGCGGTAGCCGTTTTCCTTGGGGTTGGCGATGTAGTCGTCGAATTCCTTGGGAATATGCCGCCACAGGGTGTGCACGATACCCAGCGCGGTGTAACAGTCGCGCACTTCCGGCACCAGCACGCGCACCGCGCGCACGTCATAGATCTGACTGAACTGCAGACCCTTTTTCTGCATTTTCCGCCAGATCGAATAGATATGCTTGGCGCGCCCGCTGATGTCGGCCTTGACCCCGGTGGCCTCAAGCTCCAGGCGCAAGTGCCCCATCACATCATTGATGTACTGCTCGCGATCCAGGCGGCGCTCATGCAGCAGCTTGGCGATCTGCTTGTACTGGTCCGGCTCCAGGTAGCGGAAAGACAGGTCTTCCAGCTCCCACTTGATATGCCCAATGCCCAGGCGGTGCGCCAGCGGCGCATAGATATCGAAGACTTCGCGGGCCACCCGCTGACGCTTCTCGTCGTCGGCGTGCTTGACCGCGCGGATCGCGCAGGTGCGCTCGGCCAGCTTGATCAGCGCCACGCGCACGTCATCGACCATGGCCACCAGCATCTTGCGCAGGTTTTCCACCTGGGCCTGGGAACCGAGCACCAGGGAGTCGCGCGAATTGAGGCTGTCGCTGATCGCCGCCATGCGCAGCACCCCATCGACCAGCTTGGTTACCACCAGGCCGAAGCGTTGCTCCACCGCCGCCAGAGTCACCTTGCCCTCGCGTACACCGCGATAAATGACCGCAGCGACCAGGGAGTCCTGGTCGAGCTTGAGGTCTGCAAGAATCTCGGCGATCTCAAGACCCGCGCGAAAGCTCGAAGCACCTTCCGACCACAAATTCTGTACCACGTTAGCCTGCTGCTCGGCCTCGCGGGCGAACTCGCAGGCGTCGCGCAAGGCATCGTGCTCCAACGCCGGATCGACGCTGAGTACATGGGCCAGCCAGGCCTCTAGGTTGATGCTGCCGTCATCGTTGATCGGCTGGTGCGCTCTAACCTGAACCATCTTGCTTACCTTCCCTAGGGTGCGCGCCAAGCACACCGCACAGTCGCCGGACTTCTTCGATCCGGTCGGTTTAACCACTTAAGGCACACTCCTTGTGCACCCCTGCTGCATCTGGATTAGGGTGGGGCCGGATAAAACCAAGCACCCTGCCACCTTATCCAGGCGCGTTCATCTACTGCCTGACAAACAGCGCCATCGCTTCGACGTGCGCAGTTTGCGGAAACATATCGAGAATACCGGCCTTTTCCAGCCGATAACCTTGCGCCAGCAACTCGGCGCTGTCACGCGCCAGGGTGGTCGGATTGCACGACACATAAAGCACACGCTGGACGCCCAATGCGGCCATTTGCCTGACCACCTGCAATGCACCATCACGCGGCGGGTCAAGCAGCACGGCGGCGAAACCGCCTTGCGCCCAACCGCTCTCGACCAGCGGATTTGACAGGTCGGCCTGGAAAAAGTGCAGGTTGCCGATACCATTGCTCGCCGCATTCTGCGCCGCCCGCTCGACCATCGCCTGCACCCCTTCCACCGCCACTACTTCGCGGGTCAGGCGCGCCAGCGGCAAAGCGAAATTACCCAGGCCACAGAACAGATCCAGGACCCGCTCATCCGCTTGCGGCGCCAGCCAGTCCAGCGCCTGAGCGATCATCGCCTCGTTGACCTGGGCATTAACCTGAACAAAATCACCGGGCTGATAAGCCAGCTGAAGATCCCAGCGCTGCAACTGATAGCCCAGGCTTTGCTCTGCTTCGAACGGCTGCGGCTCACCGACACCATGCAGCCATAGTTGCCCGTCATGGGCCACACAGAACGCCTGCAAACGGGCCAAATCGGCCTCGCTCAACGCAGAAGTGTGGCGCACTAATACGGCACTGGTACTGCCGTGAAACAACTCGACATGGCCGATGGCCTGGGGGCTTTCCAGCGCCCGCAAGACCGCTGGCAGCGCGCGCAGGATCGGTTGCAAGGGCTGTACCAGAACCGGGCAATCGGCGATGGCGACGATGTCCTGGCTGGCCGCCGCGCGAAAGCCGACATCCAGGTGTTTGTGCTTGACGTCCCAGCGCACGGCGATGCGCGCGCGACGACGGTAGCCGAACTCCGGGCCGACCAACGGTGGCGCCCATTCATCCGGTTGCACATTGCCCAGGCGGCTGAACTGCTCGTCGAGCATGCGCTGCTTGAGGGCCAACTGGTCGGCATGGTTCATGTGCTGGATGCTGCAGCCACCGCAGGTGCGCGCATGGGCGCAAGGCTCCTCCCGTCGCTCGGGGCTGGCGCTGATAATCCGCTCGCTGCGCGCCTCGACCACCTGACTGCGTGCGCCCAGCACCCGCGCCTCGACCTCCTCACCGGGCAAGGCGCCGCTGACAAACCAGGTGCGGCCCAGGACAAAGGCAATGCCACGACCATCATTGGCCAGGCGTTCGATGTTGAGTTTCTGCTTCTTGCCAGACGGAATTTGCGCAGCGCGCACACCACCGCTGGGCTGGAAGCGCAAACCACTGGTTTTCTTGGCCATCAGAGCTCCGGCGTGTCGTACACGCCCGTTGATAGGTAGCGGTCGCCGCGATCACAGATGATCGCCACCATTACGGCGTTCTCCACTTCCTGCGACAGTCGCAGCATCGCTGCCACCGACCCGCCGGAGGAAACACCACAAAAAATGCCTTCTTCACGCGCCAGACGGCGCATCACGTCTTCGGCTTCCTGCTGGCCCATGTCGATGATGCGATCAACCCGCTCGGCCTGATAAATCTTCGGCAGGTACTCCTGCGGCCAACGACGGATACCGGGAATGCTTGCGCCCTCCATCGGTTGCAAGCCGACGATCTGCACCTGCGGGTTCTGCTCCTTGAGGTAGCGCGACACACCCATGATGGTGCCGGTGGTGCCCATGGAGCTGATGAAATGGGTGATCTGTCCGCCCGTCTGTTGCCAGATTTCCGGGCCGGTGCTGGTGTAGTGGGCAATCGGATTGTCGCCGTTGGCGAACTGATCGAGCACCTTGCCCTTGCCATCGGCTTGCATCTGCAAGGCCAGGTCACGGGCTTCCTCCATGCCACTCACAAGGATCAGCTGCGCGCCATAAGCGGTCATCGCGGCCTTGCGTTCAGCGGTGGAGTTGTCCGGCATGATCAGCACCATGCGGTAGCCCTTGATCGCCGCCGCCATGGCCAAGGCGATGCCGGTGTTGCCACTGGTGGCTTCGATCAACACATCGCCAGGCTGGATATCACCGCGCTGCTCGGCGCGAGTGATCATCGACAACGCCGGGCGATCCTTCACCGAGCCGGCAGGATTGTTACCCTCAAGCTTCAACAACAACGTATTGGACGTATTACCGGGCAGGCGCTGCAGGCGCACCAGCGGAGTGTTGCCGACGCAATCGGCGATAGTAGGGTATTGCAGGGTCATGGCGTCGATCAGGTCCAGATGGCTGGAAAGGCCCTATGATACCGGCAAACGGGCAACGGCCATAACCGGCGATGGCGCAGGCCTTGTTGCAGCATGCTGCCAAGGCGGTGCTACTGATTTGTTGTTCCACCAGCCGCTACACTGCCAGCCTGACAGCGTGGGAAAAACGCTGGTTTACTGCGCTCGATGTTGCATAACCTCTGCGTTCAGCCAACAAGCAACCAGGAAGGAAGTCCGTGTTCAAGGATCTAGGCATCAAAGGCCGTGTACTCATGCTCTCCCTGCTGCCCACCAGCCTGCTGGCATTGGTGCTCGGCGGCTACTTCACCTGGGTACAACTGTCAGACTTGCAGGCACAACTGCTGCAGCGCGGGCAGATGATCGCCGAGCAACTGGCGCCTCTGGCCGCACCCGCCCTGCAGCGTCAGGATCCAGCCCTGTTGCAGCGCATTGCTACGCAGACCCTCGAACAGCCAGATGTAAGAGCCGTCAGCTTCCTCGGTGCCGAGCGCCAGCGCCTGGCCCATGCTGGCCCGAGCATGCTCGATCAGCCGCCCAGCGATGAGCAGATCCAGGCACTACGGCGTAGCAGCCCGGATGCCACACGCTTTCTCCTGCCGGTGCTGGCTCAACACCTTAACCTCACCGACGAGCCACTCGCAGACTCGGCCCAACGCCTGCTCGGCTGGGTCGAGTTGGAGCTGTCGCACCACGGCACCTTGCTCAGCGGCTACCGCAGCCTGCTTACCAGCCTGCTGCTGATCGGCGCCGGACTGACCATCACCGCCCTGCTCGCCCTGCGCATGAGCCGCAGCATCAACGAGCCATTACGGCAGATCAAATACAGCGTTGCCCAGCTCAAAGACGGCCACCTGAAAACCCGCCTTCCCCCTTTAGGCAGCCACGAGCTGGACGAATTGGCCTCGGGCATCAACCGCATGGCCGAGTCACTGCAGAATGCTCAGGAAGAGTTGCAACACAGCGTTGATCAGGCTACCGAAGACGTGCGGCAGAACCTGGAGACCATCGAGATCCAGAATATCGAACTCGATTTCGCGCGCAGGGAAGCCCTGGAGGCCAGCCGAATAAAGTCTGAATTCCTCGCCAACATGAGCCACGAAATCCGTACCCCGCTCAACGGTATTCTCGGTTTCACCAACCTCCTGCAAAAAAGCCAGCTGACCCCGCGCCAGCAGGATTACCTGGGCACCATCGAAAAATCCGCCGACAGTCTGCTCGGGATCATCAACGAGGTACTCGATTTCTCCAAAATCGAAGCCGGCAAACTGATCCTCGAAAGCATCCCCTTCAACCTGCGCGACCTGCTGCAAGACACCCTGACCCTCCTCGCCCCGGTCGCCCATGAAAAACGCCTGGAGCTGCTCAGCCTGGTCTACCGTGACACGCCGCTGACCCTGGTGGGCGACCCGCTGCGACTCAAGCAGATTTTGACCAATCTGGTGAGCAACGCGATCAAGTTCACCCGCGAAGGCAGCATTGTCATGCGCGCCATGCTTGAGGACGAGACTGCCGACCGCGCCCAGCTGCGCATCAGCGTGCGCGACACCGGTATCGGGCTGTCCAACGAAGACCTGCGCGCACTGTTCCAGGCCTTCAGCCAGGCCGACAATTCACTGTCGCGCCAGGCCGGCGGCACCGGCCTGGGCCTGGTGATTTCCAAACGCCTGATCGAGCAGATGGGCGGCGAGATCGGCGTCGACAGTACCCCAGGCGAAGGCTCGGAGTTCTGGATCAGCCTGAGCCTGCCAAAAGCCCGGGATGACGCCGAAGACCTGCCCCGCCCACCACTACTCGGGCGCCGCGCGGCCATCCTGGAGAGTCATGAGCTGTCACGCCAGGCCTTGCAACATCAGCTGGAAGACTGCGGCCTGCTGGTCAGTGCCTTCGACAACCTCGACAACCTGCTTGAAGCGGTCGCCAGCGCGCACCACAGCGACCAACCGCTGGACATCGCGGTACTCGGCGTCAGCGCTCAGCACCTGCCGCCGGAGCGCCTTGGCCAGCGCATCTGGGACCTCGAGCGCCTGGCCTGCAAGACCGTGGTGCTGTGCCCAACCACCGAACAGGCGCTCTATCACGAAGTCTTGCCCGATGCGCACAGCCAGTTACAGGCCAAACCGGCCTGCACGCGCAAGCTGCAACGCGCGCTGGCCGAACTGGTCAGCCCAAGGCAAGCGCGCACAGACGTCAGCCCTACCGCCCCGAGCCGACCACCGCGGGTGCTCTGCGTCGATGACAACCCGGCCAACCTGCTGCTGGTGCAAACCCTGCTGGACGGTATGGGCGCCAAGGTCAGCACGGCCAACAGCGGCTACGAAGCCCTGGAAAAAGCCCAGTTGGAACGCTTCGACCTGATTCTCATGGACGTACAGATGCCCGGCATGGACGGCCGCCAGGCCACCGAGGCGATTCGTCAGCACGAGACCGAGCACGGCCACCCCCCCACTCCAATAGTCGCCCTGACCGCCCATGCCCTGGCCAACGAAAAACGCGCCCTGCTACAAGGTGGTCTGGATGACTACCTGACCAAACCCATCAGCGAACGGCAACTGGCCCAGGTGGTACTCAAATGGACTGGTCTGGCGCTGCGCAATCAGGGGCCCGAACAAGCCGGCGAAAACGCCACTGCTGGACGCAGCTTGCCAGTACTGGACGCAGAAGAAGGCTTGCGCCTGGCAGCCGGCAAAGCCGACCTGGCAGCCGACATGCTGAGCATGCTGTTGGCCGGCCTGCCAGCTGACCGCTTGGCCATCCGTCAGGCCCGCGAGGCGGGCGAACGCAACACCCTGATCGAACGCGTGCACCGCCTGCACGGCGCCACCCGCTATTGCGGCGTGCCACAACTGCGCGCCGCCTGTCAGCGTAGCGAAACCCTGCTTAAACAGAATGACCCCGCCGCGTCGGACGCACTGGAACGGCTCGACGCAGCGATAGATCGACTGGCTAAAGAGGTGCAGATCAGTGCCTGAGAGGCTGTCGGTAACGATGCATTTCTGTAGGTTGGGCGCTCGATAGATTAACAACCGGGCCCCACCTACAACTTTCGCCCGACTGCCATACTCGGACAGGCTGTCAAGGAGCCAGAATGCGAATCCTGTTTTTCAGTAGCAAACCCTACGACAGCGACAGCTTTAATGCCGCCGGCGCGCCCACCGACTATCAATTGCACTTCCAGCAGGCGCGCCTGACCATCGACAGCGCCGCCCTGGCGGCGGGCCATGAAGTGGTCTGCGCCTTTATCAATGATGACCTCTCGGCGCCTGTACTGGAGCGTTTGGCCAACGCCGGCACCCGCCTGATCGCCCTGCGCTCGGCAGGCTACAACCATGTCGACCTCAAGGCAGCGCAGCGGCTTGGCCTGTGCGTGGTCAGGGTGCCCGCCTATTCACCGCACGCGGTGGCCGAGCATGCGGTGGCGCTGATCCTGGCACTCAACCGGCGCATTCACCGCGCGTTCAACCGCACCCGCGAAGGCGACTTTTCCCTGCACGGTCTGACCGGCTTCGACCTGCATGGCAAGCACATTGGCATCATCGGCGGTGGGCAGATAGGCATGGTCTTCGCACGGATAATGGCCGGCTTTGGCTGCCGCCTGCAGGTCTTCGACCCACACCCCGTGGCGGGTCTGGCCGAATTGGGCGGCAACCAGGTATCGCTGGCCCAGGTGTTTGCCGACAGCGACATCATTAGCCTGCATTGCCCGCTGACCACTGGCAGCCACCATTTGATCAATGCCCAGAGCCTGCAGCAGATGAAACCGGGGGTCATGCTGATCAACACGGGACGCGGCGCCCTGATCGACACTCCGGCGCTGATCAGTGCACTGAAAAGCGGCCAGCTCGGCTACCTGGGCCTGGATGTGTACGAGGAGGAGGCCGACCTGTTTTTCGAGGACTGCTCCAACCTTCCCCTGCAGGACGACGTATTGGCGCGCCTACTGAGCTTCCCCAACGTGATAATCACCGCCCACCAGGGCTTCCTCACCCAGGAAGCACTGGCGGCTATCGCCCGCACCACGCTGGACAACATTGCCGCCTGGGCCGCCGGCATACCGAGCAATCAGCTGCAGCCCGGCGCGTGATAGCATTTGCGCTGACTTGGAGGAACCATGGCCGAACACGATTTTCGCTACAACCTGCTCAACCCCGAGCACACCCTGACTGAATGCCGCGCACTGGCACCAGGCCGTTATCAGGTCACAGGCAATGGCGGCTCCATGCGTAATGGAGATAGCCTGCTGGTTACCCTCAAAGGCAGCCGCGAGTTGAGCATGCGCCTTGAGGTCGAAAAGGTGCGCCATCTGATCAACCCGCCAGGACAATGGATTGCAGTTGCCAAGGGCCCGGTCTTTGGCGAGCTGGCGATATTCAACTGGCAAGTAAAGTGCGACGGCTGCGCCACCCAACTCGACTTCGAGTTTGCCGTCGATGCCGCGCTGGGCAAAAAAGCCCAGGCGCCTGCCGCCGAAGCACGAATCAATCAACTGGGCTGGACCAGCCAGAATGGTCGCCACCTGTGCCCGAAATGCCGAAAGGAAGCCGCATGAAACGCCCCCTCGCCATCGGCCTGCTAGGTGCCAGCCTGCTTGGCTGCGCCAGCGCGCCACTGCAACTCGAGACCGAACGAGCCTATCAGGTGGAATGGATTGGCGAACGCCCGCTGATTGATCGCAGCCACCTGACCATCACACTCGGCGCAGATGGCCGTGCCTATGGCAACGCCGGCTGCAATCACTGGTTCGCCAGTTACACCCTGGCGGGCGAACAACTGAGCTTCGGCGCCGCCGGCAGCACCCGTAAAATGTGCGCCCCGGCGCTTATGGAACAGGAAGCACGCTTCCTCGACAGCCTGGGCAAGGTGCAACGCTGGGATGTCTCGCCGATCGAGCAGCTACGCCTTTGGCCTGCAGAAGGCAAGCCGCTGCGCTTGTGGCCGGAACAAGGCTGAGACACGCGCCCAACATAGTGGGAGCGGCTTCAGCCGCGAAAAGCTTCGCGGATAAAACGGAGTGCGGCCTAACGCCGCGCAGCCGCTCCTACGCACAGGCCATGGCGTAGATACGCATCCGCGGGGGTCACCTACCGCGCAAACAACTCGAACTGCTCATGCCGCCCACGCAAGTCGTGCAGGCGCACACCTACGCCCAACAACCGCACCGGCTTGTTGCCGCGGGTGAAGGCGGCGCTCAGCAGCAGCTTGTAACTGTCCAGATCACGACCCGCGCCAGCCTGCTCAAGGGTGGTCTGGGTGAAATCGTGGAACTTGATTTTGACGAAAGGCTTGTCCGGCCGATAACTCGTATCCAGCCGTGCCATGCGCCTGGCCAACTCCTCGAGCAACTGCGGCAACTGTGCGAGGCAGGACGACAGGTCGGGCAGATCTTGATCGTAAGTGGTTTCCACGCTGACCGTTTGCCGGCGACTGTCGGTCTGGACCGCGCGCTCGTCAATACCGCGAGCCAGCCCCCAGAGACGCTCGCCGAAGCTACCGAACTCTTTCACCAGTCCCAGTTTTTGCCATTCACGCAGGTCAGCACAGGTGCGGATGCCGCGCCGCGCGAGCTTGTCGGCGGTCACCTTGCCGACCCCGTGCAACTTATTCACCGGCAAGGCGGCCACAAATGCCTCGACCTGATCAGGCGTGATCACAAACAACCCGTTGGGCTTCTTCCAGTCGCTGGCAATCTTGGCCAGGAACTTGTTCGGCGCCACACCCGCCGAAACAGTGATGTGCAGCTCCTGAGAGACCCGCCGACGAATATCCTGGGCAATGCGCGTGGCACTGCCGGCAAAATGCGGACTATCCGACACATCCAGATAGGCCTCATCCAGCGACAGCGGCTCGATCAACTCGGTGTATTCACGAAAGATCGCCTGGATTTCACGCGATACCGTCTTATAAGCATCCATCCGCGGCTTGACGATCAACAGGTCTGGGCACAGCTTCAGCGCATGCCCGGAGGCCATCGCCGAGCGTACCCCGTAGGCGCGGGCCTGGTAATTACAGGTCGCGATCACCCCACGTCGATCTGCAGCGCCGCCCACCGCCAGCGGCTTGCCGGCCAGACTCGGGTCGTCACGCATCTCAATGGCGGCATAGAAGCAGTCACAATCGACGTGGATAATTTTTCTGAGGGTCATATTTCACTATTGCGAATTCAGCCTCCGCTACTGCTCCGGCGTCTCGGCCGCCGGGGCCGGCCCGACTGCATCGGGATCGGGCTTGCTCATATAAGACTGAATCACCAGGATCATGATCAACATAAACGCCGCCAGCCGCAGCAAGTTCATCTTCTTCGGCACTGCGGCGCCACAGGCCGGGCAAGTCGCTGCCCGCTTAGGGAGCGGCGCACCGCAGGCTTTACATTCAAGTCCCATCTTCAACCTCCAACTGAATAGCCGCCGACTTTAGCCCAACAGCGGGCTGATGGGCTATGCCAGCGATGATCGGCCAGCACAGCGCCCTATCCTGGCAGGCCAAACCCTACGACCCGACCGCTCAGCCATATCTCTCGCCAGCCCCCGGCCAGCAAGGCCTGACGCCTGAATCTGGCTCGCTAAAAAACGCTAAGCATTTGAACAAACAACAGTTTTTCCAAGACAAGAGTTGACAGACGGTTTTTTGGCGTTAGAATTGGCGCCGCGGGATGGAGCAGTCTGGTAGCTCGTCGGGCTCATAACCCGAAGGTCGTAGGTTCAAATCCTGCTCCCGCAACCAGTTTTACGGAAAGGCCACTCAATCGAGTGGCCTTTTTTGTTTGTGCATTTCCAGCGCGCGCCTAAGCAATTGATTAAAAAGCATAAATCAGTTGACAAGATTCGCCATGCGGATAGAATTGGCGGCGCGGGATGGAGCAGTCTGGTAGCTCGTCGGGCTCATAACCCGAAGGTCGTAGGTTCAAATCCTGCTCCCGCAACCAGTTTTACGGAAAGGCCACTCAATCGAGTGGCCTTTTTTTATGCGCGCGCAATACTCATCAGCACAATTGATTACAACGTAGAAACTGATTGACAAGAACGCGCATTCAGATAGAATCTTCGGCGCGGGATGGAGCAGTCTGGTAGCTCGTCGGGCTCATAACCCGAAGGTCGTAGGTTCAAATCCTGCTCCCGCAACCAGATACTCAGAAAGGCCACTCAATCGAGTGGCCTTTTTGCATTCCGCCACCTGGAACTCCAGTCGCGCATCGTTTTAGCCCAGCAAAGCTCACACGTCATGCGCCTATGCCTGCACTGCTCAAACCAAACAGCAGCGCAGCCGCAATCAACTTCACGCTAGGCATTCCGGTCTTTACGCTGGCCTAGTGGCGCTTGCTGGCTCGATTAGCCACTCCAACACCCAGGATAAAAACCGCCCTGCCCGTCTGTCAGAACTCGATGCACCTGGCGCTACGAGCCCTGATGATCGGCGCAGCGCTGCGCCGGATAGTTGATCCTGCGCACAGCCGGCAAGCCCATACCGTCCGCCGGCCTCACGCTGCCGACACGGGTCAAGAAGACGCCCAATCACGCCGGCACTATAAAGGAAGACCACGAATGGGCCGCGGTCGGCGGTTATTGCCTGATCGGCCTGCTGCGACACCCCCACAAACCGCGGATTGAACTAGGTAACGCGGTGGGCGCGCAGTGCACCTGTAGACAAGCATCTTTCCCAAGTACGCTCAGTGCTGGTCAATCTGGCAATCCACCGCTAGAATTGCGCACTTTTTGATCAGAGGCGCCTCCAGCGCCCATCCTTCAAAGCCTGAGGTTCGCCGCATGTCCACCCCCGCCACGCCGAAAGTCGGATTCATAAGCCTTGGATGCCCAAAGGCCCTGGTCGATTCCGAACGCATCCTCACGCAACTGCGCATGGAAGGTTACGAAGTCGTGTCGACCTACCAGGATGCTGATGTGGTCGTGGTCAACACCTGCGGCTTTATCGACAGCGCCAAGGCTGAATCTCTCGAAGTCATCGGCGAAGCTCTGGCTGAAAACGGCAAGGTCATTGTCACCGGCTGCATGGGCGTAGAAGAAGGCGCAATCCGCAAGGTGCACCCCAGCGTGCTGTCGGTCACCGGCCCGCAGCAGTATGAGCAAGTGCTCAATGCCGTGCATGAGGTCGTACCACCGAATAAACAACACAACCCGCTGATCGACCTGGTGCCGCCGCAAGGCATCAAACTGACACCGCGCCACTACGCCTACCTGAAGATTTCCGAAGGCTGTAACCACACCTGCAGCTTCTGCATTATTCCGTCGATGCGCGGCAAATTGGTGAGCCGCCCGGTCGGCGAAGTCCTCAGCGAGGCCGAGCGTTTGGTCAAGGCCGGGGTCAAGGAACTGCTGGTAATCAGCCAGGACACCAGCGCCTATGGCGTCGACATGAAGTACAAGACTGATTTCTGGAATGGCCAGCCGGTGAAAACCCGCATGACCGAACTCTGCCAGGCGCTCTCGTCATTGGGCGTGTGGGTGCGCCTGCACTATGTCTATCCGTACCCGCATGTTGACGAACTGATCCCGCTGATGGCCGCCGGCAAGATCCTGCCGTACCTGGACATCCCCTTCCAGCACGCCAGCCCGAAGGTGCTGAAAGCCATGAAACGTCCGGCTTTCGAGGACAAGACCCTGGCGCGGATCAAGAATTGGCGCGAGATCTGCCCGGAACTGACCATCCGTTCGACCTTTATTGTCGGCTTCCCCGGCGAAACAGAAGAAGACTTCCAGTACCTGCTCGACTGGCTCACCGAAGCCCAGCTCGACCGCGTCGGCTGCTTCCAGTACTCACCAGTAGAAGGCGCATCGGCCAATCTGCTGGATAACCATGTACCCGATGACGTCAAACAGGATCGCTGGGACCGCTTCATGGCCCATCAGCAAGCCATCAGCACCGCGCGCCTGCAGTTGAAAGTCGGCAAGGAAATGGACGTACTGATCGATGAAGTCGACGATCAGGGCGCAGTGGCGCGCTGCTATGCCGACGCCCCGGAAATCGACGGCAGCGTGTTTATCGCCAGCACCGACGTCAAGCCCGGAGACAAGGTACGCGTACGCATCGTCGATGCCGACGAATACGACATGTGGGCCGAGCTGATCTAGGAGGCCGTGAAAAAACACGCGTTCGGCGAACGCCTCTGCGAACGCCCGCCACGGCGCTGCATTACCTGAAAAGCAGGGAGTTTTAGCTCACACCCCTGCTTTTCACATAGCTCGCCTTACCGCAAACGCCGGGAGCTTGTTGCGCGCCACGCTGACGCAGTAGATCCCTGAGCCAGAGCGCCTGCCAGCGCTTCACCGCGCACCGTCGACTAAAGGCGCCGTAGGGGTGGACATATCGAACGCCGCAGCCAGGCAGCTCGGTAACCGCCTAAAACGAGGGCTACTCCCCAGTACGCAGGCCGTATCGCCGCGTCAGGGATATGCAGAGACGGCTCGTCATCGGCGCATGCCTTGCGCCCAGCATGGACGCACATAAAAAAGGGCGACCTAAGTCGCCCAAATTGCCTTGCGTGCCCGTGGTTCTGCAAAGACTCAGGGGGTCTTGCTCTTTTGCGAGTCTTTCCAGATGAAATAACCAACGCCTGCGAAGAAAGCGACCATCAGACCGACGGTGCCGATTCCGGCGAGAACTACGACATCGATAAACATGGCTGCCTCCTGCGGTAACCCAGCTGGGTTGTTGGGAATGACTGCACATTATCAGGCCTGCGGGGCTGTTCATTGACCCAGGTCAAGGCTGCACAAAGGCCGGCTGCGCACGACCGCGGACACTGATCCAGATCAACGAATCAGCCTCAGCCGCGGCGAATCAGCGTTTTTTGGGCTTGCTTTTGGCGCTGCTCTTTTTGCCCTTGGGCAGAGGCAGCGCCTGCTCGAATGCCTGACGCATCTCGTCGAGTTTCTTGTCATGCAGGTCGTGGATGCGCTTGCCGCGCTCGGCGCTGAAGTCGATCAGCTTGTCGTCGTTGCTCATGATGGCGACCGGATTAAACGAAACGTCAGATTCAGGCGTGGCGCGCACGGGCTGCGCGTCTTCGCCACTTGGTGTTGCCAATGATGCTGGGTTGGCCCGCCCATGACCAGCAGCGAACCGTGATTGAGCGCCAGGGAGTGCTCGATCCGGCTCTGCCCTTTACGGCGCAAATCGAAGCGCCGGGTGCCGCCCAGATTAAGCGAGGCGATCAGCGGATTGACGCCCAACTCGCGCTCATCATCGCTGTGCCAGCCCATGGAGTCCTGGCCGTCACGGTAATAGTTAAGCAATACACCGTTGAACGGCTGGCCGACAGTCGCCACCAGTCGGGCGCGAATCTCAGCAAGCAAGGCCGTCCAGGGCAGCGGTTGATGAGTCAGGCCAGAATAGCGGTAGCTGGCCTCGGCATCGCCGTACCAGGCGACCAGCCTCGGCACCGGGTGCTGGCGCCCATAAAGCTGCACCTGCGGCTGCTGCCAGGGCGTTTGCTCGAGCAGCCGCGCAAGCCAGCGATCCGCCGTCGCCGGCTCCAGCCAGTGCGGCTTGAAGTCCAACTCGGCGTTGGCCAGGTGCAACTCGGTATCGGCGAATAGACTCACGTGCGGCTCAGTGGCAGCGAAACAAGGCGGTTATTGTGCGTGACTCATACCTCCACATCCACCCACAGACCTTGGCGGGGCAGCTCGTCGATTACCGCCTCATCGGCCGCATCCACCTCACCTTCCGCCAGCTCTTCGGGGCTGTAACCGCGCCGCTGACGCCGGCGCTGCTCTTCGCGCAGCAGCTCTGCCGCCTCTTGGGGATGGCGCTTGTCCAGGCTCACGCCACTTTCCTTGGCGCTGGCAGCGGTCGGCGTAACCGGTGGGATGTCGGGCCTGGGCTTGATCACGTCCTGCTGGACGGTGACCGGCGCCATGCCGTGGGGAATTGGCGGTAGCACTTTATTCAGTCCTCCTTTGGTCAGGCTGTCGGCCACTCGAACACCGACTTGAGCCAGATCTCACTACACTTTCGACTCAAGTAACTACTTATAAGTGCCGGTTAGCACTATTGCGCCTTTGGCCCAGGCCGGCGTTCCGTTACCATAGCCGGCTTTTTCACACAGGAGACAGGCATGGCGCAGTTTGAACCGGGGCAACGCTGGATCAGTGACAGCGAAGCAGAGCTGGGATTGGGCACCGTTCTCATGCAGGACGGCCGGATGCTCACCGTGCTCTACCCGGCCACTGGCGAAACTCGCCAGTATGCTGCGAACAATGCACCGCTAACCCGCGTGCGTTTCTCTCCGGGTGACGAAATCACCCATTTCGAAGGCTGGAAACTGACGGTACAGGAAGTCGATGACCTCGACGGCCTGCTGGTTTACCACGGCCTCGACGGGCAGAACCAGAACGTCACCCTGCCGGAAACCCAGCTGTCCAACTTCATTCAGTTCCGCCTGGCCAGCGATCGCCTGTTCGCCGGGCAGATCGACCCGCTGCCCTGGTTCGCCCTGCGCTATCGCACCCTGGAGTTCACCAGCAAGCAATTGCAGTCCTCACTCTGGGGCCTGGGCGGCGTGCGTGCGCAACCGATCGCGCACCAGTTGCACATCGCCCGCGAAGTCGCCGACCGCATCGCCCCGCGGGTATTGCTGGCCGATGAAGTGGGGCTGGGCAAGACCATCGAAGCCGGCCTGGTCATTCACCGCCAATTGCTCTCCGGCCGCGCCAATCGCGTGCTGATCCTGGTGCCGGAAAACCTGCAGCACCAGTGGCTGGTGGAAATGCGCCGCCGCTTCAACCTCGACGTCGCCCTGTTCGATGCCGAGCGCTTTATCGAGAGCGATGCCAGCAACCCTTTCGAGGATTGCCAGTTGGCGCTGGTCGCCCTGGAATGGCTGTGCGAGGACGAGCGCGCCCAGGATGCGCTGTTCGCCGCGGGTTGGGATCTGCTGGTGGTCGATGAGGCCCATCACCTGGTCTGGCATCCGGAGCACGCCAGCGAGGAATACGCTCTGGTCGAACAGCTGGCGCAAGTGATTCCCGGCGTATTGCTACTCACCGCCACCCCGGAACAGCTCGGCCAGGACAGCCACTTCGCTCGCCTACGCCTGCTCGATCCGCATCGCTTTCATGACCTCACTGCTTTCCGCGCCGAAAGTGCCAACTACAAGCCCGTCGCCGAAGCCGTGCAAGAATTGCTCGACCAGGGCAGCCTGTCGGCCACCGCACACCAGACCATCCATGACTTTCTCGGTACCGAGGGCGAACAGCTGCTCGCCGCGGTCAAGGCCGGCGACCAGGACGCCTCAGCGCGCCTGGTCCGTGAGTTGCTTGACCGCCACGGCACTGGCCGCCTGTTGTTTCGCAACACCCGCGCCGCCGTGCAGGGCTTCCCCGAACGCGAACTGCATGCCTACCCGCTGCCGAGCCCGGACCTGTACATGGAGCTGCCGATCGGCGAGCACCCGGATCTGTACCCGGAAGTCAGCTACCAGGCCCAGGCCGAGGTTGACGAAGAGCAGCGCTGGTGGCGTTTCGATCCGCGCGTCGAATGGCTGATCGACACCCTGAAGATGCTCAAGCGGGTCAAGGTGCTGGTGATCTGCGCCCACGCCGAAACCGCGATGGACCTGGAAGACGCTCTGCGCGTGCGCAAGGGCATCGCCGCCACCGTGTTCCACGAGGGCATGAACATTCTCGAGCGCGACCGCGCTGCCGCCTACTTTGCTGACGAAGAATTCGGTGCCCAGGTGCTGATCTGCTCGGAAATCGGCAGCGAAGGCCGCAACTTTCAGTTCGCTCACCACTTGGTGCTGTTCGACCTGCCGGCCCACCCGGATCTGCTGGAGCAGCGTATCGGCCGCCTCGACCGGATCGGCCAAAAGCACCGCATCCAGGTGCACGTGCCTTACCTGGAGAACAGCCCGCAAGAGCGCCTGTTCCAGTGGTATCACCAGGCACTGAATGCCTTCCTCGCCACCTGCCCGACCGGTAACGCCCTGCAGCACCAGTTCGGAACGCGCCTGCTACCGCTACTGGAAAGCGGCGACGACGGCGAATGGCAAGGCCTGGTGGATGAGGCCCGCAGCGAGCGCGAGCGCCTGGAGGGCGAGTTGCACGCCGGTCGCGACCGCTTGCTGGAGCTCAACTCCGGCGGTGCCGGTGAAGGCGAGGCGCTGGTAGAAGCGATTCTCGAGCAGGACGATCAGTTCGCCCTGCCTATTTATATGGAGCAGTTGTTCGACGCTTTCGGCATCGACAGCGAGGACCACTCCGACAACGCCCTGATCCTGCGTCCCAGCGAGAAGATGCTGGATGCCAGCTTCCCGCTCGGCGACGACGAAGGCGTGACCATCACCTACGATCGCGACTTGGCCCTGGCCCGCGAGGACATGCAGTTCCTCACCTGGGAACACCCGATGGTGCAAGGCGCCATGGATCTGGTGCGTGCCGGCTCGATGGGCAACACCGGGGTGGCGCTGATCAAGAACAAAGCCCTGAAACCGGGCACCGTGCTGCTCGAACTGCTGTATGTCAGCGAAGTGGTGGCCCCACGCGCCCTGCAACTGGGTCGTTACCTGCCGCCTGCAGCGCTGCGCTGCCTGCTGGACGGCAGTGGCAACGACTTGTCCCACAAGGTGGCGTTCGAGACCTTGAACGACCAACTTGAAAGCGTGCCGCGCGCCAGTGCCAACAAGTTCGTCCAGGCCCAGCGCGACACCCTCAACCCGCTGATCAATGCCGGCGAAAGCAAAATCGCGCCGCGCCACCTGGAGCGGGTAGCAGAGGCCAAGCGCCGCCTGGCCGCCGACACCGAAGAAGAACTGGCGCGCCTGACTGCCCTGCAAGCGGTCAACCCAAGCGTGCGCGACAGTGAACTCACCGCCCTGCGTCAGCAGCGCGAACAGGGCCTGGCGCTGTTCGACAAAGCTGCGCTGCGCCTCGAGGCGATTCGGGTATTGGTAGCAGGCTGAGACAAGCCCCTGAAACGACAAGGCCCGCAATTGCGGGCCTTGTCGTTTCAGGATGACGGACTGCGGGAGGGGCCGGGCGGCGTTCCGTTTCAGCCGCACCTCAATGTACCCCTGGCACGCCGCGGCTAAAAACCCTCCCACATTAGGCCGGCACCGCCTCGGACATACCGGCACGCATGCGCGCGGCGTCGGCAACGAAACAGCGCGAGGCCTGCAGCAGCGCCAGCATGGTGAAGAACAGCGCCACCGGGATCAACAACATCGCATCATGCAGCCCTACTGCCTTGAAGACTTCGCTCATCTCGCTAGCGCCAGCGGCGAGCATCGCAGCATGGGCGAAGTGATCGGACAGTAAGCCCACGGCAATCGGGCCAAAGCCACCGCCGAGCAGATAGAGACCGGCAAAAAACAATGCCATCGCCGTGGCACGCAGGCGCGGCTCGACCACATCCTGAATCGCCGTGTAGACGCAGGTGTAGAAGTTGTAGGCGAACAACCAGCCAACGCTGAATACCGCAACAAACACGCCAATCTCGACGCGCCCAGCCAGTAATGCATAGGCAGTGGCCAGCGCAGCAATCAGCATGCTCACAGCGGCAAACAGCAGACGCCCGGTTGCCGAACGCTGATGAATACGATCGGCCATCCAGCCGCCCAGAGTCAGGCCGAACAAGCCGGTCAAGCCGACGATCACCCCGGTGGCCACGGCCGCCTGCTCCAGCGGCAGCAGGAAATAACGCTGCAGCATCGGCACCATGAAGGAATTGCAGGCGTAGGTGGCGAAATTGAAGGCCAACCCGGCAAGCACCAGCCACCAGAAGGTGCGGATCGCCAGCACCTTGCGCAGTGGCTTATCCACTGCAGTGGCGGCCACCTGCACCGACTCTGCCGCGCCACGCCGCGGTTCCTTGATGAAGAACATGAACAGCGCAAGAATGATCCCCGGCACGGCAGCGATAAAGAACGGCGCACGCCAGCTGTCGAAGGCCGTGACCATGGCTCCAATGGTGAAAAATGCCAGCAGCAGCCCCAACGGTAGGCCGAGCATGAAGATTCCCATGGCCCGCGCGCGTTTGTGTGGTGGAAACAGGTCGCCAATCAGCGAATTGGCTGCCGGCGCATAGCTGGCCTCACCGATACCGACACCCATGCGGATCAGCAAGAAGCTCCAGAAGCTCCAGGCCATGCCGTTGACCGCGGTCAAGCCGCTCCACGCCAACAGTCCCCAGCCCATGATCTTGCGCCGCGCGCCAGTGTCCGCCATACGCCCCAACGGCACGCCCGCGATGGCGTAGACGATGGTGAATGCGGTGCCGATCAACCCCAACTGAAAGTCGCTGAGGCCCCATTCCATTCGAATCGGCTCGATGATGATGGCCGGGATGGTGCGATCGAAAAAATTGAACAGATTGGCGAGAAATAGCAAGAATAGAATGCGCCAGGCATTCGCCGCTTGTTGAGACTGCTGCATGGGATCCATCTCTGATTATTGTTATGAGCACACTGCATTGCAGGCGCACTCGCGCGCCTGCAATGCACCTGAAGAGTCGAATCTAGAGCCTGCGGCTTGAGCTGTCTGTGACTATTTGTAGCGCTGATATGAGGCAATCGTAGCGCTTGAAGTCCCGAGTCCAGGCAACGCACCAATCAAACGTGGCACATGCGTAGCGGATGATTCTGCAGTTACCTGCGCCCCCGCCTAAGCCCCATTTGCAGAGAAAGCGGCGGGCCACAAGGACTGGTGCAGCCGAAGCACTGCGGCCGAACCGCCCCGAACACACGCCCGTGAAGCCTGCCACTGAGCAGGGCAGTCCAGCACCCGTTAGGTGCTGCATGTCCCCGTGGCGTTAAATTTGTCCGCAGGAGATGCCCCGCCGTCTTCGACGCCGCGCTGTCGCGCAGCAAACTGGGGGGCAATTGCGTCCATCGGCTTGTAGGTACCTGTAGGAACGGGGGGACGCCTAGCTCCATGCCCACGATGCGCTTCGCGGGTATGACCCGCTCCTACAGTCTTTGTGCAGATTGAATTTATATATAAAACAACCGTTTATTTTTAGTTTGATGGGAGCCGACTTACTGTGATTCGGATTACTGCATGCAAAGGATCGGCTGGCCCGGGCCGCGCAGGATGAGCGCAGCGAAGCCCAACGGGTGATGGCGTATTCGCTTCGTCGCATTGCGCCTCAGGCATCACACCGCGGTGTGTTGTCCTCGCAACGGGTAGCGGATACATAGCCTTAACCTTGCCTTATGCACAGACTCACTATACTGATGCCAGATCGCCACACTCGCCACGCGCAACCGGTGAGAACGTGGGCGTTGCCTGACAGCCAGGATCGTCAGGGTGAGCGCGCCCACTCTTGATGGCTTACTGTCTTTACGCTGAATCAACGGCAGGTCGCTATTATGCCCTTACCTGCTTCAATGGCACCCGACAAGCGGGGCAACACCTCGCTACGCTTAGGCCTTGGTCTACTGTTGGTGCAGTGGTGGTGCCTGGCCGAGGCCACGGCCGCAGAGCAAGTGCGCCTGCAACTGCGCTGGCTGCATCAGTTCCAGTTCGCCGGCTATTACATGGCCGTGGAAAAAGGCTTTTATGCACAGGCCGGACTGGAGGTGGACATCCGCCCTGGTGGGCCCGGCACGCCAAAGCCGATCGACCTCCTGCTGCAAGGTGAGGTCGACTTTGCCATTGCCAACAGCGGCCTGGTTATCGCGCGCATGCAGGGCAAACCGCTGGTGGCGCTGGCAGCGATCATGCAAAGCTCACCTATCACGTGGATAGTGCGCACCGACTCGGACATCTACACGCCCCATGACCTGGCGGGCAAGCGGGTGATGCTGATGCCGGCACCGGAAAGCGCCGAACTGCGTATCACCCTGGCCCGTGAAGGCGTCGACCTGAGTCATCTGGAGGTGCAGCAGACCAGTTTCAACCCGCAGGACCTGATCGACGGCAACACCGACGCCTTCGACGGCTACATCTCCAACGAGCCGTTCTGGCTGCAACAAAAAGGGCAGGCCTATCGCCTGATCAACCCCCGCGAATACGGGGTCAACTTCTACAACGACGTGCTGACCACCCGCGAAACCCTGCTGCAACAGCGTCCCGCACAGGTCGAGGCATTTATCCAGGCCAGCCTCCAAGGCTGGCAATATGCCCTGGAAAATATCGAGGAAAGCGTCCAGCTGATTCATCAGCGCTACGCTCCCGACAAGAGCCTGGAGCATCTGCGCTTCGAAGCAGGGCAATTGAAGAGGCTAATCATGCCGGAGTTGGTGCAACTGGGGCACATGAACCCAGGGCGCTGGCAAGCCATTGCGCAGAGCTATCAAGATCTGGGGATGATCGAGGGGCCGTTCGAACTGGACGGCTTTCTCTATAAACGCGAGGTTACAACCGATAACAGCGTGCTCTACCAGGTGCTTGGTGGCGCCTTGCTGGCTCTGCTGTTACTGGGCGCTGTAGCCTTGCGCTTTGCCCGGCTGACGCAGAATCTGCGCCTGGAGGTTAAGCGCCGCCAACAGGCTGAACAAGAACTGCGCAGCAGCAACCTGAAACTGGAGCGCCTGGCCAACACCGACCGCCTGACCGGGCAATGGTCACGACTGAAGATAGAAGAGCTGGCGCACAACGAAATCAAACGGGCCGAGCGCTATGACGTCCCTCTCGCCCTGGTGTTTTTCGATATCGACCGCTTCAAAGCCATCAATGACCAATATGGCCATGACGTTGGCGACTGCATCCTCACTGGTGTGGCCCACCGGATCAAGACCCACCTGCGCGACTCCGACAGCCTGTGCCGCTGGGGTGGCGAGGAATTCATCATCCTCATGCCGCACACCGACCTCGATCAAGCCTGCCTGATTGCGGAAAAGCTCCGCGCCCTGCTAGCCGCAGAGCCGCTGACTGGCACCATCGGCGTCACCGCCAGCTTTGGCGTGGCGCAGTGGCAAGCCGGCCAAGGCCTGGGCGAGCTGGTACATTGCGCCGACCTGATGCTCTATCGCGCCAAGAAACTGGGGCGCAACCGGGTCGAGCGCTTTTCCCCCTGCGCCATCCAGCCTCTGGTGTAACGGGCTAGCCGGCGCTGCGCCAGCTGGCCAGCCAGCCCAGCCCCGCCTGTGTACCGGCCTCACCCGGCAGGTATTCGGCCCCCAACCAGCCTCGGTAGCCCGTACGCTTTAGTGCTGCCAGGACTGGACCAAATTCAAGTTGCCCAGTCCCCGGCGCCCCACGCCCGGGACAATCGGCAAACTGCACATGGCCGATACGTCCGGCCAACAACTCGATGCCCGCCAGCAGATCCACGCCCTGGCGCGCCATGTGATAGAGGTCGTACTGCGCCGCCAGGTTGGGATGGCTGACCGTACGCAACACCTCATCGAGCTGCCCAGGGGTGTTGAGCAAAAAACCCGGCATATCCAGCGGATTGATCGCCTCCACCAGCACGCGAATCCCCAGCAGCTCAAAGGCTTCGGCGGTTTGGTGCAGGTTGGCGATCAAGGTCGCCAACGCCCGTTCTCGACTCACCCCTTCGGCCAGGCGCCCAGGCAGCACATTGACGCAGGTCGGCCGAACCATAGCCGCATAGCTCAACGCCTCCTGCAGCGCCACATCGAACTCAGCCTGGCGTTCCGGGACCGCCGCCAGACCGGCACCGCCGCCAAGCAAGTCGCCAGCGGGCAGATTGATCAGCACCAGCGGCATGCCCGCCGCCTGCAGCGCCTCCTTCAGGCGGATCGCTGCCAATTCGAAGGGAAACTGGATTTCCACACCATCAAAACCCGCCGCGGCGGCAGCCACCACGCGCTCGCACAACGGCAACTCAGTGAACAGCAGCGACAGGTTGGCCGCGATTTTCATGCCTGGTCCTCCCGGTACAACTCGACCAGCGTGGCCGGGTCACGTTGCAGATTGCCCTGACTGCCATGCAGGCGCATCAATTGCGCCGCCAAGCCGCTGAGCGGCGTGGCCGAACCCAGTTCGCGGGATAGCTTGACCGCACTGTCCAGATCCTTGAGCAGGGTACGCACATGCCATTTGATCGGTTCGAACTGGCTGCTGGCCATTTGTGGGGCGAGGATCTGCAGCGGTTTGGAGTCGGCAAAACCACCGGCCAGGGCCGGCGCAAGCAGGCTGGCATCAACTCCAGCCTGCTCCGCCAGGGCCACCACCTCGGCAATCACCAGCGCGTTACAGGCGACGATCATCTGGTTGCACAGCTTGGTGACCTGACCGGCACCGACCTCGCCCATGCGGGTCAGCCGCTGGCCCAAATGAGCAAGAATCGGCCGTGCCCGCTCGATATCCTCCTCGCGGCCACCGGCCATGATGGTCAAACTTCCGGCCTCGGCGCCGGGCGTACCCCCGGACACCGGCGCATCGACCCAGCGCATACCGCAGCGCTGCTCC
>JAUSOF010000082.1 GCA_030656145.1 Pseudomonas sp.
CCTGCGCCACATCCTCGAACGCCTGCCGCAGGTCAACAGCGTCGAAGGCTACGAAGCGCTGCTGCCATGGAACTGCTCGCCAGCCCCAGCCTCCTGAAAGCAGACTTTGTCCTGACGGACGTGGTTTATGGAGCGCTTACGCTCCTACAGGGCCGGCTGGTATCCGTAGATTAATAAGGGTTGCGGAAAGGGGGCGCATTTATTTAAAGGTGGGGCAGACTGTGCGCTTCTGGTCGTTAGCCGCCTGATTTCACCGCAGCAATGGCTCGAAAGCCTCTTCCCCCCATTGGCCAATCACTTTGCCACCGCCATGCTCGGCTATGTCCTGCCGCTGGCCGTCATTACCCCCTGCTTACGAGCGGACATTGCAGATTGGCTTTTACAGATCGCGAAACAGGTCGTGGGCGTTGAGCAGGTCGAAGGCGATTTGTGGGTGTTTTTCCAGGCCGCGGCGGATGGCGGCGGGGATGGTCTGGCGGGTCTTGCGGCACAGCCCTGGGTGCTCATCGAGCTGAATGGCGATGCCGCGCATGCTGCGCACTTCGTTGAAGCCCGGGGCGACCGACAGGCGAATACCCAGTTGCTGGTGGAGGCGCTGCTGCAGGTGTTTGAGGTCATCCAGGCTCTGGATATTTTCCAGGCGTTCGAGCAGGCGCTTTTCCTCCTTGCGGGTGAGCATAAGGATGCGCAGGTCGGCGTCGGCGGCTTGCGGCAGTTGTGCCAGGCCACAGTCGCAGACGCCGGGAGGGCAGGGGTTGCGGATCGGCAATGGGCTGTTCATAAGTGTCGATCATAGCCATAGCCGGCGCTATTTGCCCATGGGCCAGGAGCCTGTCGGGCTTAACACTGTTCCACTGCGGCAAAGCCGGACTTGGCCATGTTGGTTGCTTTCCCTCGTTACGTGGCCAGCTATTCGCCTCGCAAAAGCAACAAAACTGCCTCAAGCCGGGCTTTTCCTCGTTACCAATGATCAAGCCCGACAGGCCTCCCAGGCTGCTGGTTTTTAATAGGGTGTGCGGCCGCGGACCTGTTGCTGCTGGACACCGCGAGGGATCGGTGGATAATCGCTCTATCGTTATCCGAGCCTGCCCATGCGCAAACTGCGAGTTGCCCTGATCTGTATGCTGATGCTGGCACTGCCCGTCCAGGGCATGGCCGCTCTCGGTATGCAGCTGTGTGCGGCGACCGGGCAGAGCGAGCAGGGTAGCCAGCAGATGGCCGCTCATCACCCTGGCGCGTTGCCCCTCAAGCAGCACGGGCTCGACAGTCATGGTGGCCATTACGCCAGTGGCAACACTCAGCCCGCCAGCCAGGCGGATAACAGCTTGTGCAGCCTCTGCGCCTTTTGCGTCGGGGCGGTGGCATTTGCCTCGGTCACCATCAGCCAGAATCTACCCCAGGCTATCGAGCCGTCATTACCGCGGCTGGATCGCTTTGTCGGCCATGTCGACGAAACCCCGGAACGCCCACCCCGCCTTTTTCTCGCCTGAGCCCAATGCGCTAAGCCTTTAGCGCCTCACTTGGTTGCGCCTGCTCGGTATTACCGAAGGTGCCTGCTGCGAGAAACGATCATGTTACCTATACCCGCTGCCCTGGGGCGCGCTTGCGCCTTGCTGGGCCTGTTGGCGCTGCCTGCTGGCGCCTGGGCGATGCCGCCCAATCCCCTGGATGCCGCCGCGCCTGCGTCGGCGTTGTCCTACCAATCCCCGCTTGAGCACTATCAGGGCTGGCGCGAACAGCCGCTTGAGCGCTGGCGCGAGGCCAACGAACTGGTTGGCCAAATCGGCGGCTGGCGCACGTACGCCCTGGAACCCTATGCCGAGGAAGCCGCTCCCGAGCAGCCGCAGTCACCGGCGGCTGCGCCGGGCGCAGATAACTCGACAGCGCCTGCTATGGCGCCCATGGGGCATCAACACCATGGCCATCACTAAGGAATCGCGTATGAGTGCTTATTTACGCCTGGGCGGGCTCTGTGCCGGGCTTGTGCTGCTGGCCGGTTGCGCCCGTTTCAGTGATGACGGCGGTTTTGCTGCGGTGCAGCAGGCCAGCCAGCAGCATCTGGACAAGGAGGTGGTGTGGGCCAGGGATGAAGCCGGGCAGGGCGCGATCGCCCAGCGGGTCAGTGAATTACTGGTGGCGCCGCTGGATGTGGAAGCCGCCGTGCAACTGGCGCTGCTGAATAACCGCGGCCTGCAGGCCCGTTTCGACGAATTGGGCATTGGCGAAGCCGAACGGGTGCAGGCCGGGCGTCTGCCCAACCCGGGGTTCTCCTTCGGCCGTATGGAAAAGGGCAGCGAGGTCGAGTACGAGCGCGGCCTGCACTTCAACCTGGCGCGGCTGATTGCCATGCCGATGGTGGCGGGGATCGAGGCCCAGCGTTTCGAGCAACTGCAGCGCCAGACCAGCCTGGCTTTGTTGGAGCTGGCCAGCCAGACGCGCAAGGCCTGGTACAGCGCCGTGGCCGCCGAAGAACACTTGGTCTACGCCCGCCAGGTGCAGGAAGCCGCCGAGATTGGCGCGGAGCTGGCCCGGCGCCTGGCCGCCGTGGGCAACTTCAGCAAGCTGCAGCAGGCTCAGCAGCAGAGCTTCTACGCCGAGGCTGCGCTCAGCCTGCTGCATGCCGAGCAGGCACGGGTGCGCAGCCGTGAGCAGCTCAGTCGTCTGTTGGGGCTGTGGGGTGAGCAGGTCGCCTTTCAGTTACCCGAGCGCCTGCCCGAGCTGACCAAGGTGGCCGAGGCGCAAGAGGATGTGGAGCGTCTGGCCATGGCCCAGCGTCTGGATATTCAGGCGGTGCGCCTGGATGCCGAGCGCCTGGCGCGCAATCTGGGGCTGAGCCGTACCACGCGCTTTATCAACGTGCTGGAGCTGGGGGTGGCCAGCAACCGTTCTAATGAAGAACCGACCCAGCGCGGCTACGAGATCAGTGTCGAGTTGCCGTTGTTCGACTGGAGCGGGGCCAAGGTGGCACGGGCCGAGGCGCAGTACCGTCAGGCGCTCAACCGCGCCGCCGAGACGGCGATCAATGCCCGCTCCCAGGTGCGCGAAGCCTACCTGGGCTACCGCGTCGCCCACGACATTGCTCGCCATTACCGCGACGAGTTGTTGCCCCTGCGGGCGCGCATCGCCGAGGAACAATTGCTGCAGTACAACGGCATGTTTATCAGCACCTTCGACCTGCTGGCCGATGCGCGTCGGCAAGTGCAGACGGTGCAGGGCTACCTGCAGGCGCAGCGCGACTTCTGGATCGCCAAGACCGATCTGGATATGGCACTGCTGGGCACCCCCAGCTTTTCATCGATCACCCCGGCCGCGGCCGCTACCGACGAGCCCGCCGGGCACTGATCAAGGATAATTCCCCATGGTTTCACGACGTGATTTCTTTCTCGGTGCCAGCGCCATTACCGCCGCTGTCGCCACCTCGGCGGTCAGCCGGGTATCCCTGGCCGGGCTGCCGGAAGCGGTTTCGCAAGGCAGCGCCGACACCCAGCCACCGCTGCAGCCGCAGAGTGGCCGGCCGTATAATCCGGTGGTCACGCTTAACGGCTGGACCTTGCCCTGGCGCATGAACAACGGGGTCAAGGAGTTCCACCTGGTCGCAGAACCCGTGGTGCGTGAGTTGGCACCCGGTTACAAGGCTCATTTGTGGGGCTATAACGGCCAGTCGCCGGGGCCGACCATCGAGGTGGTGGAGGGCGACCGGGTGCGTATCTTCGTCACCAACAAGCTGCCTGAGCACACCAGCATCCACTGGCACGGCCAGCGCCTGCCCAATGGCATGGACGGCGTGGCGGGGCTGACCCAGCCGGCGATCCCGGTAGGCAAGACCTTCGTTTACGAGTTCGTCGCCCGCCGCCCCGGCACCTTTATGTACCACCCGCATGCCGACGAGATGGTGCAAATGGCCATGGGCATGATGGGCTTCTGGGTCACCCACCCCAAGGCGCACCACCCGCTGATCAGCGAAGTGGACCGCGACTTCTGCTTCCTGCTCAGCGCCTACGACATCGAGCCCGGCGCCTACACGCCGAAGATCATGCAGATGCTCGACTTCAACCTGTGGACCTTCAACAGCCGGGTCTTCCCCGGTATCGACCCGCTGGTGGTGCGGCACAACGACCGGGTACGCCTGCGCGTTGGCAACCTGACCATGACCAATCACCCGATCCATGTGCATGGCCATGAATTCGAGGTCACCGGCACCGATGGCGGGCCGACACCTGTGGGTTCACGCTGGCCGGAGGTGACTGCCGATGTGGCGGTGGGGCAGATGCGGCAGCTGGAATTTCTTGCCGACGAGGAGGGCGACTGGGCCCTGCATTGCCACAAGAGCCACCACACCATGAACGCCATGGGCCACGACGTGCCGACTCTGGTGGGGGTGGATCACCGCGACATGACTCGGCGCATCAGCAAGCTGATCCCCGATTACATGGTGATGGGTGAGCGCGGCATGGCCGACATGGCGGAGATGCAGATGCCGCTGCCAGACAACACCGTGCCGATGATGACCGGCGACGGTCCCTTTGGCTCGGTGGAGATGGGCGGCATGTTCACCATACTCAAGGTGCGCAAGGACCAGCCCGCAGGCGACTACCGCGACCCCGGCTGGTTCAAGCATCCGCCGGGCACCGTGGCCCGTGAGTGGACGGGCGAATTGGCAACGCCAACGCGCTCGAATCAGGTGGGTGGGCAGTCGATGCCACTCAAGCAGCCGATCGGCGAGCCGATTGAGGTACAGGTGCGAAAACCTGACGGTCACAGCGGCCACTGATGCGACTTGCAGGAGAACCCGTCGTCCAGCGGGCGCTCCTGCAAGGATCAGCGTTTATATAATTTACTGATATAAAACAACGAGTTATTTTTTTGGTAAGGGCAGCTTTGGCTGCGATAGCTGCTTTTTCAAGCATCGCAGGCAAGCCCGCTGCCAGAGCAAACTCAATTCGAGGAGTGAATCATGAATTTATCGTCAAGCCTTACCGCGCTGCTGCTGGGTCTTGTCAGTGTGCTTGCCGTCAGCCCGGTGCTGGCCCATAGCGAGAAACATGCCGGGCATCACAGTGCGCAAGTCATCAAGGAGCAAACAGACTGGGGCATTGCCGGCGACCGTGATCAGGTCAGCCGCAGCATCGAGATTCGTATGAGCGACGCGATGCGTTTCACCCCGGACAAACTGCAGGTAAAACTCGGTGAGACCATCCGCCTTGTCCATCGTAACGACGGCCAGGTAATGCATGAATTTGTGCTCGGCACTAAACCCGAGCTCGACCAGCATGCCGCGCTGATGGCCAAGTTTCCTGGCATGGAGCACGACGAACCCTATATGGCCCACGTCGCGCCAAGCGAAACCGGCGAGATCATCTGGACGTTCAACCGGGCCGGCGAATTCGACTTCGCTTGCCTGATCGCCGGCCATTACCAGGCCGGTATGGTCGGTCAGATCAGCGTAGTGGCCGAGTAATGCGGCTGTAGCCCGTGACTGCTGGTTGTAACAGCCGGGCGGCGATCCGCGTCAGCCGTGAAGCTTCGATGCTTTTCGCGGCTGACGCCGCTGCCACGGGTTCAGCGATACCTTTCGATCAGTTAGACCAATATTTCAACCCGCGCAGCGCGGGTTCAGCACTCAGAGGACGTACATCATGAAAAATCTGCTTATCGCCATTTTGCTGGGTAGCACCCTGACCTTGCCGGCGCTTGCCGCCCAACCCGCCGCTTCGGCCAACGCCAGTGCCGAGGCCGCCGTGTCCTGGAGCCAGGGTGAGGTGCGCAAGGTCGACCTGGCCGGGCAGAAGATCACCCTGCGTCACGGCCCGATTCAGAGCGTCGGCATGCCGCCGATGACCATGGTCTTCGGCGTGCGCGAGGCGGCACTGCTGCAAGGCATCAGCGTCGGCGACAAGGTGCGTTTTCAGGTTGAGCAGCAAGGCAGCCAATTTATCGTGACCGAGTTGCAGGCGGCCGAGTGACAGTGCCGGAGCCAGCTTGCTGGCTCCGGTAAGCCTGGCCGGACGGCCGCTGATGAGCGCAGCGAGCTGGGGGCAATTGCGTCCAGCGGCGTGCAGGTAGCGGTAGGCGATCCCCCGGCGTCCAGACGCCGCGCTGTCGCACAGCAAACGGGGGCTCAAGGATCAAGCCGTGGATGGGTCGGGCCGCGTAGGTCGGGCCGCGCAGGCCGGGTCGTCTAGCTCGGGCCGCGTAGGCCAGACAGCGCAGGCTTCGTCCCTCAGCGCCAACAGCCAATTACCGTTCACGGACAGTTGCCCAGGGGGAGTGCGGGGCTGGGCTCCTCGACCTGCACGACCTACGCTGCCGGCGGGCTGTTAATCTACGATTGGATCCGTGCCTCGCCTCAGGAGTAACCCATGAATATTGTTAATGCGCGTCTGCGTGGTCGCAGTGGTTTGTTTCGCATCGAGTTGGCGCAGGCGCGTATCGCCGGCATAGTCGCGCAGACTGAGGCGTTGCCCGCCGCGGCAGGTGACCTGGATGCCGCCGGCAATCTGCTGGTGCCGCCCTTTGTCGAGCCCCATATCCATCTGGACGCGGCCCTCACGGCCGGCGAGCCGCGCTGGAACCTCAGTGGCACTCTGTTCGAAGGGATTGAACTCTGGGCCGAGCGCAAGGCGCTGGTCACCCATGAAGACAGCAAGGTCCGTGCGCGCAAGGCCATCGACATGCTGGTCGAGCACGGTATCCAGCATGTGCGCAGCCATGTCGACGTGACCGATCCGAGCCTGGCCGCGCTCAAGGCGTTGCTTGAGGTGCGCGAGGAAACCCGTCACCTGATCGACCTGCAGATTGTCGCCTTCCCCCAGGAAGGCATCGAGTCCTACGCCAATGGTCGCGCGCTGATGGAACAGGCGGTGGCGCTGGGCGCTGATGTGGTTGGCGGCATTCCGCATTTCGAGAATACCCGCGAACAAGGCGTCAGCTCGATCAGGTTCCTCATGGACCTGGCCGAGCGCAGCGGTTGCCTGGTGGATGTGCATTGCGACGAGACCGACGACCCGCACTCGCGCTTTCTCGAAGTGCTGGCCGAAGAGGCGCGCGTGCGCGGCATGGGCGCGCGGGTCACGGCCAGCCATACCACCGCCATGGGTTCCTACGACAACGCCTACTGCTCCAAGCTATTCCGCCTGCTCAAACAGTCGCAGATCAACTTCGTGTCCTGCCCGACCGAGAGCATCCATCTGCAGGGGCGCTTCGACAGTTATCCGAAACGCCGTGGCCTGACCCGTGTGGCCGAGCTCGACCGCGCCGGGATCAATGTCTGCTTCGGCCAGGACTCCATCGTCGATCCCTGGTATCCGCTGGGCAACGGCAACATCCTGCGCATCCTCGAGGCCGGCCTGCATATCTGCCACATGCTCGGTTTCGAGGATCTGCAGCGCTCGCTGGACCTGGTCACCGACAACAGCGCGAAAACCCTCAACCTGGGCGAGGGCTACGGCATCGAAGTGGGGCGCCCGGCCAACCTGCTGATCCTGTCTGCCGCCAGCGACTACGAAATGCTGCGCAGCCAGGGCCATGCCCTGGTATCGATCCGCGCCGGCCAGGTGCTGATGCGCCGCACACCGGCGCAGGTGGTGCGCACCCCCTAGGATGGTGCGCGTGCAACAGCACCGCAGCCCCGTAGGATGGCGTTGAGCGAAGCGATACCCATCACAGCGATCTGTGGCCAACGCATAAAATCCGGCGGTTGTGCAACTGAGGGGTGCTCCCTGGCGGGCGCTTCAGGCCGCTGCGAAACGCTCGTTCAGGTAGGCGATGATCGCTTTGGACTCGTACAGCCAGGTGCTCTGGCCGTTATTCTCGATGCGCAGGCACGGCACCTTGATCTTGCCGCCTTGCTCCAGCAGGGCTTGGCGATGCTGATCGTCGTTCTTGGCGTCGCGCAGGGCAACTGGCACGTTGAGTTTGTGCAGGGTGCGACGGGTTTTTACGCAAAACGGGCAGGCATGAAACTGGTACAGGGCCAGGCCTGCTGCAGCCTGCTCGACTGCCGCCTGGGCGGCAGGCTCGCGCTTGAGCTTGCGCGGGCGAGTGATAAAGTCGAGAAACACGATCAACTGGCCGAGACCGATTCTGAGTGCCTTGATAAGCATTGCGTGACAACCCTGGGTAGAAAATGGCGGGCGCAAAGCTTACCCGAGTTTGCCGTCGCTGGCCTATGCGTTGGTCGCATGGCGACAGCTCTTGGGCCAAGCAGCGCCGACCTTAGGCATAATTGCGCGCATGACCCACATGGCCGAGACACGCTGGCTATGCTCACCCGTGAATCCGAGCACCTTATGAAACCCGAAGATCTACAGTTACTGGTGACCCGCGAAATGCCGTTCGGCAAATACAAGGGCCGCTTGATCGCCGACCTGCCGGGTCGCTACCTCAACTGGTTTGCCCGCGAAGGCTTCCCCAAAGGAGAAATCGGTAACTTGCTGCAGTTGATGCAGGAAATCGATCATAACGGCCTGTCGTCGCTGCTGGATCCCCTGCGCCAGAAGCCGCGCTAGCGGGGCGGCCGGAGCGCACGGCTCCTTGCATCACCCTGGCTGCTTTGCGTCGAAGCTACAACTGCAATGGCCAGCAGAGTCGGCCATTGCAGTCGACTTCAGCGGCGGATTTTGGAGATTTTTGTTCCTTCGATACTGACCCCCGCCATCAACCCCTGCTGACCGAAGATAAATGCATAGGCGTCGTCCCGTAGCGTGGTTGAGGACAAGTTCTTCGCCACGCCGTCGTCGACCACGACGACGGTGGGCCCAACACCGATTTCCCAGCCACTGGTGTCGCTCAACTGTGCGATGGCTTTATCGCTCATCAGAAACACGGCATAGCCGTAGGATTGAGCGCCTATCTGCAGCCCCCAGGAGCCGGCTACCGAGTTGTAATAGTCTTCAACTTCTGACCCCCTCATCAACACACCCTCGCCGTAGCTGCCGCCAAATACCAGGCCGGCCTTGACGATGTTCGGGAATACCAGCACCGCTTTGGCCGAACGCGAGAGTTCCTCGGCCAGTGGCTGGGTTTTATAGAGGCTCTGCAGCGCCTGCCGGGCGTCGGTGTTCAACTTCTCGGCGGTGGCGGCGCTGGCGTAATTCAGCAAGCTCGCCAAGAGCAGGGCCAAGATTGCCAGGGTAATTGCTGAGAAACGCTTCTGTACGATGTTCATGGTTATGCTCCGACGGTAGCAAAAAACAGAAGAGCGAAGCCGCTTGCGCAGGCTCACACGTGCGTCGAGTGGCACGGCTGCGTCCTTGTAAGCCGCTCCTGCCTCAGTGTAGACAGCGACAAGCGTTGGCAACTGTGGCGGCGCGCCCTCTGCTGATCGCCTGACTGCCTGAGCCTCTTTCAACCCACTGCCCCCACGTTCTGTCGATAGGCTCCTAAGCAACTATTCACTGATCTGCGTCAGCCCCTATTCCAGAGCGGTTGAGTAGCCTTGGCGCAGCGCTCGCATTGCAGCCGAGCGGCACGCTAGGGGCTGAGGGAAATGAGTTATCTGGTTTGGCAGGACGATCTGAATACCGGCATTCAAGTCATCGACGACCAGCACAAGCGCATCGTCGAGATGATCAATTCGCTGCATCAGGCGAAGGTGAGCGGAGGCAGTGGCGGTGAGGTAGGGGACGTGCTCAACGGTTTGGTGGATTACACCCTGTCGCACTTCGCCTTCGAGGAGTCGCTGCTGGAGGAGGCTGGCTACGAGTTCACGCGGCCACACAAGCGTGTGCATGAAATCTTCATTGCCCGGGTCAAGGACTTCAATCTGCGCTTTCAGGCTGGCGAAGACATCACCGATGAGTTGCTAGGTCTGCTCTCGCGCTGGTTGTTCAACCATATTCGCAGCGATGACGCCGGCTATGTGCAGGCGGTCAAAGACAATATGAACAGCCTGGTCAGCAATAAGCAGGCGGGTGGCTGGTTTTCGCGCTCGATGAAGAAATTCTTTGCTTGAGCGGCGACTGCGACTGCTTCCAAACACCCGCTTCGGTGGTGGCCCCGGCCCAAGCGGGCAGGGGCACCGCCGCTTAAATGGCTGTTCTGAGGGTTGTTCAGGACGCGGCAAGGCATAACTGCAACAGCTAGAACGGATGCATTGCAGCCTTCGCGACAAAATTTTCACACTGTCTTTGGCAAACTCCCGGCCGTTGTCTCTGGACTGGCGGTGGAGTGGTGCCGATGCGATTACCTTTGTGCGGCCGGTGTGTGTGCGACGGGCGTTGGTTGCCGTGCTGCCTGGCTCTCGATGCCCCAGGCAGCCATTGTGCCCGCCAGGAACGTGCTGGTGGCGAGGGTGCTATGTCCTCGCAGAACAGCGCTGTCAGCCAGGGCATGGTCTTGCACGGCAGACCCAAACCAGCCGGCTTGTGGCGCAGTACAGGCAGTGCCCATTCACCTCGGCGGCTGCTTGATCCTGGAGGCAATGTTGCGCCATTTGCGCGACGCCACCCCCCATCGCTCTGGCATCCAGTCGCTATTTACTGGCCGAACAAGGCCGCAGCGCATTATCCAGCTTAAGCAGCGCCCCTTCGGAATCTGACCCTATGGCCTCCAAGTCCGCCCCGAGACACCCGTCATACCCATTGCCGCTGGTGGTCCCGAGCCTGAAGAGTCACTTGGCTTTCACTCTCTTGAGCGCGCTGGCGCTGCTGTTGATCTATACATTGCTGCGCGTCGCCTTGCTGGTCTACAACCGCGAACTGATTGGCGTCACACCGGTGGCTAGCTTCGCCGAGGCCTTCTTCAACGGCCTGCGTTTCGATTTGCGGGTGGTGGTGTATGCCTGCATTCCGTTGCTGCTGTCCTTGCTCAGCGTGCGCGCCATGGCCGCCCGTGGCTTGCAGCGCTTCTGGTTGAGCGGATTTGCCAGCATCACGCTGTTTCTCGGCCTGTCTGAGCTGGATTTCTACCGCGAATTTCATCAGCGGCTTAATAGCCTGGTGTTCCAGTACTTTCAGGAAGATCCACAGACTGTTTTGAGCATGTTGTGGAACGGCTTCCCGGTCGGGCGCTACTTGCTGGCCTGGGCCATTGCGACCTGGTTACTGCACAGGTTGTTCAAGGGCCTGGATCGGCTCAGTCGACCAGCACCTGCGGCCTCGTCATCAGCAGCTGGCGCGCCGGCCTGGCATTGGCGCATCGCTACGTTCTGCGCCTGCCTGCTGGTGGCTGTGATTGCGGCCCGTGGTCACATCAGTCAGGGCCCGCCGCTGCGCTGGGGCGATGCCTATACCACCGAGTCGATGTTCGCCAATCAGTTGGGCTTGAATGGCACCCTGACCCTGGTCTCGGCGGCTCAGGCCAGTTTTTCTTCGCACCGCGACAACGCATGGCAATCGACCATGACCGACCAACAGGCCCTGGAGACCGTGCGCAAGCTACTGCTGACCCCGCACGATCAGCTGGTCGATGCCGATACGGCGGCTATCCGGCGTGACTACACCCCGCCAGCCGCCGGCACGTTACCGATTCGCAACGTGGTGGTGATTCTGCTGGAAAGCTTTGCTGGCCACTATGTTGGCGCCCTGGGCTATCCGGGCAATATCACGCCGCACTTCGACAAGCTGGCGCAAGAGGGCCTGCTGTTCGACCGCTTCTTCTCCAACGGCACCCATACCCACCAGGGCATGTTTGCCAGCATGGCCTGCTTCCCCAACCTGCCGAGTTTCGAGTACCTGATGCGCACGCCCGAAGGCGCACACCAGTTTTCCGGCTTGCCGCAACTGCTCGGCGCTCGTGGTTACGACAACCTTTATGTCTATAACGGAAACTTTCAGTGGGACAACCAGTCAGGGTTTTTCAGCAACCAGGGCATGAGCAATTTCATCGGCCGTGAGGACTTCGTCGATCCGGTGTTCATGGACCCGACTTGGGGGGTGTCCGACCAGGATATGTTCGACCGTGGTGCCCACGAGTTGGCCAACAACTTCGGTGCCAAACCGTTCTATGCCTTGCTGCAAACCTTGTCCAATCACACCCCTTATGCCTTGCCGAAGGAACTCCCGGTTGCACCGGTGACCGGTCACGGTTCGGCTGATCAACACCTGACAGCCATGCGTTATTCCGACTGGGCGCTCGGTCAGTTCTTCGACCAGGCGCGCAAGGCGCCGTATTTCAAGGACACGTTGTTCGTGGTAGTTGGCGATCACGGCTTTGGCAGTACCGAGCAGCTGACCGAGATGGATCTGTTCCGTTTCAACGTGCCGCTGTTATTGATCGCCCCAGGCATCCAGGGCAAGTTCGGTGCCGTCAGCCACACGGTCGGCACCCAGGTCGATATCGTGCCGACCATCATGGGTCGTCTGGGGGGCGAGGTGCGTCACCAGTGCTGGGGCCGCGACCTGCTCAATTTGCCGCCAGGCGACCGGGGTATCGGGGTGATCAAGCCCTCGGGCGGCGACCAGACCGTGGCCATCGTTACCCCGGAACGCATCCTGATTCAGCCCAAGGATTTTGCCCCGCGCCTGTATGACTATCGACTGGGCGCCAAGCCGCAGGCCGAGCGCGTGGAGGGTGATATCGATCCTCAACTGCAGAAGAACCTCGCGGCTTTCCTGCAGGCTGCCACCAAGAGCTTGCTGGAGAACAGCGCCGGTGTGGTGGATGGCATGCCGCAGCGGCAGTAAGGCGGCGGATACAAAACACGCATGAGCTCGACCAGGCGTTGTTACCCATCTACGTTATGCTCGCAGTTGCTAGTAAGCCCTTGAGAAGCTGCGGCAGATAGAGACTGGTGACGACACATGTATTACGGGGAAAGATTCAACGCCTGGACCCATCTGGTCGGCGCAGTGCTGGCGTGCATCGGGGCGCTCTGGTTGCTGGTGCTGGCGAGTCTGGATGGCGAGCCGGTGAAGATCGTCAGTGTCGCCATCTACGGCGCCACCTTGCTGCTGCTCTACAGCGTCTCGACGATTTATCACAGTGTGCAGGGGCGGGCGAAGGTGATCATGCGCAAGATCGATCACCTGTCGATTTACCTGTTGATCGCCGGCAGCTACACGCCGTTCTGCCTGGTGACCTTGCGCGGGCCTTGGGGCTGGTCGCTGTTCGCGGTGGTCTGGGTGCTGGCGCTGATCGGCATGTTGCAGGAGATCAAGCCGCGCTCCGAGGCACGGGTCTTGTCGTTGGTGATCTATGCCGTGATGGGCTGGATCGTCCTGGTGGCAGTTAAGCCGCTACTCGCCGCCTTGGGCGTCGCGGGCTTCAGTTGGTTGGCGGCGGGTGGGGTTTTCTACACCATCGGGATCATCTTTTTTGCCAACGATAGCCGTTTTCGTCATTGGCATGGCATCTGGCACCTGTTCGTCATGGCCGGCAGCCTGCTGCATTTCGTCGCGATCCTGCTGTACGTCCTTTAACCCGGCGCTTGTGAGCAGTCGAGTAGCCCCTGCTGCGGGCGTGCGCAGCAGGTGCGAGTTTGTTTACGGGCTTGCAGCCAGTCAAACACCGCGCGAGCACCGTGAGTGCCCGCGGTCCAGTGATAGCGCTGCCCGACGAAAACGCCGATCGCGGTCGTCAGGCCTTGGCGGCGGGTTTATCGGCGAGTGCCACGCCATGGTCCAGGGCTTGATCAACCAGCCATTTACCGTGTGCGATGGATGCGCGCTGGGCGCTGTCCAGTTCGGCGAGAAAAGCCTGGTCGAAGGGCAGCGGTAAGCGCCTGGTGGTGTGGCCGTCCGGGGTGGTGATATGGCAGCCGCCGGCCCAGGGGGTGGGTATGCCCGGGTGCTCCACGACATCGGCGGTGATGATGTGGTCGCGGTGGGTGCATTGCATCGTGGTCATGAGATCAGCCTCTATGTTGAAGGCCTCTGGCAGATCCGCACGGCTGAAATCGAATCGGTCAACGGGCCTGGTGGGCGCCATGGCTATCCGCGTTGGATATAGGCACTGCGCGTTCCTCGCTGCTTTTTCCTATTGCTGTTGGTATAGCACATGACGTTTTTCGCACGGTATGCGTGGCGATTGAGTCGGGCCGAGGCTCACGGCGGGGGGCTTCACACCCAGCGGCATTGCTCTTCTGCAGCTGTGCCTGCCGGTTGTCGGATGCGGTATTGCCCCGGCGTCATGCCTTTCCAGCGCCTGAAGGCATGGATGAAGTTGGAGGTTTCACCATAGCCCAGGCGTTCGGCAATTTCTTCCAGGGTCAGCCCGCCAATTGCCAGCAGTTCTTCGGCCAGGGCCAGGCGCACTTCCTCCTGCAGCAGGCGAAAACGCGTGCCCTCGGCATCCAGGCGCCGGCGCAGGGTGCGTGAGGTCATGTGCAGTTCGTCGGCCAGCTGTTCCATGTCTGGCAGTTGCCCTGGGCTGCTGAGCAGGCGGTCGCGGATACGACCAGACAGGCCGCCACGCACCTGGCGTTTAGCCAGCAGGGCCTGGCACTGTTGTTCACAGTTGAGGGCGACATGCGGATTGGCGCCAGGGAGCGCCTGGTCGAGCAGGCTGCGGGCGAACACGATACGGTTTTCTGCGGCGTTGAAGGTTGGCTCCAGACCCAGCACGTCCTTGTGGGTCGTGAGGTCGCTGGGCGCCGCCCCGCGAAAACTGGCGCGCAGCAGCGGCACGCTGAGATTGCTCAGGTCACGCTGAAGGCTGAGGATGCCGGCACTGTCGCGCTCGATGATAAAGGTGCGCAAATCCTCAGCTAAGTCGCGTTCGTCGAGTATCAGGTGGGCTTCGTCGCCGATTTCCTCGAGGCGCACGGCGTGAAAGGCATAGGTCAGATCAAGGTAGCGCAGCCCAAGCTGGGCCGCGCTGCGAAAGGTCGGGCTGCTGAGCAGGGCGAAGCCCCAGATGCCGTAGGTGTTGAGGTGGTAGCGCATGCCCGCCTTGAGGCCGATACCGGGCAGGTGCCCAAGGTTGTGCACCAGGTTGCGAATCAGCCTGAGTTCTTGCTCTGCAGCGATCTCAGCACCCGGGTTGCCGAGCAGCGGCAAATCCAGGCCGGTGCCCTGCAGGCAGCGCGTCAGTGACAACCCCTGGTCGAGGCCGAACTGGGTGAGCAGTTGCGCACTTATGGCGCTGCGCCGGGCTGGCCAACCTGGGCTAAGGTTATGGTTCATCTTGTCCGAAACTCACAATTTATGGCCGACTATGCCATAACACTGGTGCCCGTGGCGCAGTAGGATCTGTTCCGCGCAGTCGATTGCGCACCCCCCGAAGCCTCCCGCTAGGGCTGGTTACTCACAGGGACATGATAATGACCACACGTTCTGCGCAGCAGGCCCCTTTGCGCGTGTTGATCATCGGCACCGGATTTGCCGGTGTCGGCCTGGCCATCCAGTTGCAAAAAGCCGGTGTCGACGACGTTCAGCTGCTTGAAAAAGCCGCCGATATTGGCGGAACCTGGCGTGACAATAGTTATCCCGGCGCTGCCTGCGACGTCCCCTCGCACCTGTATTCGTTTTCCTTCGAGCCGAAAGCCGACTGGACGCGCAAGTTCGCACCCCAGGCGGAAATCCACGGCTACCTGCTGCAGTGCGTGGAGAAGTACCAACTACGCCCGCGGATTCGCCTGAACAGTGAAGTTCACACTGCCGTTTTCGATGAGCCAGCCGGTCTCTGGCGGGTCACGCTGGTCACCGGTGAGGTGTTCAGCGCCCAGGTGCTGGTCAGCGCCTGTGGCCAGCTCAATCAGCCTGCTTATCCGCAGATCCCTGGCATCGAGCGCTTTGCCGGCGAAGCCTTCCACTCGGCGCGCTGGCGTCATGACCTGGATTTGAGCGGCAAACGGGTGGCGGTTATCGGCACCGGTGCCTCGGCTATTCAGTTCGTGCCGCAGATTCAGCCCAGGGTCGCGCAGTTGCAGTTGTTCCAGCGTTCGGCGGCCTATGTGCTGGCCAAGCCGGATCGTGCCTACCGCACTTGGGAGCTGGCGCTGATGCGTCGATTGCCTTGGCTGCAACGGGTCGATCGCGGCCTGAAATACATCCAGCATGAAGCGCGGGCATTGGCCTTCATCAGCTTTCCCGGTTTGATGAAGGCGTTCAAATTCAGCTTCACCCGTCATTTGCAGCGCAGCGTGGCCGATCCGGTTTTACGTGCCAGCCTGCAGCCGGATTACCCGATGGGCTGCAAGCGCATTCTCATCAGCAACGACTATTACCCCGCGCTGGCTCAAGCCAATGTGCATGTGGTGAGCGAGGCTATTCGCGAGATTGGCCCACATGCCATCGTCACCGCCGATGGCCGCGAGCACCCCTGCGATGTGCTGATCTATGGCACCGGCTTTGCGGCCAGCGATTTTCTCGCACCGATGCAGATTCACGGCCTGGGTGGCCTGGAACTGAATCAGGCGTGGCAGCAGGGGGCTGAGGCCTATAAAGGCATCAGCGTCAGTGGCTTTCCCAATCTGTTCATCCTTTACGGGCCGAACACCAATCTGGGCCACAGTTCGATTATCTACATGCTCGAAAGCCAGTTCCGCTATGTGCTTGGCTGCGTCCGCGCCCTGCGTGAGCAAGGCCTGCGCTACATGGATGTGAAGCCCGCGGTGCAACAGCGGTACAACCAGAAAATCCAGGCCAGTATTCACCGGACGATCTGGGCGCAGGGGTGCAACAGCTGGTACATGAGCGCCAGTGGTAAGCACACCAATAATTGGCCTGGGTATACCTTCAGCTACCGTTGTCTGACGCGCACCCCGGAGTTGACCGACTATGAATGCAGCCGCTGAATTCATCGCGCCCGCCGCTGACCAGGCAGTTTTGCGCCGCCTGCTGCGTGGCGCGCTGCGGGTTGTGTTCCGTGGCCTGGTGCGCCCACCAATGCCGATTGCCGGTCAGCGTGCGCTGCTCAGTTTGCTGACTGCTGTGAGTCCACCGCAGCCTGGGGTCAAACGCAGCGTTGCAACCCTGGGCGGCCGGCCTTGCGAGTGGCATCGCCCGGAGCGAGCCAATGGCTGCGTGCTGCTGTATCTGCATGGTGGCGCCTACCTGATCGGTGGGCCGCATACCCACAGAGCGATTTGCGCCGGTCTGGCCAAGCGCGGGCAGATCGAGGTATGCGCCCTGGATTACCGCCTGGCCCCGGAGTTTCCGTATCCAGCGGCGCGCGATGATGCGCTGGCGGCTTATCAGGCATTGCTTGCGGCCGGGTATAGCGCCGCACAGATTGTGATCGGCGGCGATTCTGCAGGGGGTAACCTGAGTCTGATTACCAGCCTGCGGCTGCGCGATCTGGGGCAGGCGCAGCCGGCAGCATTGGTGTGTTTTTCACCGGTCACCGACTATACCGGCCAGCAGTTGCACAGCCCTGCGGCGGGCGACCCGTTGCTCAATCCCAAGTGGATCGAGCAGGCTATCGGCCTGTATTGCCCCGCGCATATCCCGCGCAGCGATCCGGGTTTGTCACCGCTGTTTGCTGACCTGACCGGCTTGGCTCCGCTGCTGATCCAGGTCGGTGAGGACGAATTGTTGCTCAATGACAGCCTGCGCTTTGCCGAGCGGGCCAAGGCAGCGGGGGTGAGCGTGCACTTGGAGCGTTACCCGGGCCTGTGGCATGTCTTTCAGGCCCACACCGGCCTGCTCAACGCGGCGGATTTCGCGCTCGAGCGAGTGGTGCTCTTCCTGCGTGAGCGGGGTTGCTGAATGAACAACATCCTGATTACCGGCGCCGCTTCGGGCATCGGTGCGGCCAGTGCCCGGTTGTTCCACTCGCGTGGCTGGCAGGTCGGTCTGCTCGACATCGAGCACCTCGCCCTGGCAGAGTTGGCAGCGGAGCTGGGCGGGGTCTGGCACGCCGCGCTGGACGTGACCGATTGCGCAGCGGTGCAGGTAGCGCTGGCGGGTTTCTGTGCGCTGCATGATGGCCAGCTGCGCTTGTTGTTCAACTGTGCTGGCGTCTTGCGCTGCGGGCATTTCGAGGCGATTGAGTTGGCCGAACATCGGCGAATCCTGCAGATCAACGTGCTCGGCCTGCTGAACATGACCCATGTGGCCTTTCCCTACCTGCAAGCCACCAAGCATGCCCAGGTGATCAACATGGGCTCGGCTTCCGGCGTATATGGCGTGCCGCATCTGGCCAGCTACTCAGCTTCCAAGTTCGCCGTGCGCGGGTTGACCGAGGCGCTCGACCTGGAGTGGGCCAGGCACGGCATCCGGGTCGGCGACCTGATGCCGCCCTTCGTCAACACGCCCATGTTGACCAGCCAGCGTTTTGCCGCGCCGGTACTCCAGCGCCTGGGCGTCAAGCTCAAGGCCGAAGACATCGCCGAGGCGGCCTGGCAGCAAGCCCATGGCGCAGCAGTGCATCGGCCGGTGAGCCTGCAGTTCAAGTTGATGTACTGGGTCGGGCAACTCACCCCGGCCTGGCTCAGTCGGCGCATGATGCGCTGGCTGAGTCGCGAATAAGCGACTGTTGACCTCCCTGTGTTGCCGCAGGGATATGCAATAGGTGCTGGCGGTTGCCGGTTTTGTCACAACGTGTCTTTTGGGCCTGCAAATCTTTCTGCTTCGCGCTACTCTGCAGATGACGGTCTCGCACCATTTACTCTGAATGGTGCATCGTCCCAGCCCTGTCTTCAGGTCTGGCTTATGACACGTCAAGCAGCTCCTTGCTTGAATCTCGGGCGGCATGGCTATAGGTGCCGCAACACCGTCGCTGTTATGGCGGTTGCAATGGGAACGTAGTTAGTCATTCCATCGCTGAGGAGATCACTTCATGAGCACAGCCTTGCACGATGATGTCAGTAACGGAGTTTTGCGGCGGATGAAGGAAGGTGGGTTCGATTTCACCAGTTTTCATCCCATTGAGTTCTACGCCATTTTCCCGGACGAGGAGCGGGCACGCATGGCGACCAGAAACTTTCGTGGCGAGTCCTTGCATGCCTTGGTGACCGAACGTGATGACGGCGTCTGGCACCTGCAAGTGAGTAAAGTGATGTATGCGACCTATCACGGCATTGGCGACTTCGAGCATGATCTTGAGTCTGTAGTGGGCCCGCTTGGTGGCAAACTGGACGGTTGGGGCGTGACGCAGGAGGTCAAAGGCCTGCAGCCTTGATAGCCATGCACGTTTGGTAATGAGCATCGATCGGTTTCAGGCTGGTCGATGTGCCATGCTATTACCCGCTCGACCCCAGCATCCGCTTTGCTGCAGACTTGGCGGCGGAGGCTGTTGATGAGCGATATCCTGATTTTGACCCACATCGATTATTGCCCACCGGGTCATTTGGCCAAGGTGTTGGATGAGGCGCACCTGGATTTTCATACGCTGCGGGTCGATCTTGGCGAGTTGGATGGTGTTGACCTGGACCGCCCCAAGGCCGTGGCAATCATGGGCGGGCCCATGAGCGTCAATGATCCCTTGCCCTGGCTGGCGACTGAAATAGCGGCGCTGCAACATTTCATTCGGCGCGATATCCCGTTGATTGGCCATTGCCTGGGAGGTCAGCTGCTGGCCAAGGCATTGGGCGCCGAAATCAGCCGCATGCCCTACACCGAAAGCGGTTGGCAGATGCTCGAACAGGCGAGCGGGGCGGCTTCGAGCCCCTGGCTGGCCCACCTACCGCAGCAGTTTCCTGTGTTTCAGTGGCACGGCGACACCTTCGCGCTGCCCCATGGCGCTCAGCCATTATTGGCTAGCCCCTGGTGTGATAATCAGGCGTTCAGCTGGGGCGAGAAAATCCTCGCCCTGCAGGGGCATCCGGAAATGACCGAGTCGCTGGTGCGGCAATGGCTCGGCGACTGGTTGCATCTGCTTGATGAGCGTCAGCCCAGCCAGCAGAGTCAGGCGCAAATGCTGGATGACTTGCCAGGCAAAATAGCGGCTCTCAATCAGGTGGCTGAAGGCTTTTATCGGTACTGGCTGAAGCTGGCATTGGTCTAACGGCGACAACCCCCTGCACGAAAATATCCCTGCTGCGCCCGTCTCGCGGCTGAGATTGGCTAACGCCTGAGCACCCGCTCTGGGAGGCTCGATTCCGCACACCCTTGAACTGCTGCATAGCAGGGCGTGACGCACGAACGAGGGCTTGGCTGCGCCCCAGAGTGGTGCGTGTGGGGGTAATTTATTTTTTAACCCCATGATTATTAGTGGATTAAGCCCGGTGGCTCGGGCTTTGCAATGCTCCAGGTATGTCCGGGTGACAAGGAGCACGGCATGGTTAGCACCTTTTATGATGAGATGTACCAGGCGAATGGCGAATGCCGTCCGCATTACCAGGCGTTTGCCCGCTGGCTGGCGGATACGCCCAAGGAGTTGCTGGCCCAGCGCCGCCGCGAGGCGGATCTGCTGTTTCACCGCGCCGGCATCACCTTCACCCTGTATGGCGATGAGCAGGGTACCGAGCGGCTGATCCCCTTCGACACCATCCCGCGCAGTATTCCTGCGAGTGAATGGCGAATGATCGAGCGCGGCTGTATCCAGCGCGTGCAGGCGCTGAACATGTTTCTCGCCGACATCTACCACGATCAGCGCATCATCAAAGCGGGGATCATTCCCGCCGAACAGGTGCTGGCCAACGAGGGCTACCAGATCGCCATGCAGGGTTTGAATCTGCACCGCGACCTGTATGCGCATATCGCCGGGGTCGACCTGGTGCGCGATGGCGACGGCAGTTACTACGTGCTGGAAGACAACCTGCGCACCCCGAGCGGCGTCAGCTACATGCTCGAAGACCGCAAGATGATGATGCGCCTGTTCCCTGAGCTGTTCGCCGCGCAGCGCATCGCCCCCATCAACCATTACCCGAACCTGCTGCTTGAGACCCTGAAGACCTCCAGCCCGCTGGATAACCCCAACGTGGTGGTGCTGACGCCGGGACGTTTCAACAGTGCCTATTTCGAGCACGCCTTCCTGTCGCGTGAGATGGGCGTTGAGCTGGTCGAGGGCGCGGACCTGTTCGTGCGTGACGACAAGGTCTACATGCGCACCACCGCCGGCGCCAAGCAGGTGGATGTGATCTACCGGCGCCTGGATGACGACTTCCTCGACCCGCTGGCCTTCAATCCCGATTCGATGCTCGGGGTGCCCGGGCTGCTGTCGGCCTACCGCTCGGGCAATGTGGTGCTGGCCAACGCCATCGGCACCGGGGTAGCGGACGATAAGTCGACCTACCCCTACGTCACCGAAATGATCCGTTTTTACCTGGACGAGGAGCCGATCCTCAAGAACGTGCCGACCTGGCAGTGCAGCCGGCCGGCTGATCTGTCCCACGTGCTGGCCAACCTCGGCGAGCTGGTGGTCAAGGAAACCCAGGGCTCCGGCGGCTACGGCATGCTGGTTGGCCCGGCCGCGAGCAAGGCCGAGATCGAAGACTTTCGTGCCCGCCTGCTGGCCAAGCCAGAGGCCTATATCGCCCAGCCGACCCTGTGCCTGTCGACGTGCCCGACCTTTGTCGAGAATGGCATCGCGCCGCGGCACATCGACCTGCGCCCGTTCGTCCTGTCCGGCCGCGAAGTGCGCCTGGTACCAGGCGGGCTGACCCGCGTGGCGTTGCGCGAAGGCTCGCTGGTGGTGAACTCGTCGCAGGGCGGCGG
>JAUSOF010000089.1 GCA_030656145.1 Pseudomonas sp.
CGAATCAGCAAAGCTAGACCAATAGCCACTCAGGCGAATTGGTCTAGATCAAGAACGCGGCGATCAGCCGCGCGACCAGGTCTCGAAGGAGTAGGCCGGCGTCTGCGCCGTGGCCGGGTGTGCTTCAACGGCATGCCGCCGCCAGTCGGCTTCACTGAACGCGGGAAACCAGGCGTCGCCCTCGGGGTTCAGCTCGACACGGGTCAGGTACAGCTGCGCGGCCAAGGGCAACGCCTGCTCGTAGAGCTGCGCGCCACCGATCAGCATCAGCTCGCCAGCGCCCTGCTGCCGTGCCCACTGATCGGCACGGACGATGGCCGCCTCGAGCGAGGTGAAGACTTCGGCGCCGTCGAGCTGCAGGCCGGGCTGGCGACTGACCACCAGATTGAGCCGCCCCGGCAGCGCCCGACCGAGCGAATCCCAGGTCTTGCGACCCATGATGATCGGCTTACCCAGGGTCAGCGCCTTGAAATGCTTGAGGTCGGCCGGCAGATGCCAGGGCAGTTGATTATCGCGACCAATTACGCGGTTCTGCGCAAGGGCGGCGATCAGGCAGAGGGGCAGAGAATTTTTCATGGCGGCGAGCATAGCAGAGCTATCCCCTTCGACGCAGCCGTCAGGCTTGCTGACAAACCATGTCGCCTGCCAGCAACTCAGTGGCGGTGAACCTATCGCGGGTCGTCTCCGGGAACGCCACGCCGCAACGGATGTTAAGCCGCGTGTGCAGTCGGCGCGCGTTGTTCACCAGCGGAGGCAAACAGGCCGGCAGTTGGACGCGGAGCGAATGCCCGGAGGCGTGGCCGAAGGCATCGTGCACGTGACCAATACCGCCGGCAGCGCCGCGTTGTCCGGGTCGCAAACCCCAATGCGGGGCGCGGGCCGGTTAACGCTTACCCTTGAGCTCGGCCATGCCCTGGAGCAACTCGATCGGCAACGGAAAGACGATGGTCGAACTCTTGTCGCCGGCGATATTACTCAGGGTCTGCATATAGCGCAGTTGCATGGCGCCTGGCTGGCGGCCAAGCATTTCGGCGGCCTGCATGAGTTTTTCCGAGGCCTGCAACTCGCCTTCGGCATGGATCACCTTGGCTCGCCGTTCGCGCTCGGCCTCGGCCTGCTTGGCGATGGCACGCACCATCGACTCGTCGAGGTCGACGTGTTTGATCTCGACATTGGCCACCTTGATGCCCCAGGCATCGGTCTGCGCGTCCAGCACCTGCTGGATGTCGATATTCAGGCGCTCGCGCTCGGCGAGCATTTCATCCAGTTCGTGTTTACCGAGCACCGCACGCAGCGTGGTCTGGGCTAACTGGCTAGTCGCAACGTGATAGTCCTCGACCTGGATGATCGCCTTCTGCGGGTCGAGAACACGGAAGTAGACCACCGCATTGACCTTGACCGAGACGTTGTCGCGAGAGATCACGTCCTGGGTCGGCACATCGAGCACGATGGTGCGCAAGTCGACGCGAACCATCTGCTGGATGCCCGGGATGATGATCACCAGACCCGGCCCCTTGACCTTCCAGAAGCGCCCCAACTGAAACACTACGCCGCGCTCGTATTCGCGCAGGATGCGAAACGCCGAAACCAGCAGCGCCATCAGCAGCACCGCCAGCGTGGCAAAACTCAGTTCAAAACCCATGATCAATCTCCTCGTGACGGTGTCTCTTCAGTGGTGGCAACGTCCAGCATCGAGCCCTTGCGTGCCAGCACCCGCACCTGCTGGCCCGGTTGCAGCGGCACTTGGCTGAACACCTGCCAGTTCTCCCCTTGCAGTTGCACCCAGCCACCCAGCGGGTTGCTCGGCTGTACCGTATGAACCCGTGCCAGGCTGCCGATCAACTCGCTGTCGCCGCCGACCAACGCGCGCTGCCTGGCGCGCAAGGCCATGCTCAGGATGGCGAAAATCACTGCGCCACTGGTCAAGGCCAGGGTCACGATCAACGCCAGAGGGATGCCAAAACCGGGCACATCGGTGTCGATCAGAATCAAAGCGCCGAAGACGAAAGCGACCAGGCCGCCAATCCCGAGCACGCCAAAACTGGGAATGAAGGCCTCGGCGGCGATAAAGGCGATGCCGAGCAGAATCAAGGCCACCCCGGCGTAGTTGACCGGCAGCAACTGCAGGGCATACATCGCCAGAATCAGACAGATACCGCCGAGCACGCCGCCGACACCGCTGCCCGGGTTGGAGAACTCGAAGAACAGGCCGTACACCCCGACCATCATCAACAGCAGCGCCACGCTGGGGTTGGTGATCACTGCCAGCACGCGCGTGCGCCAATCCGGCGCATGGCTGACCACCATGGCATCGGCGGTGTGCAGCTGCACCTCGACGCCAGCGGCGGTGAACCGCTTGCCATCCAGTTGTTTGAGCAGATCGGGCAGGTCGCGGGCGACATAGTCGATCACCTTGAGTGTGAGCGCCTCTTCGGCTGCCAAACTCACCGCCTCGCGCACCGCCTGCTCGGCCCATTCGGCATTGCGCCCACGCATCTGTGCCAGGCCACGGATATAGGCGGCGGCGTCGTTGATCTGCTTCTTGCTCAGCGCATCGGTCGGCGCCTGCTCGGCCTTACCCTCGCCCGCCTTGTCGGGCTTATCCCCCGCAGGTTGCTGCGGCGGTGAGCCGGGCATGCCGCCGATGGCCACCGGTGTGGCCGCGCCGAGGTTGGTGCCCGGCGCCATCGCCGCGATATGGCTGGCATAGAGGATATAGGTGCCGGCACTGGCGGCCCGCGCACCACTGGGCGCAACGAAACTGGCCACCGGGATAGGGCTGGCAATAATCGCCTTGATGATGGAACGCATCGAGGTGTCCAGGCCACCGGGGGTGTCGATGCTCAACACCACCAGTTGCGCGCCATCGTCCACCGCACGGGCCAGGCCGCGCGCCACATAGTCGGCGCTGGCCGGGCCAATCGCGCCTTCGACGCGCAACTCGACCACCAGCGCAGGCGCGGCCCATAGTCCCGTTGGCAATAACAGTAAGGCCAGGACAACGAGTAAGCGATATAGCGGGAAAACCTTCACAGTCCTCTCCACGACAGGCGTTATGGGTGGCAAAGAAATGGCAAGGCACGACTGTCTGCTTACAGCGTAGTCCATGGGTTTTGGCACATCACCGACGCGTTTACCCTGAATGGACGGACACGCAACAAAAGGTGTCGCCAAAGGAGTGCCAGACGTCCGCATACTCCGTTAGTCTGCTCACTGTTAGCGCCGCACAAGGTCATCCGGATGCCCTCCTCCTCGCTTCGCCATTCCCTGCGCCGCCTTTGGGCGCTGGATAAATTCAGCTACAGCCTGCGGGTGTTTATCGCCCTCAGCGGCAGCCTGTTGTTGTGCTGGGCGCAGGACTGGATGCAAGCGCTGATTCCGCTGTTTCTCGGGGTAATCGCCAGCGCTCTGGCCGAGACCGACGACAGCTGGCAAGGTCGCCTGACCGCGCTGCTGGTCACGCTCGGCTGCTTCAGCGCAGCGGCCTATACGGTCGAGTTTCTGTTCCCCTATCCCTGGCTGTTCGTCAGCGCCCTGGCCCTGGCCAGCTTCGCCCTGACCCTGCTTGGCGCACTCGGCGAGCGTTACGCCACGCTAGGCTCGGCGACCCTGATCCTGGCGATCTACAGCATGATCGGCGTGGAGCAGCGCGGCGGGGTCGCCGGCCTGTGGCTGGAACCGCTGCTACTGGTAGCGGGCGCGGCCTGGTACGGGGTGCTGTCGGTGATCTGGAATGCACTGTTCGCCAATCAGCCGGTACAGCACAGCCTGGCCCGCCTGTTCCGCGAGTTGGGCCAGTACCTCAAGCTCAAGGCCGCACTGTTCGAGCCGCTGCGTCAGCTCGATGTGGAAGAGCGTCGGTTGGCCCTGGCCAAGCAGAACGGGCGGGTGGTAGCGGCGCTGAATGCCGCCAAGGAAATCATCCTGCACCGCGTCGGCAATGACCGGCCGGGGAGCAAGGTCAGCCGTTACCTCAAGCTGTACTTCCTCGCACAGGACATCCACGAGCGCGCCAGCTCCTCGCATTACCCCTACAACGAACTGGCCGAAGCGTTCTTTCACAGCGATGTGCTGTTCCGCTGCCAACGCCTGCTGCGCCTGCATGGCGAGGCCTGTCAGCGCCTGGCACAGGCCATCGAGTTGCGCCAACCGTTCGAGTACCGCGAGCAATGCAGCCAGGCGCTGGACGACTTGCATGCCTCGCTGCAGCACTTGCACCTGCAGAGCAATCCGGCCTGGCGTCATCTGCTGCGTTCGCTGGGCGCCCTGGCAGGCAACCTCGCCGCGCTAGACCAGTTGCTCGGCCACGCCAGCAACCCCGATGCCCTGGCCGAGCAACAGGACATCAGCCTGCTGGATCGCGAGCCGCACTCGCTCAAGGAAGTCGTGGCGCGCCTGCGCCAGCAACTGACCCCGACTTCGCTGCTGTTTCGCCATGCCCTGCGCCTGTCCATCGCCCTGGCCGCCGGTTACGGCGTGCTGCACTGGATTCACCCGACTCAGGGCTACTGGATCCTGCTGACCACGGTGTTCGTCTGCCAACCGAACTACGGCGCCACCCGCATCAAGCTGGTGCAGCGGATCGCCGGCACGGTACTCGGCCTACTGATTGGCTGGGCGCTATTCGACCTGTTCCCCAATCCGCTGGTGCAGGCCTTCTTCGCCGTCGCCGCCGGGGTGGCCTTCTTCGCCACGCGCAGCAGCCGCTATACCCTGGCCACCGCGGCGATCACCCTGCTGGTGCTGTTCTGCTTCAACCAGGTCGGTGACGGCTACGGTTTGATTCTGCCGCGCCTGGTCGACACCCTGATCGGCAGCCTGATCGCCGGCCTCGCGGTATTCCTGATCCTGCCGGACTGGCAGGGTCGCCGGCTCAACCATATGCTGGCCAACACCCTCAGTTGCAACAGCACCTACCTGCGCCAGATCATCCAGCAGTATGTCAGCGGCAAGCGCGACGACCTGGCTTACCGCCTGGCCCGGCGCAATGCGCACAACGCCGAAGCCGCACTGTCCACCACCCTGGGCAACATGCTGATGGAGCCTGGGCACTTTCGTAAGGAGGCGGACACTGGCTTCCGCTTTCTGGTGCTGTCACACACCCTGCTCAACTACCTCTCGGGTCTCGGTGCGCACCGTGGTGAGATCATTCTTGGCGACAGCACCCTGCCGGAGAACGCCGAACGCCTGGCCGCCAGCCTGGATGAAATCGCCAAGCGCCTGAGCGAAGGGCGTGCAGTGGCGATTCAAAGCGATGCCGAAGAGCAACTGGCCGCCGACCTGGAGCAGCGCGCAGAAACGCTAGATGACCAACGGCG
>JAUSOF010000090.1 GCA_030656145.1 Pseudomonas sp.
GGACGACTTGCATGCCTCGCTGCAGCACTTGCACCTGCAAAGCAATCCGGCCTGGCGTCATCTGCTGCGTTCGTTGGGCGCGCTGGCGGGCAACCTCGCCGCCCTCGACCAACTGCTCGGCCACGCCAGCAACCCCGACGCCCTGGCCGAGCAACAGGATGTAAGCCTGCTGGATCGCGAGCCGCACTCGCTCAAGGAAGTCGTGGCGCGACTGCGCCAGCAACTGACCCCGACTTCGCTATTGTTCCGCCACGCCCTGCGCCTGGCCATCGCCCTGGCCGCGGGTTACGGCGTGCTGCACTGGATTCACCCGACTCAGGGCTACTGGATCCTGCTGACCACGGTATTCGTCTGCCAACCGAACTACGGCGCCACCCGCATCAAGCTGGTGCAGCGGATCGCCGGCACGGTGCTCGGCCTACTGATCGGCTGGGCGCTATTCGACCTGTTCCCCAATCCGCTGGTACAGGCCTTTTTCGCCGTCGCCGCCGGTGTAGCCTTCTTCGCCACGCGTAGCAGCCGCTATACCCTGGCCACCGCGGCGATCACCCTGCTGGTGCTGTTCTGTTTCAACCAGGTTGGCGACGGCTACGGCTTGATTCTGCCGCGCCTGGTCGACACCCTGATCGGCAGCCTGATCGCCGGCCTCGCGGTGTTCCTGATCCTGCCGGACTGGCAAGGTCGGCGGCTCAACAACATGCTGGCCAACACCCTCAGCTGCAACAGCATCTATCTGCGCCAGATCATCCAGCAGTATGTCAGCGGCAAGCGCGACGACTTGGCCTACCGCCTGGCTCGGCGCAATGCGCACAACGCCGAAGCCGCGCTGTCCACCACGCTCGGCAATATGCTCATGGAACCCGGACACTTTCGCAAGGAAGCGGACATCGGCTTCCGCTTTCTGGTGCTGTCGCACACCTTGCTCAACTACCTTTCGGGCCTTGGCGCGCACCGCGGTGAAATCATTCTTGGCGACAGCACCCTGCCGGAGAGCGCCGAACGCCTGGCCGCCAGCCTGGATGAAATCGCCAAGCGCCTGAGCGAAGGGCGTGCAGTGGCGATTCAAAGCGATGCCGAAGAGCAACTGGCCGCCGACCTGGAGCAGCGCGCAGAAACGCTAGATGACCAACGGCG
>JAUSOF010000005.1 GCA_030656145.1 Pseudomonas sp.
CTTGTCGATGCAACGCATGCCTTTGGCAGAAACGCGCAGACGCACGAAACGGTTCTCAGACTCGACCCAGAAGCGGTGATGCTGCAGGTTCGGCAGGAAACGACGACGGGTTTTGTTGTTTGCGTGGGAAATGTTATTCCCAGTTACCGGACCCTTACCGGTAACTTGACAGACTCTCGACATGCCTCAGCCCTCTAAAACCACATGCCCAACCCGGCATGGGTTGGCCGCTAATATTCAATCTTGGCGCTCAGCGCCGCGTATCTCGAGGGTCTTACCGGCCGTACCTGAAAGCGCAAGAACCGGGCCCCTACAAAAGAGCGCTGCTTTATACCAGAAAGACTAACGTGCAACAAGGCCATCAGTACTTTCGACACGCATGAGCATCGCGAAACATCGAGCTCCAGGCCGCCAGTGCAGGCGGCGCCAGCAACCTACCGCTCGTCGACAAGTCAGCTGTTATGGCCGCGCGTTATGGTCTAGGGTAAAACCTTTGTCGGCGTGCCGATAGCCACACACCGCACTCTCAAGGAGTTTGTCATGCGCCTCGCGACCCAAACGCTGCTATTGACCGGCCTGCTCAGCCCACTACTGGCTCAGGCAGCCACGCTCAGCATCTGCACCGAAGCCAGTCCGGATGGCTTCGACGTTGTGCAATACAACTCACTGACCACCACCAACGCCTCGGCCGATGTGCTGATGAATCGCCTGGTGGAATTTGACGCCAGCAGCGGCCAGTTACTGCCCAGCCTGGCGCAAAGCTGGGAGGTCAGCGCGGACGGCCTGAGCTACAGCTTTGTCTTGCGCGAGGATGTCGCCTTCCACGAAACCGACTACTTCAGCCCTAGCCGCCCACTGGCTGCAGACGATGTAGTGTTCAGCTTCCAACGCATGCTCGACCCGCAGCACCCGTGGCACAGCGTTGCTGCAAGCGGTTACCCGCACGCCCAATCGATGCAGCTGCCGAGCCTGATAAAAAGCCTCGACAAGCTCGGCGAGCACCACCTGCGCTTTACCTTGAACCGCCCGGACGCCACCTTTCTGGCCACCCTGAGCATGGGCTTCGCCTCGATCTATTCGGCCGAGTACGCCGAGCAACTGCTTGCCGCTGGCAATCCGCAGCGACTCAACAGCCAGCCAATCGGCAGCGGCCCCTTCGTCTTCAAGCGCTTCCAGAAAGATGCAGTGGTGCGCTATGACGCCAACCCCGAGTACTTTGCCGGCAAGCCCGCGGTGGATAGCCTG
>JAUSOF010000026.1 GCA_030656145.1 Pseudomonas sp.
ATAGATATTGCCGACTACATCGTTGGTTTTTACAACAGCGTGCGCCTGCACTCGAGTTTGGGCTACCAGCCACCAACGGCTTACGAGCGGAAACAGGCAAAACAACCTATCGCAGTGTCCGAAATTATTTGACCACCACAGACAATCAGCCGATTCTCTGGTGGTCGCCGGATCCGCGCACCGTGCTCTTCCCTGACGAGCTGCATGTCTCGCGCAGCCTGGCTAAAGTTTTGCGCCAGGCACCCTATCAAGTGACGTTTGATCGAGCCTTTGCCGAGGTCATCCAGGCCTGCGCCGCGCCGCGCGATTATGCCGAAGGGACCTGGATCACGAGCCCCATGCAACGCGCCTACCTTGAACTGCATAGGCGTGGTATCGCCCATTCGGTTGAAGTCTGGCGCGACGGAGAGCTGGTAGGCGGGCTGTATGGGCTGGCGATGGGGCAGTTGTTTTTCGGCGAATCGATGTTCAGTCGCGCCGATAACGCGTCGAAAGTCGGCTTTGTCACCCTGGTCGAGAAATTGAGAGAGTGGGGTTTTGCGCTGATCGACTGCCAGATGCCCACGCAGCACCTGCACAACTTTGGTGCCAGGCCGATTTCCCGCGCAGATTTTGCTGACGGCTTGACACGCCACATCGACCAGCCTACCAAGGCGTCCTGGGGCGCCTAGGCGAGTGCCGCAGCGTGGCTTACACTTACTCAAGGCTTTACCCCGAGAGTCGATCATGACCGAGCTGGCCCGCCTTAAGTTTTACGCCACCCAGCCCCATCCGTGCAGCTATCTGTCCGAAGAGCAGGCAACTACCCTGTTCCTCGATCCCAGCCAGCCGATGGATGTGGATGTCTATGCTGAGCTTTCGGAAATGGGCTTTCGGCGCAGCGGCGACCACCTCTATCGCCCTCACTGCCAGCGCTGCTCGGCCTGTGTGCCTGCACGGATTCCGGTTGATCAGTTCAAACCAAACCGTCAGCAACGACGTATTTTAAAACGCAATCTCGACCTACACGTCTGCGCAATACGCCCGGTTTTCACCGAGGAGTATTACAGCCTGTACGTCCGCTACATTGAGCAACGTCATGCCGATGGTGATATGTACCCGCCTAACCGCGAGCAGTTCTCCACCTTTCTGGTACGCGACCTGCCGTTTTCCCGGTTCTACGAATTTCGCCAAGACGGGCGACTGCTAGCGATTGCAGTCACTGACGTGCTGCCCAATGGGCTTTCAGCGGTGTATACCTTTTACGAGCCCAGCGAAGAGCGCCGCAGCCTTGGACGCTTTGCCATCATTTGGCAAATCCGCGAAGCAGCGCGCCTGGGGCTGCACGCCCTGTACCTTGGTTACTGGATCAAAAACTGCCGAAAAATGAGTTACAAGACCCAATATCGACCAATCGAGCTGTTCATTAATCAGCGCTGGACCACTCTTACCTGAAGTCACTTGGCGCGCACCTTCCTTTTCGGGCACAATGCACGCCGCTTTTGCCTGGAGCCAGTTGCACCGGGCCATGGCCATACTTTGGATACCGAGGGCTTTACTGAATGTCGAAAGAAGACAGCTTCGAAATGGAAGGCACTGTCGTCGACACCCTGCCTAACACCATGTTTCGTGTGGAGTTGGAAAACGGGCACGTCGTTACCGCGCACATCTCCGGAAAGATGCGCAAAAACTACATCCGCATTCTGACGGGCGACAAAGTTCGTGTAGAACTGACGCCTTACGACCTGAGCAAGGGTCGCATCACCTACCGCGCTCGCTGACAGGTTCTTGAACAACACTGCTTGAAGCCAATAGACCATGGATATCAGTAGTTAGAGGCGTAGCGTAAATTGCGCTTTAAGTTAGCTCCAGGAGCCTGCCGGACTTAAGACTGCCTTGCAGCTCAAGTCCGACAGGCTCCAGGGCGAAGCGAACAAAGAGCATTACGCTTGCTGGCTGGCTGACTTACCCGGCAACGGCCTTCTTGCAAGTTTTCAAGACCTGAACAGTTCAGGCGCTCATAAAAACGCCCGGCAATGCCGGGCGTTTTTATGAGCGCTATTTCAGTAACTGCCGGTGAACGACCTCACGCCATTTCCGCAGTGGTTTCAAACTCAAAGGTCAGTTCGTCACCACTTAGATCGACATGAGCTACGCCGCCATGCTCGGCAAGCTCGCCAAACAGGATCTGCTCCGCGAGGGGACGCTTGATCTTCTCCTGAATCAAGCGCGCCATAGGCCTTGCACCCATCTGCACGTCGTAGCCCTTCTCTGCCAACCAACCGCGCGCAGCATCGCTGACCTCGAGCATCACGTGCTTATCCTCAAGTTGCGCCTGCAACTCGGTGAGGAACTTGTCGACGATGCTCTTGATCACTTCATGGCTCAGGCGGCCGAACTGGATAATGGTATCCAGACGGTTGCGGAACTCCGGCGTGAAGCTCTTTTTGATCACCTCCATCGCATCAGACGCATGGTCCTGATAAGTGAAGCCGATGGACGCCCGCGCAGCAGTCTCTGCTCCGGCGTTGGTAGTCATGATCAAAATCACGTTACGGAAATCAGCCTTGCGCCCATTGTTGTCGGTCAACGTGCCGTGATCCATCACCTGCAGTAACAGATTGAAGACCTCTGGATGCGCCTTCTCGATTTCATCGAGCAGCAAAACACAGTGTGGGGTTTTGGTGACGGCCTCGGTCAGCAAGCCTCCCTGATCGAAACCCACGTAGCCCGGAGGCGCACCAATCAGCCGAGAGACCGTATGCCGCTCCATATATTCCGACATATCGAAACGCACCAGCTCAACGCCTAAAGCCTTGGACAATTGGCGAGCCGCTTCGGTTTTGCCTACCCCGGTAGGGCCGGCAAAGAGGAACGACCCCACGGGCTTGTCTGGCGCCTTGAGCCCGGCACGCGACAGCTTGATAGCCGTAGACAGGGAGTCGATAGCAGCTTCCTGACCAAAGACCGTGAGCTTGAGATCGCGCTCCAGGTTACGCAGCAGCTCCTTGTCCGAACTGCTGACGTGTTTCGGCGGAATTCGTGCAATTTTCGCAACGATATCCTCAACCTGCTCCACCTCGATGCGCTTGAGCCGTTTCTCCACTGGCTGCAAGCGCTGATAAGCGCCCGCCTCGTCGATTACGTCGATGGCCTTGTCCGGCATGTGCCGGTCATTGATATAGCGCGCAGCGAGCTCGGCTGCTGCACGCAGCGCCTCATCGCTGTACTCGATACCATGGTGCTGCTCGAAACGCCCCTTGAGGCCTTTGAGAATGCCGTAGGTGTCATCCACCGAAGGCTCGCTCACATCGACTTTCTGGAAGCGTCGCGCCAAGGCACGATCCTTCTCGAAAATACCGCGAAACTCCTGGAAGGTAGTCGAGCCAATACAGCGAATCTCGCCTGAAGAAAGCATGGGCTTAAGCAGATTGGACGCATCCATGACACCACCGGACGCAGCACCAGCACCGATAATGGTATGGATCTCGTCGATAAACAGAATGGCGTGCGGACGCTTGCGCAACTCGTTGAGCAACGCCTTGAGACGCTTCTCGAAGTCACCACGGTATTTGGTGCCCGCCAGCAAGGCACCGAGATCAAGTGAGTAGACCACACTGCTAGCCAGCAGATCGGGCACCTGATTATCAACGATGCGCTTGGCCAACCCCTCGGCAATAGCAGTCTTGCCAACGCCAGCTTCGCCGACCAGCAACGGATTGTTCTTGCGTCGCCGCGCCAGGATCTGGGCGACCCGCTCGACCTCCAGCTCCCGGCCGATCAGTGGATCAATACGACCCTGACGAGCCAGCTCATTCAGGTTGCTGGCGTACGCATCCAGAGGATTACCTGACGCTGAGGACTCACCACCCTCCTCATCCTGTGTTTCCTGCTCGCTTTCCGTATGGCCGCCATGCCCTGGCACTTTGGAAATGCCGTGGGCAATGAAATTGACCACGTCGATGCGCGCAACACTCTGCTGCTTAAGCAGAAATACTGCCTGGCTTTCCTGCTCGCTAAAAATCGCCACCAGCACGTTGGCGCCAGTCACTTCCCGCTTACCGGAGCTTTGCACATGGAATACGGCGCGCTGCAATACACGCTGGAAGCCCAGAGTCGGCTGAGTCTCACGCTCTTCGTCATGCTGTGGAATCAATGGGGTCGTGGAATCGATGAACTCCTGAAGATCGCGGCGCAATTTGTCGAGACTGGCACCGCATGCGCGCAATACGCTGGCGGCAGCCTCATTATCCAATAGAGCCAGAAGGAGATGCTCAACCGTCATGAACTCATGACGCTTGGTGCGGGCCTCCTTGAAGGCTAGATTGAGGGTGACTTCGAGCTCTCGATTTAACATGGCTTCACCTCATGCCCAAGCGGCCGGCATTAACCGTCCTTTTCTATCTCACAGAGTAGCGGATGCTGGCTTTCTCTAGCGTACTGATTAACCTGCATTGCCTTGGTTTCGGCGATATCGCGGGTAAACACTCCGCAAACTGCCCGTCCCTCTGTATGGACAGACAGCATGATCTTGGTCGCCAACTCCCGATTCAAGTTAAAAAACACCTCGAGCACTTCGACCACGAAATCCATCGGCGTGTAGTCATCATTGAATATGACCACCCTGTACAGCGGTGGTGCCTGCAGCGCGGGCTTGGATTCCTCAACGGCAAGGCCGGTGGAATCATCCTCATGCGTTGCGGGGCGATCCTGATTGAATGTTAGTCGAATCTGGCTACGTGCATGCATGCTGGGATAATGGTTCGTGGCTGGACGAATACGGATGGTAGATAGCGTTTCACCGGCTTGTCAGGCAGTTGCTGCAGCGCCTTGACTATCGGCAAAACGGTGTTACAAACAATGAATACCCACTTGTGTAGGTATGAGGGATTCCGCGCCTTCGCCCAAGCCAGTTGATAATTCGTGCGCGGAATCAGATGTGGATGATACTCCAGTCGCGGAGTTCTTTGCAGAGGGATGTCAGCATGCTTAGCGGTAAGGTCAAGTGGTTCAATAACGCCAAGGGCTATGGATTCATTCTGGCTGACGGCCGGGATGAAGATCTTTTCGCCCACTACTCAGCGATTCAGATGGACGGCTATAAAACCCTGAAAGCTGGCCAGCCTGTTCGCTTCGACATTATTCAGGGCCCCAAAGGGCTCCACGCGGTGAACATCAGTACAGCCTCGATCACCACCGAAACCCCGACCATTGCAACCCAACCCCACGGCAATACGATTGAGGCCTGAATGGCAGCATGACTCGTGGGTGTAGAACTTACTCGGGGAATGGCATCCATCGATAGAGGGGGTTGCACTCATGGGCCACCCCCTTGCCCAATCACCTGAGCCTTCTTCGGGGCAGCCTGTGCAAGGCTGCCGGAGCTTACGAGCGCGCGAAGCCCCCGGTGGATTGCGCTCCCAGGGTTTACTGACGCCTCAACGGACTGAAACGGGACGACACGATTCAGCGAATCGCCAAACCATAGAAAGACCAGTCGCCCCTATCGAAAAAAGCCGAAAAAACAACGCCCGGCTTACTTCAAGCGATACGACCTGCTCAGTAGCTGCATACTGACATTCAGCCGTGCACTGGCAATCACTTCGGCCAAGCTACTGGTCGGATGGCCTGACTCGCAGCGCATCAACATTCAGCCCAGCCGGCATATCAGACACTGCAGACGATCCAGCGCTGAAGGCGCAGCGGCTCTGGCCGGCATTTTTGGCGCTTCATCGACGCCAATAAAAGCCAGAAAGCAAAAAACCCCTGAAAGATTGCTCTCTCAGGGGTTTTGCGAAAGTGGCGGTGAAGGTGGGATTCGAACCCACGATACGATTTCTCGTATACACACTTTCCAGGCGTGCTCCTTCAACCGCTCGGACACTTCACCGGATCTCGACTAACACTAGGTGTCTGTCGAGGCCGGTTAATTTAGCCGAACAGTTCGCCAAAGGCAAAAGTTTTTTTCAGAATATTCATGCGCTTATGCAGAATGCTCGGTATCCGCTCGACACACAGCGGGCGTTATCTCAAAACGCTGACGACCAAACAGCAGGAAGCCGAGGGAAATAAACAGGCTGAACAGAAAGACAACGATCACCCCCTGCGGACTTTGGCTGCGCACGCTGCTAGCCAGTAGCATCAACCCCAGCACAATTACTGCCAGCAACCCAACACGCCAGCAGATGGCCCAGTTATCGCTTCCCATGATCACCCCCTCATCTCAAACCAATCCTTACGCTAGAGCAGTGCGCGCTCACACTGCCAATTGCCTATATCGATCAAGCCGATAGGCTGCAAACGGCGGGTATAGCTGACTCACCAGTCAGCCACGGCGCTTTACCTGAACGATGCGGATGAGTAACGTCTGCTGCACTTCAGCACAAGGAACCCGACCATGAGCGACCTGATCAGCTACCAACTCGACGATGGCATTGCCACCCTGACCCTGTGTAATGGCAAGGTAAACGCCATCTCCCCGGATGTGATCACTGCCTTCAACGCAGCTCTGGATCGCGCCGTGCAGGACAAGGCCATCGTGATCATCACCGGCCAGCCGGGCATTCTTTCTGGCGGCTACGACCTCAAGGTGATGACCTCCGGCCCGCAGAATGCCATTGACCTGGTTGCCTCCGGCTCCACCCTGGCGCGCCGCATGCTCGCCCACCCCTTCCCGATCATCGTCGCCTGTCCAGGCCACGCGGTAGCCAAGGGCGCCTTTATCCTGCTGTCGTCGGATTACCGCATCGGCGTCGAAGGCCCGTTCAGCATCGGCCTCAACGAAGTACAGATCGGCATGACCATGCACCACGCCGGTATCGAACTGGCCCGTGACCGTCTGCGCAAGTCGGCCTTCCACCGCTCGGTGATCAACGGCGAGATGTTCGACCCACAAGGCGCGGTGAATGCAGGTTTCCTCGACAAAGTAGTACCGGCCGAGCAACTGCACGCCACCGCCCTGGCGGTCGCCCAGCAGATGAAAAAGATCAACATGACCGCGCACAAGAACACCAAACTGAAAGTGCGCAAGGCGCTGCTCGAAGCCCTCGATCAGGCTGTCGAGCTGGACAAGAAGCACATGCTGTAAAGCGCACCCAGCAACACCACGAAGCCCGGCCCATGTGCCGGGTTTTTTACATTTAATGGCAAAACAGTGGCGAACCCGCAAGCAATCTGGCCAGGCTGTATTACTTTTAACAGGTAGGGCCAAGGAGCAAAGGCACCCAACGATCTATTCGAAATTGCCGCCGGGAGCGTGTTATGAAGATTGTCCATAAGGTTAGTCTGGCAGCGGCCATCGTGCTGTTCCTTACCACCAGTCTGCTGTCACTGGCGCAAGTCAGCCAGGTTCGCGAAACCCTGCATAGCCAGGTAGCCGCGAGCATCGCAGAGTCGAGTAACGCGCTAGCGCGACAGATCGAAAACTGGCTCAACGCCAAGCTCAAGCTGATGGACCTGATGTCGCAAAACATCGACAGCAATTTCAGTCCCGAAGAAACTCAGCGCATCGTCAACAGCCCCATGCTGAAGAACGAGTTCATCCTGGTGTTCGGCGCCCTGCAAAGCGACGGCAAACCAATCAAAAACAGTGATGAGTGGAAGCCTGCGCCAGAATGGGACGGTCGCCAGCGACCCTGGTATGCCACCGGTAAAGCCGGCAACCAGGCGGTGCTCACAGAACCCTATGTGGACTCAACCACCGGTGAAATCCTGATTTCGGCCGTTACCCGCATCACCAATGCCGGCGCATTTCTCGGCGTGCTGGGTGGCGATATTCGCCTGAAAACCGTGGCCGATGCGGTCAACACCCTGGACTTCAACGGCGCCGGCTACGCCTTCTTGCTCACGCGCAACGGCAACATCATTTCCCACCCCAGTACCGATCTGAACGGCAAGAGCTACAGCGAGCTGTTTGGCGGCCAGAGCCCGGCCCTGAACAAGGAGCTGCAGGAAACCAGCAGCGGCGACAAGGACTTGCTGGTGTCGTTCACCCCCCTGCCCAATCTGGCCGGCATGGACTGGTATATCGGTGTGGTACTGGACAAGAGCATCGTTATGGCTGAAGCCAATACCCTGAGCTGGCGCGCGGTGATCGGCACCTTGCTGGGGGTGATCATTAGCCTGATCGTGCTGGGCGTACTGATGAACAGCCTGCTCAAACCCCTTGAACATCTGTACCAATCACTACGCGAAATCAATAGCGGCGAAGGCGACCTGACCCGCCGCCTGCCCACTGAGGGCAAGGACGAGATCGCTCAGGTGTCTCAAGAGTTCAACGGCTTTCTTTCCAGCCTACAGAAGCTGATCAGCGAGGTCATGGGCAGTTCGCAGCAAGTGCGTGAAAGCACCACGCTGACCTCCAGCGAAGCCAATCAGTCTTCCGGGCGCTTGCAACAGCAACTGCAGGAGCTGGATCAACTGGCCACGGCCATGCATGAAATGGCTTCCACCGCCGAAGAAGTGGCGCGCAATGCCCAGGCCGCAGCTCAAGCCGCCATTGCCGCCAATGAGGAAACCGAGAACGGTGTGCGCGTCGTTTCACGCTCAACCGAGGCGATCAAGAACCTGGCCGACGAGATGAACGAAACCAGTCATGCAATCAACGAACTGGCCAAGCTCAGCCACAATATCGAGTCGATTCTCTCGGTGATTACCAGCATCGCCGATCAGACCAACCTGCTGGCGCTGAATGCCGCCATCGAGGCGGCCCGTGCCGGCGAATCAGGACGTGGTTTTGCCGTGGTGGCCGATGAGGTGCGCTCCCTGGCTTCGCGCACCCAGCAATCGACCCAGGAGATCCGTCAGATGATCGACCAGTTGCAGTCCGGGGTGAAGCAGGCCGAAACACGTATGCAGCAGAGCCGCGACAGCGCCAGCAAGACCGCCGAGGATGCCGGCGCGGCCAATGACATGCTTGGGCGCATTCGTGAAGCCATCACCCGGATCAACGACATGAACTTGCAGATTGCTACCGCCGCCGAAGAACAGAGTGCTACCACCGAGGAGATCAATCGCAACACCACCAATATCCGCGACATCAGCCATGAGGTGGCGGCGGGCGCCGAAGAGCAGGTACGCCAGTGCGGGGTGATGGTGGAGCAAGTCGGTCAGCAGGATCGCCTGCTTGGGCGGTTCAAGGTCTGAATACCCATACACCCTGCGCGTGCAAGTGCAGGGTGCGCCAACCAATGAAGCCAAAGGCCTGTACAGCTCAATCCTGCGGGCAGTCGCTCGATTGAGCTGCAGCCAGCCACCGCTAGCGGTTCTACCGAGGACGCAGCAACCAGCAACGACCTCCGACCAGCATCAATTGCCGAAAGCAATGCAGTGACCGTACACTGCGCGCCTTTTTGTTATGACGAGCGTGCCCAATGCTTTTTCTTATGCGCATGTTGGCGATGGGCGTGCACTTTATCCTCGCCGGCCTCCTGGGCTTGCTGCTCGGCATCTGCCGCCCGTTCAACCCTGACAACAGCAGGCTGTGCGCGCGCCTCTACAGCATCCCGGCGCAGTGGCTGCTGCGCTGGAAGCTAACGACCGATGTACAGCCTCTGCTTGAGCATCAACGATCCTGTGTGATCATCGCCAACCACCAATCCAACTACGACCTCTACGTGCTCGGCCGCGTGGTGCCCAAGCGCACAGTCAGCCTCGGCAAAAAAAGCCTGAAGTGGGTGCCGTTCTTCGGCCAGCTTTACTGGCTGTCGGGCAATGTGCTGCTCGACCGCGGCAATGCCATTCGCGCCAAGCAGGCCATGCTGACCACCACCGATACGCTCAAGCACAAAGACACTTCGATCTGGGTATTCGTCGAAGGCACCCGCAACCTCGGCAAAGGCCTGCTGCCGTTCAAGAAAGGTGCATTCCAGATGGCGATTGCCGCCGGCGTGCCAATCATCCCGGTATGTGTCAGCACCTACGTCAATCATCTACAGCTCAACCGCTGGAACAGCGGCGAAATCATGATCCGCTCGCTGCCGGCCATCCCCACTGCCGGCCTGAGCCAGGATGACCTGCCGCAGCTGATCGAAACCTGTCGCACACAGATGCAGCAATGCATCGCGGCGATGGATCAGCAAATCACCGCTGCATAGAGCGCTACCCCGCGTCCTGCGCATGCTGCATAGGCCAGTCAGTCATTGAGGCCGGCCCGGCCATGGGCGACGAAGCGCATCATCCACTCGGCCACCGTATGGCCCTGGTGCTCGTGCTGCAAACTGTCGACGCCCTTGCGATAGGCCACTTCGCCAATATGCTGCTGGCGAATCTCCAGCAACTCCTTGGAGTAGCCGTGGATAAACTCAGGGTGGCCCTGGAAACACAGCACCTGATCATCGATGCAGTAGGCTGCAATCGGGCAGAAGTCACTGGACGCAAGCAGCGTGGCATTTTCCGGCAGTTTGGTGACCTGGTCCTGGTGGCTGATCAACAGGGTCAACTCCTCCAGCACCGGAGTCATCCAGGCCGGTTGATGGGCCAGGCGGTAGCGATGAGTGCCCACCCCCCAGCCCTGCTCAGCGCGCTCGGCCTTGCCGCCAAGCAGCAGTGCCAGTAGCTGGTGACCAAAGCAGATACCCAGCAACTTGTCACCGTGGGCATAACGTTCAAGCAGGTAGGTCTTGAGGGTGTCGATCCACGGATCGCTGCCGAACGAGTCGGCCTTGCTGCCGGTGACCAGGTAGGCATCGTAGTGCTCACTGCCCGGCGGGTAGTGGCCTTCCATCACGTTGTACACGGTGAACTCGGCGGCGATCGGTTGGCGAGCGAAGAGCTGCTCGAACATTCGGCCATATCCTTGGTACTGCTCGACCAGTTCGGGGCGAAGAATGTCAGTTTCCAGAATGCAAATCTGCAACGGCATGGGGCGAATACCTGAAACTTGAGTGAGGGTATATACGGAGGCCCAAGCCTGCCTGCGGCCAGGCAGCAAGGCAAGAGGACGAGCCATCCAGCCCCGCATAAAATCAACCGATTAGCCCGTATATCGTCCGCCCATACCGGTCAACACCCGCGCAGGTGATCAGTTCGGCGGGCCGGGCGCCATTTCTCAGAGCCCAGATCACTGCTGGCACGGCCGGCGTGGCGTGCCGCGCAACCACCCGCCGAGGTGCCTGGTATGCGTTATGCAGTTTACTGACGAGCACGCAGCCTAGGCCGCAGACCTCCTGACCCGGTCTGCGACGGTAAAGACTGGCGCGTCAGGAGCAGTCAGAAGCGTTCCTTTTTGGCAGCCTTATCCAGCAACAGCGCAGGCGGCAGGAAGCGCTCGCCGTACTGCTCGGCCAGGTACGTGGCGCGGGCGACAAAGTCCTGCACGCCGTACTGGTTGATGAACTGCAACGCACCACCGGTCCAGGCGGCAAAGCCGATCCCGAAGATCGAACCGATATTGGCGTCGGCAACCGACTTGAGCACGCCCTCCTCCATACAGCGCACGGTCTCGATGGCCTGGATAAACAGGATGCGGTCACGCACATCGATCTGCGAAATCTGCGCATCACGCTTCTCGAAACGCGCCTTGAGCTCCGGCCACAGGTGCTTCTTGCCGCCAGCGGGATACTCATAGAAACCCGCACCAGCCGCCTTCCCCGGACGCTTGTACTCGTTCAGCATCAAATCAATCACGGCAAAGGCCGGGTGCTCGGGGATGGATTTACCCTCGGCGGCCAGGTCCTTGATGGTCTGCTGACGGATATGATTCATCAGGCTCATCGACACTTCGTCGCTGATCGCCAGCGGTCCGACCGGCATGCCCGCCTTGCGCGCTTCGTTCTCGATCATCGCCGCGCTCACGCCTTCGCCCAGCATGGCCAGGCCTTCGTTGGTGAAGGTGCCGAACACGCGCGAGGTGAAAAAGCCGCGGCTGTCGTTGACCACGATCGGGGTCTTCTTGATCTGCATCACATAGTCGAAGCCACGGGCCAAGGTCTCGTCGCTGGTGTGCTCACCCTTGATGATTTCCACCAGCGGCATCTTGTCCACCGGGCTGAAGAAATGCAGGCCGATAAACGTGTCCTGCTTCTGCACCGCCGCGGCCAGGCCGGTGATCGGCAGGGTCGAGGTGTTGGAGGCAATCACCGCATCCGCCAGCGCCGCACGTTCGGCAGCCGCCGTCACGTTGGCCTTGAGGTCGCGATCCTCGAACACCGCCTCGATGATCAGGTCGCAGCCGGCGAAGTCGGCATCGCTAACGGTGGGTTTGATCCGCGCCAGGATGCCATCGCGTTTCTCGGCGCTCATCTGGCCACGGCCGACCTTTTTCTCCAGCAGCTTGGCCGAGTAGTCCTTGCCCTTCTCCGCCGCTCCCAGGGAAATATCCTTGAGCACCACCTCGATCCCGGCCACCGCCGAGACATAGGCAATGCCGGCGCCCATCATGCCAGCCCCGAGCACACCGACCTTCTTGGTCACGTAGGGCGCAAAACCTTGCGGGCGCGAGCTGCCGGCGTTGATTTCATTAAGCTGGAACCAGAAGGTGCCAATCATGTTCTTCGCCACTTGCCCTGTGGTCAGTTCGGTGAAGTAGCGCGCCTCGATAATCTGCGCGGTGTCGAAGTCGACCTGCGCGCCCTCGACGGCGGCGCACATGATCTTCTCCGGGGCTGGGAAGCAGCCCTTGGTCTTGTCGCGCAATACGCTCGGGGCGATGGCCAGCATCTGCGCCACATTCGGGCTGGACGGCGTACCGCCCGGAATCTTGTAGCCTTTGACATCCCAGGGCTGCACAGCGCTCGGGTTGGCGGCGATCCAGGCGCGCGCCTTGGCCAGCAGATCGTCCTTGTCGCAAGCCAGTTCGTGGATCAAGCCGGCCTTGAGCGCAGCATCGGGACGAACCTTCTTGCCTTCAGCCAGGTACGGCAGGGCCTTTTCCAGGCCGAGCAGGCGCACCATACGCACCACCCCGCCACCGCCCGGCAACAGGCCGAGGGTTACTTCCGGCAGACCGAGCTGAATGCTGGAATGGTCCAGGGCTATACGGTGGTGACAGGCCAGGGCAATTTCCCAGCCGCCGCCCAGGGCCGCGCCATTGATCGCCGCAACCACCGGTTTGCCCAGGCATTCCAGGCGGCGCAGTTGGCCCTTGATATTGAGGATCATCTGGTAGAAGGCCGGCGCGTCGGCCTTGGTGACCTTGATCAGCTCATTCAGGTCGCCGCCGGCGAAGAAGGTCTTCTTCGCCGAGGTGATGATGATTCCGGCGATGGAATCCTTCTCGGCTTCCAAGCGCTCGACGATCTTGCCCATGGCCTCGCGGTATACCGCGTTCATGGTGTTGGCGCTCTGGCCGGGCATGTCCATGGTCAGAACGACGATATTGTCCTGGCCTTTTTCGTAACGGATGGCGTCAGTCATTACTTAATTCCTTTCTCACTGGCAGTTGCACTCAACGGGTGGGCAACGCAGAAACCGTAGGAGCGGGGGGGACACCCAGTTCCATGCCCGCGATCATCAACGCAACGTCGGCTTCGCGGGCATGGCCCGCTCCTACGCCTGATCAGATTCGTTCAATAATCGTGGCAATGCCCATACCGCCGCCCACACAGAGGGTGGCTAAGCCGTAGCGCAGTTGGCGCTTCTCCAGCTCGTCGAGCAGGGTGCCGAGGATGGCGCAACCGGTTGCACCCAGCGGGTGGCCCATGGCGATGGAGCCGCCGTTGACGTTGACCTTGTCCTCGCTGACGCCCATGTCCTTCATAAATTTCATCACCACCGAAGCGAACGCCTCGTTGACCTCGAACAGGTCGATGTCATTGACGTTCAACCCGGCCTTGGCCAGTGCCTTACGGGTGGCCGGTGCCGGGCCGGTGAGCATGATGGTCGGGTCGGTGCTGGTCACCGCCGTGGCGACGATACGCGCACGCGGCTTCAAACCGAGCTCCTTACCTTTGGCTTCGGAGCCGATCAGCATCAGCGCCGAACCATCGACAATGCCCGAGCTGTTGCCCGGCGTGTGCACGTGGTTGATCTGTTCAACATGGCTGTAGACGCGCAGCGCGGTGCTGTCGAAGCCCATCTGGCCCATCATCTCGAAGCTCGGCTTGAGCTTGCCCAGGCCTTCGAGGGTGGATTCGCCACGGATAAATTCATCGTGGTCGAGCAGAACGATGCCGTTCTGATCCGCTACCGGAATCAGCGACTTGCTGAACGAGCCGTCTTTGCTGGCGCGGGCAGCTTTTTGCTGCGAACGCAGGGCAAAACTGTCGACGTCAGTGCGGCTGAAGCCTTCGAGGGTGGCGATCAGATCGGCGCCGATACCCTGCGGAGTGAAGTGGGTGTGCATATTGGTGGCCGGGTCCATCACCCAGGCGCCGCCGTCGGAACCCATGGGAATGCGCGACATCGATTCGACGCCGCCGACCACCACCAGGTCCTCGAAACCGGACCGCACCTTCATCGCGCCGATGTTCACCGCTTCCAGGCCCGACGCACAAAAACGGTTGAGCTGCACGCCCGACACGCTGACATCCCAATCGGCGACCATGGCTGCAGTCTTGGCGATGTCCGCGCCCTGATCGCCGACAGGCGTCACACAACCGAGCACAATGTCATCGACCTGGCTGGTATCCAGGTTATTGCGCGCTTGCAGCGCCTTGAGCAGTCCGGCGATCAGGTCGACCGGCTTGACGCTGTACAGCGCGCCGTCCTTCTTGCCCTTGCCGCGGGGCGTGCGCACGGCATCGAAAATATATGCTTCGGTCATGGCGTCCTCAGACCTCCATTGGAGGGTATGGATGGCGGCGCATTGCCAGCTGGCTGCGCCTGTTATTGCTGGCTGCACTACCTTACCCCCAGATGAGGCAGGCTCAATGACCGAAGTGCTCAGGCATATTGACCTCGCCGCTCAGACGAATGGTCACCTACTGGCGTTATGCAAGCACAGGGCGAGCGAATGGCTCTGGCTCAAGGGATACTCACGCTATTTGCAGCATGGGGCATAACTCAATGCTCCAACCCAGCAACGGCTAGCAACCAAGTCATCTAAGGCATAGGTGACATGTCCCCTAAAGTCAGCGTTACCACACGTAAATAAAGCTAACTACGCAGGTGCCATTGCCGGGTTTTGCCGGGGTGGCTTTTCAGTCCACGCCATGGCGTGACGCTGCAGCCCGAGAGACCTTCAGAGCGGGCGTTCAACGCCACACCAACAAAAACAAAAGGCAGATGGCCATGTTCAAACACTCGAAAATCCGTCAAGCGGGTCTGATTGTGTTCGCCACCACATTGATCCTGATCCTTCCCAACCTGACGCGTCTGGTCGGTTGATCGCCCGCTGCGTACTGCACTAAAAATGCGGCCACGCAGCGTGCCGCAGACAAACCGGGTAGCCAACGAGGTCACTTACTCACACCGCTCCGCCGGCCAACGGCGGCGCGTGCTTTCAAGCGTTTTCAATTATGCTAAGGCCTCGTTTGATATCTCCCGAGGAGTTCTGCATGCGCGTTTTGAGTGCCTTTTTGACGCTGTTGCTCAGCCTGCCACTTGCGGCAGATGAGCTGTCGCCACAGCAGGCTGTTAGTGCCCTGCAAACACCGGGCGCGGTGCTGATTGATGTGCGCACCGCCGAAGAATTTGCCGCTGGCGCCCTGCCCGGCGCCAGCCGTATCGGCCATGAGCAAATCACCGGACAGATTACTGCTTTGGTTCCGGATAAAAACACGCCCATCGTGCTCTATTGCCGCAGTGGCAGACGCTCGGCAATCGCCCAGGACAGCCTGGCACAACTGGGGTATCGCAACCTGATCAACGCGGGTAGCTACGACCAGCTGAAACTGGCCCTGGTACAGCCGCATTGAATCTGCGGCTAGCGCTGCTTGCCTTGCTAACCCTGAGTAGCGCCACGCAGAGCGCCGAATTGCAACTGCAACTGGGCAGCATCAGCCGCACATGGAGCAGCAGCCAATTACTCGACCACCCCCGGGCTCAGTACATCGAGATAGCCGAAGACGTCAGCTACAGGCGCCCCATGAGCTACCTCGCAGTACCGCTGGCGGTGCTGCTCGATGGTGTGCAGCCTGGCGATCATCTGCAGGCATTAGCCCTCGATGGTTTTGCCGCCGAACTGCCGGCGGCCGCGGTGCTCAACCAAAGCGGCGCCCTGGCTTGGCTGGCCGTAGAGGATCCGGCGAGGCCATGGCCGCCCTTGGCGCCTGGCAAGCCCAGTGCCGGGCCGTTTTATCTGGTGTGGCAAAATCCGCTGGCCAGTCATATCGGCCCGGAGCAGTGGCCGTTTCAGATCACCCGCATCAGTAAGCTGGCGACAGCCGCCGAGCGCTTTCCGCAATTACTGCCAGCCGCCGATGCGCCTGCACAGGTGCAGGCCGGCCTCATGCAATACCAGAAACACTGCATGGCTTGCCATCGCCTGAATACTGCCGGTGACTCGCAGTTCGGCCCCGATCTAAACGTGCCACATAACCCGACCGAGTATTTCGCGGCTGATTTTCTGCGGACCTACATCCGCAATCCGCAACACCTGCGGCGCTGGCCGCAAGGGCGGATGCCGGGGTTCGCAGAGTCGGTGTTGAGCGATGCAGAGCTGGTGCAGCTGCTCGATTACCTGCGGCATATGGCCGCGCGCAAGGTGCAGGACTGATGGTTGCTCAGCAGGCCATCAGCGCGGTGCGCACGGCGCACCCTACCCGAGTGGGTGAACCATCGCCCCATGCAGCAGGCAACAGGCTTATCCAGTCCGCGCCAAACCGGCCGTCGATTACTCCCAGTAATCGCTCGGCGGCTCCGCTAGCTGGCCGAGCAATTCACTCAGGCCGCCGCACCATTGCTGGCGAATCCCGTCGAAATAGGCATCGCCTTCGTGAACGCGAAAACCGCTCGGCACCTCAAAGCTATCGGCTTTGTAGACCAGCAGATCAAGCGGCATACCAACCGATAGATTGCTGCGAATGGTCGAGTCGAAGGAGATCAACGCACAGCGTAACGCCAGGTGCAGCGGCGTCTGGTAACTCAGCGCGCGGTCAAGGATCGGCTTGCCGTATTTGCTTTCACCGATCTGGAAATACGGTGTGTCTTCGCTGGATGCGATGAAATTACCCTGCGGATAGAGGTTGTAAAGCGCCGGGGCTTCGCCCTGAATCTGTCCGCCGAGCAAAAACGAGCAACCCAGCTCTATGCCCTGGTTCAGGGTCGCGCTTTCATCGTGGGCCAGCACTTCGCGCAGGGTTTCGCCCACCAGCGTCGCCGCAGAAAACAGGTTCCGTACGTTGTGCAAATGTTCGCCGTCACCCCCCAGGCGATGGCGTAGCAGGCTGATCACCGACTGCGAAGTGGCCAGGTTACCGGCACTTTGCAGCACAATCAGACGCTCGCCGGGCACCCCGAACACATGCAGTTTACGAAATACGGAAATGTGGTCGACGCCCGCGTTGGTACGCGAATCGGAAACGAACACCAGCCCTTGGGCCAGGCTCATGGCAACACAGTAAGTCATGCTTCACCTTGTAGAACCAATGCGCCCGGGGCAGTTTTAAAAGCTGCTCCGGGCGCGGTTGAATACTCATGTTGGGCAATTCTACTGGTGTTGCACCATCAGCAGCGGAGAAACTTCCACAATGGCGTGCATTTGCTCGGTGCCACCACCACGGCGCATGCCGCGCACCGGGCAGGCGTCCAGGTAATCGCGGCCCACCGCCAGTTTCAAATGGCGCTCCGGCCTGGCCAGGCAATTGGTCACATCAAAGCTGTACCAGGCGCCCTCCAGCCAGGCCTCGGCCCAGGCGTGGCTCGCCAGATGATCGTCGCTGTTGGTAAGCAGGTAACCCGACACATAGCGCGCCGGGATACCCAGGCTGCGCGCGCAGGCGAGAAAGGCATGGGCATGATCCTGACAAACACCCTGGCGGCCAGCGAAGGCTTCGGCCGCGCTGGTTTCCACCGCGGTACTGCCGGTCAGGTAGCTGATGTGGCCATTCAGGCCATGCATCAGGTCGATCAAGGCGTTGCGGTCGCGGCGTTGTTTGCAGTGCTGCAGGGCGAACTCGCGCAAGGCCGCATCCGCCTCGGTCAGGCGGGTGAAGCGCAGAAACGGCAACGCCGACTGGCTTTCGTGCTCCGATTCACGCTGCTCGTCGATCTCAACCAGGCCGTGGGCGCCGATAACGATGGATTCGTGAGGCTCATCCATTGTCAGCACATGCAGGATATTGCCGTAGGGGTCGAGTTGGGCGCGCACCGGTCGCGGCAAATTGAGCTGCCAGTTGAGGACGTGCTGACGCTCACTGTCGTGCGGCGTCAGGCGCAGGTACTGAATACTCGCACGCACCTGATTTTCGTAGTGGTAGGTGGTGTCGTGGCTGATGGACAGTCTCATGCGACCTCCAGATAGGAACTGTGAATGGCTTGGCCGAGGTCGCGCACCAGCAGGATAAGGTCGGTGAGCCAGGCATGCAGGCCCTCATCCAGCACTTCGTCGATGCTGGTGTAGCGCAGCCGCGCTTCCAGTTCGGCTGCCAGGCGCTGGGCCGGGCGACCATTCTCGCCAGGCAGGCTGGCCAGCATCAGGTGCAGTTCATCCACGCAGGCGCGCAGGGAACGCGGAATGTCGGGGCGCAACAGCAACAGCTCGGATACCTTGCGCGTGCCCGGCGAGCCACGATAGATCTCGGCAAAGGCCTCGAACGAGGACAGTGCGCGCAGCAATGCACTCCACTGGTAGTAGCTGCGTGCCGGGCGGCCGTCAACCTCGTCGATGTCCTCGCCAAGCATCTCGTAACGCGCATCGAGCAGGCGCAGGGTGTTGTCGGCCCGCTCGATAAAGGTGCCCAGGCGAATGAAGCGATACGGGTCGCCGCGCATGATGGTGCCGAAAGTAGCGCCGCGAAACAGGTGCGAGCGCTCCTTGACCCATTCGCAGAAGCGGCTGATGCCGTAACGCCCCAGCCCCTGCTCGGCAATGCCGCGAATATCCAGCCAGCTGGCGTTGATGTTTTCCCACATCTCGGCGGTAATGCGCCCACGCACTGCGTGGGCGTTACTGCGTGCCGCGCCCAGGCAGCTGTAAATGCTTGCCGGGTTCTCGGCATCCAGGGCGAAGAAGTGCAGCATGCGCTCGCCATGCAACTGGCCATGGCGCGCCATGTATTCCTCAAGCGTGCCGGTGATGAGCAGCGGCATGGCCAGCTCTTCCAGGCCATCGCCACGGCCGTCTTGCGGCATCAGCGACAGCGAATAGCTGACATCGAGCATGCGTGCGAGGTTTTCCGCGCGCTCCAGATAACGCGACATCCAATACAGATCGGAGGCAGTTCTTGAAAGCATGATTAGTCCTCCACCACCCAGGTGTCTTTGGTGCCGCCGCCCTGCGACGAGTTCACCACCAGCGAGCCTTCGCGCAACGCCACGCGGGTCAGCCCGCCTGGTACCAGGCGCACTTCGCGGCCGGACAGGACGAACGGGCGCAGGTCGATGTGCCGCGGCGCGATGCCATTCTCG
>JAUSOF010000028.1 GCA_030656145.1 Pseudomonas sp.
GCGCAACGCCGCGATGCGTGGCGCGATCTGCGCCGGGTCGATCTGATCCGGCCAGTCGCCCATCAGGCCCATGATCACCGCTGTGTCGCTGCCGTGACCGATGCCGGTGGCCGACAACGAGCCATACAGGCGCACTTCCACCCGCTGTACCCGCTCCAGCAGGCGGCGCTCACGCAGCGTGCCGAGAAACAGCGCGGCGGCGCGCATCGGGCCGACGGTATGCGAGCTGGAAGGCCCGATGCCGATTTTGAACAGGTCAAACACACTGATGGACATAACCGACTCCTAAAGCATTTGCACGTCCCGTGAGGCGCGCGTTGCGAAGGATTGTCGGCTGCTGTACCTCGTTAAAACTGTCTAGCCTCGACCCAAACGTGTTCAGAGTCGCCAGGGTCGTGACAGCACACAGGCAAGACCGTGCTCTGCTCACTGAAGCCAGATGAATGACCTGATCTACCGGCGGTAGGCGCGAGTGCAGCACTGTGCGCATTGCTGCTTTGGAGTGGCGTAATCCCGCACCGATTGTGTGGGTGTGGCCGATGAGTGAAGTGGCTCTCGACAACCACATGGCATGCGCTGCTAACTCGGCCTTATTCTGTATATGGCATTTGCGCGCTAGTACGGCGCTAGGCACTACTCAACAAGCAGTTTCCAAAGGGTGATCACACTACCTATGCCCAAGGAGATTGGCCGCACCCGCCCACCATAAGGAAACTACTCGCTATTTGCTCCACGACCTTGATGAATCTAGTGATGTGCGTTGACCGGTTTTACCGACCGCCGCCAACTGCCACCGCGCCCCAAGTTGAGGCAAAACTGTCTTACTGGTCAGAAAAATGTGCCATAAAGTGTCCGGCAGCCTGCCCTGTTCCTCGTAAATACCGCTTAAAACGCGCAGTTCACTGCATATCACCGCTTTAACACTGGCCGACCAAGGAGTTGGCTTCCTTTTTGCTCCTGCCCCAGCAGCCTGACCATTCAGACAGGTTTAAAACGATAATTAGGCACACCAGGAGCACTACCCGATGAAACCTACCCTCTCTTCCCTGATTCTCGCCGGCGGGCTTCTGGCGGGCGGCCAGGCCGTTGCCGGAGACTTGATGCACTGGCAAAACAACAGCCTGAGCTACCTGTATGGGCAGAACTACAAGGTCGACCCGGAAATCCAGCAGACCGTGACCTTCGAGCATGTCAGCGGCTGGGCTATCGGTGACTTGTTCTTTTTCGTCGACACCATCAAGTACAACACCGACGCCACCAATGGCGCGGGCGACGGCCACACCTTCTACGGCGAGTTCTCGCCGCGCCTGTCATTCGGCAAGCTGTTCGACAGCAAACTGGAATTTGGTCCGATCAAGGACGTGTTGCTGGCCATGACCTACGAGTTCGGCGAAGACGATGTCGAGTCTTACCTGATCGGTCCAGGCTTCGACCTGGCGATTCCCGGCTTTGATTACTTCTCGCTGAACTTCTACCATCGCCAGACCGACGGCGACCGTGACGGTAGCGGCGTGTGGCAGATCACGCCGGCGTGGAGCTACACCATTCCGGTGGGCAAATCCGACATCGTGATCGACGGCTTTATGGATTGGGTGGTGGATAACGACAAGAGCTACCACGCCAACCTGCACTTCAACCCACAGATCAAATACGACCTGGGCAAGGCCATGAGCTGGGGCGAGAAGCAGCTGTATGTGGGTATCGAATACGACTACTGGAAGGACAAGTACGGCATCGAGGACGGTGGTTTTGTCAGCGAAAACTTCGTTGGCTCGACCGCTCAGAACACTGCCAGCCTGCTGGTTAAAGTGCACTTCTGATGGCCGCGGTCAGCCCGGCAACAGCACGGGCTGACCCAACTGAGAGCGTGCGAAAACAGTGTTCGCCGCATGCGGGCGCCTCAAGACGTCCGCCACCGCGGTACGCCACGCCGCTCGATATTTCCCCCAGCGCTAAGTGGCACACCGCCGTGGCGAGCCGGTCCACGCACAAAGTCTTGCCCCTTAGCACTTTCCGCCAATCCTCCTCGCGCCCTCCCTGTGCTTAGATAGGTCGACCTGACTGCTTCACGTCAGACCTGCGCAATAAGGATGGTCGATGTCCACTCGCACCCTGCTCCTGACCGCCTTGGCCATGCTCGCCTTTGCCGGTAACTCGCTGCTCTGCCGCCTGGCCCTGAAAGACACCGAGATCGATGCCGCCAGTTTCACCAGCCTGCGCCTCGCTTCCGGTGCCCTGACCCTCTGGTTGCTGCTGCGCCTGCGCCGCGGTGATGGCGCGCTGGCCGGCAGCTGGGCTGGTGCCGCCGCGCTGTTTGTCTATGCCGCGGCTTTTTCCTTCGCCTATATCAGCCTGGACGCAGGGGTCGGCGCGCTGTTGTTGTTCGGCGCGGTGCAGGTGAGCATGCTGCTGTGGGGCTTCTACCGAGGCGAGCGCTTCAGCCCATTGACGAGCGCAGGATTAATGCTGGCCCTGGGCGGTTTACTCGCGCTGTTGCTGCCCGGCGCCAGCGCCCCGGCACTCGGCGGCGCACTCCTGATGCTGCTGGCCGGCACCGCTTGGGGCGTTTACTCGCTGCTCGGTCGTGGCGCCGGCGACCCGCTGGCGGTCACCGCCGGCAACTTCGCGCGGGCCACACCGCTGGCGCTACTGGCCAGTGCACTGCTGCTCAGCCACGCCAACTGGGATGGCCTCGGGCTGTTCTATGCCGTGCTCTCCGGCGCGCTGACCTCTGGCATCGGCTACGCCATTTGGTACACCGCCCTGCGCGGATTGAAAGCATTCCAGGCTGCCACCGTACAACTCAGCGTGCCGATCATCGCCGCCCTGGCCGGCAGCCTGCTGCTCGATGAAGCCTTGAGCCTACGACTGATCCTGAGTTCGCTGGCGGTGCTCGGCGGCATCGCCGTGGTGCTCAGTGCCAAACAGCGCGGCCAACACCCAACGCGTAACGGCCAATAGGGCTAACCTGACGACAATCGCCCCCGCGCGGAGCAATAACCGCGACGACGTTGTCTTCTATAGCGCCCCGCCCCTAATCGGAAATCCCGCCATGCCGAGTCACCGTCCACTATTTAGCCACCTGCTGCGCATTCTCGCCTGCGCCCTGCTGCTGGGCCTTAGCGCCTGCAGCACCCTGGGTCAGCGCGACCCGCTGCATATCGACCTGGTCGGCCTGGAGCCGCTGCCGGGCGAAGGACTGGAGATGCGCTTTGCGGTGAAACTGCGCATCCAGAACCCCAATGAAGGGGCCATCGACTACCACGGCGTGGCGCTGCAACTCGACATCAACCAGCAACCGCTGGCCAGTGGAGTGAGCAACCAGAGTGGCCAGGTACCGCGCTTCGGCGAAACAGTGATCAGTGTGCCAGTGAGCATTTCCGCCTATTCGGTCATGCGTCAGGCCTGGGGTGTCAGCGGCTATAAACCGGGTCAGGATCTGCCCTATGCGCTGCGCGGCAAACTGGCCGGCGGCTTGTTCGGCACAAGGCGCTTTAGCGACTCGGGCAATTTGAACTGGCCTCAGCCTGCGGGCACTCCAGTGAGGCCCTGAAACCTGCCCGCATAACGCAGAGGGTGTGAAAAGCGCTCACATATCGGTAGTCCGTTCGCAGCGAAGCGACAGCCCGCCAGCTTTTATGGCGCGCCGCCAGGCCAAAAGGACACCAGCCCTGGGGTTTATTCCAGGCGCACCCGATACACCTCGGCCAAGGCGATCAGCTTGTCCCGTGCCAGGGCCAGGGCGCTCTGGGTCAGGGGGCGCATGCCGTCGGCAATCGCCTGGGCCTCGATAGCCTGGGCCGCCACCGCCGGCTGGATCAGGGCGCGCAAGGCCGGCGTCACCTCAAGTAACTCATAAGCGGCCACGCGCCCGGCAAAGCCCTTGCCGTGGCAATGGCTGCAACCACGACCGACATAAAAGACCTCGCGCGCATCCAGGCCCAGCGCCGTACGCACATAATCCGGCACCTGCTCCTCTTCCAGGCAATGCGGGCAGTTGCGCCGCACCAGGCGCTGGGCCAGCACCCCGAGCAGGCTGGCATTGAGCAGATAAGGCGCGACGCCGATTTCCAGCAAGCGGGTCACCGTGGTCGCGGCGCTGTTGGTATGCAGGGTAGACAGGACCAAATGGCCGGTCAGGGCACTCTCAGTGGCCATGACCGCGGTTTCCTGGTCACGGATCTCGCCGACCATGATCACGTCCGGGTCATGCCGCAGGATATGCCGCAGGGCACGGGCGAAGGTGTAGCCGATCTGTGGCTTGACCTGGATCTGGCGAATCCCGTCGATCTGGTACTCCACCGGGTCCTCGACCGTGATGACATTCACCCCGGTATCCTTGATGCCATTGAGGGCGGCGTAGAGGGTGGTGCTTTTGCCTGAGCCGGTCGGGCCGGTCACCAGCAAAATGCCCTGATTGTGACTGGTCAGGTTACGAAAGCGCCTGGCATCCTCGCTGTTGAAGCCGATCTGATCCAGCGTCTTGAGGCTCTGCCGGGTGTCGAGGATGCGGATCACCACGCTCTCGCCATACACCGTTGGCATGATCGACAGCCGCAGGTCGATAGTCTCATCGCCTAGCCGCACCAGATGCCGACCATCCTGGGGCAGGCGCCGCTCGGCGATGTTCATGCCGCCGATGATCTTGATCCGGCTGACAATCGCCGGCAGGTTGCCGGGCCTGATCCGGCGGATCTCCGTCAACACGCCATCGATGCGAAACAGCACGCTGACCTCGCGCTCACCGGGTCGCAGGTGAATATCCGAAGCGTGGCGGCCGATCGCGTCCTCCAACAGGCTATCGACAAAGCGTACCGTCGGCTTGTCCTCGGCCAACTGCTTGATCCGGTGCAGGCTCAACTCGGGCTCTTGGCCCTGGTGTTCGGGCAACTCCAGCGCGGTGGCCGCGCCGTAGTGCAGATTGATCGACGCCTGCACATCTTCGCTGCTCACATAAATAGCTTCGATCCGCTTACCGCTGACAAACCCGAGCAGGTGCAACAGCTCGGAGTCCGCCGGCGTTGGCGTGGCCACCACCAGCAACTCGCCCTCCAGCATCAGCGGCAACACCTGGTAGTCCCGAGCCAGGTGTTCGGGCAGCAGGAGCAGCGCCGCTTGCTCGACCCGGAAGATGTCCAGATCGACCCGCGCGCTATCCAGTTGCTGCACCAGCGCCTCGGCCAGCTGCTGCTTGTCGATCAACTTGCGCCGCAGCAGGATATCGCCGACCCTGCCGAGATCCGGATTCTGCCCCTGCAGGCGCAGGGCCTGCTGCAAGTTCTGCGGGTCGAGGTGACCGCCATCAACCAGAATCGCGCCGACCAACCGATGCGGCTGCTCGTTCATGGCGCGCAGACGCAGGTGTTCAAGCAATTGCTGACGATCGGTTACGAGTAGCGGCATGGACAACAGACCTCGGCGGGGAGTATCCGTCCAGTCTAAACGCCATTAACTAGCCAGTACTGTGCTGGATCAACAAAGCCACTGCCGCCGGTCCAGCCCTGCGCCTGCGGGGCTTGCTGCGAGCGGTAGGCGATGTTTACCGGTACAGGCACGGTGGTGGTGCCAGGCGCGTCGCCACACCGTCAGCGCCAGCGCCATGATCGCTAGCCACCAACGCGATAACCGCGAGCATTGCGCACTCGCGCCGCCACTCTTGGCGCGGGGCCGCGCAGCACCTTGGCTCCTCGTCAGTTCAAAACCCTATATAATTTACGGCTTTCCATAATCCTGCCCCCAAGGACCCGCCGTGAGCACTCTGCCAGCCTGCCCAAAATGCAATTCCGAATTCACCTATGAAGACGGCCAACTGCTGATCTGCCCGGAGTGCGCTTATGAGTGGTCCGCCGACAGTCCAGGCGAAGCGGTGGCTGATGGCGACAAGGTGATCAAGGATTCGGTCGGCAACACACTGCAAGATGGCGACACCATCACCGTGATCAAGGACCTCAAGGTCAAAGGCTCCTCGCTGGTGGTCAAGGTCGGCACCAAGGTCAAGGGCATCCGCCTATGCGACGGCGACCACGACATCGACTGCAAGATCGACGGCATCGGCGCCATGAAGCTCAAATCCGAGTTCGTGCGCAAGGTCTGACCGAGCGAGCGCTCCCACCGCCACGTGGGAGCGCTCGCCCAGGCGCGCCACCCAGCCGAGTTCAGCTCCCGTAGGGTGCGCCGTGCGCACCAATCACCCCGCGCAATCCCTGCGCCCCGGTCACCCGCGCCCTAAAACCCCCCAAAACCCTCATCCTAGAGCGCTTTTAAAGCCCCCAACAGCCTCTTCTCGCACTATCATGCGCAGCTTTTTGCACAGAGCCTTATATGCCGCGCCTGATTGCCCTGCTTTGCCTGCTGCTCGCTGTTTCCGTCCACGCCGAGGCACCGAAAAACTTCACCGCCGCCAAGAAAATCGCCTGGCAGCTCTACGCCGAACGCCCAAGCACCTTCTATTGCGGCTGCGCCTATAACGGCAAGCAGGTCGACCTGGCCAGCTGCGGCTATACGGTGCGCAAACAACAGCGCCGCGCGCAACGCCTGGAATGGGAACACGTGGTGCCCGCCTGGGTGATTGGTCATCAGCGCCAATGCTGGCAGCACGGTGGACGCAAGAACTGCGCGAGCAGCGACCCGGTATTCAAGGCCGCCGAAGCCGACCTGCATAACCTGGTGCCGAGCATCGGCGAGGTGAATGGTGACCGCTCAAACTACGCACTCGGCATGCTCAGTGAAAAACCGCAGCAATATGGCGCCTGCCCCATGGTGGTCAACTTCAAACAGAAAACCGCCATGCCGCCCGAACAGGTCCGCGGCGCTTCGGCGCGCATTTACCTGTACATGGCCGACCACTACACGCTGCGCCTGTCCAAGCTCGACCGGCGCACCTACGAAGCCTGGCACCGCCAGTACCCGATTAGCGAGTGGGAACGCTGGCGCAACCAGAAGGTCGGCTGCGTAATGGGCCATGGCAACCCCTACATCGGCGCCGTCGACCAGGATCGCTGCCCTGCCCTGCGCCGGGCAGGCGACACGCGCCGCACCAGCGGCTGAGCCTACCGGGCCGGCTGCGCGGTCAATGCACCAGCAGCGCCTCGGCCACCTGCTTGCGCGTGCCCTTGCCCCGTAACAACTCGACCAGGGTCAGGGCAAACTCGAGCGCGGTACCCGGCCCCTGACTGGTGATGCAGTTGCCGTCGACCACCACGGGTTGGTCGACGAAAGTGCAGCCACTGAGACGCTCGCTGAAGCTTGGATAGCAGGTCATGCGCCGCTGCTTGAGCACGCCATATTGCTGCAAGGCCAGCGCTGGCGCCGCGCAAATCCCCGCAAACAACTTGCCGGCCTTGGCCTGTTGGCGCACCCGTTCGGCCAGCGGCTCATGCTCGGCCAGGCGTTGCGCGCCAGGCATGCCGCCGGGCAGCACGATCAGGTCGAACGTCTGGGCCAGCACGTCGACCAGCATGGTATCGGCCGTCAGGCGGGTGCCACGTGCGCAGGTAATCATGCGCCGGCCTTCAATGCTGGCGACCACCACCTCGACTTCGGAACGGCGCAGCACGTCAATCAAGGTCACGCATTCGATGTCTTCGACACCGTCGGCAATGGTGACAAGGGCACGTGAAGTCATGTTTGCCTCCTCGAAAAACATAACGAAAAGCCTGCGCAAGGTCTTGCCTGCACGGCTTGCGGACGAGCTGTTATGATGCGCGCCTTTTTCCTGATCGCCAGCACAATCGTGCATATGTGCTTTGCTTTCGGTCTGTACATTGCAGGCGTGACGCAGAAGTCCTCAGCTGCTGCGACTGCCTTCAAGCGTGCGCTGCCGAAGCTGCGCACGCCTGGTGACCGCACTCGATATTTCCACAACCTCTTACGCCACAGGGAGTCCTGCATGCTGGAACGAATCTTCCACCTCAAAGCCCATCACACCACGGTGCGCACCGAGGTCCTCGCCGGTCTCACCACCTTCCTGACCATGGCCTACATCCTCTTCGTCAACCCCAATATGCTGGCCGAAACCGGCATGGACAAGGGCGCCGTGTTCGTCGCTACCTGCCTGGCGGCGGCCATCGGCTCGGCGATCATGGGCCTGGTGGCCAACTACCCGATTGCCCTGGCACCGGGCATGGGCCTCAACGCCTTTTTCACCTACACCGTGGTGCTGACCATGGGTCATACCTGGCAGGTGGCGTTGGGCGCGGTGTTCCTTTCCGGGGTGATATTTTTCCTGCTGTCGATCTTCAAGATCCGCGAGTGGATCATCAACAGCATCCCCATGGCCCTGCGCGCCGGCATAGCCGCGGGCATCGGTCTGTTCCTGGCGATCATCGCGCTGAAGAACGCCGGCATCGTGGTCGACCATCCAGCCACCCTGGTGACACTCGGCGACCTGAGCCAGGGCGGCGCGCTGCTGGCCTGCCTGGGCTTCTTCGTGATTGCCGCGCTGGCTTACCGGCGCGTCACTGGCGCGGTAATGATCGGCATCCTGCTGGTCACCGGCCTGTCGATCATGCTCGGTCTGTCGCAACTACAGGGCGTGGTATCGATGCCGCCGTCGCTGATGCCCACGCTGATGCAACTGGACATCATGGGCGCGCTGGATATCGGCTTGCTCAGCGTGATCTTCGCCTTCCTGTTCGTCGACCTGTTCGACACGTCCGGCACCCTGGTTGGCGTGGCGCAAAAGGCCGACCTGCTGGACAAGGACGGTAAGATGCCGCGCCTCGGTCGTGCCCTGCTGGCTGACAGCACGGCGACCATGGCCGGCGCCGCACTGGGCACCAGCACCACCACCAGCTATATCGAATCCGCTGCAGGCATCAGTGCCGGTGGGCGCACCGGCCTGACCGCCTGCGTGGTCGCCCTGCTGTTTCTCCTCAGCCTATTCTTCGCCCCGCTGGCGGGTGCGGTGCCGGCCTTCGCCACTGCGCCGGCGCTGCTGTTCGTCGCCGTACTGATGATGAGCAGCCTGGCACAGATAGACTGGGACGACCTCACCGTCGCCGCGCCCGTGGTGGTCGCCGCGCTGGCCATGCCACTGACCTTCTCGATCGCCAACGGCATCGCCTTCGGCTTTATTGCCTGGACCCTGGTCAAGCTGGTGGCCGGCCGCTGGCGCGACCTCAATCCGGCGTTGGTGGTGTTGTCGCTGTTGTTCGTGATCAAGCTGGGGTGGTTCGCTTAGTAACGCAGCACACTGTAGGAGCCCGCTTGCTGGCGATCCGCTCGAATTGATCGCCAGCAAGGGCTAGATGTCCCCCTGGTTCCTACACCGACTGCATACATTTCAACGCTGGACACTTGTCCGCCCGCTTTCCGAGTCCCTCATGAGCCGTTCCCAATTCGATCCCGCCAGCTACGCCGCCCAACTCGCCGAGAAGCAAGCCCGCCTGGTCGAGCTGCTGGCGCCCTTCGCTGCTCCAGCACCGGAGGTATTCGAGTCGCCGCGCGAGCAGTACCGCCTGCGCGCCGAGTTCCGCCTGTGGCGTGAAGACGGCAAGCGCCATTACGCGATGTTCGAGGCCGGCGACAAGTTCACCCCGATCTTCTTCGACGACTTCCCCATCGCCAGCGCGCAGATCAATGCGCTGATGCCGCGCCTTAAAGCCGCCTGGCAGGCCAGTGAGGTGCTTTCTTTCAAGCTGTTCCAGGTCGAGTTTCTCACCACCCTGAGTGGCGACGCGCTGATCACCCTGTGCTATCACCGCCCGTTGGATGCGGCCTGGCAAGTCGAGGCGGAGAAGCTCGCTGCCGACCTGCAGGTGAGTATCGTCGGCCGATCCAAGGGCAAGCGCATCGTTATCGGCAGGGATTTCGTCGAGGAAAAACTGCAGGTCGCTGGCCGCACCTTCAGCTACCGCCAACCGGAGGGCGCCTTTACTCAGCCCAACGGTGAGGTGAATCAGAAGATGCTCGCCTGGGCCTACGAAGCGCTCGGCGAACGCCAGGATGACCTGCTGGAGTTGTACTGCGGCAACGGCAACTTCACCCTGCCGCTGGCCACCCGGGTGCGCAAAGTACTGGCCACCGAGATCAGCAAAACCTCGGTCAACGCCGCACTGGCCAACCTGACCGACAACAGCGTGGACAACGTGACCCTGGTGCGCCTGTCTGCCGAAGAGCTGACCGAGGCGCTGAATGAAGTGCGGCCATTCCGCCGCCTGGCCGGCATCGACCTGAAAAGCTACGAATTCGGCAGCGTGTACGTCGACCCGCCGCGCGCCGGCATGGACCCGGACACCTGCGAACTGACCCGGCGCTTCGAACGGATTCTGTATATTTCCTGCAACCCGGAGACCCTGGCCGCCAATATCGCCCAGCTCAGCGACACCCATCGGGTGACCCGCTGCGCGCTGTTCGACCAGTTCCCCTACACCCACCACATGGAGTCGGGGGTGCTGCTGGAGCGGCGCTAAGCTGGCAGCTTAGCTGCCAGCCACCGTCTACGCGCGCCTCAACCCGCGCAAGGCCCAGAAGGCTAACCCGGCAAAGACCACCTCGATCAGCAATGCCAGCAGGTTAAACGTCTGCTGGGCACCTCCGTCGAGCCACAAGCCACCGATGCGCGCCAATCCCAGCGAGCTGTAGAGCAGCACCAGCAGGGTCAGGGCGGCGCGGGCCAGATCGAGGCGACTGAGGGCCAAGGCCAGGAACGCCGCCAGACCGATCTGCAGGCCGCCGTAATAGGCGCGTACATCGGTCGCCGCAGCAGGCGCCATCAGCAACATCCCGCTGAGATTGGCCATCTCGTGGGGACGAACGAAATAAGCCAGGCCCAAACCGGCCAGCGACACCAACTGAATCAACAGAATCACCCGTGCAAACAACATCGCCAGCTCCCTTACCCGATTAAATATCTGCGCAGCATAGGCTGCCCAAGGCATATCCGGATACAGCCGCTGATTTGGCCCCCATGCCGGACGGCGTTATGCTCGGCCAACGCCCCACAGTGGAGTTCCCGCATGCGCCCGTTAATCCTTATCGCCGGCCTGTTCGCCGGTCTCGTCCAGGCTGCAGAGCCGATCAGTATCGACGTACACCGTGACGCCAATTGCGGCTGCTGCACGGCCTGGATCACTCACCTGCAGGACAACGGCTTCAGCGTCAACGACCACGTCGAAAGCGACATGAGCGCGGTCAAGCAGCGCCTTGGCGTACCGCCACGCCTGGCCTCCTGTCACACCGGGGTGATCGACGGCAAGTTCGTCGAGGGCCACGTACCGGCTGTCGACATCCTCAAGCTGCGCCAGCAGCCTGACCTGCTCGGTGTCGCGGTACCGGGCATGCCGACCGGCTCGCCGGGCATGGAGATGGGCGATCGCAAGGATGCCTACCAGGTCATCGGCCTCGACCAGCAGGGCAACGAGCGCGTGCTGACCAACTATCCGGGCAACTGAGAGCGTGTGCAAAACGCTCGCCTACCGCGGGCGCTGCACATTCGTCAGTCTGCCCGGGCGGCGATCCGTTAGCAGGCAGGGCGGCTAGCGACAACCCGCCAGCTATATGCCGCGCCGCTGGGCGGCGAACTACTGCGCCCAGGGCGGCGGCGGTTCTTCGCCGACGGGCGCGTCTTCGGCGTTCAGCAGTGCCTGACGGCGCGCTTCCTCGGCCAGGGTGGCCTTGATCTCGCGCATCACCGCGTCGATATCGGCGGCCTCTTCAGGGTCATCAAATTCGCCGGTCAGCGGGCTGTCCGGGGTCAATTCACCGACCTCGTACAGCGCCCACATTTCCTTGGCGTACTTGCTGAACTTGAGCTCCGGGGCGAACTGGCCGAAATAGGCAGACATATTGCCCACATCGCGCTCGAGCATGCTGAAGGCATGGCTGTTGGCGGCGGCATCGACGGCTTGCGGCAAGTCGATGATCACCGGGCCTTCAGGCCCCAGCAGCACGTTGAACTCGGACAAGTCACCGTGCACCAGACCGGCGCAGAGCATCTTGACCACTTCACCGATCATGAAGGCATGGAATTCGCGGGCGTCTTCCGGGTGCAGGTCAACGTCATTGAGGCGCGGCGCAACGTCGCCCTCATCGTCGAGCACCAGCTCCATCAGCAGCACACCCTCGAGAAAGTCGTAGGGCTTGGGCACGCGCACCCCGGCGCCAGCCAGATGGAACAGAGCGGCCACTTCGGCGTTCTGCCAGGCATCTTCCTGGCCTTTGCGGCCGTACTTGGTGCCCTTGGTCATGGCCCGCGTATCGCGGCTGCTGCGCACCTTGCGACCTTCCTGGTACTGCGCGGCCTGACGGAAACTACGCTTGTTGGCCTCTTTGTAGACCTTGGCGCAGCGCAATTCATCACCGCAGCGTACAACGTACACCGCAGCTTCCTTGCCACTCATCAGCGGGCGTATCACTTCGTCGACCAGACCAGCCTCGACCAGGGGTTCAATACGTTTTGGCGTCTTCATTAGCTTTAATCAGGGGTCCTGTGTTGCCCTATTCGCGTATAGGGCCCCGTTATACGGCAATCCTGCGACAGAACCCAGCCCATGGATCGCCATGTGTCTAATTGCCGACCAATAAATATTGCCGAAAAATCGTCTTGGCCAGCGAAAAACAGCGCTACATGCCCACCAGGCATTGCAAGTTGGCGTTGAGCGCAGCCTCGGCTTGGCTCGCGCAACAGTTAACCGGGACATCGCAAAAATCAGGTCGGCAACGGCGCCTGCGCGCAGCCTGTTTAAAAGCGCGATTCGCATTGGCGTGATCGGCGCAAGGGTCGACAATCAAGGCATCATTTCGTGGAGCTGCGCCATGCTCGACCCCGACCTCTGCTGGCAAGCCGTCTGCGCCCGCGATGCCATGCGCGATAACCAGTTCGTCTTCGCCGTACGCTCCACTGGCATCTACTGCCGGCCGAGCTGCCCGGCGCGCCGACCGCTGCGGCGCACTGTCAGCTTCCATGCCGATGCGCAGAGTGCAGAAGCCGCCGGTTTCCGTCCATGCCGACGCTGCTCGCCGCAGGGTGCAAGCCCGGCCGAACAGCTGGATACGCTGGTTACCGCCGCCTGCCGCCTGCTGGTCGAGCAGGACAAAACACCTAGCCTGGCCCAACTCGCCGCGCGCATTGGCCTGTCCGCCTCGCACCTGGCGCGTGCCTTCAAGGCGCGCACCGGGCTGACGCCCAAGGCCTGGGCCGACGCGAACCGCCGCACGCAACTGCAAGCCAGCCTGCCGCAGGCCGAGTCGGTACTCGATGCGGCGCTGGCAGCCGGCTATTGCGGCACCCGCGCGCTGTACGAACACAGCGACGGCTTGAGCCCGGCCCAACGACGCCGGCAAGGCGCCGGTGAAACCCTGCGTTATGCCATCGCCGCCTGCCCGCTCGGTCAGTTGCTGCTGGCGAGCAGCGCCAAGGGCGTCTGCGCCCTGTTGTTCGGCGACACCGCCGAAACGCTGCAAAGTGAGCTGCGCCAGCGCTTCGCCGCCGCCCAGCTGCAGCGCGACGACGCCGACCTCGGCAGCTGGCTGCAGCAGGTCATCGCGCAAATCGAAACCCCACAGCGGGCCGCGCAGTTACCCCTGGACTTGCGCGGCACGGTGTTTCAGCAGCAGGTATGGCGCGCGCTGCGGCAAATCCCGGTCGGCCAGACCCGCAGCTATGGCGAACTGGCCGCCAGCATCGGCAGCCACCCGCGTGCAGTGGCGCGGGCCTGCGCGAGTAATCCGCTGGGGTTGCTGGTGCCCTGCCATCGGGTGATCGGCGCCAATGGCGCGCTGAGCGGTTACCGCTGGGGGCTGGCGCGCAAGGTCGCGCTGCTCGAGGGCGAAACCCTGGCAGCAGATGGACGAGCGGGCGCATCTGGTAGCCAATCCGACCCCGTGAAACAATACGCGCCCACACCCGCGCAGCCCACCGGAGCCGCATGAACCTGACTGAACTCACCACCCGCTTGCACGCTATCCGCGATCGCAACGACTGGCAGCAATTCCACAGCCCGAAAAACCTGGCCATGGCCGCGAGTGTGGAGATGGCCGAACTGGTGGAAATCTTCCAGTGGCTGAGCGAGGCGCAATCGCGCCAGCTTAGCGCCGAGCGGCTGGAGCATGCCGGCCAGGAAGTGGGCGATATCGTGCTTTATCTGCTGCTGCTGTGCAGCGAACTGGGCATCGACATGGAGCAGGCAGTGCGCGCCAAGCTGGCCGATAGCGAACGGCGGTTCACCCCATGAGCGACCGGCATTTCGATGAACTGGCAACGCGCTTTGCCGAGAAGATCTATGGCGGCGCCAAGGGTGCGATTCGCCTGGCGGTACTCCAGGCCGACCTGGCCGAGGTCCTGCCGGATCGGCCGCTACGGGTGCTGGATATAGGCGCAGGCCTGGGCCATATGGCGCTGTGGTTGGCCGAACGCGGCCATCAGGTGACCCTGGCCGAGCCGGCTAAACCGATGCTCAATGGCGCCCGCGAGCGCTTTGCCGCCGCCGGGCAACAGGCGACCTTTATCCAGGCGCCCTGGCAGGACCTGCTCGGCCAGCTTCAGCAACCCTACGACCTGGTGGTCTGCCACGCGGTGCTCGAGTGGCTGGCCGAACCGGCGGCCATACTGCCGGTGCTGCACCAGCTTTGCGCGCCCGGCGGCTGGCTGTCGCTGGCCTTCTACAACAAGGATGCGCTGATCTACCGTAACCTGCTCAAGGGCCATTTCCGCAAGCTGCGCAAGGCCGAGTTCGCCGGCGAGAAGCAGAGCCTGACCCCGCAGCAGCCGATAGATCCGCGCGAGCTGGCGACGCAACTCGAGGCGTATTGGCAGGTCGAAAGCCAGAGTGGCATCCGGGTTTTCCATGACTATATGCCCCGTGAGTTCCAGGCCAAGGCCGAGCTGATCGACCTGCTGGAAATGGAGCTGGCCTACCGCCGCCACCCAAGTTTTGCCGGCCTGGGCCGCTATCTGCACTGGATCTGCCGCCCGCACTGACAGGAGGCGACAATGAACCGCATAGCACTGTTGTTCTGCCTGACTCTGGCCGCCTGCCAGAGCCAGAACCCTTATATGGCGCAGTCCACTGCATTGCCGCCAGCCCCCGCGCATATCGGCAGCCAACTAGACCGCAGCGCCTACCCGGCGCCAGCGCGTGATTATTCGCGCTACCGCAACTGGACCTGGCGCGACGGCCAACCACCAGCCGGCAGTGCCTGGGCCAGTTCGGCGCTGGTACAAGAGGCGCTGAGTAACGCCCTCGATCAGCGCGGCCTGCGCCCAGCCCAAACCGGTGTGGCCGCAGACCTCGAAGTCAGCAGCGCGATACACCTGGAGCGGCGCATTCGTCAGGTCGCCGATCACTATGGCGGCTATTACGGCCACAGCCGCTACTCGAACGACTATGGCCTGCGGGGCAGTACACCGCTGGTGCGTACCTATGAAGAAGAGGTATTGGTAGTGCGCATCGACCTGTTCGACGGCCAGGACGGCCAGCCCGTGTGGAGCGGCAGCGCCGAGATGCTCAGTGACGGCAGTCAGAGCGAACGCAGCAAGGCGCTGCGCGCAGCCCTGCAACGCGCCTTGGCCAATTACCCGCCAACCTGATACAGCGCAATCATCGGCCCTTGGCGCACGCACCGGCGTGAAACCAGCCAAGGACCCAGGAGGTTCTACCATGCGTTTGCACCTGCTGCTGATCCCCGCCCTGCTGTTGCTCGGCGCCTGCCAAACCACCCAGCTCAATCGGGACTTCGACCCTGGCCGCGACTTCGCTGCCTACCGCAGCTGGAGCTGGCAGGAGCCGGCCCTGCGCTACAAACCCGACGACCCGCGAATCAACAGCGACCTGACCGAGCAACGCATCCGCAGCGCAGTCGCCGAGCAACTCGACCAGCGTGGCCTACGCCTGGCGCCTGCGGGAAAGACCGGCGACCTCAAGGTGCAGGCCTGGTTAATCGTCGATAACCGCCAGCAGCAGGTCAGCACCCATGCTGGCGGCGCCTGGGGCAACCCGTGGGGCGGCGGTTTCTGGGGTGGCCCGACCTACGTCGAAACGCGCACGGTGGATTATCAGGTCGGCACCCTGCAAATCGACCTGTTCGACAGCAAGGACGGCAAGTTGGTCTGGCGCGGTAGCGCCGCGCAAACCCTGCGCAGCAACCAACCAGGTCCTGCCGAGCGCAGCGCGGCAATTCGTGAGGCGGTGGCCAAGGTCCTCAGCCAATACCCACCCCGCTAGGACGCAGCATGAAACCATCACCCGCATTAACCCATCGCCCGGCGATGGTCGCCGACCTGAGCGCCGTCGCCGCATTCCCACAGAATGCGCAAGAGCTGTTCTTCGCCTACCCGAAGGCCGAGTGGCCGTTGAGCGCCGATCAACTGGCCGCCGCCATGACCGAGCGCCGCGACAGCACCGTGGTGCTGCTCGATGGCCGGGTCGCCGGCTTTGCCAACTTCTATCAGTGGCATTACGACGACCACTGCGCCCTGGGCAACCTGATGGTCGCACCCTGGGCCCGTGGCCAGGGGGTGGCGCATTATCTGGTGGCGGTGATGGAGCAGCTGGCGCGCGAGCATTACCACGCCAAACGCATGCAGGTGTCGTGCTTCAACGCCAACAGCGCCGGCCTGCTGCTCTACCCCAAGCTTGGCTATGCACTCAGTGGAGTGGTCGAACGGCGTGACCCACAGGGACAGCGCGTGGCGTTGATCCAGTTCAGCAAAGCGCTGTAAGGCAGAACCCTGGCATTTCCATTCTGACCAGACAGCCAGCTTTCCCGAGCTGATTTCGTGGAATAATTGCGCGCCCCGCCTCTGGAGATGCCGCAATGCCCGCCCCCATCTGGTGGTTACTCGCCCTGCCCTTCCTCGCCGGCGCCTGCCTGCCGCTGCAAGCGGGGATCAACGGCCAATTGGCCAAGCACGTTTCCAGCACACTCAGCGCCGCCTTGATCTCCTTTCTGGTCGGCAGCCTGGCGCTGTTGCTGATGGTGCTGGTCCAGCGCGAAGCACCCAGCCTCAGCGCCCTCAAGGGGCTGACCTGGTGGCATTGGAGCGGCGGCCTGCTCGGCGCCTTCTTCATCTTCATCGCCGCCTTCGCCGGGCCGCGTATCGGCGCCCTGCTGCTAATGGCGCTGGTACTCGCTGGCCAGCTGGGCATGGCCCTGACCCTGGATCACTTCGGCTGGGCCGGCTTTCGCGAAACGCCGATCAGCCCCGGCAAGATTGGCGGCTTGCTGCTGATAGTCGCGGGAATCTGGCTGATCCGCCGCGGCTAGGTGTGCGCGCGCACGGCCTAGGCGGCCCCGCACACCCTAGCGACCCAGGCATCGTGGGCCGGTCGAGAGTATGCTCAGTCGCGCTCGAACTTGTAGAACAGATTGGGTTCGCTGACCAGATACAGGTTGCCGCGGTCGTCCAGGGTCATGCCTTCGCCCTGGGGCACGCTGTCTTGCAGGCCAGCGAAACCACCGAGCAATGAGCGGAAGCTGATCAGCTTGCCCTCGCCATCCAGTTCCATCAGCACCTTGGATTCATCGCTGAGCAAGGCCAGATGGCCGGTCTGTTCGTCGTAGTGCACCGAGGACAGGTCGGTGGCGAAGACATTCTCGACCCACGCCTCGCGATCGATGACTTCGAGGTTGAAGTCGCCTTCAATGCTCGCCTTCAACCCGCGGATTTCGTAGAGCTTGCGCGGTGAATGCTCCTTGACCACGAACAGCCGGTCGCCGGCACGGTCGTAGCCGACCCCTTCAAAACCCTGATTACCGCCCAACTCGATACCCAGGGTCAGCGCCCGGTAATCCTCGCGAAACAAGGCGCCGGATTGCTCCGGTACCTCGACCACCACCAGCGCATGGTTACGCTCCTCGGCCAGCAACAACAGGTTGTCACCCAGGTAGGTGATGCCCTCTACATCCTCGAAACCACTGAGCGGGTAGCGCGCCTGCACCTCGCCGTCCGTGCTCAGGGCGAGCAGCTCTTCGGGGTTATTCACTACTGCCCAGAGCTGGTCGCGGCGCTCGTCATAGGTCAAGCCGGAGAGGTTGTCGCTGACCCCGGAAACGGCCTTGGCGTCGATTCGCACCCGGTACTCCGGCAGCCACATACTGCGGTCTTGCCACTCGGTTGCATGCCAGGAGGTCTGGATCCAGAAGTACAAGCGGTCATCCAGGTGCAGGGTGCGCACTTGATACACCAGGGTCAGCAGAACCAACACCAGCGCCCATGTCCATGGACTCAAGACGGGCAGCCGTCCTAGCATCCCCTTGGCAATTGACATCATGGTTGGTCACTCTCGCATACAGATGGGCAAAGGCAGTCTGCCCCGCGATTGTTGCAATCCGCGGAGCGCTGCACGCGAGCGCGCAAAACTGATGAAACCAGCGCCAGTTGGCGCGGTGAGTTGGAGCGTGCTGCGCAAGCCAAGTTCCCTCGGGCCGCGCAAAGCGCCCGCGCGGGGTGCGGGGTGCGGGCACGCCCCCGTTCGTGTCACGCCCCCGTTCGTGTTAAGGTGCGCGCCCTTTTGCTTATATGGATAGAGACAGGTCGTCATGACACTGGCCCAACCATTACGCTGGCTGCCTAAGCCGCCTTAGCGTTACGCCCCCTCCTGCATAGCCTCGCCGGTTCTCCCGGTCGTGCGGCTGTGCGCTCCGCGTAGCTGAACGTCGTTCGGTCATGCGCCTGCTTTACTTGTAAATCTGCCATTCACCCAGTCCGCCGTGCGTTTGCGCGTGATAGCGGAATACAGTCTTTTGGGAATACGCCATGCTGCAAAGCCTTAAAAACACCTGGTTCTTCAATATTCGCGGCGACGTGCTCGCCGGCATCGTGGTGGCGCTTGCGCTGATCCCGGAGGCCATTGCCTTCTCGATCATCGCCGGGGTCGACCCCAAGGTCGGCCTCTATGCGTCCTTCTGCATCGCCGTGGTGATCGCCTTCGTCGGCGGCCGCCCTGGGATGATCTCCGCCGCCACTGGCGCCATGGCGCTGCTGATGGTGACCCTGGTGAAAAACCACGGCCTCGAGTACCTGCTGGCCGCCACCCTGCTCACCGGGCTGCTGCAGATCGGTGCCGGCTACCTCAAGCTTGGCTCGCTGATGCGTTTCGTCTCGCGCTCGGTGGTCACCGGCTTCGTCAATGCCCTGGCGATCCTGATCTTCATGGCCCAGCTACCTGAATTGACCAATGTCAGCTGGCACGTCTATGCCATGACGGCGGCGGGCCTGGGCATCATCTACCTGTTCCCCTATGTACCGAAGATCGGCAAGATCATTCCCTCGCCACTGGTGTGCATCCTGGTGTTGACCGGGGTGTATATGTACACCGGTATGGATATTCGCAGCGTCGGCGATATGGGCGAGTTGCCCGACACCCTGCCGTTCTTCCTCTGGCCGGACGTGCCGCTGACCTTCGAGACCCTGGCGATCATCTTCCCTTACTCCGCCGCATTGGCCGTAGTTGGTCTACTGGAGTCGATGATGACCGCGACCATCATTGATGACCTGACCGACACCAACAGCGACAAGAACCGCGAGTGCAAGGGTCAGGGCGTAGCCAATATCGCCTCCGGCCTGCTCGGCGGCATGGCCGGTTGCGCGATGATCGGCCAGTCGGTGATCAACGTGAAGTCCGGCGGCCGCGGTCGCTTGTCCTGCCTGACTGCGGGCGTGGTGTTGCTGCTGATGGTGGTGTTCCTCAGCGAATGGGTCAGTCAGATCCCCATGGCCGCGCTGGTCGCTGTGATGATCATGGTCTCGATCGGCACCTTCAGCTGGGACTCGCTGCGCAACATGCAAAAGCATCCGCTTTCCACCAGTATCGTCATGGTCTCCACCGTTGTTGTGGTGGTCGCCACCCACAACCTGGCCTATGGCGTGCTGGTCGGCGTGCTGCTGGCGGCGATGTTTTTCGCCAACAAGATCGGCCACTTCATGTACATCAGCTCGGAGGCCGACAACGACGGCACCCAGCGCAGCTACAACGTAGTCGGCCAGGTGTTCTTCAGCTCCGCCGACAAGTTCATCGCTGCCTTTGACTTCAAGGAGGCGGTTGATAAGGTGATCATCGATCTGTCCCGCGCACACTTCTGGGACATCACCGCCGTTGCCGCCCTGGACAAGGTAGTGCTCAAGTTCCGCCGCGAAGGCACCGACGTCGAAGTGCTGGGCCTCAACGAAGCCAGCGCCACCATCGTCGACCGCTTTGGCGTACATGACAAACCCGATGCCGTCGACCAACTGATGGGCCACTAAAAGGAGCACAACATGACCCACGTAATGGCTTGTATCGATGGTTCGCACTCCACCACCGGCGTCTGCGACTACGCCGCCTGGGCCAGCCAGCGCCTCGGCGCAGCGCTGTGCTTCCTGCATGTCCTGGATCAGGTGCAGTACCCGCAGCCAAGTGACTTGTCCGGCACCATCGGCCTGGGCAGCCGCGAACACCTGCTGGAAGAACTGGCGGCGCTCGACGAAAAACGCGGCAAGCTGGCCCTGGAACAGGGTCATCACCTGCTCGAAGCGGCCAAGGCCCGCGCCATCGCCGATGGTGTGGCCAACCCGCAGCTGCGCCAACGGCATGGCGACCTGGTGGAAAGCCTGGTCGAACTGCAAGCAGACATCCGCCTGCTGGTGATCGGCCGTCAGGGCGCAACCAGCGACAACCTCAGTCAACTGGTCGGTAGCCATCTGGAGAACGTGATTCGCACCGTGCAGCGGCCGATCCTGGTCAGCTGTGGCGAGTTCAAGGCGCCGCAGAGCTATATGTTCGCCTACGACGGCAGCGCCACCGCGCGCAAAAGCATCGAGATGATCGCTGCCAGCCCGCTGCTCAAGGGCCTGCCGTGCCACCTGCTGATGATCGGCGCCGACACCAGCGACGCCTGGGAGCAGCTCAAGTCCGCCGAACGCGTGCTGCTGGGTTCAGCCAGCGAGGTGCACCTGGCGATCCGCGCTGGCGAGGTCGAACCGACCCTGCACGCCTACCAGGCCGAGCACGGTATCGACCTGCTGGCCATGGGTGCCTATGGCCACTCGCGGATTCGCCAGTTCCTAGTCGGCAGCACCACCAGCCACCTGTTGCGCACCAGCACCAGCGCGCTGTTGATCCTGCGCTGAGTCGTCTGCTGCGGTCGATATTGTCACAACCGCGGAGGTAACCTCATGGGCGACGAACTGGATCTCGAACACTTTCGTCGTCTGCTGCAACAACGCCTGGACGAGCTGCAACGGCAGATCCAGGGCGAGGAATCCCGCGATCAGGCGGTCGAACTGGACCAGAGCAAGGTCGGTCGCCTGTCGCGCATGGATGCCCTGCAGCAACAGGCCATGCTCGATGCCACCCATGCCCGCACGCAGCACGAATGCGTTCGCCTGCAGCGAGCGTTGCAGCGCCTGTACAGCGGCGACTATGGCTGGTGTAGCCAATGCGACGAGGCCATCGCAGTGGCGCGCCTGGAGATCGATCCCGCGGCGCAGCTATGCATTCGCTGCGCGGAGTCAGCTGAACGCCAGCCCAAATGATGGCACAGTGGCACTCCAAGCCTGACTGACGCACTATAGTCGGGCCCAGCCGTTTTTGTGATTACACGCCATGAGCAACCCTGAAGTACCCCGTGACCCCCAGACCTTCGTACTCTGGCGCGAAGCCCAGGACACACGAATCCGCACCCGTCTGGGCGGCATCTATTACCTGCTGGCGTGGTTACTGACCTGGCTGTTCAGCGACAGCCCGGCCGAGCTGCTGGTCTGGGGTCTGACCGGAGCCGTCTTATTCACTCTGTTGCTGGTCCTGCGCCTGCTCCATCACCTGCCCACAGAGGAGACGCCGCCAGCGCTGCGCAGCTGGATCGACCGCCATTGGGGCTTGGTCCTGCTGACGGCGCTGGCCTGGGGACTGACCCATGCCTGGAGCCTCAACGACCCGGCATTCGCCAGCTCCTGGCTGATCGCCACCCTCAGCACCATCGCCTTCAGCACGGCGATGGCCTTCAACTTTTCGATGCGCAAGGGCCGCGCCATCGTCGCCCTGCTCCTGCTCTACCTGCCCGGGCTGGTCGCACTGGCCGTGGATTGGCGCGAACAGCAGGCGATCCTGATCACCCTGGCCTTCTACCTGAGCTATCTGGTCCTGGCGCTCAAGCGCAGCCACCGCGAGTACCAAAACACCCTGGCGCTTGAGCTCGAGCTGCTGGAACAACAGCAACGCCTGGAACAACTCAGCCGCACCGACAGCCTGACCCAACTGGGCAATCGCTATCAGTTCAACAACCTGTTTCCGGTGATGGTCGCCAGCGCCCAGCGCCAGAATGGCCCGATGTCGCTGGTACTGCTGGATATCGACTTCTTCAAGCGGGTCAACGACCAGCACGGCCATGCCTGCGGCGACGCCTGCCTCAGCGCCTTCGCCGAACGCATGCGCCAGGTATTCCGCCGCGACAGCGATGCCCTGCTGCGCCTGGGTGGCGAGGAGTTCGGCGTGCTGATGCCCAATACCACCCTGGAGCAGGCCTGCCTGCTGGCCGAGAGTTTTCGCCAGGAACTGACCCAACACGGCTTCAGCGTAAAGGGCAGCGACCTGCCACTGACCGCCAGCCTCGGCGTCGGCTGCTTCGACCCGCAGCGCGACGACAGCCCCGAAGCCTTCTACAAGCGCGTCGACGCTGCGCTCTATCAAGCCAAGGGTGCCGGGCGCAACTGCCTGGTGCAGGCCTGAAAGCCCCAATCTGCAACCGCCCTACACGCGAAAACTGCCCATCTGCCTGGCCAGGCATGCCAGAAGCAGGCCTGCATTATGCTGCCGCGCGGCTGCCGATAAACCTGCCAACAGCCAACACCAGCACGTGGTTAATCGCCGACCACGAACTCCAGCCGCGCGGTCTGTCCGCTCTCGTCCAGCACACTGAGCTGGTAGCGACCGCTGCGCTTGAAGGTGTGACTGAACGTCGCCTCGGCGGTGGTTTCGCCGCGCGGCTGGCCGTCGACGAACCACCAATGCCGACCGCTGCCACCCAGAGCCGAGAGTCGCAACCGCAGCGGATCGGCGCTCGACGCCGGACGGCGCAGGCGATCACCTTGGCGCACCCCAACGATCGACAGTGGCGCGACAAATGGAGCATGGAGTGGTGGGCAGCTGGCATCGACCGCCGGTAAGCGCGCGCTGCGCCGCTCGCGACGCGGCAGCCAGGGTTCCAGGGGGGCGGGCCACAAGACGAAGTGGCGAGGCTCGGCGCCGGGGCAGCTGGCATCGACGCGCCCCCCATCGGCACCGACCCAGACATTCTCCTGCAAGCCCAGACCCAACGGCTGATCCAGTGCCTGCAGGGTCGGTGGCGTGGTGCCGGCCAGGGTCCAGGCGAAACGCTGGCGCCGGCAGTTGGGGTCGGCCTTGTCCAATGGCTGACCCAGCGGCCAGCAGATTGCCGCTACGCCAACCTCTGCCGGTTGTGAATCGGCCGGCACGCCAAGGCCGCGCTGGCTGTCGCGGTTGCTCAGCAGGTCGTGCACTTGCAGCAACAAGGGCGCCGCCGAGGCCAGGCCGAACTGACCGGGCACCGGGGTGCCGTCCGGGCGACCGATCCAGATACCAATGACATAGCGCGGCGCCACGCCGATCGCCCAGGCATCGCGAAAGCCATAGCTGGTCCCGGTTTTCCAGGCCAGGCTTGGCCGCTGCACCAACTGTGCGCGCGGGTCGCGGTCCGGACGCGCCTGGCCACTGAGAATGCGCCGCACGATCCAGGCGCCACCGGGCGACAACAGGCGCCGCTCCAGCAGTGCATCCTGCGGTTGGAAACGCAGACGCGCCGCCTTGCCGCCACGGGCGAAGGCGCTGTAGCCGCCAACCAACTCTTCCAGACGGCTGCCGGCGCCGCCGAGAATCAGCGCCAGGTTCGGCTCGGCCAACGGCGGCAAGGCCAGCGGCACCCCGGCGCTGCGCAGCTCGCCGGCGAAACGCTTCGGCCCATAGGCTTCCAGCAACTGCACCGCTGGCAGGTTGAGCGACGTGGCCAGGGCCTCGCTGGCTGACACCGCGCCACTGAAACCGGCGCCGAAGTTGCCCGGACGGTAGTCGCCGTAACGCCGCGGCACGTCTTGCAACAAGGATTCGGAATGGATCAGCCCGGCGTCCAGCGCCATGCCATAAAGGAAGGGCTTGAGGGTCGAGCCGGGCGAACGCACAGCGCTGATCATGTCGACATGGCCGAAGCGTTTGCCATCACCGATATCCACCGAGCCGAGGTAAGCGCGCACCGCCATGCTCGGCTGTTCGACCACCAGAATCGCCGCCGACGTGCGCTCCGGCAGGCGTGCGCGCCAGCCCAGCAGCAGGTCCTCCAGGCGGCGTTGCAAGGCGGCATCGACAGTGGTGCGAATCAGCGGCGGGCTGCCGGGGCGGTTCAGTCGCCGCGCCAGCAAGGGTGCCAAACGCGGCTCCTGGCGCGGCGCCAGCAGCACCGGCTCCTCCAGTGCATCCGCGATCGCCGCATGCGGCCACACCGCGAAATGGTCCAGGCGCTTGAGTACCTTGTCCCGCGCAGCCTGGGCGCGCTCGGGATGACGGTCCGGACGCAGGCGACTGGGGGCCTGCGGCAGCACTGCGAGCAACGCCGCTTCGGCGCGAGTCAGGTTGGCCGGGGCCTTGCCCAGATAGCTCCAACTGGCCGCGGCCACGCCTTGCAGGGTGCCGCCGAAAGGCGCGCGATTGAGGTAAAGGCCAAGAATCTCGTCCTTGGACAAATGCCACTCCAACTGCACGGTACGCCACAGTTGCTTGAACTTGCCGGCGTAACTGCGCGTATGCGGATCGAGCAGCCGCGCCACCTGCATTGACAAGGTGCTGCCGCCGGAGAGCACACGCCCACCCCTGAGGTTTTGCCAGGCCGCGCGGCCCAGGGCCAACGGATTGACCCCGGGGTGCTGGTAGAACCAGCGATCCTCGTAGGTCAGCAGTGCTTGCAGGTAGTAGGGCGAAACCTCTTCAGGACTGATCGGGTAGCGCCACACACCGTCATGGTCGGCAAAACGCCACAGCGGCGTGCCGTCCTCAGCCAATACCACCCGCGCCATGTCGTCTTCCGGCAACGGCAGCGGGAACAGGCGATCGGCCGCTAGCAGCACCAGCATCAGGCACAGGGACACAGCCAGCCATGGGCGGCGCAGTAGAGGCCATAGTCCGGCTCCTCGGCCGGTCGGCTTAAGCACACGAAACTCCTTGTATAGTGAATCCAGCGCCCCAGCCCACATGCAACCCGCACGTGGCAGGAACCCAGCGCCGCCGTCTGATGCCAATAGCCCTGCGATAGCGCAAAATGACTGGCACACTGGCGTCCGCTAACAACTACACCAGACGAACTGGAACAGAAAAAATATGAGTGTTGAAGGTTTTTTTGAATCCCTCGGCCAGGCGTTCGGCGCGGTCATCCGCTTTATCGTCGAAGGCCTGAGCGGGTTCTTCGGCCTATTTGGCGATGCGTTCGGCGGCTTTATCGATGGCATGTCCAAGGCGCTGGGCATTACGCCGTCACTGCTCGGCATGCTCGTGCTGGTCATGGGTCTGCTGCTGCTCTACGCCGCCGTGCGCGCCTTCCTGCGCCGCTCGATCATCGCCGGTTTGATCTGGCTGTTCTTCGGTTTATGGCTACTCGGCGGTCTGATCAGTTAGCTGCCTCTACTTGCATTTCCCCGGATTGCATCCGGGGAGCCTTCTCTCAACGTTCCTTGACCTCCAACCGCCCCGGCGTTTCGCCCAGGGCCTGCCAGTTCGGCCGGTACATGGATTCCACCTGCGGGGGCGGCACGCGGTAGCTGCCGGGGGTGACGGCGCGGGCCAGGTAGAGCAGGTGGCTGGTGGCGTAGCCGCTGACGTCCAGGGCCGCGACATAACGATCGCCGCGAAATTCCTGATGCTTGATGCTGGCGTCATGCATCGCCTTCTGCCACTCCTGCACCGCGCTGCCGGCGTCTTCCAGGCTGGCGGCGCTTTGCGCGAGGTTCTGGTTTTCCAGTTCCAGACCGGCGGGCAGCAGGTCAACGACCAGGGCATCCGGCACCCGCTGCCTGGCCGTTACGGCCAGATGCACCAGCACCAGTTCGCCGCTTTTCAGGGCAGACAGATCCAGCGGCTCGCCGTCCATGCCCAGGTACTCGCGGGAGATGCTCAGGTTTTCGCCGCCTGCCGCCGGGGCCTTGACCGGGTAGCCGGACAGAGTCAGCTGTTGATACAACGGTTCGCTGCCGGGATTGCCGATGGTCAGCGGCGCGGCCAGCTGGCTGCCGTCCAGCTTGAGCGCGGACTGGCTATTGCTCAATTCGAACTCGAACGCCCCACTGTTTACACCGGCGCGCCAGGCGGGTTCCGGCTTGCCGAGCAGATTGCGCCCGGCCAGGTACAGCGCATTGCGCTCCTGAGTCGACAGCCATTGCTGACCGGCGACTTCATCGGCCAAGGCGAACAGCCGCTCTTCGCGCTGGCCGGCGGCCAGATCATGCTCCTCCAGCAACGCCAGGATCAGCGCCTGGTCGCGCAACGGGCTGCCATAGTCGGCCAACCAGTTGTCGCGCGCGCGGCTGCGTGCCAGGCCGGCGGCCAGGGCATCGTTGGCGCGCGGCTGGTCGCCCATCGCCTGCAAGGCCACGGCCAGGTGCACCAGCGGCAGACCGGACTGGGCATCGGCGCGGCGCTCATACAGGCTGCGCAAGGCGCCGAGCGGGGCCTGTTGGCTGCGCGCCAGCACATAAGCGGCATACGCCTGCACGGCGAAGCGGCTGTGATTGGCGTTGTCGCTGTAGTTGACCTCGATCAGGTTGCGCTCCTGCACATAGCGCAGCAGCCGCTCGCTGGCCTTTTTCAACGCCTCGGGTGGCACGCCGAAACCCTGCTCGCGGGCGCGCAACAGGAAGTCGGTGACGTAGCCGGTTAGCCAGTGTTCCTCGTCGCCATCGGCGCCCCACAGGCCGAAACTGCCGTTATGCCGCTGCATGCTCAACAGACGCTCGATACCCAGCTCGATGGCGCGCCGGCGCTGCTCATCCGGCTCGGCTTCCAGGCCCAGGCGCTTGAGGGTCGCCGCATCGGCATACAACGACGGGTACAGGCCGCTGGTGGTCTGCTCCAGACAACCATAGGGATAGGCCTTGAGCGCGCGGATATGTTCGCCGAGGTTGAGCGGCGGACGACTGGAGATCGCCAGACGCGCCTCCAGCCCGGCCGGCTCGAAGGCCTCCAGGACGCCCGCAGGTAGGCTCCAGGGCTGGTCCTTGAGCACCGCGCGGAAGTGTTGCAGCTGCGCCGGATAGGCTGGGCGCACGCCCAGGGTCCACTCGCGATGCAGCGGCGGCAGGTCTTCGCCGGGCAGCTGCAGCCCGTGCACCGTCACCGTGAAACGACCCTGACCGTAACCGCCGAGGGCACGCACCGGAATGCGCAGGATAGTGCGCTCGCCATCGGCCAACGTGAACATAGTCGCTGCAGCGGCCGGCTCGATCAGGCTCAACTGGTCCTCGGCAGCGACCTGTACCTGCAGTTGTTGGGCCTGACCGGACAGGTTGCTCAGGTCCAGGGCCAGCGTGGTTTGATCGCCACCGGCAAGGAAGCGCGGCGCCGACAATTCGGCAATCAGCGGCGCAGCCACCAGCGTCTTGCCCTCGGCCATGCCGAAGCGTTCGTCGCTCCAGGCTTGCGCCATCAAGCGCAGTTCGCCGTTGAAATCGGGGATGTCCAGGCTGACTTCGCCCTCGCCCTGCTCATTGAGCTGCAACGGCTGGCTCTGCAGGGCGACGATCAGCACGCTGGTATCCGGGCGTTTACCACCGCCCGCCAACGCCGCATCGCCACCGAAGGCCAGCTTGGCGACCCGCCCCTGGCCGGCTTCGATCAGCTGCCCGTAGATATCCAGCTGATCCGCGCCATAGGCCTTGCGCCCGAAGAAGCTGGCGAAGGGATCGGGCGTGGCATAGTCGGTGATATTGAGAATGCCGGCATCCACCGCGGCGACCAGCACCTGCGCCTGTTTCGGGATGCTGCCGTCAGCGTTGCGCGCCTGCACCTTGACGATGAGCGGCTGGTTGGGGCGGATTTTTTCCGCTGCGGTGAGGGTCAGCGCCAGCTTGCGCGGCGCGCGCTGCAGCGGCAGATGGAGCAGACCAACCGCGCGCTTGGGCGTGGCATTGCTCTTGCGCTCGCCGGGGCGAATTACCAGCGCGCTGACGTACAGGTCATGCCGCGCCCAATCCTTGGCAATCGGAATCGCGAAGGTCTTGCCCTCGGCCGGCACCTCCACTTCTTGCCACCACAGCGGCCCTTCGCTGGACTCCACCATCAGGTAGCCCTTGCCCGCAGCAGGCGGGGTGACGGTGACCATGGCGGATTCACCGTCGACATAGGCCGGTTTATCCAGCGCCAGCTTGACCTGATCCGGGCGCACCGCGCCGCCGTCGGCGTTGTCCTGCCAGCGGTAACCGGCCCAGAAGCGCAGGCTGCTGAGCAGGCCGGTCTGGGCGTCGATCACTTCAATGCGATACGGGCCCCACTCCACCGGGAAGCTGATCTTGGCCGTGCCACCAGCGGCGACCTTGAGGGTTTCTTCGCCCGAGGTGAGGAATTTTTCGTTGTAGTTATGGCTCCAGCCGTCGCTGGCGGAGAAGTTCCAGTAGTAGTCGCGGCGCTCGCGCACCAGGCGCACGGTCAACTGCTCGGCGGCCAGCTTGTTGCCAGCGGCATCAGCCACCAGCACCTCGAACTCGGCCAGGCTGTCGGCATCGACCTGCTCGCCGTCGAACAGCCCGCGCACCCCTGGCAAACGTTCTGCCGGCCAGACCGGCTGAACCAAGCGGCGGGTGATCGGCCGGCCGCCGGACTCCTGCAGGCTGGCCTGCAGGATCAGCTTCAATGGCGACTTGGCCTCACGCCAGCGGCTGTCGATACTCAGGCTGGTTTTGCCTTGCTGGTCCAGGCTGGTTTCATCCAGTTCGATGTCCTGACTCAATTCTTCCTCGGTGACCGAGCCGAACTGGTAACCCGGCAAGCTGGCCACCGCCTCACGCAGCGGGCGCACGTAAAGCTGACCACTGAGGCGATTACCGGCAGCCGGCGCACCGTACAGATAGCGCCCACTGACCTCGAAACGCGCGCTGTCGCCCGGATTGAACGGCGCATCGCTGCCCTTCAGCTCCAGCGCCAGACGCTCGGGCAGGAAGTCTTCGACGGAGAATTCGTACAGCTGAGGCGTGCCGTCGCCGAGGTCGAAGAGCAGTTGCCAGCGCCCGGTCGGCGCCTCCTCGGCCAAGTGCAGCTGGTACTGGTAGAGACCGGAAGCATCGGCCTGCCAGACGAACTTGCGACTGACCTGCTCGTCCGGCCGGCGCACCTCAACATGCACCGGCTGGGCCTTGAGCGCGCGGCCATCGGCATCGCGCAGCAGGCCGTTGAGCAGCACGGTTTCGCCGGGACGATAGAGGTCACGCGGACCGAACACGAAGAACTGCAGCGGATGTGCCTGCGGCCCGGCGATGTCGAACTCGGCCAGATCCAGCGCCGGACCGTTCAGGCGCAGCAAGCTGGTCTGCTCGCCCAGGTGCGCCAACAGCACCTCGGCCTTGGCCGGCAGCACCAGCTCGGCATGCCCGGCGCGGTCGGTTTTACCCTCGGCCAGCAACTGGCCCTTGCCATCGAGCAACTCCAGTTCGACGTCGGCCAGCGCCGCACCACCGGCCAGGGCCTGGGTGAAGACATCCAGGCGGTTGCTATAGCGGCGAGCAGACAGGCCGATATCGCTCAGGGTGAACAGGGTGGCCGGCTGCGAGTAGCTATAGCTGCCCGCCGCGCGCATCACCGCCAGGTACACCCCGGGTTGCTTGAACGGCGGCAAATCGGCAATCGGCAGCAGCAGCGTCTCGCGCGTGTTGCGCGGCGGATCGAGGTCGAAGCGGCCGCCGTAGACCAGCTCGGCCATCGGCAACAGCTGTTGCGCCTCCCAGGTGTCTAGGTTGCTGCTGCGCCCCCACTGCTCGAGGAAGCGCGGCAGCGCCTGCGGCTTGATGCGAAAGAACTCGACGTTGACCTTGTCGACATTCAGCGCAATCACCGGCAGACCTTCGGCCAGGCGCGTCGGCAGCAGCGAGCCGCGGCTGGCGAAGCCGACACTGGCCTGCAGATCGCGAGTCTGCAGACGGCTGACGTATTCGCCAGCCAGTTGCTTGCCGGTCAGCGCCTGCAGCCCGGCATCCACCGTCAGCACCAGCTTGCGCTTGGGTTGCAGGTGGCGCAGGCGCAGCTCCATCAGGTTGTCGCTCAGCTCCCAGGCACCGTCGACCTTGCCGCTTTTGGTGTCGACCAGGTGCAGGCGTTCGGCGAACTGCTGCTCGGGCGCAAGCGGTACGGAAAAGCTCACCGACAGCGCGCTGGCGCCATCCACCTGCACTTCGGAAACATCCACTACGCTCAGCTCGCGTCCGGCATAACGCTCACGCAGCGCCGCGCGACCAGTGTCCGAGGTGGCCGCAGCGCTATTGATCGCGGCGGTGCTCGGACTGACGTTTGCGGGTTCGGGCGTGGAGGAATCACAGGCGCTGAGCAGGCTCAGGACAAGTGCCAGAAGCAGTCCTTTGTTCGGCATTGCAGGCTCCAACAGAATGGTAGGTGCAGGAGCCAGTCACTATAGCCGAGCCACCCTGGCAGGTGGAAAACAGCACGGCAAAGCTGTGCATGACGTCCGGTTACCTTGCGGCAACCGAGCCGCAGGTTCGAGCCAAGCGGCCGTGAATATATCGGCCGCAGTAGCCGGATACTGGCTCCCCACGACTCAGGCGCAGAGGTCACAAACCTCGGCATTAGGCGCCAGCCTGAAAAACTCGTCGACCGACAGGTGCACCAGGCTTTCGTGATCCCCGGCTTCCAGGTAGATGTCCTGGTGACGCGCCAGCATCGGGTCGATCAGCATCTCGAGGCCATAGACCTCGCCCACAGCCGGTATGGCGCCGCGCTCACAATCCTTGAACAGACGGACCAGCGCCTGCTCGCCACTGAGCTGCCAACGCAGTGTGCCCTTGCGTACCTTGCTCAGATCCAATTGCCGATTGGCCGGCAACACCGCCATCAGGTAATGCCCACGACGATCATCAAGAATCACCGACTTGGCCATGCGCGCCGCGGGAATTCCGGCCTTGCGCGCCGACTCCAGACTGGTCGCCGAAGGCTCGTGTTCGACCAGTTTGAACTGACAGTGCGCACGCTGCAGGCTGCGCTCCAGGGTTTGTGCCATATGCATGAGCCACCTCCTCGACCGCTTGCTTAACGGTCATTACCGATTGCTTGCCTGAAGTTTAGTCAACCTGGCAACCCGCAACGACGCCGCCAAGAAACCCTTGCTGCTATAGCGCGGCGGGCTTAGTCGAAAAGGCACTATAGAGTTGCCGCGGGCCTATAATCGGCGTTTGCTCGGAGTCGCCATGACCACACTGCTCGCCGCCTGGCAGCACGCGCCCACCCACAAACGGGTCTGGGCCCTGGCTGCGCCGATGATTTTGTCCAATTTGTCGGTGCCACTGGTGGCGCTGGTCGACAGCGCCGTGATCGGCCATCTGCCCCACGCCCATCAACTGGCGGCCGTGGCGATCGGCGGCAGCCTGTATACCTTGCTGACCTGGGCCGTCGGTTTCCTGCGCATGGGCACCACCGGTTTCGCCGCCCAGGCCGCCGGCCGGGAAGATGGCGGCGCGTTGCGCCAGGTGTTGCTGCAAGGCCTGCTGCTCGGCGGGCTGCTGGCGTTGGTCTTGATCCTGCTGGCGCTGCCGCTCAGTGGCGCAGCGCTGAGCCTGATGCAACCCTCGGCGGAGCTGGATGCGCTGGCCCGCAGCTACTTGCACATTCGCCTGCTCGGCCTGCCCGCGGTACTGGCCACCTATGCCCTGATCGGCTGGCTGCTCGGCACCCAGAACGCCCGCGGGCCGCTGGCGATTCTGCTGACCACCAACCTGCTCAACGTGGCGCTGGATTTGCTGTTTGTACTCGGCCTGCACTGGGGCGTGGCCGGTGCGGCCTGGGCCTCGGTAATCGCCGAATGGAGCGGCGCGCTGCTCGGTCTGTGGCTGACACGCCGCGCGCTACACCGTTATGCCGGGCAAATCGACTGGCCGGCACTGCGCCGCTGGCTGAACTGGCGGCCGCTGCTGGCGGTCAATCGCGACATCTTTATCCGCACCCTGGCCCTGCAGTTGGTGTTCTTCCTGATCACCGTGCAAGGCGCGCGCCTGGGCGATGCCACAGTGGCGGCCAATGCCTTGTTGCTCAACGGCTTGTTGCTCACTGCCCACGCCCTCGACGGCCTCGCGCACGCGGTGGAAGCACTGTGCGGCCACGCCCTCGGCGCTCGTGACCGGCAGACCTTGCGCCGCAGCCTGATCGTCGCAGGTGGCTGGTCGCTACTGGCCAGCCTCGGCTTTGCCCTGCTGTTCCTGTTCGGCGGGCATTGGTTCATCGGCCTGCAAACCAATATCGCCCCGGTGCGTACCCTGGCCCTCGACTACCTGCCGTACCTGGCATTGCTGCCATTGCTGGCGGTGTGGAGTTACCTGCTCGACGGCCTGTTCATCGGCGCCACCCGGGCGCGGGAGATGCGCAACGCCATGCTCCTGGCCGTTGCGTTGAGCCTGCCGCTGGCCTGGTGGCTGCAAGCATTCGGCAATCACGGCCTGTGGCTGGCCTTTCTCTGCTTTATGCTGCTGCGCAGCCTTTGTCTTGGGGTCTACGCGTACCAGCTGACCCGCGATGACCGCTGGTTCAGCGCCATGCCTGCGCGCTCTGCCGACTGAGCGCCGTCCATGCGCAGTCCAGGCATCAGCACCGCCTCGGTGCGCATGGCGCACCCTAGGGCCAGCCCGGCGGCACGACTCGCGTGCTGCCGTAGGGTGCGCCGTGCGCTCCACACGGTCAGCACCCGCAGGAGCAGGCGCCTCAGGACGACAGGTAGGACGAGCGAGTCAGGCCCAGGCGCAAGGCATCGAGAAACTGGGTACGTTCCCGCGAGCTGATCCTGGCGCTGGCAACCTTGTCACGGTAGTGAGTCATCAACTCCTCCGGCGACAGGTGCACGTAACGCAGCATGTCCTCGATGGTGTCGTGGGTCTCGATCCCGGCGTGGTAAACGCTGCCATCATTGTTCTGGTAGATGTTCACCGAATCGGTATCACCGAACAGGTTGTGCATGTCGCCAAGAATTTCCTGGTAGGCGCCGACCAGGAAGATCCCCAGCAGGTAGTCCTCACCCTCGCGAACTTCGTGCACCGGCAGGCTGGTCTCGATGCTCTGCTCGTCGACGTACTGCTTGATCTTGCCGTCGGAGTCGCAGGTCAGGTCCTGCAGCACGGCACGGCGCAGCGGCTCTTCATCGAGGCGATGCAGCGGCAGGATCGGCAGCACCTGGCCGATGGCCCAGGTGTCCGGCAGGCTCTGGAACACCGAGAAGTTGCAGATGTACTTGTCGGCAAGCTTGTCGTTGAGCTCGTCGAGTACCTGGCGGTGCGAACGCTGACGCGCCTTCAGCGAGTTGTACAGGCGCCGGCACACAGCGAAGTAGCACTGCTCGGCCAGGGCCTTGTCGGTCAGGCTGAGCTTGCCGTCGGCGTACTGGCTGGCCACGTCACTCATGTAGTGGGTGGCGCGCCAGTAGGTCTCGGTGACCATCTCGATATCGGTCGGGCCGAGCAGCTCAATCAGGTAACGCACGGTTTCCGGCAGGCTGGTGACATCTTCGATCTTGGGAATCTGGTCGTTGTGCTTCTCCACATCGGTGACCTGCACCACCAGCATGGCGTGGTGCGCGGTCAGCGCACGGCCGCTTTCGGAGAAGATGTGCGGGTGCGGCAGTTCCTGGGCATCACAGAATTCTTTCAACATGCCAACTACCACACCGGCGTAGTCGTCCATGTCGTAGTTGATCGAGCTGGCGTTGCGCGAGTGGGTGCCGTCGTAGTCGACCCCCAGACCACCACCGACATCAATATGATCGACCGGCAGGCCCAGGCCGCGCAGCTCGCCGTAATAGCGGATGGCTTCCTTGAAGCCGTGCTGGTAGTCGGCCAGGTTGGCGATCTGCGAACCCATGTGGAAGTGCAGCAGACGGATGCCCTGATCCAGCCCTGCAACCCGGAAACGCTCGACCACCGACAACAACTGCGCCGCCGACAAGCCGAACTTGGATTTTTCGCCGCCGGTGTCGGCCCACTTCGAGGACGCCAGAGACGACAGGCGCACACGCAGGCCAATCTGCGGGGCGACCTTGAGTTCGGCCGCCTCCTCGATCACCAACTGCACCTCGGACTCCTTCTCGATCACGATAAATACGTTGTGGCCGAGCTTCTGCCCTATCAGCGCCAGCTTGATGAACTCGCGGTCTTTGTAGCCATTGCACACAATGGTGCCGCCCTTCGGCGCCAAGGCCAGCACGGCTAGAAGCTCAGGCTTGGAGCCGGCTTCCAGGCCGATGGAGACATTCTGGGTGGCGATGATGTTCTCGATCACCGCCTCCTGCTGGTTGACCTTGATCGGGTAGAGCGCGGTGTACTGGCTCTGGTACTCCAGACGCGCGATGTTAGCGTCGAAAGCACCGGTCAACTGGCGCACACGGTCCTGCAGGATGTCCGGAAACCGCACCAATAACGGCAGGCTGAGGCCGCTCTGGCGCAGCTCTTCGACCTGTTTGAACAGGTCGATCGGGGTACTCTCGGGCCCGTTCGGACGCACCTCGACGCAGCCTTGCTCATTGATCGCGAAATAACCCGCCCCCCAATGGCGAATGCCATAAACGCTGCGACTGTCCGCTACTGTCCACTGGCTGCCGTCATCTTTGCGTGTGCGTCGTGCAGACATCGAGGTCTCCCTTACTGGCGATTGAGGCGCCGGATCAACCGGCGCCCATACAGATTAAACTCTGGAAATGACAATTACCCGGCAATGGACTGGCCATGTGCCGAGTAAATTTAGAAATAGCAGGATTAGCCGCCGGATTTTTTGGCCTTGAAGCCGCGTTTGAGCAACTCTGCGAGCAATAGTTCGACGTGATCGCCCTGAATCTCGATCACCCCGTCCTTTAAAGAACCGCCACAACCGCAGCGCTTCTTCAGGGCGCCGACCAGATCCCGCAACGGCTCCTCGGCCAGCGGCACGCCACTGATTGTCGTGACCGTCTTGCCGCCACGGCCTTTGGTTTCACGGCGCACGCGAGCAATGCCATCACCGGCAGGGATCAGGGTACTTTTGCAGGTGCAGGCGTCCACCGGTTGACTGCAGTGCGGACAATGCCGACCGCTGTCGGTGGAATACACCAAGCCGCTCAGGGCGGCGAATGACGAAGCTTTCTTGACCACCGACTTGCCCTCATCTGGGTCAGGGCTTGTGAAAAAAACCGAGCGCCGTAGCGAGAGCATCTCCAGGTGCTCCCTGCAAGGCGCGCTACGCCAACCGCAGATACCTGGAGGCAGTCGCGGTAGACGGGCGTTTTTTTGCAAGCTCTCAGAATAGCGACTGGCCGATCTGCATCGACCGCGAGGCCCCACTCTGGCAGGGGCGGCGCACCCGAACTGGACGGTTCAGGCTTGAAAGCGGCGCAGTGTAACGGCAAAGCCCCTGGATGCTAAGTGGCAAAATGCGCCATTAATCGGTGGATTGGCGACGCTGTTCTGCATCTTGCACGGCAACGCTCGGAATGCTGTACGCCAGCCAGGGTGCGCTGTGCGCCGCACTTGCAACCCGCGCGCCCGCAGAAGGCTGGTGCGCATGGCGCACCCTACGATCGAGCCTCCAGATAACGCTGCAAGGCGGCCAGTGAATCGGGGCAATACGGCAAGTGCCGCGTTTCCGCCAGCGCCTCATCGATGGAGATAAAACGCGCCTCCAGCACTTCCTCCGGCTGCAGCACCAGCGGTGCATCGGACACCGCCGAGTAAGCCCGGCACCACAGCCGGCTTTCAGGGGCGTCATAGAGAAAATGCGCGTGCTCGACCAGCAGCACATCCTCAATACCCAGCTCCTCGGCCAGCTCGCGAACAGCCGATTCGGCGTAACTCTCGCCCTCCAGCACCATGCCACCTGCGGCCACATCCCAGTAGCCCGGATACAGTGCCTTGCTCAGCGTCCGCCGGTGCACACACAGCTCACCGGCCGAATTGAACAGCAGGATATAAGTACCGCGACCCAGCAAGCGACGCTCGCGTAACTCCGCGCGCAATACACCACCCAGCGGCCGATCCTGCTCGTCGACCCAGGCGATCAGCTCCGCATCGGAGGCTGCGCGATGCGCCATCTCGGCGTCTGATATGGCCACCGGTTAACCCTGCGACAGCAATTGACGCAGATCGATGAGCCCGGCATTGGCCCGCGAAATATAGTTGGCCATTACCAATGAGTGGTTGGCCAGCAGGCCGTAACCACTGCCGTTGAGGATCATCGGACTCCACAGGGTTTCCTGGGCGGCCTCCAGCTCACGAATAATCTGCCGTACGCTGACGGTGGCATTCTTCTTCGCCAGCACATCGGCGAAATCCACTTCAATGGCGCGCAGCAGATGCGACAGCGCCCAGGCTTGACCTCGGGCTTCGTAAAACACGTTGTCGATCTGCATCCATGGAGTCTCGTAAGTCCCCTCGTTAACGTGCATCGCCTGACCTTCGACCATGTCTTTCAGGGCAGTATCGGTATTCAAGCGCACCTGACCGACACTGGCCGACAGGCGCTGCGACAGCGAACCCAGGCGAGTAGCGGCATCGCCTAGCCAGGCATTGAGGTTATCGGCGCGGCTGTAGAACTGTGCGTTCGACTGACCCGGATCACCCAGACGCGCCATGTAGCGGTCAAGTGACTTGATTGCTTCGCGGTACTCCGCCTCGGATGCCGGCAGTGCCCAACTCTTGTTATCGAAATGGAAGCGCGGCTCGGCCTTGGCCAGATCCGGGTCCTCGGTGGACTGCGACTGCGAGCGCGCGAAGTCCTTGCGCAGAGCGCGCGCCATGTCACGTACCTGGATCAGCACGCCATATTCCCAGCTCGGCATATTGTCCAGCCACAGCCCCGGTGGGGCGAGGTCGTTAGACAAGTAGCCACCGGGCTTATCCAGCAAGGTGCTGGCGACATGCTTCAGCGTGGCCACCGTGGTGTAGCCATTGACCATCTGGTGCTGCGCGCTTTGCGCCGTGGCTTCGGCACGCTGCTGCACCGGGAACTGCTCAGGCTCCTGGCTCCAGTACCAGCCGACCACCAGCGCCAGCAGCAGATAAAGACCGAGCAAGCCGGCAATTGACCGGCTTAGCCAGCCGCCACCCAGATAGCTGCGCACGTTATCCACCGAGTCATCGACGCTATCGCGCGCGCCTGCAGCGCTTTTTTTCCAATCCAGCATGGCAGTGTCCTTTCAACTATGGCATTTGCTGTTCGACCACAACCCTGCACCCAAGGTTGCGTAATAGCCATGCACTATAGATGAAGCATAGGCTGATGCGCAGCGCTGGCGAGCAACTTAGCGGCGCTGAAACACCAGAGCAGCGCAGCGCTCAATGTGACCGAAGGCTCACGCTGATAGATCGACGGTATTCCTGGCCAAAGCAGCAGTGATAGCATCGAGCTACCACGGCAGACTGCCTCCGTCGCCTCACTCGAAATCAGACCCATGACCGAGCACGAAGACCCTAGTCTCGACCGCCTAAAACAGCATTTCGCCCAGCGCGTGACCCACCAGGCGCGGCAGACCCTCGAAACCTGGCAACGCCTGCAGCGCTCCGAATGGAACGAGCGCGGCATGCATGACCTCAGCGAGGCCACGCTGCTGCTGCAGCGCTACGCCGAGCGCTTCGAGCAGGCCGAGCACTTGCAGCTGGCGAAGGCTATCGGCGCTTGCCTGCAGGCGGTCGCGGACAACCGCGGACGCCTCAACAGCGAGCTGATAAGCCAACTCAACCAGCTCATGCAGCGCCTGTCGCGCACCGGACTGCGCCGTGGCGACAGCTTCGAGCAGACCGCACTGCCGCCGCTGCGCAAGCCGGTCTACCTGGCCTTGCAGCACCTCGAGCGAGCCGAGCACCTGGCCCAGCAGCTGGGGTACTTCGGCATGACCGCACAAGCGCTGGACACGGCCAATGCGTTCCGCTCGGCGATGCTCGAACGCCATCCGGCCGCCATCCTCATGGACGTCGACTTTTCCGGCCCTGGTGCCGGCTTGCAACTGGCTGAAGCGGTGCAGCAGAGCCTGGAAGAGAAAATCCCCCTGTTGTTCTACAGCCACCAGGAAACCGACACGCCGACACGCCTGGCGGCGGTGCGCGCTGGCGGCCAGGAGTTTTTCACCGGCACCCTGGACGCATCCAGCCTGCTCGAACGCATCGAAGTGCTGGCCCATGTGGCGCAGTACGAGCCCTACAAAGTACTGATTGTCGACGACTCGCGCGCCCAGGCCACCTACACCGCACGCACCCTGAACAGCGCAGGGATTCTCACCCGCACGCTGACCGAGCCAATCCGAGCCATGACCGAGCTGGCAGAATTCCAGCCTGATCTGATCATCCTCGACATGTACATGCCCGAGTGCAACGGCCCCGAACTGGCCAAAGTGATCCGTCACAACGACCGCTATGTCAGCGTGCCGATCATTTACCTGTCCGCAGAAGACGATCTCGACAAACAGCTCGACGCCATGAGCGAAGGTGGCGACGACTTCCTGACCAAACCGATCAAGCCGCGCCACCTGATCGCTACCGTGCGCAATCGCGTCGCCCGCGCGCGCAACCTCAAGGCGCGCATGGTGCGCGACAGCCTGACCGGCCTGTACAACCATACCCACACCCTGCAATTGCTCGAAGATGCCCGCTTCCGCGCCGAACGCGACGGCCAACCGCTGAGCTTCGCCATGCTCGATATCGACTTCTTCAAGAAGGTCAACGACAACTATGGCCACCCCATGGGCGACCGGGTGATCAAGAGCCTGGCGCTGTTCCTCAAGCAACGCCTGCGCAAAAGCGACCACATCGGCCGTTACGGCGGCGAAGAGTTTGCCGTGGTCATGCCCAATACCGACGCCAAGGCGGCCCAGCAGGTGCTCGACGAAATCCGCCGGCGCTTCGCCGAAATCCGCTACCCGGCGCAGCCGTTGGACCTGTCCTGCACCTTCAGTTGCGGCATCGCCCAACTGCAAGGCAATACGAGCAGCCAAACCCTGAACCAACAGGCCGACGAGGCGCTTTACGTGGCCAAACATGGCGGGCGCAACCGAGTTGAGGTGTTCGCTGCCAACCCGGTGTAGGGGCCAGCAACATGGCCGCAATAAATCCTGCCGCCACCTCCGTCGTCATCAGCCTGTCATGAAAACGCAATAACTTCAGCGCCATAGCGGTTGCGCCCGAACCTCATCGGGCGCACGCCAGCACCCTTCCGTCTGCGGTCGAGTCCTATGCGCCTGAAATCACTTACCAACCTCAATACCCTGCTGCTGGTTACCGTCTGCGTGGCCCTGGCTGCCACCCTCTGGTGGTCGCAGCGCGCCCTGGAGCGCCCCTACCTGCTGATGGAGCGCTACCTGAGCCTGTCCCAACAGTTTCAACGGGAGGCGGCGCGCAATATCCTCGACTACCTCGCCAGCGGCGATGCCCTGCAGCACAGCGCGGCGATCCAGGCCCTGGACAACCTGGCGCCCGCAATTGCCGAACTGCCGCCACAACTGGCCGAGGAGCTACGCCCCAGCCTGACTGAACTGCATAGTTTCAGCGCCAACCAACTGCTCGCCGCCGGCAAGCTGGCGGGCGATCCTCAGGGTTTGCTGCTGCAGGCCGAGCGCGAGATGGGCGGCGCCCTGGAACAACTGGCGCGCTATGCCGACAGCGCTGGCGCCGATGCGGCGCACGCCTATCGCCGGCCCTTGTTTGTCGCGGCTCAGCATTTGGCGCGCCTGGCTCACGCCCGCGACAAACTGGTCAGCAGCGGCCGCAGCGAGCTGGTCCGCGACGTTGAGCGCGAGCTGGCTGCACTTGGCCTCCAGGCGCAAGCCCTGGAGGCCTTGCCCCTGCTGGGCGTAGCCGACGACAGCAGCTCCAGCAGCGCTGATTTTTCCGCCCTGCTGGGCCTGGCCAGCGACAGTAGCAGCACGCCAGCAGAAGACCGCGGCGTTGCCCTCAAGCGTGATTTTGCCAGCCTGATCAGCCGCTACCCTGACGAATTGCAACGCACCCGCAGTCTGGTAGAACAGCGCGTTACCCTGGCCAGTGCCACCCGCAGCCAGGTCGATGACGTGCAGCAAGCGCTCGCTACCCTGGAGCCTGCCGTACGTGCCGAGCATGGGCGGATTCAGGGCGAGGTGCGCCTGCTCCAGGGCCTGATGATCGGCCTGATCCTGCTGATTGCCCTGACCATCGACACGATTCAACGGCGCCTGACCCGGGTCCTCAACCATCTGGTGCCAGCCTTGTCGGCCTGGGCCCAAGGCGATTTCGCCGAGGACATCACGCTCGGCTCGCGCACCCGCGAATTGTGTGACATCGAGGCTTCACTGAACCGCCTGCGCGTCTACCTGGTCGATCTGGTTGGCAGCATCCGCCTGCACGCCGAGCAGGTTGCCAGCTCCAGTCGCACCCTGGCCGACCTCAGTGGTGGCCTGCATGCCGGCGCGGAACGCCAGGCGGGCGATACCGCACAGATTCGCGATGCCCTCGGCGAACTGGAAGCAACCATCCAGCAAGTCGCAGGGAACGCCAGCCAAGCCGCCGATGCCAGCCGTGATGCCGACCGCGCCCTGGAGCAGGGTCAGCAGGTGATCGGTCAGAGCCTCAGCGGGTTGCACGCCCTGGTCGGCGAAGTCCAGGACAATGCCCAGGCCATCGAACGCCTGGCCGAGGAAACCGCGACCATCGGCAACGTGTTGACGGTGATCCGCGGCATCGCCGAGCAAACCAACCTGCTGGCCCTCAACGCAGCCATCGAAGCCGCCCGCGCCGGCGAGGCTGGACGCGGCTTTGCTGTGGTCGCCGACGAGGTGCGTTCGTTGTCGCAGCGCACCAGCGGCGCCACCTCGGAAATCCAGGCGCTGATCGGGCGCCTGCAACAGGCCGCCCGACAGTCCGTCGACGCCATGCGGGCACAGGTCGAACATGCCCAAGCCAGCGCCGGCCAGGCCGAAGCCGCCGATGGCGCACTCGATGAAATCATCGTAGCAATTCGCACCATCGCCAGCATGGCTGAGCGCATCGCCGACGCCACCGCCCAGCAAAGCGGCGCAGTCAGCGAGATTCGCGGTCACAGCGAGCGCATCCACCAACTTGGCGGCGACAACCTGGTGCGCATCGGCGAGGGGCGTCAGCAAGGCGATCGGCTGTTGCAGGTGGGCGGCCAGCTACACACGGCGGTGCAGGCATTTCGCCTATCAGGCCGCTGAAAAACTACTGCGCTCGGCTATGCGGCGTTGAAATCAGTCTCGGAATGCTCATGTACAGCTCGTACACTCCGCTTCCTCGACTGATTTCGCCTTGCCTAGCCGTCGCTCGCTACATTTTTCAACGGCCTGCTGTAGCGCACTCACTGGTCAGGCGCGGCCATCTGTCGCAGCCGCGGCGCGCGGGCGTGCCGGCGGGTCATTGGTCCACCTGACAAGTCCGCTTACAGCCTGCGCCCTGACGTTAGGTCGCAGGCTTGGTTTATGATGCGGGTACTTCCGACCCGCGAGACCGCCATGCGCCGTTTGCTCTGCCTGATCCTGCTGCTGGTTACCCTGCCTGCCGGCGCCGGCCTGTTCGACAACCGCCCAGCCTCGGCGCCGCTGGGCGCGCCACTCAACAACAGTGCGGACTTCCTGCCGGTGCGCGAGGCGTTCCAGCTGAGCCTGGTCGACAGCTCTGCCGAGTCGGTCACGGTGCGCTTCGTCGCCGCCGAGGGCTACTACCTCTACAAGCACCGTTTCCAATTCAGCAGCGAGCCCGCCGACATCGGCCTGGATACCGCGAAAATGCCGGCCGGCGAGGCGAAATTCGACGAGTATTTCGGCGATGTCGAGGTCTACTACGGCATATTGGATGTCGAGTTGCCGCTGGAAAACCCGGACAACCGCCCGTTCAACCTCAATGTCAGCTACCAGGGCTGCGCCGACAAAGGCTTGTGCTACCCACCAGAAACCGAACAGCTGAAAATTGGCGGCGGCACGCCCGATGCCGCGACCGGCAGCCCAGGCGGCACAGGCAATAGCTGGAGCTGGAGCGACCTGGCGCTGTTCTTCCTCGCCGGCCTGGGCCTGACCTTTACCCCGTGCGTGTTGCCGATGCTGCCGATCCTCTCCGGCGTGGTGCTGCGCGGCCAGGTTGGTGGCCTGCGCAGCTTTAGCCTGTCGCTGGCCTATGTGCTGCCGATGGCGCTCTGTTTCGCCGTGCTTGGCGCGCTGATGGGGGTATTCGGTGCCGGCCTCAACCTGCAGGCACGCCTGCAATCGGCGTGGATCCTGGTGCCTTTCGCCGCCTTCTTCGCCGTGTTCGCCCTGGCCATGTTCGGCGTCTACGAACTACGCTTGCCACGCCTGCTCAGCGAACCCCTGGATCGCCTGGCCGGCAAGACCCGCGGCGGCTCCCACGCCAATGCGGCCGTACTTGGTGTGCTCTCCAGCCTGCTGGTATCGCCCTGCGTATCGGCCCCCCTGGCGGGTGCGCTGCTGTATATCAGTGCCAGCGGTGACGCCTTGGGCGGTGGCCTGAAACTGTTCGCCCTGGGCCTGGGCATGGGCGCGCCACTGGTGCTGTTCGCCACCGGTGGCGGCGCCCTGCTGCCGAAGTCGGGCACCTGGATGATTGGTGTACGCAATGCCTTCGGCGTACTGCTGCTGGCGGTCTCTGTATGGCTGGTCGAACGCGTGCTGCCGGGTCAACTGGCGCTGGCCTTGTGGGGTTTGCTCGCCGGTGGCGTCGCGCTGTTTCTCGGCGCCCTGGAGCTTGGCCCGAAGACCCACAAACAGAAACTCAGCCAGCTGGCCGGTCTGGTGCTGCTGGTCTACGCCCTGGCTGCCTGGACCGGCGCGCTGCAGGGTCAGAACGACCCACTGCGCCCGCTCGGGCACATGTCGCTGGCCGGCAGTACCAGCGCGCAAATGCAATCGAACAACTGGCACACCATCAGCACCCCCGCCGAACTGGATGCCGCCTTCGTCGCTGCAAAGAGCGCAGGCACACCCCTGCTGCTCGACTGGTATGCCGACTGGTGCATCAGCTGCAAGGTGATCGAGCGCGAAGTGCTCAACGCCCCGCAAGTCGCCAGCCAGCTGGGCGATTACCGCCTGATACGCTTTGACATCACCGAGAGCAACCCGGCCCAGCGCGCCCTGCTCGACCGCTACCAGCTGTTTGGCCCACCGGCGATCCTGCTGTTTGATGCCCAGGGTGACGAATGGCAGGACCTGCGCGTAGTGGGCGAAATCGACGTAGTGGCCTTCGCTGCGCGCCTGAGCCAGGCAAGCGAACGTTTTTAATGCTCACAGTCATATAAATGACGCAAACTACCGACATCGTGCCGGCTATTGCTGAGAACTGGACATTCTTGCGCCGCCTCCGGCATAGTCCTGCGGTGCGAACAACAAGGAACAGCGCATCATGGCCACCTTACTGGTGCTGCACGGCCCCAACCTGAATTTGCTCGGCACTCGCGAGCCGGGCGTCTATGGCGCTACCACCCTGGAACAGATCAACCTCGACCTGGAGCGCCGCGCCCGCGAGGCAGGCCATCATCTGCTGTACCTGCAGAGCAATGCCGAGTACGAACTGATCGAGCGCATTCACGCCGCAAAGGGCGAAGGTGTCGACTTTATCCTGATCAATCCCGCCGCTTTCACTCATACCAGCGTCGCATTACGTGACGCATTGCTGGCGGTGAGCATCCCATTCATCGAAGTGCACCTGTCAAACGTGCACAAACGCGAAGCTTTCCGCCATCACTCCTACTTTTCCGATGTCGCTGTAGGGGTGATCTGCGGTCTTGGCGCCAGCGGTTACCGGCTGGCCCTGGAGGCCGCACTCGAACAATTTGAACAACCCTGACCTCACTGGGAGTTGAGCCACTATGGATATACGTAAAGTCAAGAAACTGATCGAACTGCTGGAAGAGTCCGGCATCGATGAGCTGGAAATTCGCGAAGGCGAAGAGTCTGTACGCATCAGCCGTCACGGCAAGCAACCGACCTACGCCCAGCAGCCCATGTACGCGCCACAGCCCGCACCAGCTGCGCCGGCACCCGTCGCTGCTGCCGCTGCCGAAGCCGCTCCGGCTGCTGCCAAGTTGAACGGCACCGTAGTACGTTCGCCGATGGTCGGCACCTTCTTCCGCGCCGCTTCGCCGACCTCGGGCAACTTCGTTGAAGTCGGCTCGGTCGTTAAAAAAGGTGACATCCTCTGCATCGTCGAGGCGATGAAGATGATGAACCACATCGAGGCCGAGAGCAGTGGCACCATCGAATCCATCCTGGGCGAGAACGGCCAGCCGGTGGAATACGATCAGCCTCTGTTCACCATCGTTTGAAACGCGGAGAGCCTGCGATGTTGGAAAAAGTTCTGATCGCCAACCGCGGCGAGATCGCCTTACGCGTCTTGCGTGCGTGCAAAGAGCTGGGCATCAAGACCGTCGCGGTGCACTCCACCGCTGACCGCGACCTGATGCACCTGGGCCTGGCCGATGAATCGGTGTGTATCGGCCCGGCGTCCGGCGCCCTGTCCTACCTGAACATTCCGGCGATCATCAGCGCCGCCGAAGTGACTGGCGCCACTGCCATCCACCCGGGCTACGGCTTTCTCGCGGAAAACGCCGATTTCGCCGAACAGGTGGAAAACTCAGGCTTCGCCTTTATCGGCCCGACCGCCGCCACCATTCGCCTGATGGGCGATAAGGTATCGGCCAAGGATGCCATGAAGCGCGCCGGTGTACCGGTGGTACCCGGCTCCGACGGCCCGCTGCCGGAAGACGAGGAAACTGCTCTGGCGATTGCCCGCGAAGTGGGCTACCCGGTGATCATCAAGGCCGCTGGCGGCGGCGGTGGTCGCGGCATGCGCGTAGTGCACAAGGAAGAAGACCTGATCAAATCGGCCAAGCTGACCCGCAGCGAAGCCGGTTCGGTGTTCGGCAACCCGATGGTTTATCTGGAGAAGTTCCTCGGCAACCCACGCCATGTGGAAGTCCAGGTTCTGTCCGACGGCCAGGGCCAAGCCATCCACTTGGGTGATCGTGACTGCTCACTGCAGCGCCGCCACCAGAAAGTACTGGAAGAAGCACCGGCCCCGTTCATCAACGAGAAGTCGCGTGCCGAAGTGCTCAAGCGCTGCGTCGATGCCTGCATCGAAATCGGTTATCGCGGCGCTGGCACCTTCGAGTTCCTCTATGAAGATGGCAATTTCTACTTCATCGAAATGAACACGCGTGTGCAGGTCGAGCACCCTGTTTCGGAAATGGTCACCGGTATCGACATCGTCAAGGAGATGCTCAGCATCGCCGCTGGCAACAAGCTGTCGTTCACCCAGGATGACGTAGTGATCCGCGGCCATTCCCTGGAATGCCGAATCAACGCCGAAGACCCGGACAACTTCATGCCCTGCCCCGGCAAGGTCAATCACTTCCATGCGCCGGGCGGCAACGGCGTGCGGGTCGATTCGCACCTGTACAGCGGCTACACCGTACCGCCGCACTACGACTCGCTGATCGGCAAGATCATCACCTACGGCGCTACCCGCGACGAAGCCATGGCACGCATGCGCAATGCCCTGGACGAAATCGTGGTCGACGGAATCAAGACCAACGTGCCCCTGCACCGCATGCTGGTCCGCGACAAAGGCTTCTGCAAAGGCGGCGTGAATATCCACTACCTGGAAAAGAAACTGGGTATGGATAAGCACTAAGCTTCGGCGTAGCGCACAGACAAGGGCTGCCATTGGGCAGCCCTTGTCGTTTCTGCCTACCGCAAGCGGTGGCAGCCGTACCACCGCTTCAAGTAAGCTGCGCGCCAATTTGCACCATCACGCCACAGCGCTCACGAGGATTCCCATGCCCTGGTTACAAGTCCGTCTCGCCATCACCCCGGATCAGGCAGAAATCTACGAAGACGCCCTACTGGAGGTGGGTGCCGTCTCGGTGACCTTTATGGACGCCGAAGACCAGCCGATTTTCGAGCCGGACCTGGGCACCACCCCGCTGTGGTCGCACACCCACCTGCTCGCCCTGTTCGAAGCCGACACCCAGGCCGACGCGGTATTTGCCCACCTGCAACTGCTGACCGGCGCCGAATTGCCGGAACACCAGGCCGAAGTAATTGCCGACCAGGACTGGGAACGCAGCTGGATGGACAACTTCCACCCCATGCGCTTCGGCCAACGCCTGTGGATAGTGCCCAGCTGGCATGCTGCCCCCGAGCCAGACGCGGTCAACCTGCTGCTCGATCCCGGCCTTGCGTTTGGTACCGGCACCCACCCGACCACCGCGCTGTGCCTGGAGTGGCTCGACGGCCAGGATCTGACTGACTGCGACGTGCTGGATTTTGGCTGCGGCTCGGGCATCCTGGCGATTGCGGCCCTGCTCCTCGGCGCGCCACAGGCGGTGGGTACCGACATCGACCCGCAGGCACTGGAAGCATCGCGCGACAATGCTGGGCGCAACGGCATCGACCCCGCACGCTTTCCGCTCTATATGCCGGCCGACTTGCCGCAGCAGCAAGCCGACGTAGTGGTGGCCAATATCCTCGCCGGTCCACTGGTGGCGCTGGCTCCGCAAATCACTCAACTGGTCAAAACGGGCGGCCGCCTGGCCCTGTCGGGCATTCTTGCCGAGCAAGCCGAGGAAGTGCGCACCGCCTATGCCGAGGCCTTTGTGCTCGATCCGACTGCGCAGAAGGACGGCTGGGTTCGCATCAGCGGCAGACGCCGCTAGGCTGCATTGCCGCTTGCTCAGGCACTTGCGTTAGACTAATCGCCTTGTTTCCCTTGACCGCAGGCCGCCGGATCATCGCATGACCGAAAGTTTCGTCACCCAGTGCCCCAATTGCCGCACCAGCTTTCGCGTCAGCCTCGCGCAGCTGGGTGCCGCCCGTGGGGCCGTGCGCTGCGGAGCTTGCCTGCATGTATTCAATGCCGCGCAGCAACTGCTCGAAGTGGGACAGGCTGCGGCACCCGCAGCGATCTACCCGACCGCAGAACCCGCGCCCCCTGCAAAGCCTGAGCCGGGTGCCGCGGCGGATAAAAACACCAGCGACACGCTATGGATTCATGACGACCTGGACCTTGACAGCCTCGACCTCGACGAGGAATTGGCCAAGCTGGAGGAGCAGGAACAGCAGCTGTCACAGCAGTTCCTCGCACTGCGCCAGGCGCCCGAGCACGCCGAAGTATTCCGCGCAGTGCCAGACATAGCGCCACAGCGCCATGATGAAAGCTGGGCAGAGGCGCTCCTGCATGAGGATGCACCCCGGCCGCCACTAAGCATTACGCCGACCAGCCCCAGCGCAACCGCACAACCGGACCAGGTGCCGGCACCAGACCTGCCAGACACGACGCAAGCAACAGAGAACGCGACGCGGGATCTACCGCCGCTCACGCCCGACACACAAGAACCCGTACTGGACGAGTCAGACCTGGATGCGCACCACGCCGACCCCAGCATCGGCGCGGACCTCGACGACCACCACCCAGAACCCGGCAAGGCGCAGCAAACCGACCGCACGACGGCCCGCAGCGAGCCCGGCTTGCGCGATGAGCACCTGTTCGAGCTGGATGACGAACCGTTGCAACTGGACTGGCAACCCCCGCAAAAGCCCTGGGGCCGCTGGCTGGGCTGGGGACTGCTGAACCTGCTGGCCGCAACCGCCCTGCTTGGTCAGCACATCCACTACAACTTCGATGAACTGGCCCGCCAGGATCAATACCGCCCCTGGTTCGAGCAGTTCTGCCCGCTGATTGGCTGTAGCCTGCCGTCCAAGGTCGATATCAATCAGGTTAAAAGCAGCAACCTGGTGGTGCGCAGCCACCCCGAATTCAGCGGCGCGCTGGTCGTTGATGCAATCCTCTACAACCGCGCGCCGTTCGCCCAACCATTCCCCTTGCTGGAAATGCGTTTTGCCGACATCAACGGTCGACTACTGGCCAGTCGCCGCTTCAAACCCAGCGAGTACCTCGCGGGTGAACTGGCCGGCCAGGCCGAAATGCCGCCGCAGACACCGATCCATGTGTCCCTGGATATTCTCGACCCAGGCACCCAGGCAGTGAATTACAGCCTGAGCTTTCACTCGCCGGAATAACCCACAAGCCGCGGACTGAGTGGCGATCCGCGCGCAGTATAACTGCGGGCAATAAGCCGACAGCTGTTCAGAATTTGTTCAAAACAGCCTTTATCCGGTCATCCAGAGCGGGTATGATTCCCACCCTTTTTGCAGTCTCCTATTGGTCTCAGCAGCACGTCTCTTGAGCTCGGAAGCCCCATGTCGGCGTTATCCATCGGCCCCTACACATTGCCCAACTCGCTGATTCTCGCACCCATGGCGGGGGTCACCGATCGTCCGTTTCGCCAACTCTGCCATCAACTGGGCGCGGGTATGGTGGTCTCGGAAATGGTCACCAGTGATGTACGCCTGTGGAGTACCCGCAAATCGAGCCTGCGCCTGATTGATCAAAATGATGCCGAACCACGCTCGGTACAGATTGCCGGTGGCGACCCGCAGATGCTCGCCGAGGCGGCTCGGCGCAATGTCGAATTGGGGGCACAGATTATCGATATTAATATGGGCTGCCCGGCCAAAAAGGTCTGTAACAAGGCTGCCGGCTCAGCACTGCTGAAAGACGAGTGCCTGGTACGCGAGATTTTAGAGGCGGTGGTGGCCGCAGTGGATGTGCCCGTAACCCTGAAAATCCGCACCGGCTGGGACCGACAGAACAAGAACGGCATCAGCGTGGCGAAGATTGCCGAACAGGCGGGAATAGTTGCATTGGCGGTGCACGGCCGCACCCGCGCCGATCTGTATATGGGCGCAGCCGAATACGACACCATCGCCGCGATCAAGCAGGCGGTGTCGATTCCGGTGCTGGCCAATGGCGATATCGACTCACCGGAAAAAGCCAAGGCAGTACTGGCCGCCACCGGTGCTGACGGCCTGTTGATCGGCCGAGCCGCCCAGGGGCGGCCATGGATTTTCCGTGAAATAGACCACTTCCTGCGTACCGGACAGACGCTGGCGGCGCCGACCCTGTTCGAGGTGGAACGTATTCTGCTAGAGCACATGGCCGCGCTGCACCTGTTCTATGGCGATGTGATGGGCGTGCGCATCGCCCGCAAACATGTCGGCTGGTACCTCGCTACCCTGCCGGGCGCCAGGGAATTTCGCGCCCAATTCAATCGTCTGGATAGTACGGACGCGCAGAGCACCAACGTTCGCCAGTTCTTCGGCGAACGGCATAACGATGGAGATGGGGTGGCCGCATGACGATGTTGACCGAGACTTTAGGAACTGGAATGGCTCCCTTGAGCGACAGCACAAGCTTGAAACAGCACCTCAATACACCGAGCGAAGAAGGGCAAACCCTGCGCGGCAACGTCGCAAAAGCCCTGCACAACTACTTTGCCCACCTCGAAGGCGCGGATGTCACCGACGTCTACAACCTGGTGCTCAGCGAAGTGGAAGCGCCCTTGCTGGAAACCGTGATGAACTACGTCAAGGGCAACCAGACCAAGGCCTCTGAGCTGCTCGGCCTGAATCGCGGCACCCTGCGCAAGAAACTCAAGCAATACGATTTGCTGTAACCCAAAATTCCCGAAAAGGGCGGCCCACACGAGCCGCCTTTTTTGCTGAAAATTCTTTTGCTGATACTTCCGCTCTGATGGACTCTGAAATGACCGACCAGACCACCCGCCTCCCCGTTCGCCGTGCCTTGATCAGTGTTTCCGACAAGACCGGCATCCTCGAGTTTGCCCGCGAGCTCGTCGCCCTGAATGTGGAAATTCTCTCCACTGGCGGCACTTACAAGCTGCTCAAGGACAACGGCGTCAAAGCCGTGGAAGTCGCCGACTACACCGGCTTCCCGGAAATGATGGACGGTCGGGTCAAGACCCTGCACCCGAAGATCCACGGCGGCATCCTCGGCCGTCGCGCCATTGACGGCGCGGTAATGGACGAGCACGGCATCAAGCCCATCGATCTGGTCGCGGTCAATCTCTACCCCTTCGCCGCCACGGTGGCCAAGCCAGGTTGTGACCTGGCCGACGCCATCGAGAACATCGACATCGGCGGCCCGACCATGGTCCGCTCGGCGGCGAAAAACCATAAAGACGTGGCCATCGTGGTCAACGTCGGCGACTACGCCGGCATCCTCGAGTCGCTGAAAGCCGGTGGCCTGAGCTACGCCCAACGCTTTGACCTGGCGCTGAAGGCCTTCGAGCACACCGCCGCCTACGACGGCATGATCGCCAACTACCTGGGCACCATCGACCAGAGCCGCGAGACCCTTGCTACCTCCGACCGCGGCGCCTTCCCGCGCACCTTCAACAGCCAGTTCATCAAGGCCCAGGAAATGCGCTACGGCGAGAACCCGCACCAGAGCGCGGCGTTCTACGTGGAAGCACAGAAGGGTGAGGCCAGCATCGCCAGCGCCATCCAGCTGCAAGGCAAGGAACTGTCGTTCAACAACGTGGCCGACACCGACGCTGCACTGGAATGCGTGAAGAGCTTCGTCAAGCCGGCCTGCGTCATCGTCAAGCACGCCAACCCGTGCGGCGTTGCCGTGGCCCTCGACAGCGAAGGCGGCATCCGCCAAGCCTATGAGCTGGCCTACGCCACCGACACCGAGTCGGCGTTCGGCGGCATCATCGCCTTCAACCGCGAGCTGGACGGTGCCACCGCCCAGGCCATCGTCGAGCGTCAGTTTGTCGAAGTGATCATCGCGCCGAAAATCAGCGCCGAAGCCCGCGCCATAGTGGCCGCCAAAGCCAACGTGCGCCTGCTTGAGTGCGGCGAATGGCCGGCCGAGCGCAGCGCTGGCTGGGACTTCAAGCGGGTCAACGGCGGCCTGCTGGTACAGAGCCGCGACATCGGCATGATTACTGCCTCCGACCTGAAGATCGTCACCCAGCGCGCGCCCAGCGAGCAGGAAGTGCATGACCTGATCTTCGCCTGGAAAGTGGCCAAGTTCGTCAAATCCAACGCCATCGTCTACGCGAAAAACCGCCAGACCATCGGTGTCGGCGCAGGCCAAATGAGCCGCGTTAACTCTGCGCGTATCGCCGCGATCAAAGCTGAACATGCCGGCCTGCAGGTGGCCGGCTCGGTGATGGCCAGCGACGCCTTCTTCCCGTTCCGCGACGGCCTGGACAACGCGGCTGCCAATGGCATCACCGCGGTAATCCAGCCAGGTGGCTCGATGCGTGACGCCGAAGTGATTGCCGCCGCCGACGAAGCCGGGATTGCCATGGTGTTCACCGGCATGCGCCACTTTAGGCACTAAAATCGGCCGCACTCGGACAGGCATCTGCGGCGTTGTCCGGCCCTCCCCCCATGCTCATTGCCAGAAGGCAACTCCGCTGGGTGAAGGGCCGAACGCCTTGCATCTACCAGCCCGATCGCGACCTTGATATTCGTCGCCAGTTTTGAACCGTAGGTTGGGTTGAGCGCAGCGATACCCAACACCGCTTTCGTAGGGTGGATAGCACTTTTACTATCCACCAAACGGGCCGCAGGCCCGCCTCCTGAAGGAGAACCCCATGAACGTATTGATCATCGGCAGCGGCGGGCGTGAACACGCCCTGGCCTGGAAAGTCGCGCAAGACCCGCGCGTGCAAAAAGTCTTCGTCGCCCCGGGCAACGCCGGCACCGCCACAGAAGCCAAGTGCGAGAACGTCGCCATCGACGTACTCGCCCTGGAGCAATTGGCGGATTTCGCCGAGAGCAACGTACAACTGACCATCGTCGGCCCGGAAGCGCCGCTGGTTAAAGGTGTGGTCGATCTGTTCCGTTCGCGCAAGCTGGATGTTTTCGGTCCCACCGCAGGCGCCGCCCAGCTGGAAGGCTCGAAGGCCTTTACCAAGGACTTCCTCGCCCGCCACAACATCCCCACTGCCGATTACCAGAACTTCACCGAAGTCGAGCCGGCCCTGGCCTACCTGCAACAGGTCGGTGCGCCAATCGTGATCAAGGCCGACGGCCTGGCCGCGGGTAAGGGCGTGATCGTCGCCATGACCCTGATTGAGGCCGAAGATGCGGTGCGCGATATGCTCGCCGGCAATGCCTTTGGTGAAGCCGGTTCGCGCGTGGTGATCGAGGAGTTCCTCGACGGCGAGGAAGCCAGCTTTATCGTCATGGTCGACGGCCATAACGTACTGCCGATGGCCACCAGCCAGGATCACAAACGCGTGGGTGATGGCGACAGCGGCCCGAATACCGGCGGCATGGGTGCCTACTCGCCCGCGCCGGTGGTCACCGCCGAGGTGCACCAGCGGGTGATGGACGAAGTCATTTGGCCGACCGTCAAAGGCATGGCCAGCGAAGGCAATGTCTACACCGGTTTCCTCTATGCCGGGCTGATGATCGACAAGGCCGGCAAACCTAAGGTTATCGAGTTCAACTGCCGCTTCGGCGACCCGGAAACCCAGCCGATCATGGTGCGCCTGGAGTCCTCCCTGGTGCTGCTGATCGAAGCTGCGCTGGCGCAGGCGCTGGACAAGGTCGAAGCGCGCTGGGATCCACGTCCAACTGTCGGCGTAGTACTGGCTGCCGGCGGCTACCCCGGCGATTACGCCAAGGGCGTAGTCATCGAAGGGCTGGCGGATGCTGCTGCGCTGGAGGGCAAAGTGTTCCATGCCGGCACCGCGCTCAAGGACGGCCAGGTGGTTACGGCTGGCGGTCGGGTGCTCTGCGCCACGGCCATTGGTGCCAGCGTTGCCGACGCCCAGCAGCAGGCCTATCGCCTGGCAGAGAAAATTCGCTGGGATGGCTGTTTCTACCGCACCGACATCGGTTACCGCGCAATTGCCCGCGAGCGTGGCGAAGCATAAGAGCACGGCACCCAGCCGCAGCGGCCGGGCAACGGCAGCATGGCGCAGCCCATAGACATCAGGGTCGCGCCGCAACATGCTCCAAGCCCAGGCTGCAAGCGCACCAGGGTCAAGCGGGCGACGCATGGCCAGCTGTCGCTTTCACAGTGCCCGGACTGGCCATCCTGGCCATATTCCGCTACACAACGGCTTGGTTATAATCTGGCCACTTATTATTAAAGGGAATTCAGCGTGCGCGGGCTCAGGATTGCCACAGGACTACTCGTCGGCTTGTTCATGGCCTGTCTATTGCCGACAGCCATGGCCGAGAACATGCCAGGCGCAGCGAAGGGCCATCCCGGGAGCTGGTCGTATCTACTCGACCCAGGTGCTGCGCTGACCCTTGTGGAGGTTCAGGCTCGCCGCCAGCAGTTCCAGCCCCTGAGTAAACAGGCCTTCACCTTCCCCCTTAGCAAACAAGCCGTTTGGCTGCATGTCGACTTGCCGCGTAACCAGCAGCCAAGCTGGCTGTGGATTTTTGCACCGCGCGTGCAGTACCTCGATTACCACCTGTTTCGCGACGGCACGCTCGAACGTACGGTCCAGACCGGCGAATCCAGGCCTATGAGCACACGGCCGCTCGACTCGCGGGCCTACCTGATGGCCCTGCCGAACGATGACCAGCCGCGTGAAGCCTATATACGCATGACCTCGAACCACCCACTGATGGCCTGGTTCAAGCTCATTGACGAGAACGAATTGGTGGCGCAGGAAAAACCCGCCTATGTGTTTGGCGCCCTGCTCGGCGGTTTGCTGCTGCTGACCCTGTATAATCTGATCCGGTTTTTCTACAGCCGCACCACCAGCTGCCTGTGGCTGAGCGCCCTGCATGCCAGCCTGGCAGTCTGTGCCGCTGCCAATCTCGGCCTATTCGCCTTGTGGATGCCGAGCCAGAGCTATAACCAGTCGCTGGCAGCCGACTTGTCGGCGCTGCTGGCGGCCTTCAGCCTACAGGCCTTTTGCCTGGGCTTTATGCGGCACACCCCGGCCCAGCCAGGCAGGCTCAAGCACCTGCTGCAGGGTAACGCCGTGCTGATCCTCGGCGTTACCTTGGTGATCGCCAGCACCGGCCTGCTCTGGTACAGCACGCTGATCTACTTGCTGGTCCTGCTCAGTGCCTTGAGCGTGCTGCTGGTGACCAGCGTCCTCTGGTACGGTGGTTATCAGCCAGCACGCTTCATCGTCGTAGGAATCCTGGTCTTCATCCTCGGTTTCAGCGCCTGCATCCCGGTACTGCTCGGCCTCGACCAACTGAATCCCGGCTGGCTGGTGATCAGCGTTTTCAGCATTGCGACCCTCGGCGGCATCTTCCTCAGCCTCTCGCTCTCCGAGCGGCAACGCCAGATCCAGCTCACCACCCTCAGCGAACGCACGGCAATGGCCGCCAGTGCGGCCGAGCTAAAAGCCAAGGCCGAATTCCTGGCCAAGATCAGTCACGAAATCCGCACCCCGATGAACGGCGTGCTGGGCATGACCGAGCTGCTACTCGGCACACCGCTATCGGCAAAGCAGCGTGATTACGTGCAGACCATCCACAGTTCGGGCAACGAGTTGCTATCGCTGATCAACGAGATTCTCGACATCTCCAAGCTCGAGTCCGGACAGATCGAGCTGGATGACGTGCAATTCGATCTCAATGCACTGATCGAGGATTGCCTGGATATCTTCCGCGCCAAGGCCGAGCAGCAGAAAGTCGAACTGATCAGCTTCATGCAACCCCAGGTGCCGCGAGTAATCAGCGGCGACCCAACGCGTTTACGCCAGACCCTGCTGAGCCTGCTCGACAACGCCTTCAAACAGACCGACGAAGGCGAAATTCTGCTGGTCGTGGCCCTCGACACTGGTGGCGAACGACCGCGCTTACGCATCGCCGTGCAGGACAGCGGCCGTCCGCTGCAGGCCAGCGAGCGCGATGCCCTGCTCAATGCCGAACTGCACAGCAAGGACTTCCTCGCGGCGACCGCACTCGGTGCGCGCCTCGGCCTGATCATCGCCCGCCAACTGGTGCGCCTGATGCACGGCGAATTTGGCATCCAGAGCGGTGGCGCCCAGGGCTCAACTCTGTGGCTGACGCTGCCACTGGATAGTCAGCGCCTCGAACAGCCCACCGCCGACCTCGATGGCCCACTGCAAGGCGCGCGCCTGCTGGTGGTAGATGACAACGACACCTGCCGCAAAGTCCTGATGCAGCAGTGCAATGCCTGGGGCCTGCAGGTCAGCGCCGTACCTTCTGGAAAGGAGGCGCTGGCGCTGCTGCGCACCAAGGCGCACATGCGCGAATACTTCGACGTGGTACTGCTTGACCAGGACATGCCGGGCATGAGCGGCATGCAGTTGGCCGCCAAGATCAAGGAAGACCCCAGCCTCAACCACGACATTCTGCTGATCATGCTCACCGGCATCAGCAACGCACCAAGCAAGATCATCGCGCGCAACGCCGGGATCAAGCGCATCCTGGCCAAACCGGTGGCCGGCTATACCCTGAAAACCACCCTGGCCGATGAGCTGTCCCAGCGCGGCGGCGACAACTCGCCGGTGTTCACTGCGTCGCTGGTAAGTGCGCCGCTGGAAGTACCCCACGACTTCCGCATTCTGGTCGCCGAAGACAACAGTATTTCGACCAAGGTGATCCGCGGCATGCTCGGCAAACTCAACCTGACGCCGGACACCGCCAGCAACGGTCAAGAAGCCCTCAACGCAATGAAGGCGCAGCACTATGACCTGGTGCTGATGGACTGCGAGATGCCGGTGCTCGACGGCTTCTCTGCCACCCAGCAACTGCGCGCCTGGGAAGCGGCCGAGCAGCGCCCGCGCACGCCGGTCGTGGCCTTGACCGCGCACATCCTCAATGAGCACAAGGAGCGTGCCCGTGAAGCCGGCATGGACGGCCACATGGCCAAGCCGGTAGAACTTTCGCAATTGCGCGAACTGCTGGAATACTGGATCGCCCAGCGCGAGATGCGCCAGCAGCCCGCGGCCCAGCCCGGGACCTGACCGCCCGCCCGCAGCGCCAAACGCCCGCAACAGGGTTGTGCACGCGTGACGCGCCCATCCACTCATGGAGCAGGCACTTGATCAAACCGGCAGGCCGCGCGCTGGAGATCGGCCCGATAATCCCGGATCATGCTGCCCCACGAAGGAGCAGTCGGCTCCCGCACTCAAGCCCATTTACCCAAGAGACGAGTCCAGCCCATGGCGTCCGAGTTGTTCAGTCTGTACCTGAAGTTACTGGTGCTCTACAGCCCATTTTTCGTGTTGTCCTGCTTCATCAGCCTGAGCCGCGGCTACACGGTCAAGGAGCGCAAGCGCCTGGCCTGGAAGGTCGCCGCCGGCGTGCTGATCTCCAGCGTGTTGCTGTACCTGTTTGGTAAGCACATCTTTACCCTGTTCGGCATCACCATCGACGCCTTCCGCATCGGCGCCGGCAGCGTGTTGTTTATCTCGGCCCTGGGCATGGCCCAGGGTAAGTCGGCGGTGCAGAGCGATAACGTGCAGCAGGATGTGACCATCGTGCCGCTGACTATTCCCCTGACCGTCGGCCCAGGCACCATCGGGGCACTGCTGCTGATGGGCGCCAGTCAGCCGCATTGGGACGACAAGCTGGTGGCGGTAGTCGGCATCGCCCTGGCCAGCCTCACGGTCGGCGTGGTGCTCTATCTGTCCAACCAGTTCGAACGCCTGCTCGGCGACCAGGGCCTGCAGATCGTCAGCCGTCTGATGGGGCTGTTCGTCTGCGCACTGGCCGCGCAGATCATCTTCACTGGGGTAAAAAACTACCTCGAGCTCTAAATCGGTGCAGGCCGGCCTGGGCGCCCATCCTGGCGCACCGTCGCGCACCAAAGTAGCGCGACAATGACCCGCAACAAAACCCTGAAACACCGCTGAAAGCCCTGGGGCACAAGGCTTTCAGCGCGTTGGCACGGATGCTGCCATTGGAATAGTGACCCTCTTGGTCCAACCCAACAGTTGCGCATGGAGCCATAACAATGAAACGCCGTCCCTTTCTGAAATCGACGATCGCCGCCAGCGCTCTGCTGCTCAGCGGCTTGTTCCCGTTCACCGTGCAGGCGGCCGAAACCATCAAGGTCGGCATCCTCCACTCGCTGTCCGGCACCATGGCTATTTCCGAGACCTCGCTCAAAGACATGGCGCTGATGACCATCGACGAGATCAACGCCAAGGGCGGCGTACTCGGCAAGCAGCTTGAAGCAGTAGTGGTCGACCCTGCGTCGAACTGGCCACTGTTCGCCGAGCGCGGCCGCCAACTGCTGACCCAGGACAAAGTCGACGTGACCTTCGGTTGCTGGACCTCGGTGTCGCGCAAATCCGTGCTGCCAGTCTATGAAGAACTCAACGGCCTGCTGTTCTATCCCGTGCAGTACGAAGGCGAAGAAATGTCGCCGAACGTCTTCTACACCGGCGCGGCGCCAAACCAGCAGGCCATCCCGGCAGTCGAGTACCTGATGAGCGAAGACGGCGGCGCCGCCAAACGCTACTTCCTGCTCGGCACCGACTACGTCTACCCGCGTACCACCAACAAGATTCTGCGCGCCTTCCTGCACAGCAAGGGTGTGGCCGACAAGGACATTGAAGAGGTCTACACCCCGTTCGGTCACAGCGACTATCAAACCATCGTCGCCAACATCAAGAAGTTCTCCGCTGGCGGCAAGACCGCGGTGATCTCCACCGTCAACGGCGACTCCAACGTGCCGTTCTATAAAGAACTGGCCAACCAGGGCTTGGAAGCCACCGACGTGCCGGTGGTGGCGTTCTCCGTGGGTGAAGAAGAACTGCGCGGCATCGACACCAAGCCATTGGTCGGCCACCTGGCCGCGTGGAACTACTTCCAGTCGGTGGAGAACCCGGTCAACACCGAGTTCGTCAACAAATGGAAGGCTTACGCCAAGGCCAAGAACCTGCCAGGCGCGGACAAAGCCGTGACTAACGACCCAATGGAAGCCACCTACGTCGGCATCCACATGTGGGCTCAAGCGGTCGAAAAAGCCGGCACCACTGAGGTGGACAAGGTGCGTGACGCCCTCGCCGGTCAGACCTTCGCCGCGCCAAGTGGTTACACCCTGACCATGGACGCAACCAACCACCACCTGCACAAGCCAGTGATGATCGGTGAAATCCAGGAAGACGGTCAGTTCTCGGTAGTCTGGGAAACCAGCAGCCCGATCCGCGCCCAGCCGTGGAGCCCGTATATCGAAGGCAATGACAAGAAGCCGGATTACGCGGTGAAGTCGAACTGATCGAGCGGAGCTTACCTCCCCTGTAGGAGCCAGCTTGCTGGCGATCATCTCGACCGTGATCGCCAGCAAGGACAAGGTGTCCCCCTCGCTCCCACAGCATCCCGACATTACCGGGATACTTAGGACATACCCATGCCCACTGCCTTGTACCGCTTTCTGCTATTTCTGATCCTGTTGCTACCGCTCGCCAGCCATGCCGGCGACGCCAGCGACTTCGTTGCGGCCAACCCGGCCAAGCAGGCCAAGCTTCTGGAAAACTGGGCCGCCGCCCCCGATCCTGCGCGCCTGCAGCTACTGCAGGCCCTGCAACAAGGTCGCGTCGCCACCGATAGCGACAAGACGCCCTTTATCGAAAACGCCGGCAGCTACCAGGCCATCGAAGGCACCGCAGCACCTGTCGGCACCCCGCGCAAACTGCGCCTGAACAACCGTCTACGCGGCCTGACCGCCACCGCCCTTGCCAGCCACCAATTGCTCGCCGAAGACCCGGCCCTGCGCCTGGATGCCGCCAAACACCTGCAGAAAAGCGCCAAACCGGCCCAGCTCGACATGCTCAGCGAACGCCTGGCCAGTGAAGGCGACGACCATGTCCGCGACGCCCTGACCCTGGCCTTGGCCAACCTGCAACTGGTCGACAGTGACCCGGCCATTCGCCTGGCCGCCGTGCGCCTGCTCGGCGAAACCGGCGACCCGCTGGCGCGTACCCGCCTGGAAACGCTGCTCGACCCGGCCGTGGAAAGCGATGCCGGGGTGCGCACCGCCGCCGAAACCAGCCTGGCCCAGGTCAAACGCAAACTGCTGATCGGCGAATTGCTCGGTCAGGCCTTTAGCGGCCTGTCACTCGGTTCGATCCTGCTGCTGGCCGCACTTGGCCTGGCCATCACCTTCGGCCTGCTCGGGGTGATCAACATGGCCCACGGTGAAATGCTGATGCTCGGCGCCTACTCCACCTACATGGTGCAGGTCATGTTCCAGCGTTTCGCCCCGGAAGCCTTGGCGCTTTACCCGCTGGTGGCGCTGCCGGTGGCGTTCTTCGTCACTGCGGCCATCGGCATGGCGCTGGAACGCACGGTGATTCGCCACCTCTACGGTCGCCCACTGGAAACCCTGCTGGCCACCTGGGGCATCAGCCTGATTCTGATCCAGCTGGTGCGGGTGACCTTCGGCGCGCAGAACGTCGAAGTGGCTAACCCCTACTGGCTGTCCGGCGGACTACAGGTACTGCCGAACCTGGTGCTGCCGTACAACCGCATCGTGATCATCGGCTTCGCCCTGTTTGTGGTGGTGCTGACCTGGCTGCTGCTGAACAAGACCCGCCTCGGTCTCAACGTCCGTGCCGTGACGCAGAACCGCAATATGGCCGCCTGCTGCGGCGTACCCACCGGCCGGGTGGACATGCTCGCCTTCGGTTTGGGCTCCGGTATCGCCGGCCTCGGCGGCGTGGCCCTGAGCCAGATCGGCAACGTCGGCCCGGACCTGGGCCAGAGCTACATCATCGACTCCTTCCTGGTGGTGGTGCTCGGCGGCGTCGGCCAACTCGCCGGTAGCGTGATGGCGGCCTTTGGCCTGGGCATTGCCAACAAGATTCTCGAACCGCAGATCGGTGCCGTACTGGGCAAGATCCTCATCCTCGCGCTGATCATTCTGTTTATCCAGAAACGCCCGCAAGGTCTGTTTGCTTTGAAAGGACGGGTGATCGATTGAGCCAGATTAGCTGCATTGAAACCGTAGGAGCTGGCCATGCCTGCGACCGCGTCGCCACGATTGTTCGCGCGCATGGCGCGCTCCTACAGGCTGACGAACTCAGCCCAAGCCAACAATCATTTGCCGCGACAGGATGGGTGATCGACTGATGACCATGCCACTCAATCAAACGCTATTGGCGCGCGCCAGCGCCAAGCTCGGCCCGCAGGTATCAATCGCCCTCGGCCTGCTGGTACTCGCCGTGCTGCTGGCCATGCCGCTGCTGCACCTGCTGCCGGCAGACAATGCCTGGCACGTGTCGGCCTACACCCTGACCCTGGTCGGCAAAATCCTCTGCTACTGCATCGTCGCCCTGGCGCTCGATCTGGTGTGGGGATACGCCGGGCTGCTGTCGCTCGGCCATGGCCTGTTCTTTGCGCTGGGCGGTTACGCCATGGGCATGTACCTGATGCGCGAAGCAGCCGGCGATGGCCTGCCAGCCTTTATGAGCTTTCTCGCCTGGACTGAGCTGCCCTGGTACTGGTACGGCACCGACAACTTCCTCTGGGCCATGTGCCTGGTGGTGCTGGCGCCTGGCCTGCTGGCACTGGTGTTCGGCTTCTTCGCCTTTCGCTCGCGGATCAAGGGCGTGTACTTCTCGATCATGACCCAGGCCCTGACCTTCGCCGGCATGTTGCTGTTTTTCCGCAACGAAACCGGCTTTGGCGGCAACAATGGCTTTACCAACTTCAGGACGATTCTGGGCTTTGACATCACCTCGACCCACACCCGCGCCGCGCTGTTCCTCGCCACCGTGGTGCTCTTGGTCGCCAGCCTGTACCTGGGTTGGACGTTAGCCCGCAGCAAATTCGGCCGGGTGCTGACCGCGCTGCGCGATGCGGAAAACCGCCTGATGTTCTGCGGCTACGACCCGCGCGGCTACAAGCTGTTCATCTGGGTAGTGAGCGCGGTGCTTTGCGGCCTGGCCGGCGCCTTGTATGTGCCGCAGGTGGGCATCATCAACCCCAGCGAGATGTCGCCGACCAACTCCATCGAAGCCGCCGTCTGGGTCGCGCTGGGCGGGCGCGGCACGCTGATCGGCCCACTGCTCGGCGCCGGTCTGGTCAACGGCATGAAGAGCTGGTTTACCGTGGCCTTCCCCGAGTACTGGCTGTTCGCCCTGGGCTTCCTGTTTATCGTCGTGACCTTGTTCCTGCCCAAGGGTGTGATCGGCCTTCTTCGTAAAAAAGGAGAGCAATGATGCGCGCCACTCCGATACCCGAACTGATGCTCGAACCCGTTTTTGACCAGGCCGGCAGCGGCCGCGACGCGATTGGCGCAAGCACCCTGGCCAGCAAGGGCCTGAATGTGCGCCACGGCACCATCCTGACCCTGGAAGACATCAACGTCAGCTTCGATGGTTTCAAGGCCCTGACCAACCTGACCCTGTATATCGGCGTCGGTGAACTGCGCTGCATCATCGGCCCCAACGGTGCCGGCAAGACCACCATGATGGACGTGATCACCGGCAAGACCCGCCCCGACAACGGCGTTGCCTACTTCGGCGAAACCCTCGACCTGACGCAGATGAGCGAGGTGGAAATTGCCCAGTCCGGCATCGGCCGCAAGTTCCAGAAGCCCACGGTGTTCGAGGCGCTGAGCGTGTTCGAGAACCTCGAACTGGCGCAGAAAACCAACAAGTCGGTGTGGGCCAGCCTGCGTGCCAAACTGAGCGGCGAGCAGCAAGACCGTATCGACGAAGTGCTGCAGACCATCAAGCTCGACGCCTCGCGCCTGCGCCCGGCTGGGCTGTTGTCCCACGGCCAGAAGCAGTTCCTGGAGATCGGCATGCTGCTGGTGCAAGACCCGCAACTGTTGCTGCTCGATGAACCGGTGGCGGGCATGACCGACGCCGAGACCGAGTTCACCGCCGAGCTGTTCAAATCGCTGGCGCGCAAACACTCGCTGATGGTGGTCGAGCACGACATGGGCTTTGTCGGCGCCATCGCCGACCACGTCACCGTGCTGCACCAGGGCAGCGTGCTGGCCGAAGGCTCGCTGGAACAGGTGCAGAACGACGAGCGGGTGATCGAGGTGTATCTCGGTCGTTGAGGGCCGGTGCGCACAGCCTAGGCGGCCCTGCGCACCCTACGCACGCGGCACCACCCGTAGGGTGCGCCGCGCGCACCGAAACGATCGCGACAGCACAGAACAACGAGGTAAAAACATGCTGCAAGTCCAACAACTGCATCAATACTACGGCGGCAGCCATATCCTGCGTGGCCTGTCATTTGAGGCCAAGGTCGGCGAAGTCACCTGCCTGCTCGGCCGTAATGGCGTGGGCAAGACCACCCTGCTGAAATGCCTGATGGGCCTGATCCCGGCCAAAGAGGGCGCAGTGCAGTGGGAAGGCCAACCCATCACCGCCTTCAAACCGCACCAGCGCGTACACGCCGGCATCGCCTACGTACCCCAGGGCCGGGAAATCTTCGGCCGCCTGACCGTGGAAGAAAATCTGCTGATGGGCTTGTCACGCTTCCCCGGCAGCGAAGCCAAGGTGGTGCCGGAATTTATCTACGAACTGTTCCCGGTGCTGCGCGAGATGAAGCAACGCCGCGGCGGCGACCTCTCCGGCGGCCAGCAGCAACAGCTGGCCATCGGCCGCGCGCTGGCGAGCAAGCCGCGCTTGCTGATCCTCGACGAGCCCACCGAAGGCATCCAGCCCTCAGTGATCAAGGAAATCGGCGTGGTGATCAAAAAACTCGCTGAACGCGGCGACATGGCGATTTTGCTGGTCGAGCAGTTCTATGACTTTGCCGCCGAACTGGCCGACCAATACCTGGTGATGAGCCGCGGTGAGATCGTCCAGCAGGGCCGTGGTGAAACCATGGAAGCCGACGGCGTGCGCGGCCTGGTGGCCATATGAAACGCACTGTAGGGTGGATGACGCGCAGCTCATCCACCACGTAGCAAACCGCTGGTCATCCACCCTACGATAAGACCCTATGAACGCATCCGTACCCGTCTCCGTATTTACCCCCAGCTGGCACGCCGAGCTGGAGCTGGGCTATGGCCGCGACGGCGACACCACGCGCCCGACCCTGCGCCGGCACAAAGGCCCGCTGCGGGTGCAAAAGCATCTGTATGCCGAAGGCCCAGAGGTGTGCCAACACATCATCGTGCATCCACCCGGCGGCATTGCCGGCGGTGATCGCCTGGATATCTCGACCACCGTCGGTGCTAACGCCTGGGCGCAGCTGACCAGCCCCGGCGCTGCCAAGTGGTACCGCGCCGCCGGCCCTGCCTATCAGCGCCTCGACCTGCGCGTCGAAGCCGGGGCCACCCTGGAATGGCTGCCCCAGGAAACCATCGTCTACTCGGGCGCCCAGGCCGAACTGCGCACCGATATCGAGTTGCTCGGTGACGCCAAGCTGCTCTACTGGGACGTAGTCGCGCTCGGCCGACCGGCCAGCGGCGAACGCTTCGATGCCGGGCATTTCCAGGCCGAGCTGAATATCAGCCGCGACGGCCAACTGCTCTGGCACGAGCGTCAGCGCGTGGTCGGCGACGACGGCCTGCTCGACTCGCCGATCGGCCTGGACGGCCAGCCAGTATTTGCCACGCTGCTGATCAGCGGCGAAATCGACAGCGAACTACTGGAACAGTGTCGTACCCTCAGCACCCCGGTGCGCGGCGACCTGAGCCAATTACCCGGCCTGCTGGTCGCCCGCTGCCTGGCCAGCGAGACGCTGCACGCGCGCGCCTGGCTGATCCAACTCTGGCACTTGCTGCGCCCGGCCCTGCTTGGCCGCACTGCCGTCCCCCCAAGAATCTGGAGCACCTGACCGATGGATTTAACCCCTCGCGAAAAAGACAAACTGCTGATCTTTACCGCCGGCCTGGTGGCCGAACGGCGCCTGGCCCGCGGGGTGAAACTCAACTACCCGGAAGCCATGGCCTATATCTCCGCCGCCCTGCTCGAAGGCGCCCGCGACGGCCGCACCGTGGCCGAGCTGATGCACTTCGGCACCACCCTGCTGAGCCGCGATCAGGTGATGGAAGGCATCCCGGAAATGATCCCGGATATCCAGGTCGAGGCCACCTTTCCCGACGGCACCAAGTTGGTCACCGTCCACCAACCTATTGCATAACCATGATTATCCAAGACGCCAGCGCCGCCGACCTGCCCGCCATCCTGGCCATCTACAACGATGCGGTGCAGCACACCACGGCTATCTGGAACGAAACCCAAGTCGACCTGGCCAACCGCCAGGCCTGGTTGAACGAGCGCCATGCGGCAGGTTTCCCCGTACTGGTGGCAAAAAATGACACAGGCGAGCTGCTTGGCTACGCCAGCTACGGCACCTGGCGCAGCATCGAGGGCTTTCGCCACACCGTCGAGCACTCGGTGTATGTGCGCAGCGACCAACGCGGCCAGGGCCTCGGCCCCTTGCTGATGCAGGCCTTGATCGAACGTGCGCAAGCGGCCGGCCTGCACGTCATGGTCGCGGCCATCGAGAGCGGCAACAGCGCCTCGATCCGCCTACATGAGCGCCTCGGCTTCGTCACCAGCGGTCAGATGCCACAGGTCGGTCGCAAGTTCGACCGCTGGCTGGACCTCACCTTTATGCAACTGAACCTGGAGTGAAGCAGCGATGATCCCCGGCGAATACCAGATCCAGAACGGCGAAATCGAGCTCAATGCCGGCCGCCGCACCCTCAGCCTGACCGTGGCCAACAGCGGCGACCGACCGATTCAGGTCGGCTCGCACTACCACTTCTTTGAAACCAACGATGCGCTGGCCTTTGACCGCGCCAGCACCCGCGGCATGCGCCTGAATATCCCGGCCGGCACCGCCGTGCGCTTCGAACCGGGGCAAAGCCGTGAAGTGGAGTTGGTCGACCTGGCGGGTCATCGCCGCGTGTTCGGCTTTGCCGGGCGGGTGATGGGCGACCTTTAACCCGTAGGATCTCGCGGGGCCGCCCAGGCCGCGCGCACCAGAGACGACATTGATAGCAGTGGTGCGCACGGCGCACCCTACGGAAGGATCAACAGCATGAAAATTTCCCGCCAAGCCTACGCCGACATGTTCGGCCCCACCGTCGGCGACAAGGTGCGCCTGGCCGACACCGAGCTGTGGATCGAGGTCGAGAAAGACTTCACCACCTATGGCGAAGAAGTGAAATTCGGCGGCGGCAAGGTGATCCGCGACGGCATGGGCCAGGGCCAATTGTGCGCCGCCGATGTGGTCGACACGCTGATCACCAACGCGCTGATCATCGACCACTGGGGCATCGTCAAAGCCGACGTGGGCCTCAAAGACGGTCGCATCGCCGCCATCGGCAAGGCCGGCAACCCGGACATTCAGCCGGACGTGACCATCGCCATCGGCGCAGGCACCGAAGTGATCGCCGGCGAAGGCATGATCCTCACCGCTGGCGGCATCGACAGCCATATCCACTTCATCTGCCCGCAGCAGATCGAAGAGGCGTTGATGAGCGGCGTCACCACCATGATCGGCGGCGGCACCGGGCCGGCCACCGGCACCAACGCCACCACCTGCACGCCTGGGCCGTGGCACATGGCGCGCATGCTCCAGGCCGCCGATGCCTTCCCGATGAACATGGGCTTTACCGGCAAAGGCAACGCCTCCTTGCCCGAGCCCCTGATCGAGCAAGTCAAGGCCGGCGCCATCGGCCTCAAGCTGCATGAAGACTGGGGCACCACTCCGGCGGCCATCGACAATTGCCTGAGCGTGGCCGATCAATACGACGTGCAGGTGGCGATTCACACCGACACGCTGAACGAGTCCGGCTTTGTTGAAACCACCCTCGGCGCATTCAAGGGCCGCACCATCCACACCTACCACACCGAGGGTGCCGGTGGCGGTCATGCGCCGGACATCATCAAGGCCTGCGGCTTCCCCAACGTGCTGCCCAGCTCGACCAACCCGACCCGGCCGTTCACCAAGAACACCATCGACGAACACCTGGACATGCTCATGGTCTGCCACCACCTCGACCCGAGCATCGCCGAGGACGTGGCCTTTGCCGAAAGCCGCATCCGCCGTGAAACCATTGCCGCCGAAGACATCCTGCATGACCTCGGCGCGTTCAGCATGATCAGCTCCGACAGCCAGGCCATGGGCCGCGTCGGCGAGGTGATCACCCGCACCTGGCAGACCGCCGACAAGATGCACAAACAACGCGGCCCGCTGGACGGCGACGGCCCCGGCAACAGCAACTTCCGGGTCAAACGCTACATCGCCAAGTACACCATCAACCCGGCCATCACCCACGGCATCAGCCACGAAGTCGGCTCGATCGAGGTGGGCAAGTGGGCCGATCTGGTGCTCTGGCGGCCAGCGTTCTTTGGCGTTAAACCGACGCTGATTCTCAAGGGCGGGGCGATTGCCGCCAGCCTGATGGGCGACGCCAACGCCTCCATCCCCACGCCGCAGCCGGTGCATTACCGACCGATGTTCGCCAGCTACGGCGGCAGTCGTCACGCCACCAGTTTCACCTTTATCAGCCAGGCGGCCTTCGAGGCCGGCGTGCCCGAGCAGTTGGGGCTGAAGAAGAAGATTGGCGTAGTCAAAGGCTGCCGCACCCTGCAAAAGAGCGACCTGATCCACAACGACTACCTGCCCAATATCGAAGTGGACGCGCAGAACTATCAGGTCAAAGCCGATGGCCAGTTGCTCTGGTGCGAGCCGGCGGATGTGCTGCCCATGGCGCAGCGTTACTTTCTGTTCTGAAACAGCTGCTCTGAGGCATTGACGTCCGTAGGGTGCGCCGTGCGCACCGAAAACAGCGGTAGCGAGCCAGGTGCGCGCAGCCCCGCAACGGTAGCTCAGCGCAGCTGACTGTCCTTGCTACCCCGACGGTTATAGCCGCTGAACCTGGCTTGCTCCTTGTCGTGCTCGGTCTGGCAGGCCACGCACAGGCGCACGCCGGGGATGGCCTTGCGTCGCGCCTCGGGGATGAGCGCATCGCATGCTTCGCAATCGCTCAGGCTCTCGCCACTGGGTAGCTGACTGCGGGCGCGCTGGATGGCGTCCTCGATGCTGCTGTCGATTTGCTCCTGTACTGCGCCGTCATTTGCCCAGCCACCAGCCATCTGCCTGCCCTCCCAGAGTTAGTCACCCCGAAGATATGCGCTCACGCGCGGCGAATCTCAAGTGCGGCCCGTCGTACTACTCCTGTACATCCATGAATTTCGCGGCCCAGGCCAGGTACTCCTCGGGCAGGGTGTACTTGTGGGTCAGCTCGGTGGCATTGAGGTCGCAGGCATCGATGCCGCGCTGTTCGCGCAGGCAATCGTAAGTGGCCTTGATCGCGGCAAAATAGGCCGCGTGACCGTTAACCACGATGCGCACGCCAAGTGCGGCCAGGCGAGCGTTGTCGCGCAACCTGGGATTGCCATAGGTGACCAGCATCAGCGGGATGCTCAGCGGCTCGGCGATCTGTTCCAGGTGATCAAAATCCTCGACGCCGACGATACAGATGCCATCGGCGCCAGCGGCCTGGTAGGCGCAAGTACGGCGGATCACCTCGTCGACCTCAAGCACGCCGGCGTGGGTGCGGGCGATGATCGCCAATTGCGGATCAACCCGCGCCTGCAGCGCAGCGCGGATCTTGCCGACGCCCTCCTCGATGCTGATCAGGTCGGTGGATTTTCGCCCGAACTGGGCCGGCAGCAGGGTGTCCTCGATGGTCAGGGCAGCAATCCCGGCGCGCTCCAACTCGACCACGGTGCGCATCACATTGAGTGCATTACCGTAGCCGTGGTCGGCATCGGCAATTACTGGAAGACGGCTGACCCGACCAATACGAGTGGCCTGTTCGACAAACTCGCTGAGCGTGATCAGGGCGAAGTCTGGCGCGCCTAGCACCTGCAACGAGGCTACCGAGCCGCCGAGGATGCCGACCTCAAAGCCCAGATCGGCGGCAATTCGTGCCGACATCGGATCGAATACCGAAGCGCTGTGCTGACAGCTGTCGCCGGCTAATAGCGCACGGAAGGCGCTGCGTAGTTCGTGATGGGAAGCTCGCTGCATGATCGGCATATGACAGTGTCCAAACGACGGTTGAATCGAAGAATCAGGCGGTGACTCATCAGCCTGAAAGCGCAGGCATAACCTGCAGCAAGTATCCCGCCAACTCGACACTGCGTGGCGTAAGCGCCTGACAGGCCTCTAAACGTGGCGGATAGTCGCCAGATCATGGCCCGCATGGCGTATTTTCGCCACCCCGTGCGGCCGGCTAGCGGCGATCGCCGGCACAACCTTGTCACAGTCCAACCGACAGTCGGACTGGCGGCCGAGGCTCAGGCAGGCGATGATCAGCACTCATTCCTGCGCCATGAACGACATGACCGATACCACACACCGCTCGACCGCCACACACAAGCCCCGCCCGTTTGTGGATTTGCTGATCAGCATCCTGATTCCTTCACTGATTCTCATGAAGCTCAGCGGTGAATCCAACCTCGGCGCCGATGGTGCGCTGATCCTCGCGCTGGCGTTCCCCCTGGGTTGGGGCACGTTCGAGCTGATCAAGTACCGCAAATTCAATTTCATCGCCCTGCTTGGCCTGATCAGCGTACTGCTGACCGGTGGCATCGGCCTGCTCAAGCTCGACAACCAGTGGCTGGCGATCAAGGAAGCGGCGATTCCCGGCTTGATCGGTATTGCCGTGCTGGTGTCGACCCGCACCCGCTACCCGCTGATCCGCACCCTGCTGTTCAACAAGAACGTGCTCAATGTCGACAAGATCCATGAGCGCCTGGAACAGGGCGGCCATACCCAGCACTTCGAAACCCGCCTGCTGACCGCCACCTACTGGCTGAGTGGCACCTTCTTCTTTTCCTCGGCGATGAACTATGTGCTGGCCAAGTGGATCGTGATCAGCCCATCCGGCAGCGAGGCCTTCAATGAAGAACTGGGGCGGATGAACCTGCTCAGCTATCCGATGATCGCCATCCCGTCGATGATCATGCTGATGGCGATCTTCTATTACCTGTGGCGCACCATTCATGGCCTGACCGGCTTGAAGCTGGAAGAGATCATGGCAGCGCAGTCCTGAGCGATCCGCTAAACACGCAGCGCATGGCGGCGGCGTGCTGACACTCGCCGCCTACCTGGGCCTGTTTTTCTCCGCTTTCGGCGCTGCGACCTTGCTGCCGCTGGGCTCCGAAGTGGTGTTCGTCAGCCTGCTGCTTAGCGATGCTTACCTGGTGTGGCTGCTGGTGGCGGTGGCCAGCGTCGGCAATGTCCTCGGTTCGCTGGTCAACTGGCTGCTGGGCCGCCACCTCGAGCACTTTCGCCAGCGCACCTGGTTTCCGGTCAGCGAGCAACGGCTGCAACAGGCGCAGGGCTGGTATGCGCGCTACGGCCGCTGGTCGCTGCTGCTTAGCTGGGTACCGATCATCGGCGACCCATTGACCCTGGTCGCCGGAGTGATGCGTGAGCGCTGCTGGGTTTTTCTGTTGATCGTCAGTCTGGCCAAGACCGGTCGTTACCTGGTGCTGGCCGCACTGACCCTGGGTCTGATCTAGCCACTGCAAGCCCAATAGCCTCAAGGCACTAGCCTGGCTGGCTACCCCGACGCCATGCGCAAGCGGCTGGCCTTGCACCCCCCAAACCCGGCAGAATGGCCGCCGTTTGTCTGGCCCGCTCCAGGCCCCACCCCGCGCCCGCCAAGGAGCCCTTTTGAACCCCCTGGAAACCATTGCCCTGGCCCTGATACAAGGGCTGACCGAATTCCTGCCGATTTCTTCCTCCGCCCACCTGATCCTGCCCTCGCAGGTACTGGGCTGGGCCGACCAGGGCCTGGCCTTCGATGTGGCCGTGCACGTCGGCACCCTGCTGGCGGTGGTCTGTTACTTCCGTCACGAGGTCAAGCGCCTGCTGATCGCCTGGTGCCGCTCCTTCGGTGGTGAGCATAACCAGGAGTCGCGCCTGGCCTGGCAGATCGCCGTGGCGACCCTGCCGGCAATGGCCTTCGGCCTGCTAGCCAGCGAACATATTGCGCATTACGCCCGCTCCGCCTGGGTGATCGCCGCAACCACCATCCTCTTCGGCTTGCTGTTGTGGTGGGCGGATAGCCGCGCCCGACAAGCCAAGGATGAATACCAGGCCAGCTGGAAAGATGTCGTCATCATCGGCTTCGCCCAAGCGCTGGCCCTGATTCCCGGCACATCACGCTCAGGCATTACCATGACCGCCGCCCTGATGCTCGGCCTGAGCCGAACCGCCGCGGCGCGCTTCTCGTTTCTGATGTCGATCCCGATCATTCTCATGGCCGGCAGCTATGAAGGCCTCAAACTGGCAGAGGCAGGCGAGGCAGTGAACTGGGCGCAGATTGGCCTGGGCACCCTGGTGTCCTTCGTCAGCGCCCTGCTGTGCATCCATTGGTTTCTCAAGCTGCTGGAACGCATCAGCATGCTGCCCTTCGTCATCTACCGGCTCTGTCTGGGCCTGGGCTTATTTGTCTTTCTCGGCCTGGGCTAAGCTGCCGAAGCGCGCCCGCCAGGCAGACTGTCACACGCTGCACGGGGCTGGGTTATCTGTCGCACGCCCCAAAAGGCACAAGCGCAAAGCGTGTTACTGACATAGAATGCGCGGCCGTTTTTTGTGTTCCGCACATCCATGTGCTTCCCCTTCGGGGCTTGCGTGCAAAACCGCTATCGGCGCTTTGCGGCATGTCACCCATGGCGACTAACCTCCGGGTCGTCGCCAGGTCAAAACTTTCACCCAGTATTTTTCAGGAACAGCGCGCCGCATGACTTCCTCCACACCCGCCCGCGCCTGCGGCATCGACTTCGGCACCTCCAACTCCACCGTCGGCTGGCTTCGCCCTGACGCCGAGACACTGATCACCCTGGAAGACGGCAAAATCACCCTGCCTTCGGTGGTGTTCTTCAACCTTGAGGAGCGCCGCCCGGTCTACGGCCGCCTCGCCCTGCAGGAATACCTCGAGGGTTATGAAGGTCGGCTGATGCGCTCGCTGAAGAGCCTGCTCGGCTCCAAGCTGCTGAAGAGCGAAACCACCATCCTGGGCAGCGCCCTGCCGTTCAAGGACCTGCTCGGCTTCTTTATCGGCGAGCTGAAAAAGCGCGCCGAAACCGAAGCCCAGCGGCCATTCGAGGAAGTGGTACTGGGCCGCCCGGTGTTTTTCGTCGATGACGACCCGATCGCAGACCAGGACGCACAGAACACCCTGGTGGCCGTGGCGCATAAGCTCGGCTTCAAGGATGTGTCGTTCCAGTACGAACCGATCGCCGCGGCCTTCGACTACGAGTCAGGCATCAAGCGTGAGGAGCTGGTGCTGATCGTCGACATCGGCGGCGGCACCTCGGACTTTTCCCTGGTGCGCCTGTCGCCCGAACGGCGCAACGTTGCCGAGCGGCATGAGGATATCCTCGCCACTGGCGGCGTGCATATCGGCGGCACCGACTTCGACAAGCAGCTCAGCTTGCAGGGCGTGATGCCGCTATTCGGCTACGGCAGCCGAATGAAGAGTGCCGCGCCGATGCCTACCAGCACCCACCTCAACCTGGCCACCTGGCACACCATCAACGCGGTCTACTCGGCACAATCGCAACGCCAGTTGCAGAGCATGCGCTACGATATCCTCGACCCCACCGGTATCGACCGCCTGTTCAAGCTGATCGAGCGCCGCGAAGGACATTGGCTGGCGATGCAGGTGGAACACAGCAAGATCGCCCTGACCGAGCAGGCTACACAGCCCATCGATCTGGGGCGTATCGAACCCGGCCTGGTTGCCGAGCTGACTCGCGAGCTGTTTGAAACCGCCATCGCGCCGTTGCTCGAGCGCGTGCGCGCCAGCGTGACGCAACTGCTCAGCGATGCTGGGGTGAGCGTCGAGCAGGTCGATACCGTGTTCTTTACTGGCGGCTCCAGCGGCATCCCGGCCCTGCGCCAGAGCGTCGCCGCCATGCTGCCCAATGCCCAGCATGTGGAAGGCAATACCTTCGGCAGCATCGGCAGCGGCCTGGCCATCGAAGCGCAGAAGCGTTACGGCAACGTCTAGCATTGCGACAGCCGGGCACCGCTCTCCCGGGTATCGCTGCGCTCAACCCGGGCTACGCGCAAACCCACGAATAAGCGGCATACAACGAACCCGTAGCCTGGGTTGAGCAACGCGATACCCAGGGAACATTGCAGGGTATCGCTGCGCTCGGTCGCGGCGCCCGTAGACCGGTGCTTATCGAAGCCTGGTCCACCAGAAGGGCGGACCAGCCTTCGGCATGTCCGCCCTGCATCTATTAACGCGGTACGACCGGCTTCTTCGGCGGTTTCTTGCCTTTGCCCTTGGCGGCATCCGAACGCTCTTTGGCAGCCTGCTGGTTACGCACCTGAGCGGCAGCCTTGGCTTGCTCACGCTTGTCCCAGGGATTGCCAGCGTCTGCGCCGGTATCACGCGGCGGCAAGCCGGTGTGCTGGGTCAGCAACGGGCGAGTCTTTTCACCGGCACCACGAGCAGCCGCAGCCCCACCGACCTTCTTGCTGCCGACCGGGGTGGAATTCTTGCGCCGCGCGCTCTGATAACTGTCGGTGGCCGGCTGATGCAACGGAATCAACTGGTTCTTGCCCGGCCCGATCAGATCGCTACGGCCCATGCGCTCCAGCGCCTCGCGCAACATTGGCCAGCCTTTCGGGTCGTGGTAGCGCAAGAATGCCTTGTGCAAGCGACGCTGGGCCTCACTCTTGACGATGGCCACACCATCCGACTTGTAGGTGACCTTGCGCAGCGGATTCTTGCCTGAGTGGTACATGGCGGTGGCGGTGGCCATCGGCGAGGGGTAGAAGGCCTGCACCTGGTCGGCACGGAAACCGTTGCCCTTGAGCCATAGAGCCAGGTTCATCATGTCTTCGTCGCTGGTGCCCGGGTGTGCGGCGATAAAATAAGGGATCAGGTACTGTTCCTTGCCCGCCTCTTTCGAGTACTTCTCGAACATGCGCTTGAACTTGTCGTAGCTGCCAATACCCGGCTTCATCATCTGATTGAGCGGGCCTTCCTCGGTGTGTTCCGGGGCGATCTTCAGGTAGCCGCCAACGTGATGGGTGACCAGTTCCTTGACATACTCCGGCGATTCAACGGCCAGGTCGTAGCGCAGGCCCGAAGCGATCAGAATCTTCTTCACCCCCGGCAAGGCGCGAGCCGAACGGTACAGCTGGATCAGCGCCGAGTGGTCGGTGTTGAGGTTCTCGCAGATCCCGGGGAACACGCAGGACGGTTTGCGGCAGGCGGATTCGATCTCCGGGCTCTTGCAGGCGATGCGGTACATATTCGCAGTCGGCCCACCAAGATCGGAAATCACCCCAGTAAAGCCCGGCACCTTGTCGCGAATCTCTTCGATCTCACGGATGATCGACTCTTCCGAGCGATTCTGGATAATCCGCCCTTCGTGCTCGGTGATGGAACAGAAGGTACAGCCACCGAAGCAGCCACGCATGATGTTGACCGAGAAACGGATCATATCGTAGGCCGGAATCTTCTCCTTGCCATAAGCTGGGTGCGGCACCCGCGCATAGGGCATGCCAAACACGTAGTCCATCTCTTCGGTGGTCATGGGGATGGGTGGCGGGTTGAACCAGACATCCACCTCGCCATGCTTCTGTACCAGGGCGCGAGCGTTGCCCGGGTTGGTTTCCAGGTGCAGCACGCGGTTGGCGTGGGCGTACAACACCGAGTCGGCCCGCACCTTCTCGAACGAGGGCAGGCGGATCACCGTCTTGTCTCGCTCCAACCGCGGGTGCGCCAGCAGCTGCACCACCTTGGCCTCGTTGGGGTCTTCGACCGGAGCACCCTTTTCCTGCTCGATTGCGCAGGCTTGGGTGTCCTGAGTGTTGACGTAGGGATTGATGATCTTGTCGACTTTGCCCGGACGGTCGATACGACTGGAGTCGATTTCCATCCAGTCAGCGGGCGTGTCACGGCGAATGAAGGCGGTGCCGCGAATATCGGTGATCTGTTCGATCTTGTGGCCGTAGGACAGGCGCTGGGCCACTTCGACGATGGCCCGCTCGGCATTGCCGTAGAGCAGGATGTCGGCGCAGGCATCGATCAGGATCGAGTGGCGGACTTTGTCCTGCCAGTAATCGTAATGAGCGATGCGGCGCAGCGAGGCCTCGATGCCGCCGAGCACGATCGGCACATGCTTGTAGGCTTCCTTGCAGCGCTGGCTATAGACCAGGCTGGCGCGATCCGGACGTTTGCCGGCCAGACCGCCGGGGGTATAGGCGTCGTCGGAACGGATTTTCTTGTCGGCGGTGTAACGGTTGATCATCGAATCCATGTTGCCGGCCGCGACGCCAAAGAACAGGTTCGGCTCGCCGAGCTTCATGAAGTCGTCTTTGCTGCTCCAGTCCGGCTGGGCAATGATGCCCACGCGAAAGCCCTGGGACTCAAGCAGGCGACCGATGATCGCCATGCCGAACGACGGATGGTCGACATAGGCATCACCGGTGACGATGATAATGTCGCAGCTGTCCCAGCCAAGCTGATCCATCTCTCCCCTGCTCATCGGCAGAAAAGGCGCCGGGCCGAAGCATTCAGCCCAGTATTTTGGATAGTCGAATAACGGCTTGGCAGCGTGCATGAAAGTGACCGAGATATCAGGATTAAACGGCCGAGGAATATAGCACAAAAATTGACCAAGCCCGACCCTGGTACTAGGACAAACGACAATCCTCGGTGAGAGAGCCTGAGCACGCCACTAGGCATTTGTGGTCACATACAGAGTTGTGGCTATACTCGGCCAATTGCGTCGCCAATAACGGCGCCAGGCACAAGGGGTGCTTGCAGTGCAGCGGATAGTCTCCTCACTCGTTCTACTGTTGAGCCTGACCTGCCTGCCCGGCGGGACCAGCGCGGCGACCATCCTGCTCGACAGCGCCAGCAGCGGACGCATGCTCAACGGACAGATCGAACTGCTGGAAGATCCCGGCGCCCGGCTGAGCATCGCCGACATGGCAGACCCCGCCGTGCAAGGCCGTTTCCAGCCAGCCAATGGCCGAGCCACCGTCGGCCAGAGCCGCCACCCCTGGTGGATCAAGGTCACCTTGCAACGCAGCCAGGACGTACCGCGCCAGTGGTGGCTGGAAAACGCCGGCATCACCCTATTCAACCTGCAACTCTACCTGCCCGACGGCCAGGGCGGCTGGCACGCGCGGACAACGGGCACAGCAGTACCCTACGCCGAGGGCCGCGATTACACCTATAGGCGCATGGTGTTCAAGCTGCCCGAGCTGGGCGAAGAACCTCTGACCCTGTACTTTCGCAGCCTCGACCCCGCCGGCAACTCCTTCCCCCTGACCATCTGGCAGCTCGACGACCTCGAGCAACTGGCCAGCAACGAAAATATCGGATTTGGCCTGATCTACGGGATGATCCTGGCGCTGCTGCTGTACAACCTGTTCATCCTCATCGCCCTGCGCGACCAGGCCTACCTCTGGTACGTGCTGGCCACCGCCAGCGTGCTGGTATTCATCCTCAGCATGACCGGCCATGGCTTCCAGTATCTGTGGTCGGGTGGTGCCGTGCCCTTCTGGCTGGATCGCATCACCCTGCCCTCACTGTGGGGCATCTTCGTCATGCGCTTCACCCAGGAGCTGCTCTACACCAAGCGCGGTTTGCCCTGGCCGCATCGCCTGCTGAACGCAGGCTGCGCCCTGTATGTCATCGCCATCACGATCAACGCCTTTGGCTATCGCGCCGAAGGCGCCCTGCTGATCGCCGTGACGCCTCTGGTCACGGTACCTGCTGCGCTGTTCAGTGCCGGCGTGCGCTGCTACCAGGGGTTTTTCCCGGCGCGCTTCTACCTGCTCGGCTATGGCGCCGTGCTCGGCAGCACCGTGGTGCTGGTGATGCGCGCGGCCGGGCTGATCGAGCCGCACAATTTCACCGCCTACCTGTTCCCGCTGTCGGTTGCCGCAGAAACCATTCTGTTTTCCTTTGCCCTGGCCTATCGCATTCAGACACTTAAACAAGAAAAGGCCGACGCGCAAAAGCAGGCCGATTGCGAAAAGTCCGCCCGCCTGGCGCTGGCCCAAAACAGTGCCGACGAGCTGCAGCGCGCAGTGCAGCAGCGCACTGCCGAGCTGGCCGCAACCAACCAGCGACTGCTGGAGCGCGAACTGGAACTGCAACACGCCGCCTTCCACGACCCGTTGACCGAGCTGCCGAACCGCCGCTACCTGGTCGAGCGCACCGAAACCGCCCTGGCCAATGCCAAGCGCCACAACGAGAGCGTGGCCTTGATGCTGATCGACCTCGATCATTTCAAACCGATCAACGACCGCTTCGGCCACGACGCCGGCGACCTGATGCTGCAGGTAGTCGCCAGGCGATTACGCGAGCATGTGCGCAGCGGCGATAGTGTGGCGCGCCTGGGCGGCGATGAATTCGCCGTACTGATCTGCGGCGACGAGGCGGAACGGCACGCCCGTGAGATCGCCTCACGCTTGCTCGCCGAACTGGCACAGCCGGTACTTTATGGCGCCGAACGCCTGAGCGTGACCATCAGTATCGGCGTGGCCCTTTACCCGCAGCACGCTGACCATTTCGCCAGCCTCTACAAGGCTGCCGACGAGGCGCTGTACAGGGCCAAGGCCCGCGGCCGCTCTGGCTCGTCGGTTTGCGGCGAAAACGGCGAACTGAGCAGCAGCGCACGCCTGCAGCTGGATGTAATAAAGGTAACCAGCGGCCTCTAGCAGCCTGCCGGACTTAACACTGCCCTACTGCGGAAAAGCCGGGACTGGTCATTTTTCGCGCGCTTTTTCGTTAAATAGAGCGACTATTCGCGGGGCGGTCTTTCGCCTCAAAAGCGCACAAAAACTGCCTCAACCCGGACTTTCCCTCGCTACGGGCGGTCAAGTCCGACAGGCTGCTAGCAGGCGCCTAGATAACGCCGCGGCACGCGCTGCGTGACCTTGCTCAGCAGCTCGTAGCCGAGGGTGCCAGCTGCCTGCGCGACCTCATCGACAGGCAGCTGCGTCCCCCACAGCTGCACTTCATCACCCACTTGGGCATCTGGCAGGTCGGTAAGATCGACCGTCAGCATATCCATCGACACCCGCCCCGCCAGCGCCACCCGCTGCCCGCGCACCAGCAACGGCGTGCCGCTCGGCGCATGGCGCGGATAACCATCGGCGTAACCGCAACTCACCGTGCCGATGCGCGACGGCCGCGCGGCTCGCCAACTGGCGCCATAACCGACGCTTTCGCCTACAGCCACATCGCGGCAGGCAATCAGTTGCGCGGTCAGAGTCATCGCCGGCACCAGGCCCAGCTCGGCAGCGCCCAGCTCGGCAAACGGTGTCGCGCCATAGAGCATGATGCCCGGGCGCAACCAATCCATATGCGCCGCCGGGATGGTCAGAATGGCCGCCGAGTTGGCCAGCGAGCGCTGGGCGAAGTCCAGATCGAGCACATCGAGAAATGCCTCGAGCTGCTGTTCGGTCAGCTCATGGCCACGCTCGTCGGCGCAGGCAAAGTGGCTGATCAGATTCAACTCGGCAACTTGCATTGCGCCCTGCAAGCGCCCATGCCAGGCGCGCAGGGCGGGCGCACTGAAACCCAGACGATGCATGCCACTGTCCAATTTCAGCCAGACCTTCAACGGCCGACTCAGTTTGGCGGCAAGAAAATCCGCCGCCTGCTGCTCGCCTTGCAGAACCAGGTCTAGGCCCAATTGCGCAGCCAGTTGATATTCCGCCGCCTCGAAACAGCCTTCCAGCAGCAGGATGCGTGCATCGCCATGCAGCGCCCGCACCTCGACTGCTTCCTCCAGGCAGGCCACGGCAAACCCATCAGCCAGCTCAAACAGTGCACCCACCACCTCGCGCACGCCGTGCCCATAGGCATTCGCCTTGACCACCGCAAAGGCCTGCCGGCCCGGCGCACAGCGTTTGGCAACCGCATAGTTATGACGGATCGCAGCAAGATCGATGGTGGCGACTAGCGGGCGCATGGGCGGAATGTCCTGACAACAAAACGGGCGACCAGTTTAACCACTGATCACCCGTTATTCTTAACCTGACTTTTTAGTCTTCGTCGAACTGATAGCTGCCCGGCGCCAGGTTCTCGAAGCGCGAGTACTTGCCGAGAAAAGCCAGTCGCGTGGTGCCGATAGGCCCGTTACGCTGCTTGCCGATGATGATCTCGGCCACACCCTTGAATTCGGTCTCCGGGTGATAAACCTCATCACGGTAGACGAACATGATGATGTCGGCGTCCTGCTCGATCGCCCCGGACTCACGCAAGTCGGAGTTGATCGGGCGCTTGTTTGGCCGCTGTTCCAGGGAACGGTTGAGCTGCGACAGAGCGATCACCGGGCAGTTGAATTCTTTGGCCAGCGCCTTGAGCGAGCGGGAAATCTCGGAGATCTCGTTGACTCGGCTGTCGCTACTGGAACCTGGAATCTGCATCAACTGCAGGTAATCGACCATGATCATGCCGATTTCGCCGTGCTCACGGGCCAGGCGCCGGGTGCGCGCCCGCATCTCCGACGGCGAGATACCCGCGGTGTCATCGATGAACAGCTTGCGGTCGTTGAGCAGGTTGACCGCCGAGGTCAGGCGCGGCCAATCATCGTCATCCAGACGACCCGCGCGCACCTTGGTCTGGTCAATACGGCCGAGCGAGGCAAGCATCCGCATGACGATGGAGTCAGACGGCATCTCCAGGGAATACACGACAATCGCCTTGTCGCTGCGCAGCACGGCGTTTTCCACCAGGTTCATGGCAAACGTGGTCTTACCCATGGAGGGACGACCGGCAACGATGACCAGGTCGGCCGGTTGCAGGCCGCTGGTTTGCGCATCCAGATCGGTAAACCCAGTGGACAGCCCGGTGATCGCATCGCCCGAGTTGAACAAGGTGTCGATGCGGTCGATGGCCTTGACCAGGATGTCATTGATACCCACCGGGCCACCGCTTTTAGGCCGCGCCTCGGCAATCTGGAAGATCAGTCGCTCGGCCTCGTCGAGAATCTCCTCGCCCGTACGCCCCTGCGGCGAATAGGCACTGTCGGCGATCTCGCCACTGATGCCGATCAATTGGCGCAAGGTGGCGCGCTCACGAATGATCTGCGCATAGGCCTTGATGTTGGCCACCGACGGAATGTTCTTCGCCAGCTCGCCCAGATAAGCCAAGCCACCGACCTGGGACAACTGCCCTTCCTTGTCCAGTTGCTCGGACACGGTGACCACATCGAAGGGATGGTTACGCTCGGCCAGCTTGAAGATGGCGCGGAAGATCAGGCGGTGGTCATGTCGATAGAAATCACCATCGGACACCGCATCGAGCACCCGCTCCCAGGCGTTATTGTCGAGCATCAAGCCACCCAGCACGGCTTGCTCGGCCTCGATCGAGTGCGGCGGCACTTTCAAAGCGGAGGTTTGCAGGTCGTATTGCTCGGGAATACTGATGTCGTTCATAGGGCTCTGGGCAAAATCGGATGCACTAAATTTCGAGAATTGAAAAACAAAGGGCACGGCATCGCTTACGCAATGCCGTGCCCGATGTTAACGAGCTTGCACCTAAGCGCAAGCCCGTTAAGCGGCTAGCTTCAGAGCAAGGCTCTTAGACTGCTGCAACCACAACGACGCGAACGGTCGCTTCAACGTCGGAGTGCAGGTGCACAGCAACGTCGTATTCGCCGATCTGACGAATGGTGCCGTTCGGCAGACGCACTTCAGCCTTGGCCACTTCCACGCCAGAGGCGGTCAGGGCATCAGCGATGTCGTGAGTACCGATGGAGCCGAACAGTTTGCCTTCATCGCCCGCGGTAGCGGTGATGGTGACTTCCAGTTCAGCCAGCTGTGCGGCGCGAGTTTCAGCAGATGCTTTCTTATCGGCAGCCAGCTGTTCCAATTCGGCGCGACGCGCTTCAAACGCAGCCACGTTGGCAGCGGTTGCAGCGGTTGCTTTGCCGAATGGCAGCAGGAAGTTACGACCGTAACCGGCCTTAACATTCACTTTATCGCCCAGGTTGCCCAGGTTGGCGATTTTTTCCAGCAGGATCAGTTCCATTTGGTAATAACCTCTTAACTTTTAACCTTCACCGTTCGCAGGACCCGAGCCTTGCTTGCGCTCGAAGCGACCACGAAAATCAAACAGGCTATCGACAATGGCCAAAACCACCAGTAACGGATAAGTCAGCTGCATAAACAGCAGCAGCGTGATGTACAACCCGACTAACCAGAACTTGGCCAGTCGCCCTTGCGCCACCAGCCCATGTAACAAGGCAACGGCGGCGAACACCAGCGGCACACTGCACAACGGAGTCAACATGGCCATCTGCGGCCCCAGATTGGGGCCCAGTAGCATGCCAACCAGCAGCAACATCGCTGGCGCTAGCGGCAGTCGTAACGCGCGAAACTCACGCCCAAAACCGCCAGGGTTATACAACGACGCCTGCCAATATCGCCCAAGCAACAGACTCAACAGGCTGACTATCTGCAGCAAAGCCGCCAATAAACCGGTCAGCACCGGTGCAATCAGGCTATCCAGGCGCGCTCGCTCGTCCACCGACATCTGCTGGTGAACCCCATCGAGCATTTGCGGCAGAAGCTTCTGGAGCTCACCTGCCATCGCTGCGATGGGTTCGCGGAACACCGCGCCCAATACCAACCCGTACACCAAGCCCAATGCCACGCTGCAAAGCAGCACACGATCCCAGGACAAGCTGGCGCGCAACAACAGCGCCAACCCCAGTGCACCGAGCAACACCAACAGGGTGCGCGGCTCACCAAAATACCACCAGCCTATAGCCGGCAGCATGGCCCAAGCGAGGATGCCCAGGGCATCACTCAATCCGCGCCGCAGGAGCACCAGGCAACCTGCGGCAGCACTTAACCAGAACATCAGCGGCAATGCCGCCGAAACGACCACCACAAGGATGGCCTGCACACGACCGCGCATAATGAATTCAGCTAAGGCGCGCATGCGTTTTATCCCTTACTTCTTGTCGAACACCCGGTATCAGCGGCCGTGGCTGTCGGTGTAGGGCAGCAGGGCCAGGAAGCGGGCGCGCTTGATAGCGGTAGCCAGCTGACGCTGATAACGAGCCTTAGTACCGGTGATACGGCTAGGAACGATCTTGCCGGTTTCCGAGATGTAAGCTTTCAGCGTGTTGAGATCTTTGAAA
>JAUSOF010000035.1 GCA_030656145.1 Pseudomonas sp.
CAAGGTTAAAGAGCGTAAGAACAGCGATCCCCTGGAAATCTTCGAGAAAGCTCTCGACGCCATCGCTCCGCTGGTCGAAGTGAAGTCGCGCCGTGTAGGCGGTGCTACTTACCAGGTTCCGGTCGAAGTTCGTCCGTCCCGTCGTAATGCTCTGGCCATGCGTTGGCTGGTAGATTTCGCCCGCAAGCGTGGCGAGAAGTCCATGGCTCTGCGCTTGGCTGGCGAGCTGATGGATGCGGCTGACGGCAAAGGTGCTGCAGTTAAGAAGCGTGAAGACGTGCACCGTATGGCTGAAGCCAACAAAGCCTTCTCGCACTACCGCTTCTAATTATTGCGCTTCTAAATTTGCGAGGGCTTTATGGCTCGTATTACACCGATTAACCGTTACCGTAACATCGGTATCGTGGCTCATGTGGACGCGGGTAAAACCACGACCACTGAGCGTGTGCTTTTCTATACTGGCAAAAGCCACAAGATGGGCGAAGTGCATGACGGCGCTGCGACCACCGACTGGATGGTGCAGGAGCAGGAGCGTGGTATTACCATTACTTCTGCTGCCATTACCGCTTTCTGGAAAGGTTCCGAGAAGCAGTACAAGGATGAGCATCGCTTCAACGTAATCGATACCCCCGGCCACGTTGACTTCACTATTGAAGTTGAGCGTTCGCTGCGTGTACTCGACGGCGCAGTCGTTGTGTTCTGTGGTACCTCGGGCGTTGAACCGCAGTCGGAAACCGTATGGCGTCAAGCCAACAAGTACGGTGTTCCGCGTCTTGTTTACGTCAACAAGATGGACCGTGCCGGTGCTGACTTCCTGCGCGTGATCGCTCAGATCAAGCAGCGTCTGGGTCACACTCCGGTGCCGATCCAGCTGGCTATCGGTTCCGAAGACAACTTCCAGGGTCAGATTGATCTGATCAACATGCAGGCTGTGTACTGGAACGACTCTGACAAGGGTATGGTCCCTGTTCGTAAGGATATTCCGGCAGAGTTGCTGGAAGAAGCCGAGAAGTGGCGTGGCAACATGGTTGAGGCTGCGGCCGAAGCCACTGACGAGCTGATGAACAAGTACCTCGAGGGTGAGGAAATCACCATTGAGGAAATCAAGGGCGCCCTGCGTCAGCGTACTATCGCTGGTGAGATCGTTCTGGCTGTTTGCGGTTCTTCCTTCAAGAACAAGGGTGTGCCCCTGGTTCTCGATGCTGTTATCGACTTCCTGCCGGCGCCTACTGATATTCCTGCCATCAAGGGTACTGACCCGGATGACGAGGAAATTCAATTGGAGCGTCATGCAGACGACAGCGAGCCGTTCTCGGCACTGGCGTTCAAGATCGCTACCGACCCATTCGTGGGTACTCTGACCTTCGTCCGCGTATATTCGGGCGTGTTGAACTCCGGCGACGGCGTGATCAACTCGGTTAAGGGTAAAAAAGAGCGCGTGGGTCGTATGGTGCAAATGCACGCAAACGCCCGTGAAGAGATTAAGGAAGTGCGCGCTGGTGACATCGCGGCCTTGATCGGCATGAAGGACGTTACCACTGGTGAGACCCTCTGCAGCGCTGACAAGCCAATCATCCTTGTGCGCATGGACTTCCCGGAGCCGGTTATTTCGGTTGCCGTAGAGCCTAAGACCAAGGACGACCAGGAAAAAATGGGTGTCGCTCTGGGCAAGCTTGCTCAGGAAGATCCATCTTTCCGTGTCAAGACTGATGAAGAGACTGGTCAGACGATCATCTCCGGCATGGGCGAGTTGCACCTGGACATCCTGGTCGACCGCATGCGCCGCGAGTTCAACGTCGAGGCCAACATTGGCAAGCCTCAGGTTTCTTATCGTGAGCGCATCACGAAGAGCTGTGAAATCGAAGGCAAGTTCGTTCGTCAATCTGGTGGTCGTGGCCAGTTCGGTCATTGCTGGGTTCGCTTCGCTCCGGCTGATGAGGGTCAGGAAGGCCTGCAGTTCGTCAACGAAGTAGTGGGTGGTGTGATTCCGAAGGAATACATCCCGGCTATCCAGAAGGGTATCGAAGAGCAGATGAAGAACGGCGTAGTTGCCGGCTATCCGCTAATCGGTCTGAAGGCTACCGTGTTCGATGGTTCTTACCATGACGTCGACTCCAACGAGATGGCGTTCAAGGTAGCTGCTTCGATGGCGACCAAGCAACTGGCCCAGAAGGGCGGTGGTGAGTTGCTCGAGCCGATCATGGCGGTAGAGGTTGTTACGCCTGAAGACTATATGGGTGACGTGATGGGCGACCTTAATCGCCGTCGTGGCATGATCTTGGGTATGGAAGACACGGTCTCCGGCAAGGTAATTCGCGCCGAAGTTCCGTTGGGTGAGATGTTCGGTTATGCGACCGACGTCCGCTCCATGTCTCAGGGTCGCGCAAGCTACTCTATGGAATTCAAAAAATACAATACAGCTCCGTCGCACATCGTCGAATCTGTAACCAAAAAACAAGGCTGATTCAGTCCTTTAGGCAAGGAGTTAATTGTCGTGGCTAAAGAAAAATTTGAACGTAACAAACCGCACGTCAACGTTGGCACCATCGGTCACGTAGACCATGGTAAAACAACCCTGACCGCTGCGTTGACCAAGGTGTGTGCCGAGGCTTTCGGTGGCGCCATTCGCGATTTTGCACAAATCGACAGCGCTCCGGAAGAAAAAGCTCGTGGTATCACGATCAATACTTCCCACGTTGAATACGATTCCAGCATCCGTCACTACGCTCACGTAGATTGCCCGGGCCACGCTGATTATGTGAAAAACATGATCACTGGTGCTGCGCAGATGGATGGCGCGATTCTGGTTTGCTCCGCTGCTGACGGCCCGATGCCGCAGACTCGCGAGCACATCCTGCTGTCTCGTCAGGTAGGCGTTCCATACATCGTTGTCTTCCTGAACAAGGCTGACATGGTAGATGACGCTGAGCTGCTGGAACTGGTTGAGATGGAAGTGCGTGACCTGCTGTCGGCTTACGACTTCCCGGGCGACGACACTCCGATCGTGATCGGCTCTGCGTTGATGGCTTTGAATGGCCAGGACGACAACGAGATGGGCACATCTGCCGTGCGCAAGCTGGTAGAAACTCTGGATACCTACATTCCGGATCCGGTGCGTGTTATCGACAAGCCGTTCCTGATGCCGGTTGAGGACGTATTCTCGATCTCGGGTCGCGGTACTGTTGTGACTGGTCGTATCGAGCGCGGTATCGTCAAGATCCAGGAAGAAGTCGAGATCGTTGGTCTGCGTGACACCGTCAAGACCATCTGTACTGGTGTTGAGATGTTCCGCAAGCTGCTCGACGAAGGTCGTGCTGGTGAGAACTGCGGTATCCTGCTGCGCGGCACCAAGCGTGACGACGTTGAGCGTGGTCAGGTTCTGGCCAAGCCGGGTTCGGTTAAGCCGCACACCAAGTTCGAAGCAGAAGTCTACGTGCTGAGCAAGGAAGAAGGCGGTCGTCATACTCCGTTCTTCAAAGGCTACCGCCCGCAGTTCTACTTCCGCACTACCGACGTAACCGGTAACTGCGAGCTGCCGGAAGGCGTTGAAATGGTAATGCCGGGTGACAACGTGAAAATGGTTGTTACCTTGATCAAGTCGATCGCCATGGAAGACGGTCTGCGTTTCGCGATTCGCGAAGGTGGCCGTACCGTTGGCGCTGGCGTGGTTGCCAAGATCTTCGAGTAATCGTTTGATCTGAAAAAAGCCTCCGCTTGCGGGGGCTTTTTTATTTCCGCCATCCCTGGTGGTCACCCTTCGGCTCGTCGTTGCGCAACGTCGTCTATGGCTCCCGGCCATTTCTGTATTGGGTTGACACTCGGGAGGGGGCTCTATAGAATTGCGCCTCCTTTTAGCGGGTGTCTTGCACCCGTTGGGAATAGCAGCTTGGAATCTGAGGTCAAAATGCAAAACCAACAAATCCGTATTCGGTTGAAGGCTTTTGACCATCGCCTGATCGATCAATCAACCCAGGAAATCGTGGAAACCGCGAAACGTACTGGTGCTCAGG
>JAUSOF010000039.1 GCA_030656145.1 Pseudomonas sp.
GTCGTCGCCCAGCTTGTGGCCGTGGCGGATCTCGATGCCGCCGATCTGCAGGAGAAAGTCCACCTCGCGCTGAGCGAAGTCGTCGACCAGTTTGTACTTGGCGATGCCGTATTCGTTGAGGCCGCCGGCTTTCTCGCGGGCGTCGAAGATCACCACCTCATGGCCGTGCATGGCCAGGCGGTGGGCGCAGGACAAGCCCGCCGGCCCGGCGCCGACCACGGCGATGCGCTTGCCACTGGCCGGGGCGCGCTGGAACGGGTGCTCGCTGAATTGCGCGTTGTCGATGGCATGGCGTTGCAACAGGCCGATCAGCACCGGCGCGCATTCCTGCGCGTTGTTGCGCACACAGGCCTGTTGGCAGAGGATTTCGGTGGGGCAGACGCGGGCGCAGCTGCCGCCAAGGATATTCGCCGAGAGAATGGTCTGCGCCGCGCCCTGGAGATTTTCATGGCTGATATTGCGGATAAACGAGGGGATGTCGATCTCGCTGGGGCAGGCGTTGACGCAGGGCGCGTCGTAGCAATACAGGCAGCGAGCACTTTCCAGTGCGGCCTGACGAGCGGTGAGCGGCGGGGCCAGATCGCTGAAACGATCGGCCAGTTCGGCCGCACCGGCATCCGGTCGCGGCAAATGGCTGAGGGTGTCTATCACGGTTATTGCCTCACGGTTTTGTGGCTTTTATTGGGCAGTTAACAGCGTATAAGCGGCCGTCCGGCCTCTGCGGGCCGGTGTGGCGAAGTAATCAGTGGCGCCTGTTTGGCGGCTTAGCGCTCGACGGCGGTCGGTCGGTTGTGTTCGGCGCGTTTGCTTAGCAGGTCGAACACCGCCGGGTAGGGCGGGCGCTCGACATAGCGGCCGGCGCCGCGTTCGGCGCGCAGGTCGCCATCGACCCAGACCAGCTTGCCCCGGCTGATGGTGTGGCTGGGCACGCCGCGCACGGTCTTGCCTTCGAAGATGTTGAAGTCGACCTGCTGGTGATGGGTTTTCGCCGAAATGGTCCGCGTGCCTTCGGGGTCCCAGAGCACCAAGTCGGCATCGGCGCCAACGCGTAGTGCGCCTTTGCGCGGGAACAGGTTGAAAATTTTCGCGGTGTTGGTGCTGGTCAGCGCAACAAAGTCGTTCATCGACAACTTGCCGCTATTGACCCCTTCATCCCAGAGCACCGCCATGCGGTCTTCGATGCCGGCAGTGCCGTTGGGGATCTTGCTGAAATCGTCGCGCCCGGCAGCTTTCTGGTCGGCGCAGAAGCAGCAGTGGTCGGTGGCGGTGGTATGCAGGTTGCCCGATTGCAGGCCGCGCCAGAGCGCCTCCTGATGCCCGCGCGGGCGGAACGGCGGGCTCATCACGTAGCCCGCGGCGGTTTGCCAGTCGGGGTGGCGGTACACGCTGTCATCCAGCAGCAGGTGGCCGGCCAGCACCTCGCCGTACACCGGCTGGCCCTTGGCGCGGGCATAGGTGATTTCATCCAGGGCTTCTTTGGTCGAGACATGCACCAGATACAGCGGCGTGCCGAGGGTTTCGGCGATGCGAATGGCGCGGCTGGCGGCTTCACCTTCAACTTGCGATGGCCGCGACAGCGGGTGCGCTTCCGGTCCGGTCATCCCTTGGGCCAGCAGCTTGTTCTGCAGGTGATAGACCAGTTCGCCATTCTCGGCATGCACGGTGGGCACCGCGCCCAGTTCAAGACAGCGCTCGAAGCTGGCGACCAGGGTGTCGTCGGCGGCCATGATGGCGTTCTTGTAGGCCATGAAGTGCTTGAAGCTGTTGACCCCGAATTTCTCCACCAGCTCGCCCATCTCGGCGGCGACCTGCTCGCTCCACCAGGTGATGGCGACATGGAAGCCGTAGTCGGACGCGGACTTTTCCGCCCAGCCGCGCCAGGTGTGGAAGGCTTCGAGCAGCGATTGCTGCGGATTGGGAATCACGAAGTCGATAATCGAGGTGGTGCCGCCGGCCAGTCCGGCAGCGGTGCCGCTGAAGAAGTCTTCGCTGGCCACCGTGCCCATAAACGGCAATTGCATGTGGGTGTGCGGGTCGATGCCGCCAGGCATCAGGTACTGGCCACTGCCGTCGAGCACCTGACAGCCTGCGGGGGCGTCGAGGTTGTCGCCAATGGCCTGGATCAGGCCGTCGGCGCAGAGCACATCGGCGCGGTAGCTTTCCTCATGGGTAACCAGGGTGGCACCACGGATCAACAGCGACATAGCGAGTTCCTCTCAGGCAGACCGGTGCGTGCCGGTTCTTGGTGTTATGACCTGTCGGGCGAGAGGGGTTCAATTCCTGTCACGCCTGACAGGAATTGAATCTAGTCGCTGCCAAACGATTGATCAAGAATATTTTTTAATGCGTTTAAATGTTTTTAAGTCATTGAAAATAAACATAAAAATACACATAAAAGCAAAATGGTGCACGGCCTCACCATTTTGACGCACTTGACAAGAACCAAATATGGTCAAGATTTCCTATTGAAAATCAGCCGGTTGAGCGCGAGCAGTGAGTCGCTCCGGGTGATGGCAGAACCTGTGTCTGCACCAGTTTGAATCCTGACTGGTCAGACAGACTTATTTGGTTCTCTACTGGCAAGCTGCCGAAAACCGTTGAGGAGGGCGGGCCGTTTTACATAGCTGTTATTTATCAGTTGGTTAGCTCGTTTCTAGGGGCTTTTTAGTGAGGGTGTGAAGTTTTCGGCACGCTTATTGATTGTCGCCGTTACCGAGCTGGCCGGTCCTGAGACGTAAAAAAACTCCGGCCATCGGCTCCGCCTGATGAGCGAACAATCAGAACAATTCCTGGAGAGGCCTCATGCAACAGAGCAGATCGCAAGTGACCGAGCGCGATGGCTTGTACGAACTGGCCGCTGGCCCCGACGTACTCGACAGTCCGCGCTATAACCCTGACATCGCCCCGACCCAGGTGCATGAGCGCACCTGGAACAAATGGCATATCACCGCGCTGTGGGTCGGCATGTCGATCTGTGTGCCGACCTACACCCTGGGCGGTGTATTGACCGCCTATTTCGGCCTGTCGGTGAGCGAAGCGCTGCTGGCGATCCTGCTGGCCAATATCATCGTGCTGATCCCGCTGACGCTGAACGCCTTCCCCGGCACCAAGTACGGCATCCCGTTTCCGGTGTTGCTGCGTTCCTCGTTCGGGGTCATCGGTTCCAACGTGCCCTGTCTGATTCGCGCCGTGGTGGCCTGCGGCTGGTTCGGCATCCAGACCATGTTCGGCGGCCTGGCCATCCACCTGCTGCTCGGCTCGATCTTCGAGGACTGGAAGGCCCTGGGCGGCACCGGCGAGGTGATCGGTTTCATGATCTTCTGGGTGCTCAACCTGTGGATCGTGCTGCGCGGCGCCGAGTCGATCAAATGGCTGGAAACCCTCTCCGCACCGCTGCTGGTGCTGGTCGGTGCCGGCCTGCTGGTGTGGGCGCTGCCCAATGTGTCGATGAGCGAATTGCTGGCGCAGCCGGCCAATCGTCCTGAGGGCGCTGGCGTGACCAGTTACTTTCTCGCTGGCCTGACCGCCATGGTTGGCTTCTGGGCCACCTTGTCGCTGAACATCCCCGACTTCAGCCGCTACGCCAAGAGTCAAAAGGATCAGATCATCGGCCAGATCATCGGCCTGCCGCTGACCATGTTCCTGTTTGCCTCCCTCGGCGTGGTGCTGACTGCTGCCTCGGCCTCGCTGGTCGGGGAAACCGTCTCTGATCCGGTCAGCCTGATCGGTCATATCCAGAGCCCCGGCTGGGTCGCGCTGGCCATGGCGCTGATCATCGTCGCCACGCTGTCGACCAACACCGCGGCGAATATCGTCTCGCCGACCAATGATTTTCAAAACATCGCGCCCAAACTGATCAACCGCACCAAGGCGGTAATCCTCACCGGCCTGATCGGCCTGGGCCTGATGGGCCATGAACTGCTGAAAAAGCTCGGCCTGCTGGTCTCGGACCTGAGCCTGGAGAGCGTCTATTCCAACTGGTTGCTGGGCTATTCGAGCCTGCTCGGGCCGATTGCCGGGATCATGGTGGTGGACTATTTCCTGATCAAGAAACAGCAGCTCGACCTGGCCGGTCTGTACCGTGATGACGTTTACCCCGCCTGGAACCTGTTCGGCTTTATCGCCTTCGGTGTGCCGGTCGCGTTGACCCTGCTGTCGCTTGGCAGTAGCGCGTTCAGCTGGTTCTACGACTACGGCTGGTTCACCGGCTCCTTCCTCGGCGGGCTGATCTATTTCGGCCTGTGCAGCCTGCGAAGCGCGCAGCCGGTAGTGGCCAAGGCCCCGGTTTAAGGCAGCAGCATCGCGGGCAATGACTGCCCGCACCTGTAGCAGCGGGCCATGCCCGCGATGCAATCCAGCAGACGCGCCCAGCTCCAGCGGGCGCGTCACAGACAACTAGAAAGGCCCAAGGAGAACACCATGAACACTGCCGTTGACGTTCTGCAATCCAGCCAGCCACACATCAACAGCGAGCGCCTCTGGCAATCGCTGATGGAGCTCGCGCAGCTCGGTGCCACCGTCAAGGGCGGCGTTTGCCGCCTGGCCCTGACCGACCTTGACCGCCAGGCGCGCGACCTGTTCGTGCGCTGGTGCGAGGAGGCCGGTTGCACGGTGACGGTTGATGGCGTCGGCAATATCTTTGCCCGCCGCCCAGGACGCAACGCCGCCCTGCCGCCAGTGATGACCGGCAGCCATATCGACACCCAGCCCACTGGCGGCAAGTTCGATGGCTGCTTCGGCGTGCTGGCCGGTGTCGAGGTGCTGCGCACCCTCAATGATCTGGGCGTGCAGACCGACGCGCCGCTGGAAGTGGTGGTGTGGACCAACGAGGAAGGCTCACGCTTTGCTCCCTGCATGATGGGCTCGGGCGTGTTTGCCGAGAAATTCACCCTGGCAGAAACCCTGGCCAAGCGCGATGCCGAGGGCATCAGCGTCGGCGAGGCCTTGAACGCCATCGGCTACGCCGGCACCCGCGCTGTGACCGGTCATACGGTCGGCGCCTATTTCGAGGCGCATATCGAGCAGGGGCCGATCCTCGAAGACCGGGACAAGACCATCGGCGTGGTGCTCGGCGCGCTCGGGCAGAAGTGGTTCGATTTGAACCTCAAGGGCGTCGAAGCCCACGCCGGGCCGACGCCGATGCACCTGCGCAAGGACGCGCTGGTCGGCGCCGCCGCCGTGGTCGCGGCGGTCAATCGCGTGGCGCTGGAGCATCAGCCGCATGCCTGTGGCACGGTCGGCTGCCTGCAGGCTTATCCCGGCTCGCGCAATGTGATTCCCGGTGAAGTGCGCATGACCCTGGATTTCCGTCATCTGGAACCGGCGCGGCTGGATTCGATGATTGCCGAGGTGCGCGGGGTGATCGAGGCGACCTGCGCCAAGCATGGGCTGAGTTTCGAACTGACGCCGACGGCAGATTTCCCACCGCTGTATTTCGACCAGGGTTGCGTCGAGGCGGTGCGCGGCGCGGCGGTTGGGCTGGGCTTGTCGCATATGGATATCGTCAGCGGCGCCGGGCATGACGCGATCTTTCTCGCCGAACTGGGTCCGGCCGGGATGATCTTTGTGCCGTGCGAAGGCGGTATCAGCCACAACGAGATCGAGAATGCCGCACCCGCGGATTTGGCCGCCGGCTGTGCGGTGTTGTTGCGGGCCATGCTCGCTGCCTCAGCGGCGCTGGCCGAGGGTAAACTGGCGGCTTGATTGGCCGATACGCCATCGGCTGCTTGCGATTGGGTCATGGACGACCACTGGTCGGCAGTGCAAGCTTGTGGGCCGCTGTCCTAAAACTATGGAGTCGCCATGACAACTGCCTACTGGTGCGTGCTGGTCGCGCTGTTTCTGCCTTACCTGTCGACCGTCACGGCCAAGGCCGTCAGTGGCGGCTTCAGCCCACGACACAATTACGATCCGCGGGCTCTACTGGATAATCTCAGTGGCATCGGCCGGCGCGCCAACAATGCCCAGCTCAACAGCTTCGAGGTCACCCCGGCGTTTGCCGCGGCGGTGATCATCGCCCACCTGGCCGGTGGCGCCGAGCAGGCCTTGCTCGATCAGCTGGCCATCGCCTTCGTGATCAGTCGTCTGCTCTATTTGCTCTGTTACCTGGCTGACTGGGCCGCTGCTCGCTCGTTGGTATGGTTCATCAATATGGGGCTGATCATCAGTTTGTTTGTGGTTGCGGCTTGAGTTGCTGACATCTGCGGCAAAACACCACGCTTGGCCTGCTGGCAATGGATGGCGATACTGTTTGCCGTTATTTGGCCCAAGCTGTTTGTCGTGAAGGTGTTATGAAGCTGAAAAGCCTGTTCCTCGTTGTGCTTGCCCTGACCCTGAGTGCTTGCGGGGGAGTTGATCCGAACTCACCGCAGGGCCAGCGCCAGGCCATTTTCAAACAGATGCTCAAGGTCAGCGAAGACCTTGGCGGCATGCTGCGCGGGCGTATTGCGTTTAAGGAGCAGCGTTTCGTCAGTGGCGCCGCCGAACTCGATCAACTGGGTCGCACGCCTTGGCAGCACTTTCCCCAGGTCAGGGAAGAGGGCGGTGAGACCCGCGCCAAGGATGAGGTCTGGCAGCGTCAGGCGCGGTTCCAGCAACTGGCCCGCGAGATGGAAGCCGGCACTGCCGCGCTGGTTGCCGCGACTGCCGTCAGCCCGCTGAAAAGTGCCGACCTTGTCGTGCCTGTGCAGCGCGTCGAGGACAGCTGCAAAGCCTGCCACGAAGAGTTTCGCGCTTACTAGCGCACATCACGCCTGATCTTGCGCTTTTTGTAGGAGCCAGCTTGCTGGCGATCCCTGCAGATCAATAGCATCGTCGGAGTGCCGAACCACAGCAAGCTGGCTCCTACAGTGTCCATATGTTTGGCGCGACACTGGGAGCCTGTTGTCTCGCGGCCTGACCCCGGGCCGGGTCGCGCATCGGTGTGGCTAGGTGGTGCGCGCGGCGCACCCTACGTGGATTGGCCCGCGTGCCAAGTGTCCTGCTGAATAGCTTAAAAACCCTCGACGCCTGCCGTACGCAGTTGCTCGCGCAAGGCCTGTACCTCTGGGTGTTGAAAGAAGGCCTGCAGTTGCGCTGCGCGGCTCGGGCCGATGCCCGGCTGGTGCTGCCACTGCGCGTTGCTGCGTTGCGCCAGTTCGTTCCAGTTGTCGGCCAGTGGCGCCGTACCGCTGGGCGGCAGGCCGAGCGCGTGCAGCCAGTCGGCAAAGGGGCGTTGCCGGGCCAGGGCAAAGCTCTGTTCCAGCTTGCTGGCGCTGCGCGGGCCTAAACCGGGCACCTCGGCTAATTGCATGGCGGAGAGCGTCAGCCAGTCGAGCAGGCCGTCGAGCTGCTGCGCCTGCAGCAGCTTGTCCCAGGTGCCGGGGCCGACCCCAGGTAACGCTAATCCCTGTTTGCCACTGAGCCAGGCCAGGCGTGCGCGGAACTGGCTGGTGCAGGCCGGCGTTATCCGCCAGCAGCTCAGTGCATGGTGGTCGTCGCTTTGCGGTGCCTGCACTGCAGGACGCTGCTGGCTGCGCCAGACCACACTCTGCAGTTTTGGAATGGTCAGCCCGGCCAGCTGGATAGCGACCTGATCGCCGGGGCGAATGTCCAGGGTCTGCCAGCGCTGCAATGAGCCGAGGCTGACATATTCGATCCGGCGCTCGTCCAGCCTGATCGGCTGCAAGCGCAGCACCGGGGTGATCCGCCCGCTGCGGCCAATGCGAAAATCCACCGCCTGCACCACCGTCAGCGCCTGAGTCAGCGGGTATTTCCAGGCCGCCGCCCAGTGCGGTGGCTCGGCTTGCCAGCGCTGTGCTGGCGGTCGATTGCCTTGGCGCAGTACCACGCCGTCGCTGGCGAAGGGCAGCGCGCTGCGGTACCAGTGCTGGTGCCAGTGGCTGGCCTCGCTAAACGAGCGGATCGGCTGGCTGAGTTGCGCGCTATCGACAAAACCCAGTGCGTCGAGTTGCTGCAGGCGCTCGCGCATCTCGGTTGGGCCATCCGGCCAGTCCCAGACGAACAGGCCGATACCGGCGGCGTGTTCGTCGTCGAGCGTCTGCCGTGCCAGCAACCCGGCGACCCGGCCGCGTGCGCCCAGGCCGCCGGCCTCGGCCTGTACATGCTGGGGCAGGCGCCAATAGAGTTCGCCTTGCAGGGTCAGGCTCTGCGCCGCCTGCAGGCGTTGTGGGATCGCGGGCAGGCGGCGCGCCCGGGCCGTCCAGTCCTGGCCGCTACGGCCGTCACCACGGCTGATGACCTGGTGCAAGTGGCCGCTGCGGTAGACCAGGGTGACTGCCACGCCATCGACCTTGGGCTGGATCCACAGGTCGCTGCGTGTGGCGATCCAGTCCTGCACGGCGGCGTCATCCGCCAGCTTGCGCAGCCCGGTCTGCGCCACCGGATGGAGAGTGCGCCCGGTGTTGCCGGTCAGGGGGTCGGCCGGCGGCGTGCCGATCCCGGCAAAGCAACTGCGCCACTGCTCCAGCCGGGCGAGCGCCTGATCGTAGAGTTCGTCGGCCACCAGGGAAGCGCCCTGGTCGTGGTAGGCCTGGTCCCAGGCGGCAATCTGTTCGCGGAGTGCGCTTATTTCACTCTCGGCACGCGCGGCACGCCACTCAGGACAGGGCGCGGCCAAGGCATCAAGGGCCAGCGCTAACAGGAGTGGCGCGATCCAGGTCTTCATCATGAGCTTCCTTGCTCGGGGACTAGGCTTTACAGCCTAGTTGGTTTTTGCCAGACAACAAAAAGCCCCGCGCGGGGCGGGGCTCTCGGTCTTGCAGGTGGGCTTTACAGACCGCCAGCCGCGCGCAGTTCGGCGGCCCTGTCGGTTTTTTCCCAGGTGAAGGCGGTGAAGGTGTCGTCGCCGACGCTCATTTCAACCGGGATGCGGCCGAAGTGACCATAGGCGGCGGTGGCCTGGTACATCGGGTGCAGCAGGTCGAGCATGCGGGTGATGGCGTAGGGGCGCAGGTCGAAGTGCTCGCGTACCAGTTGAATGATCTTGTCGTCGCTGATCGTGCCGCTGCCGAAGGTGTTGATCGAGATCGAGGTCGGTTGAGCCACGCCGATGGCGTAGGACACCTGGATCTCGCAACGCTCGGCCAACCCTGCAGCGACGATGTTTTTCGCCACATAGCGCCCGGCGTAGGCCGCCGAACGGTCAACCTTGGACGGATCCTTGCCGGAGAAGGCGCCGCCGCCGTGACGGGCCATGCCGCCGTAGGTGTCGACGATGATCTTGCGTCCGGTCAGGCCGCAGTCGCCCACCGGGCCGCCGATGACGAACTTGCCGGTCGGGTTGATGTGGTACTGCGTGCCCTTGTGCAGCAATTCGGCAGGCAGGGTGTGCTTGACGATCAGCTCCATGACCGCTTCCTGCAGGTCGGCCTGGCTGATTTCCGGGTTGTGCTGAGTCGACAGTACAACGGCGTCGATGCCAACCACCTTGCCGTTTTCATAGCGGCAGGTGACCTGGGATTTGGCGTCCGGGCGCAACCACGGCAGCAGACCGGACTTGCGCGCTTCGGCCTGGCGCTCGACCAGGCGGTGGCTGAAGACGATAGGCGCGGGCATCAGCACATCGGTTTCGTTGCTGGCGTAGCCGAACATCAGGCCCTGGTCGCCAGCGCCCTGGTCTTCCGGCTTGGCCCGGTCGACGCCTTGGTTGATGTCAGGGGACTGCTTGCCAATGATGTTGATGACGCCGCAGGTGGCGCCGTCGAAGCCAACGTCGGAGCTGGTGTAGCCGATGTCGCAGATAACATCGCGGACGATCTGTTCGAGGTCGACCCAGGCACTGGTGGTGACTTCGCCGGCGACAATCGCCACGCCGGTCTTGACCAGGGTTTCGCAGGCCACGCGGGCGTTTTTATCCTGGGCGATGATGGCGTCGAGCACCGCATCGGAAATCTGGTCGGCAATCTTGTCCGGATGGCCTTCGGAGACGGACTCGGAAGTAAAGAGGGAGTATTCGCTCATCGATCGGTTTTCCTATTGTTTACCGGTGACGGTGGCCCGTAGGCCGCTGTTTTCGTGGGGTTTGGCAAAGTGCCGCACCTGAATCTGAAAGCCGTTGCGCAGGCCTACATACAGGCTCTCGCTGGGGCTGAGGCCTGCCGCGATGGCCCAGTGGGCCAGGTCGTCTTGTTCAAAGCCTAGCCAAAGATCGCCGCAGGCCTGTTTCGCCCAGCTTTGGTTGTGGCTGCAGAGATCAGTGATCAGCAGGCTGCCGCCGGGTTTTACCCGCAGTGCCAGCTGTTTCAGTGCCTCTGCCGGGGCAGCGAAATGGTGCAGGACCATATTCAGTACCAGGCAGTCGGCAGGTGGATAGTCATCATTCAAGGCATCGGCCAGTTGCAGTGCAACATTGGCCAAGCCGTCCTGCTCACAGCGCATGCGGGCCAGTTCGAGCATCGCCGGGCTGTTATCCAGGGCGGTTACCCGGCTGAAGCGCTTGGCCAGTTCGGGCAGAAAGCTGCCGTCGCCCGGGCCGACTTCCAGCGCCGTGGCGGTTGTTGCAAAGGCCAGGGAGTCGAGCAGCGAGAGCAGGCTGTCGCGGTATTGCGGCAGGCCGGCGATCAGGTCTTGCTGGGCCTGGAAGTTGGCCGCCATGCGCGCGAAAAAATCCTGGCTGGCGGCGGCGCGCTGACTGTGCACCTCGGCAATCCTACCCTGCACGTCGCTGGGCAGTTGCAGACTATCCACGTCATCAAGCAGGGCCGCGTGCAGGCGACTGCCTGGTTGTTCGCTATTGGCCAGGGCGCGGCGGTAGAAGATCGCATTGCCTTCGCGGCGGGTGGCGACCAGGCCAGCCTGGGCCAGCACCTTCAAGTGATGGCTGATGCCCGATTGGCCGATGGCGAAAATCTGCGCCAATTCCAGCACGCCAAAGGAGTCGTTGCTCAGTGCGCGGAGGATATTCAGGCGCAACGAGTCGCCGCTGGCCTTGCACAGGGCGGCAAGGGCATCGACAGGCTCGAAGGTCAGATGTGCGGCGCGCATACTCATAATGCCGAGCAGTCTAGTCGGTCATTTTTCATCCAGCAATACCAATATCAAAAAATGTTGATATTGGTATTGCTGGTGCAAAAGCCAGAAAACATTGGCTCTGCGACTATCTGTCATTGCCCCGGCGGGCTTCGCTGGGCGAAAATGGCCGCCATTTTCGACCTTCCTGTTGCAAAACCCGTAGGAGATTCAGTGATGTCCAGCCGTCGTGAGCGAGCCAATGCCATTCGTGCCCTGAGCATGGATGCCGTGCAGAAAGCCAACAGCGGCCACCCCGGTGCCCCGATGGGCATGGCGGACATTGCCGAAGTGCTGTGGCGCGACTACCTCAAGCACAACCCGAGCAACCCGAGCTTCGCCGACCGCGATCGCTTCGTGCTGTCCAACGGCCATGGCTCGATGTTGATCTACTCGTTGCTGCACCTGACCGGCTACGACCTGGGCATCGAAGACCTCAAGCAGTTCCGCCAGATGCACAGCCGTACTCCCGGTCACCCGGAATATGGCTACACCCCTGGCGTGGAGACCACTACCGGTCCGCTCGGCCAGGGTCTGGCCAATGCCGTGGGCTTCGCCCTGGCGGAAAAAGTGCTGGGCGCGCAGTTCAACCGCGACGGCCATCCGATCGTCGACCACTTCACCTACGCCTTCCTTGGCGACGGCTGCATGATGGAAGGCATCAGCCATGAAGTCAGCTCGCTGGCCGGTACCTTGGGTCTGGGCAAGCTGATCGCCTTCTACGACGACAACGGTATTTCCATCGACGGCGAAGTCGAGGGCTGGTTCACCGACGACACGCCGAAGCGCTTCGAAGCCTACGGCTGGCAGGTGATCCGCAATGTCGACGGCCACGACGCCGAAGAAATCAAGATCGCCATCGACACCGCGCGCAAGACCCTGGATCAGCCGACCCTGATCTGCTGCAAGACCACCATCGGCTTTGGTTCGCCGAACAAGCAGGGCAAGGAAGACTGCCACGGCGCACCGTTGGGCGTTGACGAAATCGCCCTGACCCGCGCCGCTCTGGGCTGGAACCATGGCCCGTTTGAAATCCCCGCGGATATCTACGCCGAGTGGGACGCCAAGCAAGCCGGTGCTGCCGCTGAGGCCGAGTGGGATCAGCGCTTTGCCGCCTATGCCGCCGCCTACCCGGAACTGGCCAACGAATTCACACGTCGCATCGCCGGCGAGCTGCCAGCCGATTTCGCCGAGAAAGCCGCTGCCTATATCCAGGAAGTTGCCGATAAGGGCGAAACCATCGCCAGCCGCAAGGCCAGCCAGAATGCATTGAATGCCTTCGGCCCGCTGTTGCCAGAGTTCCTTGGCGGCTCGGCGGATCTCGCCGGCTCCAACCTGACCCTGTGGAAGGGCTGTAAGGGCGTCTCTGCGGAAGACGCCTCCGGCAACTACATGTTCTACGGCGTGCGCGAGTTCGGCATGAGCGCGATCATGAACGGCGTTGCCCTGCATGGCGGCTTCGTGCCCTACGGTGCGACCTTCCTGATCTTCATGGAATACGCACGCAATGCGGTGCGCATGTCGGCGCTGATGAAAAAGCGCGTGCTCTATGTGTTCACCCATGACTCCATCGGTCTCGGCGAAGACGGCCCGACGCATCAGCCAATCGAACAGTTGGCCAGCCTGCGCTGCACGCCCAACCTCGACACCTGGCGGCCATGCGATGCCGTGGAATCGGCGGTGGCCTGGAAGTACGCAATCGAGCGCAACGACGGCCCGAGCGCGCTGATCTTCAGCCGGCAGAACCTGCCGCACCAGTCCCGTGATGCCCAGCAACTGGCGGACGTCGCCCGTGGCGGTTATGTGCTGAAAGACTGCAGTGGCGAGCCGGAACTGATCCTGATCGCCACCGGTTCGGAAATCGGCCTGGCCGTCGCCGCTTACGATAAGTTGAGCGAGCAGGGCCATAAGGTGCGCGTGGTATCGATGCCATCGACCAGCGTGTTCGATGCTCAGGATGCCGGCTACAAGCAGCAGGTGCTGCCGGTCCAGGTTGCTGCGCGGATTGCCATCGAAGCCGCCCATGCGGACTACTGGTACAAGTACGTCGGCCTGGAAGGTCGCGTTATCGGCATGACCACCTTCGGTGAGTCGGCACCCGCCCCAGCGCTGTTCGAACACTTCGGCTTCACCGTCGAGAACCTGCTGGAAACCGCCGCTGAACTGCTGGAAGACTGACCCCGTGTAGGATGGGTTGAGCTTGCGATACCCATCGCTGCCGATTGATGGGTATCGCTTCGCTCAACGCCATCCTACGGTCGCTATCCATTCGAGATTGCCATGTCCAATCGCCCCTACAGAATCGCCCTCAACGGCTACGGCCGCATCGGCCGTTGCGTGCTGCGTGCGCTGCATGAGCGCGGCCCTAAGGCGCGCCTGGAAATAGTCGCGCTGAACGACCTGGCCGACCAGGCCAGCATCGAATACCTGACCCGCTTCGACTCCACCCACGGGCGTTTTCCCGGTGAGGTGAAGGTCGACGGTGACTGTCTGCATATCAACGGCGGGTGCGTGAAGGTGCTGCGCCACGCGACGCCGGAAGACATCGACTGGGCGGCGCTGGATATCGACCTGTTACTCGAGTGTTCCGGCGCTTACCACACCCGTGCCGATGGCCAGCGTTTCCTTGCAGCCGGCGCGCCACGGGTATTGTTTTCCCAGCCGATGGCCAGCGAAGCGGATATCGATGCCACCGTGGTTTTCGGGGTCAATCAGGCTTGCCTGAGCGGTGCCGAACGACTGGTATCAAACGCTTCCTGCACGACTAACTGCGGCGTGCCGTTGCTCAAGTTGCTCAACGAGGCGGTGGGGCTGGAGTATGTTTCCATCACCACCATCCACTCGGCGATGAATGATCAGCCGGTGATCGACGCCTACCACCACGAAGACCTGCGCCGCACGCGCTCGGCCTTCCAGTCGGTAATTCCGGTGTCTACCGGCCTGGCGCGTGGCATCGAGCGCTTGTTGCCGGAACTAAGCGGGCGGATTCAGGCCAAAGCCATACGGGTGCCGACGGTCAACGTGTCGTGTCTGGATATCACCCTGCAGACTGCACGCGACACCAGCACCGAAGAAATCAATCGGGTGCTGCGCCAGGCCGCCGAAAGCGGCCCGCTGCAGGGCTTGATCGCTTACACCGAACTGCCTCACGCCAGTTGCGATTTCAACCACGATCCGCACTCGGCCATCGTCGATGGCAGTCAGACCCGGGTTTCCGGGCCGCGCCTGGTCAATCTGCTGGCCTGGTTCGACAACGAGTGGGGCTTTGCCAATCGCATGCTCGACGTGGCCGAACACTTTCTGACCGTATCCACCACTTCTGTTCATCCAGCCCCCATGAAGGACTGATTTCATGACCACGCCGTTCGTAAAAATAGCGAAGATGATCGACCTCGACCTCCACGGTAAGCGCGTCCTGATTCGTGAAGACCTCAACGTGCCGGTAAAAGCCGGCGTGGTGACGAGCGACGCGCGCATCCTTGCCGCCCTGCCGACCATCAAACTGGCCCTGGAAAAAGGCGCTGCGGTAATGGTCTGCTCGCACCTGGGCCGCCCGACGGAAGGTCAGTACAGCGAAGAGGACAGCCTCAAACCGGTGGCCGACTACCTGAGCCAGGCGCTCGGCCGTGACGTGCCGTTGCTGCGTGATTACCTCGACGGCGTCGAGGTTCAGCCCGGCCAGTTGGTGCTGCTGGAAAACGTGCGCTTCAACAACGGCGAGAAGAGCAATACCGATGAACTGGCGCAACAGTACGCCGCGCTCTGCGACGTGTTCGTCATGGATGCCTTCGGCACCGCCCACCGCGCCCAGGGTTCGACCCATGGCGTGGCCAAGTTCGCCAAAATCGCCTGTGCCGGCCCGCTGCTGGCGGCCGAGCTGGATGCGTTGGGCAAGGCGCTGGGTAATCCGGCCAAGCCGATGGCGGCCATCGTCGCCGGCTCCAAGGTGTCAACCAAGCTCGATGTGCTGAACAGCCTGAGCCAGATCTGCGACCAACTGATCGTCGGTGGCGGTATTGCCAACACCTTCCTCGCTGCCGCCGGCTACCCGGTCGGCAAGTCGCTGTACGAGGCTGATCTGCTGGATACCGCCAGAGCCATTGCCGCCAAGGTCAGCGTGCCGCTGCCGGTGGATGTGGTGGTGGCCAAGGCCTTTGCCGAGTCTGCCTCCGCGACCGTCAAGCTGGTCGCCGATGTGAGTGAGGACGATATGATCCTCGATATTGGCCCGCAAACCGCGCTGCAATTCGCCGAGCTGCTGAAGTCGTCGAAGACCATTCTGTGGAACGGCCCGGTCGGGGTGTTCGAGTTCGACCAGTTCGGCAATGGCACCAAGGTGCTGGCTGAAGCCATCGCCGCCAGCCCGGCATTCTCGATTGCCGGGGGTGGCGACACCCTGGCGGCCATCGACAAATACGCCGTGGCCGACAAGATTTCCTATATATCCACCGGTGGCGGCGCCTTCCTCGAATTCGTCGAAGGCAAAGTGCTGCCGGCCGTGGCCGTGCTGGAACAGCGCGCCAAGGGCTGAGAAACCGGCCGCGGGCAGGTTATGCCCACTATTCAACAGCGCCGCCACGGCGGGCTGCTACGATTAACGAGTTCCTCCGGGAGAAAGAACACCATGGCACTTATCAGCATGCGCCAGATGCTCGACCACGCCGCCGAATTCGGCTACGGCGTGCCGGCTTTCAACGTCAACAACCTCGAGCAGATGCGCGCGATCATGGAAGCGGCCGACAAGACCGACTCCCCGGTGATCGTCCAGGCGTCTGCCGGTGCGCGCAAATACGCGGGTGCGCCGTTCCTGCGCCACTTGATCCTGGCAGCCATCGAAGAATTCCCGCATATCCCGGTGTGCATGCACCAGGACCACGGCACCAGCCCTGACGTCTGCCAGCGCTCGATCCAGCTGGGCTTCAGCTCGGTGATGATGGACGGCTCGCTGATGGCTGATGGCAAGACGCCGGCCGATTACGATTACAACGTCGCCGTGACCCAGCAGACCGTGGCCTTCGCCCACGCCTGTGGCGTGTCGGTAGAGGGTGAGCTGGGTTGCCTGGGCAGCCTGGAAACCGGCATGGCTGGCGAAGAAGACGGCGTTGGCGCCGAAGGTGTGCTGGATCACAGCCAGATGCTGACCGATCCGGAAGAAGCCGCCGACTTCGTCAAGCGTACCCAGGTCGATGCCCTGGCGATTGCCATCGGCACCAGCCACGGCGCCTACAAGTTCACCAAGCCGCCGACCGGTGACATCCTCGCCATCGACCGCATCAAGGAAATCCATAAGCGCATCCCCAACACCCACCTGGTGATGCACGGCTCCAGTTCGGTGCCGCAGGAGTGGCTGGCGATCATCAACCAGTACGGCGGCGACATCAAAGAAACCTACGGCGTACCGGTTGAAGAAATCGTCGAAGGCATCAAGTTTGGCGTGCGCAAGGTCAATATCGACACCGACCTGCGCCTGGCCTCCACCGGTGCCATGCGTCGTCTGATGGCCACCAATCCGGGTGAGTTCGACCCGCGCAAGTTCTTCGGCGCCACCGTGACCGCCATGCGTGATATCTGCATCGCTCGTTACGAAGCCTTTGGCACCGCCGGCAATGCCTCGAAGATCAAACCGATATCCCTGGAAGGCATGTTCCAGCGTTATGCCAGTGGTGAGTTGGCCGCCAAGGTCAACTAAAACACCTGGTTCCAGCAAGGCCCCGCTTATCGAATGGTAATGCGGGGCTTTGGCGTTTTTGGGCGTTGGAATTGGTGCCGGAGTTTTCAACATATCGAGCGTCGGACCCAGGGATGGAGCCCAGGCCCGTAGCTGCTGCATACTGCGAGTCTCAACCTTCAGCGCATTGTCTCGTTACTATGAACCCACTGAAATTTCTCCAGGGCTACCCGCTGCAGTTGCAGGAGCAGATCCGCCAGCTGATTGCCCAGGATCGCCTGGGCGACTACCTGGCGCAGCGTTACAGCGGCAAGCATGGCGTGCAAAGCGACAAGGCGTTGTATGCCTATATCCAAGCGCTCAAGCAGGAGCACCTGAAAAACGCACCGTCCATCGATAAGGTGCTGTTCGACAATCGTCTCGACTTGACCCATCGCGCCCTCGGCCTGCACACGGCGATTTCCCGCGTGCAGGGCGGCAAGCTCAAGGCGAAGAAGGAAATTCGCGTGGCCGCCCTGTTCAAGGAGGCCGCGCCGGAGTTTTTGCAGATGATCGTGGTGCACGAACTGGCCCACCTGAAAGAGGCCGAGCACAACAAGGCGTTCTATAAACTCTGCGAATACATGCTGGCCGACTATCATCAGGTCGAATTCGACCTGCGTGTCTACCTGACCTGGCGTGAGTTGCAGGGGCGTAGCCCGGCCTGATACCGCGGGGTACCCTTCTCGACCGGGGCGTACATCCGTCAGCCGCGCAGCATCAAGTTGAGTTGATCGACCACCTCCGCCCAGTCGGCGTCCTCAAGGATCTCCTCGCGCAGGAAACTGGCCTGGGCCGACGTCCAGAAAGGCGCGTCGGCTAACCTGCACGTCGGCGGCAAGGGCGAATGAGTGCTGATGAAGCGCTCGATGCTGGTTTGTTCGGCCGGCAAGCCGAGCTGTTCAAACAGTGCCGGGAGGTCGTGAGTAGGATTTTGCATGGTGTATTCCTCTGGTGAGAGAGTGAGTTCATATAGCCTAGCAGCCTGTCGGGCCTGACCGTCGATGGCGAGGGCAAGCCCGACAGGCTGCTGGCGTATTGCGCAAGAATCGGGCTCAAGACTGCATGTAGACAGAGCTCTTCAGGGATTCGAGGTGGTCACGGTATGCATTCAGGATTTCTGTACAGGTTGTGCGTGGTTGGGCTCGGCCTGATGTTGCTGGCTCCCCCGTTGGCGCTGGCGCGCGAGTTGCTGGCTGTAGGCACTGATTTTCCGCGGATTTTCGAGCGCACGGCTGCGGACGAATACTCGGGGCTCGGCCCTGATATCTTGCGCCAGGTGCTCGAGCCGCATGGCTACACCCTGCGCTTCGCGTCTTACCCCTGGGCTCGCGCGCAGCGTATGGTCGAGTTGGGCCAGGCCGACATCCTTATTGGTCCCTACCGCAGTTCGGCGCGCGAGGCCCGTTTCGCGTTTGTCGGGCCGGCCTTTTATCGCGACAGGATCGCCTTTTATTGTCGCAGCGGCACATCGTGCCAGTGGTCTGGCGACTACCGCCAGTTGGGCGGGCAGCGCATCGGCGTAGTGCGTGCCTGGGCCTATGGTGAAGGTTTCGACGCCGCACGCGAAAGGCTTGATCTGATTACCGTGGAGGGCGTCGAAAACGGCCTGAAAATGCTCAGTATCGGACGCCTCGAGATGCTCGCCAGCAATCAGCGCAACACCCTGCCGGTGTTGCAGGCACTGGGTTTGACTGATGAGGTCAGTCAACTCGAGCCGTCGATTGATATCCAGGACGGCTACTTCGCCTTCCCGTTGCACAGCAGTCACGCACGCCTGCGCGAGGCGTTCGACGAGGGCTTTCGGCAGTTGAGCGCGCGTGGGCAGCTGGCCCGGCTAGCGGCCCAGTGGCAGGTGGAAACGCCTTGAGAAAAGGTGCTCAACAGGCCCGCAGCACCTCGAACAGCTGAATGCTGCTACCCATGCGCAGCTCCACCTGATCGCCTTCGCCGCAGCCGATCAGGCGTTGCCCGAGCGGTGCCCTTGGGCTGATCACACGTACTTCCTGGCCGTCCAATAGCAGCTTCAGGCCGGCGCCATCCGGGCCGAGGAACAGGCATTGTTCCGCGCCCTGGGGATCGGCCAGCCACACCAAGGCGCTGAGCTGAATGCCCAGTTGCGCATCGAAGGGCCGCAGCCGGAGTTTTTCCCAGGCGCTCAGGGCCAGGCGAATCTCCTCGACCCGGCGCGCCTGGCCGGCAGCCAGGTAGGACGCCTCCAAGCCTAGAGTGTCGTACTTGTTCTCGGCAATATTCTCTTCATGGGTGGCTGCTTCATAGGCAGTCAGCGCCGCTTGCTGGGCCAGTGTCAGGTCGGCATGCAGCTGGTCGAGAATCAGTTGCTGGAGCAGGGTTTTGTTCAACGGTCACTCGCAGGTCAGGCGGCAGGAAAAGTCTCGGTACAGGCACTCCGTTCGAGTGTCGCCGTGCGGCATTGTGCACGGGTTGCCAGCAAAAGTGAGGGTAAGCATGATGCGGTCGCGAGGATATTTCTTGCTGCATCGGCTGGTGCCGCCGGCCAGCGGCGCCGAGCCGATTGCCGGAGCCGCTGGAAAATGCCAGCCTGCTGGCGCATTGGCCCACGGCCTTGGATACACTGCGCTCCATCTGCGGCGGGAGGCCATGATGGACGCGACTCAGTCGGATTATTCGATTTACCGCCAGCTGGTCACTCAACTGATGAATGATCAGGAGCAACTGCCCAGCCTGCCGATGTTGACCCTGGAAATTCGCCGGGCGCTGGCCAGGCCCGAGGTCAGCATGGCTCTGCTGGTCAGCCTGATCAGTCGGGATCCGGCGCTCAGTGCGTTGTTGATGAAGTACGCCTCCAGCGCCTTGCTGCGTACCCGTGTAGCGCCGAAAACCCTGCAGGACGTGTTGCGTGTGTTAGGCATGCAGCAGGTCGACCGGGTGGTGATGCTGCACAGCGTCAAGAGCCTGTTCGTGCTGCACAGTGCCGGGCACAAGTCGCTGTTCATGGATGCCTGGCAGCGACTGACGCTGAAGGCGAGCATTTGCGGCTTTCTGGCGCGCAAGGTGGGCCAGGTGCCGGCCGACCATGCGGTGCTGGCCAGCCTGCTCAGCGAGGTCGGCTCGCTCGCGGTGCTCTCGGCGTTCAAGGGCGGTGATCTGCTGCCGACGCCGGCGCGTTATTACAGCCTGTGCCAGGCCTATAGCAAGTCGTTGGGGGTGATGCTGCTGAAAAAATGGGCAGTGGATGACGCCTACGTCGACATTGTGCGCGAGGCGGGGAATTGGGCGCTGCAGCGCCAGCGGCAGGTCGAGCTACTCGACCTGGTCAATCTCAGCCTGTTCCACGTTATCCGTCACGCCAACAACGCCGCGAGTTTGCCGGCGTTGACCAGTCTGGCTGCTTATACCAAGCTCAATAGTGAGCACAATGCAGTGGCGGCTGACGGCAGCCTGGCGCTGGTCAGCCAGCATTGGGACGAGATCCATGCGCTGGCCGCGGTGTTGCGTTAGCGGCTAGCCTGCTTGCGCAGTAGCGCTGGCTAGCAGCCTGTCTGACTTGACCGTCCGTAGCGAGGGAACGTCCGGTTTGAAGCAGTTTTTGCGCGCTTTTGAGGCGAATAGTCGCTCTATTTAACGAGAAATCGCGCAAAAAATGATCAAATCCGGCTTTTCCGCAGTAGGACAGTGTTAAGTCTGACAGGTTGCTAGGGTTTGCTGCGACCCTTGAGCAGGTGCGCGGCGAGGGTGCGCAGCGGGCCGAGCTGCCGGCAGATCAACGCCAGTTGGGTCTGCACCAGGCGCCGTTGATCATCCAGTGTTTCTGCGCGCTGCTCCAGTTCGGCGGCCAGTTGTTCTTCGGCATCGCTTTGAATTGCTACCGCACGTTCTTCGGTCAGGCTGCTGGCGATTTCATCCAGGCTGGCGGCCAGGCGTTCGGCGTTCTCCGGCAGGGTGCTGTCGCCAAGAATGATCTCACCACGGTGCGCGCCGAGACCCGAGAGGTAGTTGAGCAGGGTGTGTGACAGCACCAGAAAGCGGAAGCCAGTGTCCGCCTCCTTACGAAAGTGCCCAGGCTCCATCAGCATGTTGCCCAGGGTGGTGGACAGTGCG
>JAUSOF010000042.1 GCA_030656145.1 Pseudomonas sp.
TAACAGTCTTACCTCACAAGCACCCACACGAATTGCTTGATTCAATTGTTAAAGAGCGGTGGTTGATTCTTTCGTCTCAACCGAGGCGCGCATTCTACAGCAGCCTCATGTTCCGTCAAGCTTTTTTTCAAACCGATTTCCGAAGAAACCCTTTCTACTCAACCGCTTGCGCCTTCGATCAGCTCTAAGCTTCTCGTCAGCGGGAGGCGAATAATACAGCGTTTAAAACCGCTGTCAACCACCTCATTACCGCTTCCGATTATCTCGGCTACATCGCCAGCAGCGCGTCTACTACCACCCTGCCAGTCCGGCGCATTCTACACAGCTTTCGCTGCATTACAACCCCTCGCTTAAAGCTAACTTCTTGTTTTACAAGAGGTTTTAAGAGTGGCATGCGCCAGAAGAGGTGCGGATTATAGGCCCAACAGAATCTACGTCAAGGCTTTATTCGGCTTTTAGCGTAATACGCGCAAAAGCCTTCTTGCCCGCCTGGCAGACATGGGTTGCCCCCTGCTTATATATATAGAAGCGGTCTACCACCTCGCCATCTACCCGCACCCCACCGGAGCTGAGCAGGTCACGCGCCATGGCGGCGTTCTTGACCAGGCCAGCCTTATTCAATAAGGCCGCGATCGGCATATCCTCAGTCGACACCAATTCGATTTCCGGTAAATCTTCTGGAAGCTCACCCTCCTTCATGCGATTACCCGCCGAACGATGAGCGCTCGCTGCAGCCTCCTCTCCATGAAAGCGCGCGACTATCTCTTCCGCCAGCTTGATTTTGATATCACGCGGATTGGCTCCGTTATCGACATCGAGCTTGAACTGAGCAATTTCTTCCATCGAGCGGAAGCTTAGCAACTCGAAGTAACGCCACATAAGCACGTCAGGGATGGACACAAGCTTGCCGTACATGACGCCGGGCGCTTCCTGGATACCCACATAGTTGCCCAAGGACTTGGACATCTTCTTTACGCCATCCAACCCCTCGAGCAAAGGCATGGTGACAATGCACTGCGAGGCCTGACCATAGGATCGCTGCAACTCGCGCCCCATGAGCAAATTGAACTTCTGATCAGTGCCCCCCAGCTCGACATCCGCGCGCAAAGCAACGGAGTCATACCCCTGCACCAGTGGGTAGAGGAACTCGTGAATAGCTATAGGCTGATTGGTCGAGTAGCGCTTACTGAAATCATCGCGCTCGAGCATGCGCGCAACCGTGTACTGCGAGGCCAGCCGGATAAAGTCAGCCGGGGTCAGCTGATCCATCCACGTAGAGTTGAACGCAACCTCAGTCTTTGCTGGATCGAGGATCTTGAACACCTGGGCTTTGTAGGTTTCGGCATTCGCCAGCACCTGATCACGCGTCAACGGCGGCCGGGTTGCGCTCTTACCACTCGGATCACCAATCATGCCGGTAAAATCGCCGATCAGAAAAATCACCTGATGGCCCAGCTCCTGAAACTGCCGCAGCTTATTAATAAGCACGGTGTGCCCGAGATGGAGATCCGGCGCAGTCGGGTCGAAGCCCGCCTTGATGCGTAGCGGCTGGCCACGCTTAAGCTTTTCTACCAGCTCGGATTCAACCAAAACCTCTTCTGCACCGCGCTTGATCAGCGCGAGCTGCTCTTCGACCGACTTCATGACAGGACTCACGACACACAAATTTAAAGGGAACCAACAATACAAGATCGCTGACAAATAACAAGTTTTGACCTGAGCGTCACACGCCTGCAACCTAACGTGCCATTTAGGGTTGCCTCACAGACGATTTGGTTATATTTTATACAATTAGTGCATATTCATCGTGTTATTCATCTTTTCTTCTCACTTTTTACTAAAAGTCAAAGCCATCTATGACCCCTATCAGTAAAACGCCTCCGCCGTACCCTAAAACCCACATCTTAGCGGCCAGCGGAATAGCCGCATTGCTCAGCCTGACCTTGCTAGTGTTCCCTTCTCGCGAAGTCGAGGCGAAGAAAACCTACCTTAGCCTTGAGCTCGACACTGGCTCGGAACTGGTTCTGCTGGAGCAGGACGACCTTCGCCACGAAGACCTCAAAAGCAATCTGAATACCTCGCCGTTCAGCAGCATCGAGCAACCGTCGCGCGGACATAGCAGCGCCACACAGACCGTGGGGGCTGACTATGCCAGCAGCGAGCCCGGCACAGCATCAGTCGAAACCACACTAGTCGACCCCCGACACAAGACTGTCAAGGTCGCCAATGGCGATACGCTTTCTACAATTTTTGCAAATGTTGGCCTCTCCGCTACAACCCTTCACGAGGTTTTGGGTAGCAGCAAGGAGGCCAAGCAATTCAGTCGCTTGAAGGTTGGCCAGGCCCTAGAGTTTCAGCTTTCAGAAGACGGCCAGCTTGAGAGCCTACACAGCAAGCTCAGCGACCTGGAAAGCATCAATCTGAGCAAGAATGAAAAAGGCTTCACATTCAAGCGTGACATCGTCAAACCTGACGTCAGAAAAACCTATGCTCGCGGAGTCATCAATAGCTCGCTGTTTTTATCAGCGAAACGCGCCGGTCTCTCCCACGGTTTGACCATGGATCTGGCCAACATTTTTGGTTATGACATCGACTTTGCCATGGACATCCGTGACGGCGATGAGTTCGAGCTGGTCTTTGAAGAGAAAGTGGTCAACAACAAACAGGTTGGCACGGGTAACATCCTCTCAGCCCGCTTTACTAACCGAGGCAAGACTTTTACCGCTGTTCGCTATACCGATAAGCAGGGCAACAGCAGTTACTACAGTGCCGACGGCAACAGCATGCGCAAGGCGTTCATCCGCACTCCCGTAGACTTTGCACGCATCAGCTCGCGCTTCTCCAACGGCCGACGCCACCCAATTCTGAACAAGATCCGCGCGCACAAGGGCGTAGACTATGCCGCTCCCCATGGCACTCCGATCAAAGCGGCAGGTGACGGTAAAATCACCCTGGCCGGACGCAACGGCGGTTACGGCAATACCGTTGTAATCCAGCATGGCAGTCGTTACCGCACGCTCTATGCCCACATGCAGGGTTTCGCCAAAGGCATTCGTAGTGGTAGCAACGTCAAACAGGGCCAGATCATCGGTTACATTGGAACCACTGGGCTATCCACCGGACCGCATCTGCATTACGAATTCCAAGTCAATGGCACCCATGTTGACCCGCTGAGCCAAAAACTGCCAATGGCGGATCCTATTGCACGCAATGAAAAGCAGCGGTTCATGCAATTGAGTGCCCCACTGATGGCCCGCATGGATCAGGAAAAAACCACCCTACTCGCCCTCAACAAGCGCTAATAGGGATGCCGCTTTACCTAGGAGTGATGTCCGGCACCAGCCTTGACGGACTGGACATCGCCCTGATCGAGCAGAGCGAAAAAACCACTCTACTCGCCACCCACTACCTGCCAATGCCATCAGAACTGCGCGCGGAGCTATTAGCTCTTTGCGCGCCGGGACCGGACGAGCTGGCGCGGGCGGCAGTCAGTGAACAGTACTGGGTGAAGCTGGCTGCCGAAGGCATACAAGTGCTGCTGAAACAGCACGCCGTCAGCGCTGAGTCGATCCGTGCAATCGGCAGCCACGGCCAGACTATTCGGCATGAACCCGCCCGAGGGTTCACCATCCAGATTGGCAACCCTGCCCTACTTGCCGAGCTAACGGGGATCAGTGTAGTCAGCGACTTTCGCCGCCGTGATGTCGCTGCTGGCGGGCAAGGTGCACCGCTGGTACCGGCGTTCCATGAAGCCTTGTTTGGCGCAAAAAACAGCTGTCGAGCGGTGTTGAATGTCGGCGGCTTCAGCAATCTGAGCCTGCTCGCGCCAGGGCATCCTGCGCGCGGTTTCGATTGCGGCCCAGGTAATGTCCTCATGGATGCCTGGATCCAACGCCTACGCGGTGACAGCTATGACCGCGACGGCAACTGGGCGGCCAGTGGCAGGGTACAGCCCGAACTACTAGCAACGCTGCTCAGCGACCCATTTTTCAAAACCCAGGGACCGAAAAGCACCGGCCGTGAACTGTTCAACCTTGCCTGGCTAGACCAGCATCTAGGCGGGCAACAGCACTATGCCGACGCAGATGTACAAGCGACATTGCTGGAACTGACGGCACTCAGCATCACCAGAGCGCTGCACAGTGCTCAACGCGAGACTGAAGAGCTGCTGGTGTGCGGTGGTGGTGCGCATAACCGCACGCTGATGACACGCCTGGCCGCGCTGCTCCCAGGCTGCGCAGTCAACAGCACCCAGCACTATGGTGTACCTGCCGACTGGGTAGAAGCCATGGCATTCGCCTGGCTCGCACACTGCTGTATTGAAGGCATACCCGCCAATCGACCGAGCGTAACCGGAGCCAGCGGACTACGGGTGCTCGGCGCGATCTACCCCGCCTAACGGCTGACTTACCAGGTACAACCGACGACGCCGCGAACTTGGCGCGGCGTTAGACCAACGTGTTTAGGTTGTCAGATCGAGAAGGACGAGCCACACCCACAGGTAGTGGCTGCGTTAGGGTTCTTGATCACGAATCGCGAGCCTTCCAGGCCTTCCTGGTAATCCACTTCGGCGCCCGCCAGGTACTGAAAGCTCATCGGATCTACGACAAGACTCACCCCTTCGCGCTCGACAATGGTGTCGTCATCGGCGACTTCTTCATCGAAGGTAAAGCCGTACTGGAAGCCCGAGCAGCCGCCACCCGTAACGAAAACGCGTAATTTAAGACGAGAATTTCCCTCTTCATCGACCAGGCTCTTCACCTTGCTCGCCGCGCCCTGCGTGAATTGCAAAGCTGTAGGGGTGAAGGTTTCGACGCTCATGCTGACTATCTCCCGGCGCTAGGCGCCATACTGCGTTGAGGCCCTGCATTATCCACTTACCCTACAAAGGCGGTCAACTATTCTGCAGTAACCAAATTCTCCGGCAACTCCAATGGCCGTGACTGTTCGTTGAGTGGCCGTAAGCCTCCGTCTATCTGCGCGCCCATGGCCATCTCCATCAAACCGTAATGCAGGGTACCGCACACACGCGCGTGACTGCCCAGTTCAAGGTGCTCGCTTGCATAAACATCACCTATCACTTCGCCGTTGATCACTACGCGCGGGGCGCGAATCTCGCCCTCAACCCGCCCCTCTGCACTGACTCGAACCATGCCATCACTAGCCTGAAGGTTGCCACAAACTCGGCCATCGACCTGCACCGCGCCCAGAAACTGCAGGTTGCCATGCAACTCCGCACCCGTGGCAATCAGGCTGGTATTGCCCGTAAAACGCTGCAGGTCGGTCTTGCGTTTATCTTTAGTCCACATGGGATGCTGTTACTCCTGACCCATCCATTTAAATGTACGCACCAACGGCTTTCCGCCTTTGACCTCTGCGCGCACCCTGACCTGATGCGCTGTAAAACCGTCAGGCAACTTCAGCTCGGCAAAGCGCCCGGCCTCAGGAATTGCCTGAAAATGCTTGAAGGAGAAAGGCATTACCTGACCACGGAACTGACCAGGCAAGTCTTGCGTCAATGCAGCCAGCGGCAAGCTGACCTCCTTTCCGCCCTGACGTCCCTCCACGACCACCGCCAACTCTCCCTCAAGCGGGTTGTCGTCCTTACCCACCCGACTGAGCAGTATTTTGTAGCGGTAATGCATCGGCGTGTCCGTGCCCTGCAACTCAAAGGAGCGAATGCGCAGACCCTCTCGACGACTGGCTGGCGCCAGAACACCTTTGTAGAAGGCCAGGTCTTGCTGCTGCTTGAATATCTGCTCTTCGAGCAACTTGATGGTCAACCGGCTCTGCTCGTTGGCCTGCTGCGCGACGTTCTCACCACTACCGACCACGACGAGACGCTGGCGCAACCGGTCAAGCTCCTGTTCAAGTGCGATCAGGCGCTCACGCAGCGGCTGGTGTTCCACCTCAATCGACTGGGTCACGCGCAGCTGCCACCAGGTGCCGGCATAGAATGCGGCGGGAACAGCTAGCAGCAATAACAGCAGCATAAGCCGCTGCCGACCCGAGCGACGCGGGTCACTGGGGCGCACTTCCCAGCCAGTCATCAGGGCAACATGGCCGCATGCGACAGACCTAGACGCTCGTCCAGCCCGAAGAGGATGTTCATGTTCTGCACGGCTTGGCCGGAAGCACCTTTGACCAGGTTATCGATCACCGAAAGCACCACCACCAGATCGCCATCTTGCGGTCGGTGCACAGCGATACGACAAACGTTGGCCCCCCGCACACTGCGGGTTTCCGGATGACTGCCAGCAGGCATCACGTCGACGAACGGCTCGCTGGCATAGCGTTTCTCGAACAGTGCCTGCAGGTCGACCGAGCGGTCGGCCACCGTCGCATACAGGGTCGCGTGAATACCGCGAATCATCGGGGTCAGGTGCGGCACAAAGGTTAGCCCCACAGCAGAGCCGGCCGCGCGCCGCAAGCCTTGGCAAATTTCCGGCAAGTGGCGATGACCTTTGACGCCGTAGGCCTTCATGCTCTCACCGGCTTCGCTGAACAACGAACCGACGCTAGCACCGCGCCCGGCGCCGCTGACCCCGGACTTGCAGTCTGCAATCAACCGCGACGTATCGGCCAGGCCGGCTTCCAGCAGCGGAATAAAACCCAGTTGTGCGGCGGTCGGGTAGCAACCGGGCACGGCGATCAGGCGCGCCAGCTTGATCGCCTCACGGTTGACCTCTGGCAATCCATAGACCGCCTCAGGCAGCAGATCCGGTGCACCGTGGGGCTGGCCGTACCATTGCCCCCACTCTTCGGCATCTTGCAGGCGGAAATCGGCAGACAGGTCGATCACCTTGGTACCGGCCGCGAGCAACTCGCCGGCCAGGGCATGGGCGACACCATGCGGGGTGGCGAAGAACACGACATCGCAAGCACCCAGAGTCGCGACATCCGGGACGCTGAAGAGCAGATCAGGGTAGTGGCCGCGCAGGTTCGGGTACATCTCGTCGACGCGCAAGCCCGCCTCTGAGCGCGAGGTGATGACAGCAACCTGCGCCTGTGGGTGCTGCGCCAACAAGCGCAACAACTCCACACCGGTGTAGCCCGTGCCGCCGACGATACCGACCTTGACCATCACTTGCCCCTTGCAAAAAGCTATTGGAAAGCCGTCGATGATAAGGCCGTAACCGCCAATGGCCAACCGCGCAGATGACGTATCTGGCGCCGGCCACTACTATCGGAGCACTTTTATTGCTCTGGAGTCGGACAATGCTCTATCTGTGGCTCAAAGCCCTGCACATCATCGCCATGGTCTGCTGGTTCGCCGGACTGTTCTATCTGCCACGCCTGTTTGTCTACCATGCCATGAGCGAAGACGACGCCAGCCGCGAGCGCTTCTGCGTGATGGAGCGCAAGCTGTATCGCGGCATCATGCTGCCGTCGATGATCGCCACCCTGATTTTCGGCACCTGGCTGATCAGCCTTAACCCCAGCTACTACTTCAGCCAGGGCTGGATGCACGCCAAGCTGAGCCTGATCGTCCTGCTGATCGGTTATCAGCACCTCTGTGGCGCTCAACTCAAGCGCTTCGCCCATGGCGAAAATCGGCGCAGCCATGTGTTCTACCGCTGGTTCAATGAGGCGCCAGTCCTGGTTTTGCTCGCGGTGGTCATTCTGGTCGTGGTCAAACCTTTCTAAAATTCCCCGAGGAATCCGCATGAGTCTTCCTGCACTGCTCGAAAAACGCCTGCGCCTGCCCGTGGTGGTCGCCCCAATGTTCCTGGTGTCCAACCCGCAGCTGGTTCTCGCCTGCTGCCGTAACGGCATAGTTGGCAGTTTCCCGGCGCTCAACCAGCGCGACAGCGGCGCCTTCAAAGCCTGGCTGGAAGAGATCGAAGCAGGGCTGCAGGCAGAGTCGGCGCCCTATGCGGTCAACCTGATCGTGCATGGCAGCAATCCGCGCCTGCAGCCGGACCTGGCCATCTGCGTCGAGCAGCGCGTACCCATCGTCATCACCAGCCTCGGCGCAGCCAAGGAAGTGGTCGATGCGGTGCACAGTTACGGTGGCCTGGTATTTCACGACGTGACCACCCGCCGCCATGCGGAAAAAGCCGCCGAAGCCGGGGTCGATGGCCTGATCGCGGTCGCCGCGGGGGCTGGCGGCCATGCCGGCACCTGGAGCCCGTTTGCCCTGATTGCGGAAATCCGCCAGTTCTTCGACAAGACCTTACTCCTGGCTGGCTGCCTCAATCACGGCCATGAAATTCTCGCCGCACAAGTGCTCGGCGCCGACCTGGCCTACCTCGGCACGCGCTTCATAGCCACGCAGGAGAACAACGCGACAGCGGCTTACAAGCAGATGATCCTGGACGCTCAAGCCGCCGACATCATCCATACCCCGGCGGTATCCGGCGTGCCGGCCAGCTTTATGCGCCAGAGCCTGGAGGCAGCCGGCTACGACCTCAAGCAGTTGCAGAACAAGGGCGAAATCAACTACGGCGAGAAGCTCAAGCCGATCAGCGATGAGGCCAAGGCGTGGAAAACTGTCTGGTCGGCCGGCCAAGGCGTCGGCACCATCGCCGACCTGCCAAGCGTCGAGGTACTGGTAGCGCGCCTGGACAGCGAATACCGCGAGGCGCAGCGTCAGGCCCAGTTGCTGCAGCAACATTGGCCGCGATGAAAACGCACAGCCGGCCGGGCCTGAGCAATCGGCTGTCGACCCTCAGGTTCGCCACCCGGCATTCGACACCGAAACCTTGGCAGGCACTCTCGGCTGCATACAACTAAGGCCACTCTTTGCTCGGCCGCAGGACACCCCAGGCAAACCCGTGAAGCGGGTCCGATGTTTGTGCGCCGGGCGGCTTGTTCAGAAGCCTGCAGGCCCGCTAGGCTGTACTGACTATTTATCCAAAGCGCCGACAAGGAAGCTCGCATGACCCAAGCCCGGTTCAAGATTGTCTTCAGTGGCGAGTTGATGCCAGACGTGGCACTGGAAACAGCCAAAGACAACCTCGCGCGCCTGTTCAAAAGTGACCGTTCGCGGATTAACGCACTCTTCAGTGGCAGCACTATCGCAATCAAGCGCGATCTGCAGGAGAGTGAGGCCGATCAATACCTCGCCGCGCTGCACCGCGCGGGGGCTAACGCGCGCAAGGAGCCTGACCTGGCGGCCAGTCTGAGCCTGGTCGACACCGAGGATCACCGCACCGACGGATTGCCAAGCGGCGCCAGCAGCGAGATGACCTGCCCCAAGTGCAACCACCGGCAAGCCAAGGCCGTGCAATGCTCGGCTTGCGGCATCATCATTGAAAAGTTTACTGCGCGTCAGGCTGCGGCGAGCGCCCATAACACTGCCCCAGCGAGCCCCTCGACCAATACCCCCTATGCCACACCCCAGGCGGCAGTCGGTGAAGTACTGCCAGCATTTGGCGAACTGAATGTATTCACCGTCGACAGCAGGATTGGCCGGTTGCGCTATCTGGCTTGGTCACTGGTACTGATCTTCGCGGTTACCGGGATCATGGCTGCGGTGGCCATCGTGATGGGCATTTCCGAAGTGCTCGGCGGCCTACTGGGGCTTGCAGTGATGATCGGCATGTTGGTCGTCAGCGTGCAGATCGGTGTCCAGCGCCTGCATGACATCGGCTGGAGTGGCTGGTTACTGCTATTGAACATCGTGCCAATCGTCAACAGCGTGTTCTGGCTGCTGATGCTGGTAGTCCCCGGCAGCCAGGGCGCCAATCGCTTTGGCTCACCGCCGCCAGCCAACAGCACTGCCGTCAAGATACTCGCAGGACTGTTCTTGGCAGTGCTGATTGGCAGCCTGCTGGCGCTGTTCCTCGGCGGCTTCGCGATGCTTGCCCTGGCGCTCAGCGGCATAGACTTCAGCGCGCTCAATAACTGAGCGCCGGCAAAACAAGTGAGACGCTGCCTTGAGCATGTGCCGACGCTCTTGCCGTAGCGCTCAATGTGCTCATAGCCTGGCCGGGGTAATTTAATCACCGGCCCAGGCAACCCAGAAGCGCCCATGCGGTCAAAGCTGCCCCCTTCACGGAGAAACTCCATGCACCCCTATGCCCTGATCACCGGCGCGTCCAGCGGTATAGGCCTGGCCCTGGCCGAGGCGCTGGCACGCAGAGGGCGCAACCTGATCCTGGTCGCACGGCAGCGCGAAGCGCTGGACAGCATCGCTTGCGAGCTGACCCAGCGCTTCGGCGTGGAAGTCCTGTTCCGCGTCTGCGACCTGGCCGAGCCGCTGCAACTGTCCGGCCTACTGCATGAGCTGGAGCAAAGTGAGCTGTCCATCGACCTGCTGATCAACAGCGCGGGCGTGGGCACTTGTGGTGCCTTCGTCGCCCAGGACTGGCGCGGCGAGCAGCAACTGATTGAGGTGAACATCCTCGCGCTCGCCCGGCTCTGCCATGCCCTCGGCACAGTGATGGCCGGTCAGGGCAGCGGGCAAATTCTCAACATTGCCTCGTTGGCGGGATTTCACCCCGGCCCCGGAATGAGCAACTATCACGCGAGCAAAGCCTACGTCCTGCATTTCTCCGAAGGCCTGCGCGAGGAGCTCAAGGAGTACGGGGTCAAGGTTTCAGTGCTCTGTCCGGGGCCGACACGCAGCGCATTTTTCCGTTCGGCGCAAATCGATAGCACGCGACTGGAAGGCGCAAAGCGGATGATGAGTGCCGAGGAAGTGGCACTGATCACGGTCAATGCACTGGAAAAAAACCGCGCAATCATCATTCCCGGCTGGCGCAACCGGCTGTGGTCTGTAGCACCACGCCTGGCCCCGCGCTGGCTGGTACGCAAAATAGCGGCTCGACTCAACCGAACGTTCAGCCGCTGCTAATCAGGCCAGGACCGTGCGCGCGTGAGCCCAGGCACGCAGCGCGCTGAGGTCTTCGGCCATCACCACCGACAAGGGTGCAGTGCTGTGGATGCTGTGCAACAGCAAGGCCTGATCGACCGCCTGTTGTTGTGCCTGAGCGGCATACAGGGCACTAACCACCACCTGCTCGATCTCGGCGCCGGAAAACCCATCGCTGGCGAACGCCAGCATGGGTAGATCGAACCCGCCGGGTTCCAGCTCACGCCGCATCAGGTGAATGCGGAAGATTTCCGCGCGTACGGGCTGATCCGGCAAGTCCACGAAGAACAGTTCATCGAAGCGGCCCTTGCGCACCAGCTCGGGCGGCAGGCGATCGATGGCATTGGCAGTCGCCACCATGAATACCGGCGCCTTGCGCTCAGCCATCCACGTCAGCAGGGTGCCGAGTACACGCTGGCTTACACCGCCGTCATGCTCGCCACTGGCCAGGCCTTTCTCGATCTCATCGATCCACAGCACACAGGGCGCCATCTGTTCGGCAAGACTCAAGGCCTCACGCAGGTTGCGCTCGGTCTCGCCAAAGAACTTGTTGTACAGGCAGGCAAAGTCCAGACGCAGCAAGGGCAAGCCCCACAGTCCAGCCACGGCCTTAGCCGCCAGGCTCTTGCCACCACCCTGGACGCCGACCAACAGCATGCCTTTGGGCAGGTCGATGCTCGTACCATCGAGGAAAACTCCCTGGCGTTCGGCCAGCCAGCGTTTGAGGTTGCTCAGGCCGCCGACATCGGCGAAGCGTGCGGTGTCGTACTCAAAGCTCAACACTCCTTCGAGGTCCAGCAACTTGAATTTGGTCTTATTCAGTTCCGGCAAGTCTTCCTGGGTTATGGCGCCGTCGTCACAAATCACCTTGCGCGCCAACATCCGCGCTTCGCCATAACTCAAACCGCGCAGATTCTTCACCACTTGCTGCAAGGTACGATTGTCGGTGCGCACCCGGGCATTGCGATTACGCTCGCTCCAGCGGCTGGCTTCCTCGCGCACGATGACCAGCAACTGGTCTTCCGACGGCAGCGCCAGACTGAAGCGCGCGGCAAGGCGCTGCACCTCGGCCGGCAGCTTGCAGGCGTGGGACACCAGCACCAGGGTTGGCGCATGGGGCGTATCACGCATGGCGATTTCCTTGAGCAGGCGCACCAACGTCGGGTTGTCGGCAAGAAACGGATGCAAATCGCACAGCACATATAAATTCGCCTGCGGGTCAGCCTTGATCAGCCGCAATGCGGCCTCCGGATCCTGGGTCGCGCCATCACCCAACAGCTCACCGCCGAAGCCCAGGCGCTGCAGACCTTCGGTCACCGACCAGGTGTGCAAACCGAGGCCACGCTTGACCGCCAGGCCAGTGAGGGTTTCCAACACGCGTGGCTCATCCCAGGACTCGATGAGGACCAGCTTGACCCTGGAGTCGAGCACCAGGCCCAGATCATGGATATCGTTCTTCACACCCGCTCCTTGTGGCAGTCATCTGACCGGGATCAGCCAGGGGGCTAGACTCGGGCTTCATTCACAGGCCAGGAGAGTGCGCCATGGACTGTCTGTTCTGCAAGATCGTCGCAGGGCAGATACCCGCACGCAAACTTTATGAAAACGATCGGGTGATCGCCCCCAAGGCTCCCGTGCATGTTCTGGTCATACCGAAAAAGCATCTCCGCAGCCTCAACGAACTCGGCGAAGACGACAACGCCTTGGCGGGACACGTTCTCTATAGCGCTCAGCGCCTGGCCAAGGAACAAGGCTGTGACGACGGTTTTCGCATGGTGATGAACTGCAATGAATTGGGAGGGCAAACTGTTTATCACATCCATATGCATGTCCTTGGCCAACGACAGATGATCTGGCCACCAGGCTGATCAAGCCGTACGGTCAGCATAACGGCCCTGACACCGGTCAAGCCGCAGCACATGGATTGGAGTAAACTGGATGCTATCTTTTAGCCGGAGGTGCCCAATGGCCAGCGAACGTCACTACTCCCCCGTAGACCGCCTGTTCCTGCAAGCGGACGCAGCTCTGCGTACCTTGCTGCCTTTCAGCGGTCAGCCCACTCGCCCCTCGCCAGCTATCGTGCAGACGGAAGCTGAACTGGATGAACCGACCGCGCGGCATGTCGCCGGCCTGATGCGCATCAACCACACGGGTGAGGTCTGCGCCCAGGCGCTGTACCAAGGCCAAGCGCTGACTGCCAAGCTGCCAGACGTGCGCGCCGCGATGGAGCATGCCGCCGATGAGGAAATCGATCATCTGGCCTGGTGCGAACAGCGCATTCGCCAGCTTGGCAGCCAACCGAGCGTACTCAACCCGCTGTTTTATGGCCTGTCTTTTAGCGTTGGCGCATTGGCCGGTCTGATCAGCGACAAGGTCAGCCTGGGATTTGTCGCCGCCACTGAAGATCAGGTAGTCAAACACCTGGACGATCACCTGCAACAGCTGCCAGCCAACGACGACAAGTCGCGGGCAATACTTGAGCAGATGCGCCTCGATGAAGAACGCCATGCCACCAGTGCATTGGAAGCAGGGGGGCTGCGCTTCCCCGCACCGGTAAAATTCGGCATGACACTCTTGTCCAAGGTCATGACCAAGAGCGCCTATCGGCTATAGCCATACGCACATCAACTGGCGAGCGGGTCACGGCAATCAGCCCGCGAGCCAGGCTATACCCGCGCGGGTCGAACTTAGCGGAGGCGGATGACTTTGCCGCTAAGCCAGTTCGACAATCTCGTAGTCGTGGGTGATCGCAACCCCGGCGCGCCCAAGCATGATCGAGGCCGAGCAATATTTCTCCGCCGACAGCTCCACCGCACGCTTGACTTGAGCCTCTTTCAGGCCGCGGCCCTTGACCACAAAATGCAGGTGAATCTTGGTGAACACCTTCGGCTCTTCGGTGGCCCGTTCGGCCTCGAGAAAGGCTTCACAGCTTTCTACCGGCTGCCTGGATTTTTTCAGGATGCTGACCACATCGAAGTTACTGCAACCGCCGAGACCGATCAGCAACATCTCCATCGGGCGCACACCCAGGTTACGCCCGCCGCTCTCTGGCGGGCCGTCCATCACCACCGCGTGACCACTGCCCGACTCACCGATAAACAGGGCTTCGCCAGCCCATTGAATGCGCGCTTTCATTACCAAGCCTCCGCTGTTAAAAAGGGGTCGCAGCTTATCACAGCATTTTTCGCTACTTGGTTTCAGCCTTCAGGCTGAATGTTCCTCGGCTAGATGTTAGCCGTGTCGCAAAACCGGCCCCTGGTTTGCCGTGCTTGTTAAGCCGACGCCGGATTGCTGGCACACTTGGACCAGATAACTATAAGAAATGGCTCTGTACTCGTTAACCGTTGTAACGGTCGTCGCTTGAAGCGTGCGTCGGGTGGCAATCCGTTTTAGCCCACCGCCACCCGCACTGAACACATGATGGGCTAAAGCCAAACCCTGGTTTGCGCCCAGCAGTTGACGGAGACATAGCCTAAGAAATTGCCTGTCGGACAAAGGCTTTCCTTTTCATTTTCGGGACTCAGGCATGGTCGCAATTACCCTTACACCTAAAATAAAGAATCTCGACAAACTTCTCGCGCATTGTCACCGTCGCCGCTATACGGCAAAAAGCACCATCATCTATGCAGGTGATCGCAGCGAAACCCTGTTCTTCATCGTCAAAGGTTCGGTAACCATCCTGATTGAGGATGACGATGGCCGTGAAATGATCATCGCCTACCTCAATCCCGGTGATTTTTTCGGCGAGATGGGCCTGTTCGATAAGGACGGCGCCGAGAAAGAACGCAGCGCCTGGGTGCGTGCCAAGACCGAATGCGAAGTAGCCGAACTCAGCTACACCAAGTTCCGCGAACTGACCCAGCAAGACCCGGACATCCTCTACGCCCTGGGCAGCCAGATGGCCGAGCGCTTGCGCAACACCACGCGCAAGGTCGGCGACCTGGCGTTTCTTGACGTCACCGGCCGCGTCGCACGCACCCTGCTTGACCTGTGCAAGCAGCCGGACGCCATGACCCACCCGGACGGCATGCAGATCAAGATCACTCGCCAGGAAATCGGCCGCATCGTCGGCTGCTCGCGCGAGATGGTCGGCCGCGTGCTCAAGGCCTTGGAAGAGCAAGGCCTGGTCAACGTCAAAGGCAAGACCATGGTGGTATTCGGTACGCGCTGACCCCACTACAGAGATAAAAAAGCCGACGCATGCGTCGGCTTTTTTCTGCGTGCCTGTAATCAGTCCACATCCAGCGAGCTGATGACTCGCTTGCGTTCGGGGAAGAACAAGCGCTCAAGCTCAACGCCTGGGTTTTCAGCGCGCATAAATGCCTCACCCACCAGAAAAGCGTACACCTCGTTGATCTCCATCAGCTCGACATCGGCGCGATTGAGGATGCCGCTCTCGGTCACCACCAGACGATCGCGCGGAACTCGCGGCAGCAGATCCAGGGTGGTTTCCAGGTTGAGTTCGAAGGTGTGCAGATTACGGTTGTTGATGCCCACCAGCGGCGTGTCCAGGGTATTCAGCGCACGCTCCAACTCGTCGCCATCATGCACCTCGACCAGCACGTCGAGGTCGAAAGCCTTGGCGGTGGCCGCCAACTCGGCCATCTGCGCATCGGACAGCGCCGCCACGATCAACAGCACGCAATCAGCGCCCAGAGCCCGAGCCTCGATGACCTGGTAGGGATCGATCATGAAGTCCTTGCGGATCACCGGCAGCGAACAGGCGCTGCGCGCCTCCTGCAGGTAGAGGTCGGCGCCCTGGAAGTAATCCTGATCCGTCAGCACCGACAGGCAGGTTGCCCCGCCAGCCTGATAGCTGCGGGCGATGTCCGCAGGCACGAAGATCTCACGCAGCACACCCTTGCTCGGCGAAGCCTTCTTGATTTCGGCGATCACCGCCGGCTGCTTGCGTTTGGCCTGTTCCTGCAAAGCCCGGGCAAACCCCCGTGGCGTATCAGCGGCACGGGCTTGCTGCTCGACTTCCTCAAGGCCGACGATGGCGCGACGCTCGGCCACCTCTTCGGCCTTGCGGGCCAGGATCTTTTCCAGAATGGTGGGAATACTCACCCTTGATTCTCCTGCTTGAATACCGCGGTAAAGGACACCAGTTCCTGCAGCTTCTCCCAGGCCAACCCGGTATGCAGCGCATCATGGGCCAGTTGCACACCTTCTTTCAGGCTGCTGGCCAGGTCACAGGCATACAACGCCGCACCGGCATTTAGCACAATCATGTCGGCCGCCTTCTGGCCCTGCTCACCCTTGCGCTTGGTCAGCGCATCACGAATCAGTGCCAGCGATTGTTCGGCGTCATCGACGGTCAACCCGATCAGGCTCTGACTCTTGATGCCAAAATCTTCCGGCTGAATGATGTACTCACTCACAATGCCGTCTTTCAGCTCAGCGACAAAAGTAGGTGCCGCCAGGCTGATCTCGTCCAGACCGTCCTGGGCATGCACCACCAGCACATGCTCACTGCCCAGGCGCTGCAGCACTTCGGCCAGGGGCCGGCACAGTGCCTTGCTGAACACCCCCAGCACCTGATGCTTGACCCCGGCAGGATTGGTCATCGGCCCGAGCATATTGAAGAGGGTACGCAGGCCCAGTTCGCGACGCGGGCCGATGGCGTACTTCATCGCACCATGGTGGGCCGGGGCGAACATGAAGCCGACCCCCACACTCTCGACGCAACGCGCCACCTGCTCGGGGGTGAGATTGAGGTTGACCCCGGCGGCCTCCAGCAGATCGGCGCTGCCGCTCTTGCCCGAGACCGCGCGGTTACCGTGCTTGGCCACCCGGCCACCGGCGGCGGCGACGACGAAGGCCGCTGCGGTGGAAACGTTGAAGATATTCATGCCGTCGCCGCCGGTGCCGCAGGTGTCCACCAGATGACTGGCGTTGATGCGCACCGGGGCGGCCAGCTCACGCATGAGCTGCGCCGCACCGACGATTTCGTCGATGGTCTCGCTCTTCATGCGCAAACCCATGAGGAAGGCACCGACCTGCGCATCGGTGCACTGGCCAGTCATGATCTCGCGCATCACATCCTGCATTTCGGCAGTGCTCAGATCGAGCTGATTGACTACCCGGTCGAGGGCTTCCTTGATATTCATGCGCGCACGCCTCCTTGTTGCTTGAGGAAGTTGGCAAAGAGCTCATGGCCCTGCTCGGTGAGAATGGATTCCGGGTGGAACTGCACACCCTCGATGTTCAACGTCTTGTGCCGCAGGCCCATGATTTCATCGACAGCGCCGTCTTCGTGCTGGGTCCAGGCGGTCACTTCGAGGCAATCGGGCAGGGTTTCGCGCTTGACCACCAGGGAATGATAGCGGGTCACTGTCAGCGGATTGTTAAGACCGGCGAACACCCCGCTATTTTCGTGGAACACCGGGCTGGTCTTGCCGTGCATCACCTGGCGGGCGCGCACCACATCACCACCGAAGGCCTGACCGATGCTCTGGTGACCCAGGCAGACGCCGAGAATCGGCAGCTGGCCGGCAAAGTGCTGGATTACTGCCAGCGATACGCCGGCCTCGTTGGGCGTGCAGGGCCCGGGCGAAACCACAATGCGTTCGGGTTGCAGGGCGGCGATCTCGGCGACACTCAACTCGTCGTTACGGATCACACGCACCTCGGCACCCAACTCACCGAGGTACTGCACCACGTTGTAGGTGAAGGAGTCGTAATTGTCGATCATCAGCAGCATGGCAAGACTCCTCAGCGCGGGTTCTGGTCGGGGACGGTTTGTTCGGCAAGCGCGACGGCGCGGAACATGGCGCGACGCTTGTTCAGGGTTTCTTCCCACTCCAGAGCCGGTACCGAGTCGGCAACGATGCCGGCGCCGGCCTGCACATGCAGTTCGCCGTCCTTGATCACTGCGGTGCGGATGGCGATGGCGGTGTCCATGTTGCCGTTCCAGGCCAGGTAACCGACGGCGCCACCGTAGACACCACGCTTGACCGGCTCTAGCTCGTCGATGATTTCCATCGCGCGGATTTTCGGTGCCCCGGACAGGGTGCCGGCCGGCAGGATCGCGCGCAGGGCGGCCATCGCCGTCAGGCCTTCCTTGAGCTGCCCGGTGACGTTGGAGACGATGTGCATGACGTTGGAATAGCGCTCGATCACCATCTTCTCGGTGAGCTTGACCGAGCCGGTGCTGGCGACCCGACCGACGTCGTTACGGCCCAGGTCGATCAGCATCAGGTGTTCGGCGACTTCCTTGGCGTCCGCCAGCAGATCCTGCTCCAGGGCCAGATCGGCCTCTTCATTGGCGCCGCGCGGGCGGGTGCCGGCGATCGGCCGCACCGTGACCAGACCGTCCTCGAGACGCACCAGTACTTCCGGCGAGCTGCCGACCACATGGAAGTCGCCGAAATTGAAGAAGTACATATAGGGCGTCGGATTGATGCAGCGCAGCGCCCGGTACAAATCGATGGGTGCGGCCTTGAACGGGATCGACATGCGCTGGGAAATCACCACCTGCATGCAGTCGCCGGCGAGGATGTATTCCTTGATCGCACTGACCGAGCGTTCGTAGTCGTCGCGGCTGAAGCTGGAGCGGAATACCGGTTCGGCAGCGGGCGGCGCATTCAGGTCGACGCCCAGGCGCGGGGTAATCGGCTGGCGCAGCTTGCGCAGGATCTCCTGCAGACGTGCCTGGCCCTGTTCCAGGGCGCCCTCCTCGGCCGGATCGGCGAGGACGATGGCGTGCATCTTGCCGGCCAGATTGTCGAACACCACCACGGCGTCGGAGACCATCAGCAGGATATCCGGGGTACCCAGCGGGTCGGGATTGCTCCCCGCCGCCAGCTTCGGTTCGACGTAACGCACGCTGTCGTAGCCGAAGTAGCCGACCAGCCCGCCATTGAAACGCGGCAGCCCGGGCAGGGTCGGCACCTTGTAGCGTGCCTGGAACTGCTCAACGAAGGCCAGCGGGTCGGCGCACTCATGGCGCTCCACCTCGACGCCATCGACGCTGATGCTCACGCGGTGACCATAGGCACGCAGCACAGTGCGCGCAGGCAGACCAATAATCGAGTAACGGCCCCATTTCTCGCCACCCTGGACCGACTCCAGCAGGTAGCTGTTGGCCTCGTCGGCCAGCTTCAGGTAGATCGACAGCGGGGTATCGAAATCGACCAGGGTTTCATAGGCAAGCGGAATGCGGTTATAGCCGGCAGCGGCTAAACGCAGGAATTCTTCGCGGATCATTATCAGCCTCGTGGCTTGAGGGTAAACGGTTGTGTGCAAACGCGCCGCCTAAGCGGCCAAGATCGGGTCAGAGGCGCCAGCGCCAGCGGGCCAGGGCCTTGATGATGTTCATACCGATTCTTGCGGACCAGCGCGTGCAGGTAACCACCACGGAGCTCTCTCAGGCAGGAGTAAAGTCTGGCAACACTAGCGCAGCCGCCAGACCTAAGCAACCCGGCCAGCGTGGCTTAGCCGGCAACCAGCAACTGGCGCAAATCATCCAGCACCCGCAGCGGTCCTTCTTCAGCGATTGGGCGACCGTGGTTGTAACCGTAACTCAGCGCCACGCAGGGCACACCGGCCGCCTTGGCCGCCAGCACGTCATTGCGTGAATCGCCGATAAACAGTGCCTGCCGCGCCTCGACCCGGGCCAGCTGCAACACATGCAGCAGCGCCGCCGGATCGGGTTTTTGCTGTGGCAGCGTGTCGCCGCCAATGATCCAACGGAAATAGCTGCCCAGGCCCTTTTCATCCAGCAGCGGCGCGACGAAGCGTTCGGGCTTGTTGGTGATGATCGCCATCTCGACCTGCTGCGCACGCAGCCAGTCGAGGGTTTCCAGCACGCCCGGATAAATCCGGGTCAAGCTGTGGTCATCGGCATAAGCCTGCATAAAAAGTTCGAGTGCCTGCTCGGCGTCGGCGTCGTCGATGTGCGCGTGCTGCAGACCACCGGCCAGGGCGCGTCGCACCAGCACTCGCGCCCCATTGCCGACCCAGTCGCGCACCTGCAGGGTGCCGGCTGCAGGCTGCCCGAGCTGGAGCAGACTCTTGTCCACCGCAGCAGCCAGATCCGGAACCGAATCGACCAGCGTACCGTCCAGGTCAAACATCACCAGACGCGGCAGTTCGCCCGCGAACAGTGCATGCAGTGCCGTCACCCGTGCACCTGAGCCAGCTCGGCACGCATGGCATCGATCACGCGCTTATAGTCCGGCTGGCTGAAGATCGCCGAGCCAGCAACAAAGGTGTCGGCACCGGCGGCGGCGATCTCGCGAATGTTCTGTACATTGACCCCGCCATCGATCTCCAGGCGGATCTCACGACCGCTGGCGTCGATCAGGGCGCGGGCCTCTTTGAGTTTCTCCAGGGTGTGGAGGATAAATTTCTGCCCACCAAAACCCGGATTGACACTCATCAGCAGAATCATGTCGACCTTGTCCAGCACGTGCTTGAGCACCTCCAGCGAGGTGGCCGGATTGAACACCAGGCCCGCCTTGCAGCCGCCATCACGGATCAGCTGCAGCGAACGATCGACATGCTCGCTGGCCTCCGGGTGGAAGGTGATATAGCTGGCGCCAGCGTCGATGAAATCGCCAATGATGCGATCCACCGGCTTGACCATCAGGTGCGCGTCGATGGGCGCGGTGATGCCGTACTTGCGCAGCGCCGCGCAGACCATCGGGCCGATGGTCAGGTTGGGCACATAGTGGTTGTCCATCACATCGAAGTGGACGATGTCGGCACCCGCGGCGAGCACCTTGTCGACTTCCTCGCCCAGGCGGGCGAAATCGGCAGAGAGGATCGACGGGGCGATGGCGAAGGGTTGCATGGCGCACCTCGGTGGCATTCACGAAAGTGGCGCATTGTACCCGAGCACATTCTCAAGCGTCGCGGCAACAATGGTCGGCAGGTGGCGCGCCTTTTCAATCCACCATCGGGAAGGTGGATGGGTAAAGCGTCAACGCAGACAAGGAAAAACCCGCCGAAGCGGGTTTTGTGGGTAACGCGCTGGGGATCAGGCCAGTTCGTCGAAGCACTCAGCAATGATCGCCAGGCCACGGTCGAGCAGTTCATCTTCGGCAGTCAGCGGCACCAGCACCCGCAACACATTGCCGTAGGTGCCGCAGGACAGCAGGATCAAGCCCTTGTCGCGCGCCTTGGCGACGATCTGCCCGGTCAGGGCAGCGTTGGGTTTGTGCAGATCGCCGTCCTCGCACAGCTCCATGGCGATCATCGCGCCCAGGGCGCGCACCTCGCCGATCGCCTTGTGCTTGGCCTGGATGGCCTTGAGGCCGGTGACCAGACGCTCGCCAACTGCCTTGCAGCGCTCCAGCAGCTGTTCTTCCTCGAACACTTCCATCACGGCCAGGGCTGCGGCGCAGGCAATCGGGCTACCGGCGTAGGTGCCGCCCAGGCCGCCTGGAGCGATGGCGTCCATATACTCGGCCTTGCCGCACACGCCTGCCACCGGGAAACCGCCGGCGATGGACTTGGCGAAGGTGGTCAGGTCGGCGGCGACGCCCATCTGTTCCATGGCGAAGAAGGTGCCGGTACGCCCGGCGCCGGTCTGCACTTCGTCGGCGATCAGGAGGATGCCGTGCTGGTCGCAGAGGGCGCGCAGGCGCTGCATGAATGCTTTCGGCGCGACGTAGAAACCGCCCTCGCCCTGCACCGGTTCGATGATGATCGCGGCAATGTCGCGCGGCTCGGCATCGTTCTTGAACACCCGTTCGATGCTGGCGATGGCGTCATCCACGCTGACCCCGTGCAGTGCGCACGGGTACTGGGCGCGGAATACGCCGCCGGGCATCAGGCCCATGCCGGCTGAATAAGGATTGACCTTGCCGGTCAGCGAGAGGGTCATCATGGTGCGACCGTGGTAGGCGCCAGTGAAGGCGATTACCCCGGTACGGCCGGTGGCGGCACGGGCGATCTTCACCGCGTTCTCGACCGCCTCGGAACCGGTGGTGACCAGCAGGGTTTTCTTGGCGAAGTCGCCCGGTACCCGCGCGTTGATCTTCTCGCACAGTTCGACATAGGGCTCGTAGGCCAGCACCTGGAAGCAGGTGTGGGTGAGCTTGGTCAGCTGTTCCTGCACTGCGGCAATGACTTTGGGGTGCAGGTGGCCGGTGTTGAGTACCGCGATGCCGCCAGCGAAGTCAATAAACTCGCGGCCTTCAACGTCGATCACCGTGGCGTTCTGCGCCCGGTCGGCGAAGATCGGGTGGATCTGCCCGACGCCACGCGGAACGGCAGCGGTGCGGCGTTGCATCAAAGATTCGTTGGTCTTGCTCATGCTGTCCTCGGGGTAGGGTGCGCCGTGCGCACCAGGAAAAAAGCAGGTGCGCGCGGCGCACCCTACGGTGTTGAGCGGGGCGGCAACTAAATGCCCATACACAGGTATTTGATTTCCAGGTATTCATCCAGGCCGTATTTCGAGCCTTCACGCCCCAGGCCGGAGGATTTCATGCCGCCGAACGGCGCCACTTCGGTGGAGATCACCCCGGTATTGATGCCAACCATGCCGTACTCCAGCGCCTCCGCCACGCGGAACACGCGCCCCAGATCGCGGGCATAGAAGTAGGCCGCAAGGCCGAACTCGGTGTCGTTGGCCTGACGGATCACATCGCCCTCGTCGCTGAACCGGAACAGTGGCGCCAGCGGGCCGAAGGTTTCTTCACGCGCCACCGCCATGTCTGCAGTCACGCCGCTGACGATGGTCGGCTCGAAGAAGTTGCCGCCCAGGCTGTTGCCGCCAGCGACCAGGGTCGCGCCCTTGTCCAGGGCATCAGCCAGATGCCGCTCGACCTTGGCCACCGCCTCGGCGTTGATCAACGGGCCGGTGGTGATGCCCTCGTGCATGCCGTTGCCGACCTTGAGCTTGGCCACGGCCACCTGCAACTTCGCGGCGAAAGCGTCATACACGCTGTCCTGCACATACAGGCGGTTGGCGCAGACGCAGGTCTGCCCGGCGTTGCGGTATTTGGAGATGATCGCCCCTTCGACTGCCGCATCCAGGTCGGCATCGTCGAAGACGATAAACGGCGCGTTGCCGCCCAGTTCCAGCGAGAGCTTCTTCAGGGTCGGTGCGCACTGCTGCATCAGCTTGATGCCGACGCCAGTGGAGCCGGTGAACGACAGCTTGCGCACGATCGGGTTCTCGCACAGCTCGGCGCCCACCTCACGGCTGGCGTCCACGTCGGCCGGGATCACGCTGAGCAGGCCGGCAGGAATACCCGCGCGCTCGGCCAGAGCGGCCAGGGCCAGGGCCGAGAACGGGGTCTGCGGCGCAGGCTTGAGGACCATCGCACAGCCCACGGCTAGAGCCGGACCGGCCTTGCGGGTGATCATGGCGCTGGGGAAGTTCCACGGCGTGATGGCCGCGGTCACGCCGACGGGCTCCTTCTGTACCAGAATGCGCTTGTCCATGGCATGCGCCGGGATCACATCGCCGTAGGCGCGCTTGGCCTCCTCGGCGAACCACTCGATAAAGGAGGCGGCGTAGGCGATCTCGCCGCGGGCCTCGGCCAGGGGCTTGCCCTGCTCGGCGGTCATGATCCGCGCCAGGTCTTCCTGGTTGGCCATGATCAGGTTGAACCACAGCCGCAGGCGATTGGCCCGCTCTTTGGCGGTCAATGCGCGCCAGGCCGGCTGCGCGATTTGCGCCGCTTCGATGGCGCGACGGGTTTCACCGCGGCCCATGTTCGGCACACTGCCGATTTTTTCAGCGTTGGCCGGATTGAATATCTCGGTGCGCGCGCCGCTGTCGGCCTCGCACCACTGGCCATTCACATAAGCCTGCTGACGCAGCAGGCTGGGGTCCTTCAACTCAAGGCTCATGCGGACTCTCTTATTCGTTTGGCGATCAGGTAGGTTGCTGGGTACGCATTTTTTCGCTGCGCCCGCGCAGCCATTCCAGGGTCAGCAACAGCAGGATGGAGAAGCCGATCAGCAGGGTCGCCGCGGCGGCGATGGTCGGGCTGAGGTTCTCGCGGATGCCGCTGAACATCTGTCGTGGCAAGGTGGTCTGCTCCGGGCCGGCGAGGAACAGAGTAACCACCACTTCGTCGAAGGAGGTGGCAAAGGCGAACAGTGCACCACTGATCACCCCCGGAGCGATCAGCGGCAGGGTCACCCGGCGGAACGCCGTCAGCGGCGAGGCGCCGAGGCTGGCAGCAGCACGCACCAGGTTATAGTTGAAGCCCTGCAGGGTGGCCGACACCGTGATGATGACGAAGGGCACGCCCAGCACTGCATGCACCACGATCAGCGACAAGTAGCTATTGCCCAACCCCAGCGGAGCGAAGAACAGGTAGCTGGCCACACCGACGATCACCACCGGCACCACCATCGGTGAGATCAACAGGCTCATCACCAGGGCCTTGCCGCGGAACTCGCCGCGGGTCAGGCCGATCGCCGCCAGGGTGCCGAAGACCATGGCCAGGGCGGTGGCCGCCGGGGCGATGATCATGCTGTTCTTCAGCGAGCGCATCCAGTCGGCGGAGGTAAAGAAGTCCTCGTACCAGCGCAGGGAAAAGCCCTGCAGCGGGTAGACCAGAAAGCTGCCGGAGTTGAACGACAACGGGATGATCACCAACACCGGCAGGATCAGAAACAGCAGCACCAGGGCGCAAAGAGTGCGCAGGCTGTAGTACCAGACGCGCTCGACGGGTGACAGGTAGGGGCTGAGCATAGGGGCTTACTCCACTTGATCTTGTGCTTGAAGCGCCCTCTCCCAAAACGGGACAGGGCCATCAGATGCCTGCGACGCAGACTGTTTTAGGCCAGCCTCAACTTGCTTGCACCAACCAGCCAGCTGTACACCACATAAAGCACCAGGGTGGCACCCAGCAGCAGACTGCCAAGGGCGGTGGCCATGCCCCAGTTGATGGTGTTGTTGGTATAGAAGGCGATGAAATAGCTGATCATCTGGTCGCTCGGGCTACCCAGCAGCGCCGGGGTGATGTAGTAGCCGATCGACAGGATGAACACCAGCAGACAGCCCGCGCCGACCCCGGCCAGGGTCTGCGGGAAGTACACCCGCCAGAAACTGGCGAAGGGGTGGCAGCCCAGTGATACCGCGGCGCGCATATAGGTGGGCGAGATGCCCTTCATCACGCTGTAGATCGGCAGAATCATGAACGGCAGCATGATGTGCACCATGGCGATGTACACCCCGCTACGGTTGAACACCAACTGCAAGGGTTCATCGATGATGCCCAGCGACAGCAGCGCGCCATTGATCAAGCCGCCCGACTGCAAGAGCACGATCCAGGCCGCGACCCGCACCAGGATCGAGGTCCAGAACGGCAACAGCACCAGGATCATCAGCAGGTTGCTTTGCCGGGTCGGCAAGGTGGCCAGCAGGTAGGCAAGTGGGTAAGCCAGCACCAGGCAGATGACGGTGATCACCAGGCTCATCCAGAAGGTGCGCACAAAAATATCCAGGTAGATGGCCTGGTCCGGAGTGGCGCTCGCCAGCTCGCCGAGATCGTCGATGCGATGATCGAGGGCAGCCAACAGGTAATAGGGGGTAATGCTCGAACTGTTGCGGCGGATCACCTGCCAATAGGCCGGATCGCCCCAACGCTCATCCAGGTTTTCCAGAGCGTCCTTGTAGGACGCCGGTTCGCTGGCGAAAGGCAAAGCACGGGCGGTGCTGCTGACCAGGCTACGAAAGCCGGCCAACTCCATGTTCAACCGCTTGGACAGATCACCCAGGCTGCGCTGCTTGCGCGCCTCGACGATATCCAGAGCCACGGCGCGATACACCGCCTCGCTCGGCAGTGCCTTACCATTCCACTCGGCGATGGCATCGACAGTAAGCGGCAGGCTGGTGACCACTTCCGGGTTATCTACACTGCGCCAGAGCAAGGCACCGATTGGCACCAGGAAGGTCAGCAGAAGAAACACCAGCAAGGGCAGGATCAGCGCCTTGGACTTGAGCCGATTGAAACGTTCGGCGCGGGCCAGACGCTGCTTGAGACTGGGGCTGGTGATAGGCAGGTCGGTAACAGGCAGTACGCTGGCCATGAAAAACTCCGTATGCAACGGCCGCACGGGCCGACGAGTAACCCCGGCCTTGCAGCCGGGGTCGGGTCAGGCGGCTTTAGTTACGCGCAGCCCAGGCATTGAAGCGCTGTTCCAGCTGCTCGCCGTAGTCAGCCCAGAAGGTCACGTCGATGGCGACCTGGTCTTTGATGTTTTCAGGCGTGGTCGGCATGACGCTCAGACGCTCGGGTGCCAGCAGGTCGATGGCCTGTTTCTTGGCCGGACCGTAGGCAATGTTTTCGGCGAAGATTTTCTGCTGCTCGGCTTCCACCGAGAAGGCGATGAACTGCTTGGCCAGCTCCTGATTCTTGGCACCACGCGGGATCGCCCAGGAATCGAAGTCGTAGATACCGCCGTTCCACACCACCTGCAGGTTGCTTTCGTCCTGCACGGCAGCGATCCGACCGTTGTAGGCCGAGCTCATCACCACATCACCCGAGACCAGGTACTGCGGCGGCTGGGCACCCGCTTCCCACCACTGGATATTCGGCTTGAGCTCATCCAGCTTGCGGAAGGCGCGATCAACACCTTCGCGGGTCGCCAGTACTTTGTAGACGTCTGTCGGCGCCACGCCGTCAGCCATCAGGGCGAATTCCAGGGTGTATTTGGCGCCCTTGCGCAGACCGCGCTTGCCGGGGAATTTCTCTACGTCCCAGAAATCGACCCAACCGGTCGGTGCTGCACTCAGCTTGTCGGCGTTGTAGGCCAGCACCGTCGACCAGACGAAGAAACCTACGCCGCACGGCTGGATAGCGCCGTCGATGAAATCGTCCGGGTTACCGAACAATGCCGGATCGAGCGGTTCGAACAAGCCTTCGTCACAGCCACGCGCCAGCTCGGGCGATTCAACTTCGAGCAGGTTCCAGCTCACGCTGTTGGTGTCGACCATGGCCTTGACCTTGGCCATCTCGCCGTTGTACTCGCCGGCCAGAATCTTGTTACCGGTTTTTGCCTCGAAGGGGTCGTAGAAGGCCTTGACCTGCGCCACCTTGCTCGCGCCGCCAAATGAAATCGCAGTCAAATCGACAGCCATTGCCGGTACTGCAAGGGCCACCCCAACGGCCAGGGCCGCAAACTTCAGGGATCTCGACATTGTTGTTATCTCCTCTGTGTCACATGGGTAAGGATGAAGAATTGCCAGGTTCAGTCCGGCTGCTGCGGGTCGAGCGCACGGACGTGCTCGACATGCCAGCCGAGCGGCACCAGGTCGCCGACGGCCAAAGCGGAGTCCAGTTCGGCCACCGGCTGTTTGATGTAAAAGTCGCTTTTGCCGCAGACCTCCATGCGAATCCGCACGTGGTCGCCCAGATAGATGAACTCGGCAACGCGCCCGGAGAAGCGGTTCGGGCAGGCCTCGCTGTGACCGTTCAAGCGGATTCGCTCGGGACGTACCGAGAGGGTCACCGGCTCGCCTGGCTGACCGACATTCACCGCCAGCGCTTCGACCCGCTCACCACGGGCCAGGCCGACCACACAGCGCTCGCCATCACGGCTGATCAGGTGACCGCTGAGGCGGTTGTTCTCGCCGATAAAGTTGGCGACGAAGGTATTGCTCGGCTGCTCATACAGGGTGCGCGGATCGGCGATCTGCTGAATCTCGCCCTGATGGAACACCGCGACCCGGTCGGACATGGTCAGCGCCTCGCCCTGGTCGTGGGTGACGTAAACCACGGTCACGCCCAGACGCTGGTGCAGGTGCTTGATCTCCATCTGCATGTGCTCGCGCAACTGCTTATCGAGGGCACCCAGGGGTTCGTCCATCAGCACCAGTTGCGGCTCGAACACCAGGGCGCGGGCCAGGGCCACACGCTGCTGCTGGCCGCCGGAAAGTTGCCCGGGGTAGCGATTGCGGAAGCTATCCAACTGCACCATCGACAGTGCACGTTTGACCCGCTCGCTGGTGTCGGTGCGCGACAGACCGCGCACGGTCAGGGGGAACGCCAGGTTCTCGGCCACCGTCATGTGCGGGAACAACGCATAGTTCTGAAACACCATGCCGATGTCACGCTTGTGCGGCGGCAGCTTGGTCAACGAACGACCACCGAGGAGGATTTCCCCGGCGGTGGGGGTTTCGAAACCGGCCAGCATCATCAGGCTGGTGGTTTTGCCCGAACCGGACGGCCCGAGCAGGGTGAGGAACTCGCCCTTGCGGATATCCAGATTGAGATCTTTAACGATCAGGTTTTCGCCGTCATAGCTCTTCTGCACGCCACGAAAGCTCACCAATACATCGCTTGCCTGAGACCCGGTCATTGCCACACCCTTTGTTGTTGTCTGCACGCTGATGACACAAGACTAGGGGGGATATACAGGTGGCAAAATCAGGCAGGATGACAACCTCTTATAAGGCGAGCGGAGAGATTGGCGTAGGGATTGCCCTACAAAAACAGCACCCTTGAGCAGCGCTCCATGAAGAGGCGCCCCGCGCACCAGAATGGTCAACTACACAGGGCCTGCAAGCCGCGGCGCGAGCGGACCTGGTGCTATCTCGACACAGGTTGAGCGCCCTATTGCAGAGCAGTTCGCCAGCGGTTATGAGGCAGCAGCGCTGCAGCAGTAGGCAGCGTTTTTTTCAGAGCGCTTCAGAGGGCATTTACAAAAGCAGCGCGCGATGACCAGACCGGAGCGCGCATTCGAGGCTGATTGACTCGCCCTGCGGGCTAGCCTTCGACTGTTACTCCGCCTCGCTACGTTGCAACGCAGCATGGCCGAGCGCAGTAATCTGCAAACGGCCGCTCAGACCAGGCGATGTTCCATGGCATAGCGCACCAGATCAGCCATCGAGTGCACGCCGAGCTTTTGCATCAGCCGCGCCTTGTGGGTGCTCACGGTCTTGTTGCTGATCGCCAGATGCAGGGCGATATCGTTGACCCCTTCGCCGCGCACCAGACGCTCGAACACCGAGAACTCACGTTCGGAAAGCTGGGCATGGGGCGGCCGCGAATCGGTCAGGCCGACCTCAAAGACCATGCGGTCGGCCAGATCCGGGTCGATGTAGCGGCCACCGCCGGCCACCTTGCGGATGGCGGTGATCAACAGCGCCGGGTCACTGTCCTTGGTTGCATAACCGGCCGCACCGATCTTCAGCGCGCGGGCGGCCATCTGCGCCTCGTTGTGCATCGACAGCACCAGGATCGCCGGGCCGTTGGCCAGCGCACGGATCCGTGGAATCGCCTCCAGGCCATTCACACCAGGCATGCTGATATCCAGCAACACCACATCGCAGGCAGTCTTGCGCAGACACTCGAGCAACAGCTCGCCATTGCCTGCCTCGCCCACTACCTCGAGGTCGCGAGCCATGCCGATCAACTGTTTGATACCTTCACGCACTATGGCGTGGTCCTCAGCCACTATTACCCGAATCACACCACGTCCTCCTCAGCCACCGCTACTCGTGCGCACAGCGTAGTACCCTCGCCGGGCTGGCTGTCAATCTGCAACTGGCCGCCAAGCATCAATACCCGCTCCTGCATGCCGACCAGGCCGAACGATTGTCCCGGCTTGCGCTGCTCGGGGGCGAAGCCTTTGCCGTCATCGCTGACGCACAGGCACAGCTCGCCGTCCTCCAGATGCAGGCTCACCTGAACGCTGTGCGCGCCGGCGTGGCGCATGATATTGGTCAGCGCCTCCTGAAGAATGCGAAACAGGCCGATGGCCTTGGCATCGCTGAGTTTCGGCAGGTTCTCCGGCACCTCGACCATGCACGGGATCTGGGTGCGCGCCTCGAAGCGGCGCACCTGCCACTCGATGGCCGAGGCGATGCCGGCATCGAGAATCGGCGGACGCAGCGCAGTGGCCACATCGCGCACCAGCTGAAACAGCTGGGCGATCAGGCGTTTCATGTTCTGCAGGTGCTTGTCCAGCTCCGGCATCTGACCGGAGCAGACCAGCTCGCACATGGCCGTTTCCAGTTTGAGCACGGTGAGCACCTGGCCCAGCTCGTCGTGCACCTCACGGGCAATGCGCGCCTTTTCCTCTTCGCGCACGCTCTCCAGATGCGCCGACAACTCACGCAGGCGCGCCCGCGATTCGCCCAGGGCCAGCTCCACCTGCTTGTTCTCGGTAATGTCCCAGACGATCCCGTCCCACACCACCCGCCCCTCACCCAGGCGCCGCGCGGTGGCCTTGATATCGGCCCAGCGCAGTTGCCCGGCGCGAGTAACAATGCGCCCCTGCCACTGCCAGTCACTGTCCCCGGCGAGGGCCGCGTCCTGAGTGCGCCGGTAGCTGGCCTGATCGTCGGGATGCACCAGGCTGCGAATTCCGCGGTCAACGCGCTGCAACTCGACGGCCGGATAACCGACCAGTTCCGCGCTGGCCTCGCTGATGTAAGCAAACACCACCGGCTGCTCAATCGCGGCACGCTCCAGGCGAAACACCAGACCGGGCACATTGCCGGCGATACCCTTGAGTCGCGCCTCGCTCTCCTGCAGGGCGGCGCGGGCACGGCGGCGCTCGGTGACATCGGCGAGGAACACCACCAGGTATTCCGCCCGATCGAAACGCAGGAAACTCAGCGCCACATCTACCGGCAAGCTGCTGCCATCGGCACGCCGACACTCGGCCTCGAAGCCCGGCAAGGCCTCGCCGCTGCTGCGCGCCAGCTTCCACAGGCTCAACCAGCGGTCCATATTCAGGCTGGGTTCCAGCGTCTGCAACGGCAGCTCCACCAGTGACCCACCGGCATAGCCGAGCATGTCTTCGGCGGCGCGGTTGGCGTAACGCACATGGCTGTCCCAATTGACCCAGAGAATGCCCACGGTGCTGTGGTCGATGGAAAACTGACTGAGGCGCAAGGCCTGCTCGGCCTGCTCGCGCTGGCTCAACTCCTGGCGCACACCGAGCAATTGCCGCTCCAGACTGCGACGCTGCTGGCGCAGATGCAGGACGATGGCCGCCGCGCTGAGCAAGGCCAATAACAGCAACAACGCAAGGCCGCGCCAGAAAGCCAGGGACTCGCCGATCTGCGGGTACTTCAAGGGCAGCCAGCGCTCACGCAGGCGCTCGATCTCGCGCCCGGGCATGGCCTCGAGGGTGCGTTCGATGATTTCAGCCAGCAGTGGCTCGTCACGCCGACTGGCGACGCGCAGCAACTGTGGCAAACCAATATCACCGACGATACTCAGGGCCGCGAACTGCGGCTCACGCAGCAACAGGCTGAGGCGCGCCTCGTCGATCACCGCGTAGCTGACCTCCTGGCGCAACAGGCGCAGCAGGCCCACCCGCTCCGAACTCACCGCCTGCAGTTGCAGGTTGTTGTGGGTCTTGTACAGGTACTCGAACGCGGCGCTCGGTTCGCGCACCGCGACCAGTTCAGTGTGTCCCAGGCGATCAAGGTCGACCGCACTGACGCCGCGCCGCTCGCTCACTACCAGATGTGGCACCCGCATGTATGGCGCGGAGTAGAGCCATAAGCGCAGGCCGCGCGGAGTCTGCTGCAACCCTGGGGCGAGGTCGACCTCGCCCCGGCGCAAAGCAGCTTCCAGCTCGTCCTGATCGGCATAGCGCAACCAGACCGGCTGCACGCCCATGCCCTGCAGCACGCGCGTCATCAGCTCGACATTAGCACCGGAAAGCCGCTGCAGACGCCGGTCATACAAGGCCCAGGGCGCTTGCATGAGCAGCCCTACACGCAGCTGCCGATGCTCGGCGAGCCAGGCCTGTTGCTCAACCGTGTAAAGCGGACGCAGGGGCAGCAGCGTATCTTCAGCCCCTGCAAAAAACGGCCACACCAGCAATAAAAAGAGAAAGCGCGACCACATGGAACTCATTGCCAAAACTACTCTGTCAGGACGTGGGAAAAGATTCGCAAGGTGTCAAAACGACCATCAGCGCCGGGCCAACCCGGCACGAGGGCTCACGTCCTCATACCTTACTCCAGTCAAGGGCCCGCTCGCCAAGGGATAGCGCTGACAAAGCGCCGCGCAAGCAGTAGGCTAAAGCGCTTATTGTCCTGCTCTGGAGTCGCCCATGCCCCGCGCCCTTCGCCCCCTGCTGACAGCCCTGAGCCTGAGCCTGCTACTGCCGATCAGCTCGTCACTGCAGGCCGAAGAACCCGGCACCGCAGACGACCAAGGCGCAGCACTTGATCCGACCGCGGCAGACCTGGATCGCCCAGCACAAACCGAGCGCAGCGCAGATGCTGCCAGCGCGCTGAGCCGCCTCTTACCCGACCAGGAACAGCAATTACTCCAGGCTGGAGAGGAGTCTTTCCTCGCCCTGTGGCTACCCGCCAATACGGCCGAGGCCCATGGCGTGGTGATACTGGTGGCTGGCGATGGCGAAAGCGCCGACTGGCCCAACGTGCTTGGCCCATTGCGACGCAAGTTGCCAGAGGCCGGCTGGCACAGCCTGACCCTGAGCCTGCCAGACCCACAGGATGCACTGCCGCCAGCATCCAGCATCAACCCCGCAAACACGGCTCCGCCAGCCGATGAACCGGTCAACAGCGATGAGACTGACGCTGCGGGCGCTACCGAGGAGCCGGCCCCAGCGGCCGACGCCGTAGAGCCGGCGCCAAGCATCCAGAACGATCAACCCGCGCAAGACCCCGCCGAACGTCACGCCGAGCGCATCAAGCAGCGCATCAGCGCGGCGCTGGAACTGGCGCGCCAGCGGCAGGCCAAGCACATCGTCCTGCTCGGCCACGGCAGCGGCGGATACTGGAGCACACGCTACCTCAGCGAAGAACAACCCGCCGACGTGCGCAGCCTGCTGCTGGTGAACGTCAAGCCGGCAGCCGATGCCAGCCCAGGACTGGACGAACTGCAAGCCAGCCTCAAACTGGCCACTGGCGACTTCTTCTACAAAGATCAACAGCTTGAACGCAACGCCGCTGCCAGACGCGTCCAGGCCAGCAAGCGCCAGGAACACCCGGCTTATACCCAGGTGGCCCTCAAGGCCTTGCCGGGTAATCTTGAGGTTGAACAGGAGCAGCTGTACCGCCGACTGCGCGGCTGGCTGACGCTGCAACTGAAGGCGCGCTGAGTGGCCATGGTGCACTGCCCGCGGCGAGTGACACGGATCGCGGGTTGCTCGGGGTAATTAATAGGCGCGCAGGACCCTGGAGGCGAGAGTTTTACAGGCCCTGCGGGAGCATCGCCTAACGAAAGCCGCGGCGCTGGCGAACCAGCCCATAGGCCTGGTGCAGCTCACGGGTCTTTTCCGTGGCTTCGCGCAGCCGCTCCGCCGATGCACCACTGCCGACCAGCTTGTCCGGGTGGTGGCGACTCAACAGGCGCCGGTAGGCGCGTTTGATCTGCGCCGGTTCGCTATCGGCAGTCACGCCGAGCAGCTGTAGCGCCTGCTGATAACTACCACCGCCGGCCGCGACCGACCCCTGTTTCGGCGCATAGGCCGCACTCAGCACTTGCTGGGTTGCCATCGACACGGCCAACCACTTGCCCCAGAGCAGAATCAACTCGCGCTCCGTCTGGCTGAGCCGACCGTCCACCCAGGCCATGCGCCAGCACGCACGCAACAGGGCTTCCGCCTGCGCGCGCTGGCGGCGCAGTGGCGCACGCAAGCCATCACGTCCGGTCTTGCCACGCGCGAAAGCCTCGACCGCCCGCTGCCGCCCCGCGGCATCCAGGCCCAGGCGCTGCATCTCGGCACGCGCCTGGAGGATATGCGCCTGCAGCACCCGGCCATCGCACTTGGCCAGACGACCCAGCAGGACAAACAGCAATTCCTCATCCCCCGGATGTGGCTTGCCGCCCAGCCGCTCGCGCAACGCCGACCAACTGTGCAAGCGCAAGCGTCGATCCACGACCTGACCGAGCAGCCCGCCCAGCAAGGCGCCTGGAATACTGGCCAGGGCCAGGCCGCCGACGGCACCGAGCAGCGTCGCAGGCCAGAGCACTTAGTGCCCCACGGCGAGCAACTGCTCGACTTCGGCCAGGCGCTCATGGGTGCCTACATCGACCCAGCGGCCGGCGAAGCGCTCGCCACTCACCACACCTTCGCCCATGGCACGGCGCAACAGCGGGGCCAGCTTGAAGGCGCCCGGCTGGCAACCAGCAAACAACGCCGGAGCCAGCACGGCGATGCCGCTGTAGGTCAGACTCGGCTGCTCGGCATGCGCCTCGCTGACCTGCTCGGCACACAACGCGAAGTCACCAATACGATGATGCGGCGGGTTATCCACCAGCACCAGATGAGCCAGCCCCGCCAAGGGCTGACGCAATTGAGCAAAGGGGTAATCGGTAAAAATGTCGCCATTGACCAGCACAAAAGGCTGATCGCCCAGCAGCGGTAACGCGCGAAAAATCCCGCCGCCAGTCTCCAGCGGCTCGCCTTCGGCGGAATAGGTGATGCTCAGGCCAAAGCCCGCACCATCGCCCAGGTAGTCTTCAATCTGCTGACCGAGCCAGGCGTGATTAATCACCAGCTCGCTAAAGCCGGCGGCGGCCAAGGCGCGCACGTGGTACTCGATCAACGGCACACCGGCGGCCCGGACCAGCGGTTTGGGCGTATGCAGGGTCAAAGGACGCAGGCGTTCGCCCTTGCCAGCCGCCAGAATCATCGCCTTCATGCTGGCACCGCTGCGACCCGGGGCAGGCTGGCGAACAGCTGCGCCAGTTCGGCCAACTCCGGCCGGCGCGCCAGTACGGCTTCTATATAGGCGAAGAAGCGCGGCACATCGTCCAGATACCTGGGCTTGCCATCGCGATGGCAGATTCTCGCGAAAATGCCGATTACCTTGAGATGCCGCTGCACGCCCATCAGGTCGCTGGCACGCAGGAACTCGTCCAGTTCGGCCTGCACCGCAATCCCCGCCGCCCCGGCCTGCTGCCAATAGCCGGCAAGCCAGTCGCGCACCCGCGCCTCGGGCCAGCTGAGAAAGGCATCCTTGAACAGACAGGTAATGTCGTAGGTCACCGGACCGTAAACCGCATCCTGAAAATCCAGCACACCCGGGTTCGGCGTGCTAAGCATCAGATTGCGCGGCATGAAGTCGCGATGCACCAGCACCTTGGGCTGGGCCAGGGCACTGTCGATCAGCAGCGTGCAGATGCGCTGCCAAGCGGCCTGTTGCGCCGCGTCCAGCGCAACGCCCAGGTGACGCTGCACATACCACTCGGGAAATAGCTGCAGCTCGCGGCGCAGCAAGGCATCGTCATAACTGGGCAGCGGCGCATCCATCGGCAGCTGCTGAAAAGCCAGCAAGGCCTGCACGGCATCGTCGAACAGCTGATCGGCGTTCTGCCCGTCGATCACGTCCAGGTAGGTCTGCCGTCCCAGATCACTGAGCAGGAGAAACCCCCGTTCCAGATCTGCCGCAAGAACCTGCGGCACATTGACTGCGGCCTCGGCCAGCCGCTCGGCGACCTTGACGAAGGGCCGGCAATCCTCTTGAGGCGGCGGGGCATCCATCAGGATCAAGCTGCGGCCATCGCCCTGCCAGCGAAAATAACGGCGGAAACTGGCGTCACTGCTGGCAGGGGTCAGCGTGCCAGCCGGCACATTCCCCCAGCCGCGGGCGGCAAACAGGGCTGGCAGTTGCTGGTCGAGCCAATGTTCAAGGAGCTGCAGGCGTATATCTTCATCAGGCATTACGAGGGTCTCCGACGGCGCTAGCCGTTACGCGGGTCATGCTTTATTATCCAGCATCTTTTTCAGCCCATCGAGAGGCGTGCGGCCCCTGGGCCCAATGCGCGCAGGAAGCCCGGAAAACAAGATGGCAGTAAAATACCCTAGGTTCAGCAAAAAATTCCCTCTTCTGGTAACTGGCGGCCTTCTGGCCTTACAGCCAATGGCCAGCCAATTTGCTGTCGCTGCCGAGCAGTATAACTGCCAGGTATCCGCTACCGGGGGCTGGGCATGCGCCCCAAAAGCCAGTAGCGCTGCGGTGCCTGAACGGCCCGCGCAGGCAGCGACGCCAACCGCCACGGCCCAGCGCCAAGGCAGCCCTGACACCGGCCGAGCCTCTGGCACGACCCTGGTCACGGAGAGTGGCGGCAAAGCCCTGGCTTCACGCAGCGCCGACTACAGTCACCTCGACTGGGTGCCCCGCGAGAACCTGAGCGAGGCGCAACTGGCAGAAGTCGGCCCCTACTGTGCGGGCGGCTATGTCGAGCCAAGTCGGCCGGGAATGAACGACCAGACGCCGATGAATCAGGCGCCATTGTTCATTTCTGCCAAAGCCTCGCGCTACGCGCAGGAACAGCAGGTCGCCACCCTGGCCGGCGACGTTGTACTGCGCCAAGCCGGGATGCAGGTTGAAGCAGACGAAGCCAACTTGTATCAGGCCGAGAATCGCGGCGAACTGACTGGCAATGTGCGCCTGCGCGATCAGGGCATGCTGGTGGTCGGCGACCGCGCCGAACTGCAACTCGACAACGGTGAAGCCAAGGTCGAGAACGCCGAGTACGTGCTGCACAAAAGCCATGTACGCGGCAGCGCGCTCTACGCCAAGCGCGAAGAAAGCGCAATTATTCGCCTGAAGGATGGTACCTACACCTCCTGCGAACCGGGCAGCAACACCTGGCACCTGAAGGGCAACAACGTCACGCTGAACCCGGCCACCGGCTTCGGCACGGCGACCAACGTGACCCTGCGGGTGAAGGACTTCCCGGTCTTCTACACCCCCTATATCTACTTCCCGATTGACGACCGTCGTCAGTCCGGCTTCCTGCCGCCGAGCCTCAGCAGCTCCAGCGATAACGGCATGACGCTGCAAACGCCGTACTACTTCAACCTGGCGCCGCACTACGACGCCACGCTCTATCCGACCTACATGAGCGACCGCGGCCTGCTCCTCGAGGGCGAGGGTCGCTACCTGACCAAGAGCAGCGAAGGCCAGCTTGGCGCGGCCTACCTCGACGACAGCAACGACGACCGCAAACTGCAGTCCGAGTACAAAGACCAGCGCTGGCTCTACAGCTGGCAGCACAAAGGCGGCCTCAACTCGCGCCTGCTGGCAGAGGTCGACTACACCGACATCAGTGATCCTTATTACTTCCAGGATCTGGACACCGATCTCGGCATCGATACCGCCACCTACGTCAACCAGCGCGGCACCCTGACCTATCGCGGCGGCAGCTACACTGCGCGGCTGAATGCCCATGCGTATGAACTGGCCAATATCACCGATATCACGCCGTATAACCGTCTGCCGCAGATCACCCTGGATGGCGCCCTGCCATTCCAGCCCGGTGGCCTGAACATCAGCTACGGCAGTGAACTGGTGAGCTTCGACCGCGACCTGCGCTCTGGGTTCTTCACCGACGAAAATGGAAATACTGGCACCGAGGAGTTCCGCTGGTACGACGATCGACTAAGAGGTCTGGCCCGCGCCAACGGTACGCGCCTGCACCTGGAGCCGGCCGTCAGCCTACCGCTCGACTGGAGCTGGGGCTTCCTCAAGCCACAGGTCAAATACCTGCATACCAATTACGACCTGAGCCTCGACCAAAAGGGCAAGACCAGCCTGTTGCCTGAACAGGAGTTCAGCAGCAGCCAGGACCGTGGCGTCCCGATCTTCAGCGTCGACAGCGGCCTGTACTTCGATCGCGACACCACGCTGTTCGGCAAATCCTACCGCCAGACCCTGGAGCCACGACTGTTCTACCTCTATGCCCCCGAGGAAGACCAGACCGATATCCCGGTATTCGACACCGGCGAGAGCACCTTCAGCTATTCGTCGCTGTGGCGCGATAACCGCTTCTCCGGTAGGGATCGCATCGGCGACGAGAACAAGCTGTCGCTGGGCGTGACCAACCGCTGGATCGAGAGCAACGGCTTCGAGCGCCAGCGCTTCAGTATCGGCCAGGCTTTCTACTTCGAAGACCGCAAGGTACAGATGCCTGGCATCGACTACCGCACCAACCAGGACGCACTGGCCTCACAGTCGCCTTACGCCCTGGAGTACCTGTATCGCTTCAACCGCGACTGGCGCTTCTCGTCGGACTTCAACTGGGACCCGGATACCCGCAGTACCCGTTCGGGTAGCGCGATGTTCCACTATCAGCCAGAAGACAATCCGAACAAGGTGGTCAATGCCGGTTATCGCTACCGCAACGACACCGTGCGCTTTGACCAGACCAGCGGTAACTGGGTCGTCGGTGGCGGCGACTATGGCACGCCGGGCAGCGCGAACTACATCAAGGACTACTACAAGGTCAGCCAGCATGACGTTTCGGTGATCTGGCCGATCGTCCCGCAATGGAGCGCGATCTCGCGCTGGCAGTACGATTATGGTCGTGATCGCACCCTCGAAGCCTTTGGCGGCTTTGAGTACGACAGCTGCTGCTGGAAGCTGCGCCTGATCAGTCGCTACTGGATCGACTATGACGAAGTCAGCCTGAATCCGGCACTGAATGATGAGCCGGATCGCGGTATTTTCCTGCAAATCGTCCTCAAGGGCCTGGGCGGTGTGACAGGCAACAAGGTTGAGACTTTCCTCGATCAAGGCATTCAAGGTTATCGTAAACGTGAAGATCAAGCTTTCTGATTGCGTGCGCCCGCTGCTGCTGGGCGCACTGTTTCTGGGTGCTGCGGCGCAAGCCGAGGTACAACCCCTCAACCGCGTCGTGGCCATTGTCGACAACGACGTAATCATGCAGAGCCAGCTGGACGTGCGCGTGCGCGAGGTGCAGCAAACCATCGCCAAACGCGGTGCCGAACTGCCTCCGGTGCAGGTACTCAGTCAGCAGGTGCTGGAGCGCCTGATCATTGAGAACATTCAGCTGCAGATTGGTGACCGTTCAGGCATTCGTATCACCGATGAAGAGCTAAACCAGGCACTGGCCAGTATTGCCCAGCGCAATAGCATGAGCCTCGAGCAGTTCCGTGCGGCCCTGGTACAGGACGGCCTGTCCTTTGACGACGCCCGTGACCAGGTGCGCCGTGAAATGATCATCAGCCGCGTGCGCCAACGCCGGGTAGCCGAGCGCATCCAGGTCACCGACCAGGAAGTGCAGAACTTCCTCGGATCCGACCTCGGCAAAATGCAGCTCTCGGAAGAGTTCCGCCTGGCCAATATTCTGATCCCACTGGCTGACGGCTCCTCTCCTCAAGACATCCAGGCCGCTGAACGCCAGGTACAGGAGCTGTATCAGCAGCTGCGCGCAGGCGCCGACTTCGCCCAAATGGCAGTCACCCGCTCGGCCAGCGAGACCGCTCTTGAAGGTGGCGAAATGGGCTGGCGCAAGGCTGCGCAATTGCCACCGCCATTCGACGCCATGATCGGCGCCATGTCGGTCGGTGAGGTTACCGAGCCGATGCGCACGCCCGGCGGCTTCATCATGCTCAAGCTCCTGGAAAAACGTGGCAGCGGCACTCAGGTGCGTGACGAAGTCAACGTTCGGCACATTCTGATCAAGCCTAGCGAGATTCGCAGCGAAGCAGAAACCAAGCGCCTGATCGAGCGCCTGCACGAACGCCTACTGGCTGGTGAAGACTTCAGCGAGCTGGCGAAAAGCGTTTCTGAAGACCCAGGCTCGGCGCTCAACGGCGGCAGCCTCGACTGGATCGATCCCAGCGTGCTGGTGCCCGAATTCCGTGACGTCATGAGCAACACCGCCAGCGGCGAGCTGTCCAAGCCGTTCAAGAGCCCGTATGGCTGGCATGTGCTGCAGGTTGTTGGCCGTCGGGCCACCGATGGCAGCGCGCAGTTCCGCGAGCAGCAGGCGTTGACCGTGCTGCGTAACCGCAAATACGACGAAGAACTGCAAGCCTGGCTGCGGCAGATCCGCGACGAGGCCTACGTCGAAATCAAACTCTGACCGACGTTCGCAACGAAAAGCCCGGCCCACAACGCCGGGCTTTTTCGTTCTGCAGCAGGCACAACCGCAGCGTAAAGTAGTGCTCCCCGCCCCTAGCCCAGGAGAATCTGTCCATGACGGCACACCACCTCTTCGCACTGACCCCAGGCGAGCCAGCGGGCATCGGCCCGGACCTGTGCTTGCTGCTGGCGCGCCAGGCGCAGCCCCACGCGCTGATCGCCATCGCCAGCCGCGAGCTGCTCACCGAGCGCGCCCACTGCCTGAACCTGAACATTCAATTGCTCGACGCAGGCCCCGGCTACTGGCCGACCGCCCCCGCACCGGCTGGCAGCCTGTTTGTCTGGGATACCCCGTTAAGCGAAGCTGTGCAGCCCGGCCAACTGAACCCGGCCAATGCCGCTTATGTACTGGAAACCCTGAGACGCGCCGGACAGGGCTGCCTCGATGGATATTTCGCCGGCATGATCACCGCACCGGTGCACAAGGGCGTAATCAACCAGGCCGGGATTGCCTTTTCCGGGCACACCGAGTTTCTTGCCGAGCTGACCCACAGCGAACAGGTGGTCATGATGCTCGCCACCCACGGCCTGCGCGTGGCTCTGGTGACGACTCACCTGCCACTCAAGGATGTCGCCGCCGCCATCACCGCCGAGCGCCTGGCACGGGTCAGCCGTATCCTCGATCATGACCTGCGCACTAAATTCGGCATCGCCCGGCCGCGCATTCTGGTGTGCGGCCTTAATCCGCATGCCGGCGAAGGCGGCCACCTCGGCCGCGAGGAGATCGAGGTGATCGAACCGACCCTTGCGCGACTGCGCGGCGAAGGCATGGACCTGGTCGGCCCGCTGCCGGCCGACACCCTGTTCACCCCCAAATACCTCGACCACTGCGATGCGGTGCTGGCGATGTACCACGACCAGGGCCTGCCGGTACTCAAGTTCAAGGGCTTCGGCGCGGCCGTCAATATCACCCTGGGCCTGCCGATTATCCGCACCTCGGTCGACCATGGCACGGCGCTGGATCTGGCGGGAAGTGGCAAGATCGACACCGGCAGCCTGCAGGTCGCCCTGGAAACGGCCTATCAGATGGCCGCCAGCCAGGCCTGAGGGCGCGGCCTCAAGCGCGTGCCGGAGTGAGAGTTTCACCCGGCAACGGCTTAAGGGTTGAGGCTTGTGGCTGCTTCACTGTTAAACTGCGACGTTTTACGTATTCGCTTTAAGCTGGCGGCTTGAAGCTTGGAGCTGCTCCATGTCCGAACATCCTCAACACCGCGCGCGCAAGCGCTTCGGCCAGAACTTCCTGCACGACGCAGGAGTCATCCACCGCATCCTGCGCGCCATTCACGCCCGTGAAGGCGAGCGCGTGCTGGAAATCGGCCCGGGCCAAGGCGCCCTCACCGAAGGCCTGCTGAGCAGCGGCGCACAGCTCGACGTAATCGAACTGGATCGCGACCTGATCCCGATCCTCAATGCCAAGTTTGCTGCCGAGCCGCGCTTTCAGTTGCATCAGGGCGACGCCCTGAAATTCGACTTCAGCAGCCTGAACCCCGAGCGCCATAGCCTGCGCGTGGTCGGCAACCTGCCGTACAACATCTCCACCCCGCTGATTTTCCACCTATTGAATAACGCCGCCCTGATCCGCGACATGCACTTCATGCTGCAGAAGGAAGTGGTAGAGCGTCTGGCGGCAGTCCCGGGCGGCAAGGATTGGGGCCGGCTGTCGATCATGGTGCAGTACCATTGCCGGGTGGAGCATCTATTCAATGTCGGCCCCGGTGCGTTCAATCCGCCGCCCAAGGTCGACTCGGCGATCGTCCGCCTGGTGCCGCATGACGTGCTGCCCCACCCGGCCAAGGATCACCGTCTGCTCGAAAACGTGGTACGCGAGGCCTTTAATCAGCGCCGCAAAACCTTGCGCAATACGCTCAAGGCATTGCTCAGCAATGATGAAATCGAAGCCGCCGGTGTAGATGGCAGCCTGCGGCCCGAGCAGCTGGACCTGGCCGCATTCGTCCGCCTCGCCGACCGACTGGCCGAGCAGTTGGCCCAGCAACCAAGCGCTGTCTGAGCCCGTTAAACTGACTCTTCACGCTGAACTGCGAAGGCTACTTTAGCCGAGCTTACGGGTTGTAGATGAGCCGCGCGATACATTGCGTTGCGGCTCACTTACAACACAGCATTACCCAGTGCAGCAGATCTCAAGCAGGTTTTGTCCATGTCAGATTCTCGTTACCAGGTCGACGTCAAGATTGTTACCCGCTACCTGCCGGAGCAGTCGCAGCCGGAGCAGAACCGTTTCGCCTTCGCCTACAACGTGACCATCGTCAACCAGGGTGAGTTGCCGGCCAAACTGCTATCGCGCCACTGGCTCATCACCGATGGCGACGGCCACGTACAGGAAGTACGTGGCGCTGGAGTGGTCGGTCAACAACCGCTGATCGCAGCGGGCGACAGCCACACTTACAGCAGCGGCACTGTAATGGCGACCCGCGTCGGCACCATGCAGGGCAGCTACCAGATGCTCGCCGAAGACGGCAAGCAGTTCGACGCCCTGATCGCGCCGTTCCGCCTGGCGGTTCCGGGCTCGCTGCACTGATGGCGACGTATGCCGTCGGCGATCTGCAAGGCTGCCTGAAGCCTCTGCAATGCCTGCTAAAGCAGGTTGCCTTCGATCCAGCCACTGATCGCCTGTGGCTGGTCGGCGACCTGGTCAACCGTGGCCCCGAATCGCTCGCCACCCTGCGTTTTCTCTACCAGATGCGCGATGCGCTGACCTGCGTCCTGGGTAACCATGACCTGCACCTACTGGCTGTCGCATGCAATATCGAACGCCTGAAGAAAAGCGACACCTTGCAGGAGATTCTCGACGCCCCTGATCGCGCCGACCTGCTCGACTGGCTGCGTCGCCAGAAATTGCTGCATTACGACGCCGAGCGCGACACCCTGCTGGTACATGCCGGCATCCCACCGCAGTGGCCGCTGCCCAAAGCCCTCAGGCGCGCGGCAGAGGTTGAGGAAGCCTTGCTCGACGACGCACGCTTCCCGCTGTTTCTCGACGGTATGTACGGCAACGAGCCGGCCAAGTGGGACAAGGATCTGCATGGCGTAACCCGCCTGCGGGTAATCACCAACTACTTCACGCGCATGCGTTTCTGCACAGCCGATGGCACCCTGGACCTGAAAAGCAAGGAAGGCGTGGCCAGTTCGCCGCCCGGTTATGCGCCCTGGTTCAGCCACAAACAGCGCAAGACTCGCGGCCACACGATCATCTTCGGCCACTGGGCGGCCCTGGAAGGACGCTGTGAAGAACCCGGCCTGTTCGCCCTGGACACCGGTTGCGTGTGGGGCGGCGCCCTGACCCTATTGAATATCGACAGCGGCGAACTGCACCGCTGTGACTGCAGCGAGGTGCACGCATGAGCGAATTTTCCCGTATCCCCCCGTCCGCCGCCCAGGTTTTGCGCCAGCAAGGCGCCGCAGTGGTCGACATCCGCGACCCGCAGAGTTTTGCCGCCGGCCACATCAAAGGCTCGCAGCACCTGGACAATCATTCGCTGCATGATTTCATCGCCAAGGCCGATCTCGACCTGCCGCTGATCGTCACCTGTTACCACGGCAACTCCAGCCAGAGTGCCGCCGCCTACCTGGTAGGCCAAGGCTTTTCGGCGGTTTACAGCCTCGACGGCGGCTTTGAATTGTGGCGGGCGACTTTCCCCGACGAGATTGCGCAAACACCTGACGAATAAAAATTTACTCCCTCAAGGCCACGCCAACACTGGGCTACCGCCTCCCTTAACGAACGGTAATATCCTGTTATCGTTCGTTGTCACTTGACCTTGCCGATTCCGAACTATCCTTTAGCTCAGGCCATCCAAAATCAAGGTAGAGCCGGCTAGCCGGCATCCGGGCCATCGGTAAGACCATTAGGTGTTCTGGGGAAGTCTTCTCGGCTAACGTGTCAGCCGATCACCCGCACCTGCTCGACCGATGCCACGGCGGCTCTAAGCAGCGAGCGAGGTGTAGTCATGAGCATATTCAGCCACTTCCAACAACGTTTCGAGGCGACTCGGCAGGAGGAATACTCCCTGCAGGAATATCTCGAGCTGTGCAAGCAGGAGCGTAGCGCCTACGCCACAGCAGCAGAGCGCCTGCTGCTGGCAATTGGCGAACCTGAATTGCTCGATACCTCCAGCAATTCCCGGCTATCCCGAATATTCTCCAACAAGGTGATACGCCGCTATCCGGCCTTCGCCGACTTCCACGGCATGGAAGAATGCATCGACCAGATCGTCTCCTACTTCCGCCATGCGGCCCAAGGCCTGGAAGAGAAGAAGCAGATCCTCTACCTGCTTGGCCCGGTTGGCGGCGGCAAGTCGTCACTGGCGGAAAAGCTCAAGCACCTGATGGAAAAAGTGCCCTTCTATGCGATCAAGGGCTCCCCCGTATTCGAATCACCGCTTGGCCTGTTCAATGTCGACGAGGATGGCGCCATCCTCGAAGAGGAGTACGGCATTCCGCAGCGCTACCTGAGCAGCATCATGTCGCCCTGGGCGACCAAACGCCTGACCGAGTTCGGTGGTGACATCAGCCAATTCCGCGTGGTCAAGCTGTACCCCTCGATCCTCAACCAGATCGCTATCGCTAAAACCGAGCCGGGCGATGAAAACAACCAGGACATCTCCGCCCTGGTCGGCAAGGTGGATATCCGCAAACTCGAGGAGTTCCCGCAGAACGACGCCGATGCCTACAGCTATTCCGGAGCCCTGTGCCGCGCCAATCAGGGCCTGATGGAATTCGTCGAGATGTTCAAAGCCCCCATCAAGGTGCTGCACCCGCTGCTGACCGCCACCCAGGAAGGCAACTACAACAGCACCGAGGGGTTGGGGGCGATTCCCTATAGCGGCATCCTGCTGGCCCACTCCAACGAGTCGGAATGGCACAACTTCCGCAACAACAAGAACAACGAGGCGTTCATCGACCGCATCTATATCGTCAAGGTGCCCTACTGCCTGCGCGTCACCGACGAAATCAAGATTTACGAGAAACTGCTGTTCAACAGTTCCCTGGCCAAGGCCCATTGCGCGCCGGACACCCTGAAGATGCTCGCCCAATTCTCGGTGCTGAGTCGCCTGAAGGAACCGGACAATTCGAACATCTACTCGAAGATGCGCGTCTATGACGGCGAAAACCTCAAGGACACCGACCCCAAGGCCAAGTCGATCCAGGAATACCGCGACAGCGCAGGTGTCGACGAAGGCATGAACGGCCTGTCGACGCGTTTCGCCTTCAAGATTCTGTCCAAGGTATTCAATTTCGACCCCCACGAGATTGCCGCCAACCCGGTGCACCTGCTGTATGTGCTGGAGCAGCAGATCGAACAGGAGCAGTTCCCCGCCGAAACCCGCGAGCGTTACCTGCGCTTCATCAAGGAATACCTGGCGCCGCGCTATATCGAGTTTATCGGCAAGGAAATCCAGACCGCCTACCTGGAGTCCTACAGCGAATACGGGCAGAACATCTTCGACCGCTATGTGCTGTACGCCGACTTCTGGATTCAGGATCAGGAATACCGCGATCCGGAAACCGGTGAAATCCTCAACCGCGTCGCGCTCAACGAAGAGCTGGAGAAGATCGAGAAACCGGCTGGGATCAGTAATCCGAAGGACTTCCGCAACGAGATCGTCAACTTCGTGCTGCGTGCCCGGGCCAACAACAATGGCAAGAACCCGACCTGGCTCAGCTACGAGAAACTGCGCGTAGTGATCGAGAAAAAGATGTTCTCCAATACCGAGGACCTGCTGCCAGTCATCAGTTTCAACGCCAAGGCGAGCAAGGAGGATCAACAGAAACACAACGACTTCGTCACTCGCATGGTCGAGCGCGGCTACACCGACAAGCAGGTACGCCTGCTGTCCGAATGGTATCTGCGGGTTCGTAAATCGCAGTAAGGCAGCCATAAGCAGCAAGCTTCAGGCTGCAAGCACCAGCGCCCGCACGCCGGGGTCGCACTTGCAGCACGTAGCTTGTGGCTTGCAGCTCCTCGGAGGGGCCCTATGAGCCATGTGATCGACCGACGCCTGAACGGCAAGAACAAGAGCACGGTAAACCGTCAACGCTTCTTGCGACGCTACCGTGACCACATCAAGAAAGCCGTCGAAGAGGCGGTGAGCCGGCGCTCCATTACCGACATGGAGCATGGCGAACAGATCAGCATCCCCGGTCGCGACATCGACGAGCCGATATTTCATCACGGCCGCGGTGGCAAACAGACCGTCGTGCATCCGGGCAACCGGGAATTCACCACCGGCGAGCACATTCCACGTCCGCAAGGTGGCGGCGGTGGGCGCGGCGCCGGCAAGGCCAGCAATAGCGGCGAAGGCATGGATGAATTCGTCTTCCAGATCACCCAGGAAGAGTTTCTCGACTTCATGTTCGAGGATCTTGAACTACCCAACCTGGTGAAGCGCCACCTGACCGGGGCCGATACCTTCAAGACCGTGCGCGCCGGCATCAGCAACGAGGGCAATCCATCGCGGATCAACATCGTACGCACGCTACGCTCAGCCCATGCCCGGCGTATCGCGCTGTCCGGCAGCAGCCGTACCAAACTGAAAGATACACAGTTCGAGCTGGAGCGATTGAAGGCTGAAGAGCCGGACAACTTCAGTGATATCCAGGCACTTGAAGCAGAAGTCGGCCGGCTCCAGGCCCGAATCAAGCGGGTGCCCTTTCTCGACACCTTTGATCTCAAATACAACCTGCTGGTCAAGCAGCCCAATCCCAGCTCGAAAGCGGTGATGTTCTGTCTGATGGATGTCTCCGGCTCCATGACCCAGGCCACCAAGGACATTGCCAAACGCTTTTTCATCTTGCTGTACCTGTTTCTCAAGCGTAACTACGACAAGATCGATGTGGTATTCATCCGCCACCACACCAGCGCCAAGGAGGTCGACGAGGAAGAGTTCTTCTACTCCCGCGAGACCGGCGGCACCATCGTTTCCAGCGCACTGAAACTGATGCAGGAAATCATGGCCGAGCGTTACCCCTCCAACGAGTGGAATATCTATGGCGCCCAGGCGTCGGATGGCGACAACTGGAATGACGACTCACCGATCTGCCGGGATATATTGATCAAGCAGATCATGCCGTTCATGCAGTACTTCACCTACGTCGAGATCACCCCGCGCGAGCATCAGGCGCTGTGGTTCGAGTACCAACAGGTCAGCGAAGCCTTTGACGACACCTTCGCCCAGCAGCAACTGGTGTCGGCAGGCGATATCTACCCCGTGTTCCGCGAACTGTTCCAGCGGAGGCTTGTGACATGACAGCGTATGACAGCAACGTACCAGCGAAGAAACGCCAACCGATTTCCACCGGCTCGGAATGGACCTTCGAGCTGGTTCGCGCCTACGACCGCGAAATCAGCCGCATCGCCGAACGCTATGCGCTGGACACCTACCCCAACCAGATCGAAGTCATCACTGCTGAGCAGATGATGGACGCCTACGCCTCGGTCGGCATGCCCCTGGGTTATCACCACTGGTCCTACGGCAAGCAGTTCCTCAGCACCGAGAAAAACTACAAGCGCGGGCAGATGGGTCTGGCCTACGAAATCGTGATCAACTCCGACCCCTGCATCGCCTACCTGATGGAAGAAAACACCATGTGCATGCAGGCACTGGTGATCGCTCACGCCTGCTACGGCCACAACAGTTTCTTCAAGGGCAACTACCTGTTCCGCACCTGGACCGATGCCAGCTCGATCGTCGACTACCTGGTGTTCGCCAAGCAGTACATCATGCAATGCGAGGAGCGCCACGGCATCGACGCCGTGGAAGACTTGCTCGACTCCTGCCATGCCCTGATGAATTACGGCGTCGACCGCTACAAGCGCCCCGACCCGATCTCCGCCGAAGAGGAGCAGCGCCGACAGAAGGAGCGCGAGGAGCACCTGCAAAAGCAGATCAACGACCTCTGGCGCACCATTCCCAAGGGCGCAGGCAAGCGCGGCGACCACGACAACAAACGTTTCCCCTCGGAACCCCAGGAAAACATCCTGTACTTCCTGGAGAAACACGCACCGCTGCTCGAACCCTGGCAGCGCGAAGTAATCCGCATCGTGCGCAAGATCGCCCAGTACTTCTACCCTCAGCGCCAGACCCAGGTGATGAACGAAGGCTGGGCCTGCTTCTGGCACTACACCCTGATGAACGACCTGTATGACGAGGGCCTGGTCACCGACGGCTTCATGATCGAGTTCCTCCAGTCGCATACCAGCGTGATCTACCAGCCGCCCTTCGACAGCCCCTACTACAGCGGCATCAACCCCTACACCCTCGGCTTCGCCATGTACCGCGACATCCGCCGGATCTGCGAAGAGCCCACCGACGAGGACAAACATTGGTTCCCCGATATCGCCGGCAGCGACTGGCTGACAACCCTCAAGTTCGCCATGAGCAGCTTCAAGGACGAGAGTTTCATCCTGCAGTACCTGTCACCCAAGGTAATCCGTGACCTCAAGCTGTTCAGCATTCTCGATGACGACCAGAAGGATGAACTGCTGGTACCGGCCATCCATGACGAGCCTGGCTACCAGAGCATCCGCGAAACCCTGGCCGCCCAATACAACCTGGGCAATCGCGAGCCCAACATCCAGATCTGGAGTATCGACCGACGCGGCGACCGCTCACTGGTCCTGCGCCACCAGCAACACGACCGCAAACCGCTGGGCAACTCCACCGACGAAGTGCTCAAGCACCTGCATCGCCTGTGGGGATTCGACATTCACCTGGAGACCCTGCAGGGCGACAAATTGATCGACACCCTGCACGTACCGCCCAAGAGTGACAGCGACCACGACAGTGAATACCCCCGACTCGACCTGATCATTCCGCCACTTTGATCAAGCACCGCTGCCCACACCTCCATTAGCCGGGATGGCGTGAGCAACGGTGCTTGAGGCACGCCGGGGTCCAGGACGTAGCCCGAATGCAATCAGGGAGCGATTTGTTGAGCACCACCGCACCGTAGAAGTTCGCCCGCCGTCTTCGACGAAGCGCTTTCGCGCAGCAAACTGAAGGAAATGGTGTCTGTCGGCTTGCGGGTACCTGTAGGAGGGGCTTTAGCCGCGAAGCTGTGCTGTGCAAGCTTTCGCGGCTAAAGCCCCGCCTACAAAGAACGTCATAACCCATAAAATCAATGGCATACGGGTAGTTTGATGAACGGCCTTGGCCGCGATCCATGGCCAGGCCATATCCGGTCGCGGACAAGCCCCCTACCACCAGAACGCCGCAAAATGCAGTCAAGCATGGTCGCTCAGGCCTTCCAGCCGTTATGCTGTGGCGCCTACAGAGGAGCAGACATGCAGATCTACAAAGTCGGCGGTGCCGTGCGCGACCGCCTACTCGGCCGCGAAGTCACAGAGGTCGACTGGGTGGTGGTCGGTGCCAGCGCCGAACAGATGTTGGCGCTGGGCTATCGCCCGGTGGGCGCAGACTTCCCGGTGTTCCTGCACCCGCAGACCAGCGAGGAGTACGCCCTGGCGCGAACCGAGCGCAAGAGCGGGCGCGGCTATGGCGGTTTCACCTTCTACGCCAGCCCGGACGTCAGCCTCGAAGAAGACCTGATCCGCCGCGACCTCACCGTCAATGCCATGGCCGAGGACGACCAGGGCCGCCTGATCGACCCCTATGGCGGCCAACGTGACCTCGACGCCAGGTTGCTACGGCATGTCTCCCCAGCCTTCGCCGAAGACCCATTGCGCGTGCTGCGGGTCGCCCGCTTTGCCGCACGCTATGCACCACTGGGCTTTCGCGTGGCGCCTGAGACTCTGGCACTGATGCGACAACTGAGCGACTCCGGCGAACTCTCGGCGCTGACCGCCGAGCGCAGCTGGAAGGAAATCTCCCGCGCCCTGCTCGAACCGCGCCCCGATGTGTTTATCCAGGTCCTGCGCGACTGCGGCGCACTCAAGGCGCTGCTGCCGGAAGTCGACGTCCTCTTCGGCGTGCCACAACCGCCCGCCCATCACCCGGAAATCGATACCGGCCTGCACGTGCTCAGCGTCCTGCGCCAGTGCACCGAGCACCAGCAACCATTAGCGGTACGCTGGGCCTGCCTGCTGCACGATGTCGGCAAAGGCCTGACGCCAGTGGCTGACTGGCCACGGCATATCGCTCACGAGCAGCGCGGACTGAAGCTGATCCGTGCAATCAACGCACGCAGCAAGGCACCGAAAGACTGCCAGGAGCTGGCCCTGCTGGTCGGCGAATACCACACCCACGGCCACCGCGCACTGGAGCTGAAAGCCTCGACCCTGCTGGAGTTGCTGCAACACTTCGATGTATTTCGCCGCCCGCAGCGCTTCGAAGCGTTCCTTGCTGCCTGCGAGATGGATGCCCGCGGCCGGGACGGATTGGAACAACGCGACTACCCGCAGGCAGCCTACCTGCGCGGCGCCATGCAGGCCGCCCGCGCCGTGGCGGTACAGCCGCTGCTGGAGCTGGGTTTTCAAGGCCCCGAGTTGGGCGAGGCGCTCAAGCGCGCGCGTCTCACGGCGCTCAAGGCCTACAAGGCACAGCCGTAGGCGTGTGCCCCGGCGATCCACTGATGCGCGCAGTGCACCCTACGCTGGTTTAGGAAACGCCTGGAGCAACTCGCTCGGAGTCAGTTCGACGCCGCGCCACTGGAATGGCACGGGGCAGAGCTGCTGCTCGATCTGCGCCGCACGCCACAGCGCAGCAAAACTGCGCTGCTCTGCCGGGTGCAGGCGATCCGGTAGCAGCAGCGCCAATGGCCAGAGCACAAAGGCGTTTTTCAGAATTTCTGCGCGCGGCAACACCAGCCCGTCGAAATTACCCACCTGATCGCCATACAGCAGCACATCGATATCCAGCGGCAGGCCCTTGCGCTCGGGCGCATAACGGCCATTATCCGCCTCGATGAATTTCAGCCGGCGATCAAACTCACCCAACGGCAGCTCGCTATAGCCCGCCACCACCAGATTGAAAAAGGGTCCGCTCTTGATGCCCACCGCCTGGCTTTCGAACACTGGCGAGCAGCGCATGTCACGCAGCACAGTGGCCAGCGCATCGAGCCCGGCCTGCAAATGCGCCTCACGCTCAATATTGCTGCCCAGGCCAAGCACAACGGGAGTTAGCGACATCCGCGCTCGATCTCCACACCAACACCGCCAACCGCCGCCGGCACCGCCCCAGGCTTGGTCAGCCGCAGACGCAGCCAGGGAATCTGAAACTCATTCATCAACACCTCGGCCAGCCGCTCGGCAAACGTCTCAACCAGAATGAACTGCGCGTCGCTGGCGAAAGCCTGAACACGCGCCGACACCGCCGCATAATCGAGCGCCTTGCCCAGGTCATCACCAGCGGCAGCAGGACGGTTGTCCCAGCCCAGGCACAAATCCAGGCGCAAGCACTGACGAATGCTGCGCTCCCAGTCGTAGGCGCCGATGACGGTATCGACTTCCAGGCCTTCAATAAAAACTGTGTCCAAACCCTTTCTCCACAACATGCTGACCCCGCAGCATATCGCTGGCTGGCCAAGTGACAACTACCGGGTATGACTATACGGCGTTGAAATCAGGTTTAAATGCTCATTTGCGACGCGCACGCCACGCTTTCGACGTGCCAGGCTAGCCCAGCGCGCCATAAAAGTAATACAGCCGAGGCATAGCCTGCGCTCGCTACCGTTTTCAACCGCCTGCTAGAATCTCGCCACTCCCTCAGCGTGGAATGGCTACCATGTTTTGGCTACTGGCGATCCTCGCCTACCTGCTCGGCTCACTGTCTTTCGCCATCCTGCTCAGCCGCAAGGCGGGTGGGCCGGATCCGCGCATCAGTGGCTCAGGCAACCCTGGCGCTACCAATATGCTGCGGGTTGCCGGTAAACGCCTGGCCATTCTGACCCTGCTTGGCGACCTGCTTAAAGGCCTGCTACCGGTTCTGGCCGGCGCCCTGCTCGGCCTCAGCATGCAACAGCAAGCCTGGCTGGGCCTAGCCGCCGTCATGGGCCACCTCTACCCGCTGTATTTTCGTTTCCGTGGCGGCAAAGGCGTCGCCACGGCGGCCGGCATGCTGCTGGGGCTTTACCCACCAGCCGCACTATTGGCCATCTGCGCCTGGCTACTGAGCTTCAACCTGACTCGCACCAGCTCACTGGCCGCACTGATCGCCACCCCAATCAGCTTACCGTTGCTGGCCTGGCAGCAACCTGAAGCGCTGCTCCCCATGAGCGTCGTAACCGGCCTGATCGTCTGGCGGCACCGCAGTAATCTACGCGATCTATTCGACGGCCAAGAACGGCATTTTTGAGTAGCCACTGCAAGCCACAGGTGGGCTCGACGGCGGCGCGCCCGTCCTTATAAAAAAAAATAACTCGTTGTTTTATATTTAAAAAATAAATATTCCAAAGCCTTGTAGGAGCCAGCTTGCTGGCGATCTTTGCAGGTCAAAAGCATCGCCAGCAAGCTGGTTCCTACAGAGTTTGCTGCGCGACAGCGCTAAGTCGAAGGCGGGGCGCCCCCTCTTATGGCTTATGGCTTTCGACTAGAGCGGCGGCAATGCCTCCATCGGCCAACGCGCCTGCACCTTGATGTTCAGTTCTTCATGCTGGCCCGCCTTGAGGCGCTGACAACCGGCATAGGCAATCATCGCGCCGTTGTCGGTGCAGAATGCCGGGCGGGCATAGAACACCTGCCCGTTGAACTCGGCCAGCATTTCCTCCAGCCTCAAACGCAATGCCTTGTTCGCGCTCACCCCGCCTGCGATCACCAGAGAGCGCAGGCCAGTCTGCTTGAGCGCGCGACGGCACTTGATGGTCAGGGTCTCGACCACCGCCTGCTGGAACGCCAGGGCGACGTCACAGCGGGTTTGTTCGCCGTCGTCGCCAGCGGCGCGGCACTGCTGCCAGGTATTGAGGGTAAACGTCTTCAAACCGCTAAAGCTGAAATCCAGCCCCGGCCGGTCAGTCATTGGTCGCGGAAAAGTAAAGCGCCCTGGCGTGCCTTGCTCAGCGCGCCGCGCGATTTCCGGCCCGCCCGGATATTGCAGGCCCATCATCTTGGCGGTCTTGTCGAAAGCTTCCCCGGCGGCATCGTCGAGCGACTCGCCAAGCAATTGATAGCGACCGATGCCGTCGACCCTCACCAGCTGGGTATGACCACCGGACACCAACAAAGCGACGAACGGAAAAGCCGGCGGATTTTCTTCCAGCATCGGCGCCAGGAGGTGACCTTCCATATGGTGCACGCCAAGCGCCGGAATGCCCCAGGCAAAAGCCAGCGCCTGGGCACAAGACGCCCCCACCAACAGCGCGCCGACCAGCCCTGGCCCTGCGGTATAAGCAATCGCTTCGATATCGCCTTGCGTGCATTTAGCCTCGGCCAATACCTCGCGGATCAACGGCAGCATGCGTTTGACGTGATCACGCGAGGCCAGCTCAGGCACTACCCCGCCGTAAACGCGGTGCTGCTCGATCTGACTGAACAAGGCATCGGCCAGCAGGCCGCGCTCGCTGTGATAGAGCGCGACACCGGTCTCATCGCATGAAGTTTCCAATCCCAGTACCAGCATGGGCAACGCCTTGATATCGAGGGGCTAAACGCCAGAAGGGGCGCATGATAATCGGCGCTGGCGGACTCAGACCAGTCCTTTTCGATCAGAGGCTTTGCATTCCTCGCGATGAGGGGGTAACATCCGCAACCCTTAAAACGTACGTTCTCCAGCGCCATTTGCCAGGAGTACGACACCCCCCGGTAATAAAGAAGGTACGCCCTGGATGCCAGCCGTCAAAGTTAAAGAGAACGAACCCTTCGACGTAGCTCTGCGTCGCTTCAAGCGCTCCTGTGAAAAGGCCGGTGTTCTGGCCGAAGTTCGCAGCCGTGAATTCTATGAAAAGCCGACTTCCGAGCGTAAGCGTAAAGCAGCAGCCGCTGTTAAGCGTCACGCCAAGAAAGTACAGCGCGAACAGCGCCGCAGCGTTCGTCTGTACTAATACGTACAAGCGCAACGCCTGAATGCCCGACTTCGGCCGGGCTTCGCTTTCGGACTCCGCACCACTCATGAGTGATGCGGGGTCTTTTAGTTTCCGTAATATTTGCCCGACTGCCTCGCACGGCAGCATCCTGAGCGCCCATGGCTGGCCTGATCCCACAGTCTTTTATCGATGACTTGCTCAACCGCACCGATATTGTCGACGTGGTCGCCTCGCGCATTCAGCTGAAAAAAGCCGGCAAGAATTACACCGCCTGCTGCCCCTTCCACAAAGAAAAAACACCCTCTTTCAGCGTCAGCCCGGATAAACAGTTTTATTACTGCTTCGGCTGCGGCGCGGGCGGCAACGCCCTAGGGTTTATCATGGACCACGACCAACTGGATTTCCCCCAGGCAGTCGAGGACCTGGCCAAGCGCGCCGGCATGGACATACCTCGCGAGGAAGGCGCACGCAACAGCAAGCCACGCCAACCGACCGACTCACCGCTCTACCCGCTACTGACCGCCGCAGCAGACTTCTATCGCCAAGCCCTGAAGAGCCATCCGCAGCGCAAAGCCGCCGTGGACTACCTCAAAGGCCGCGGCCTGTCCGGGGAAATCGCCCGCGACTTCAGCATGGGCTTTGCCCCTCCCGGCTGGGACAACCTGCACAAACACCTTGCCAGCGACAGCCTGCAACAAAAAGCCATGATCGATGCGGGCCTCCTGGTAGAAAACGCCGAGAGCGGCAAGCGCTACGATCGCTTCCGCGACCGCATCATGTTCCCCATCCGCGACAGCCGCGGCCGGGTGATCGCTTTCGGCGGACGCGTGCTGGGCGATGACAAGCCCAAATACCTGAACTCCCCGGAAACCCCGGTATTCCACAAGGGCCAGGAACTTTACGGCCTGTTCGAGGCACGCAAGCACAACCGCGACCTCGACGAGATCATGGTGGTCGAGGGCTACATGGACGTCATCGCCCTGGCCCAACAAGGCCTGCGCAACGCCGTCGCCACCCTCGGTACCGCCACCAGCGAGGAGCACCTCAAGCGCCTGTTTCGTGTCGTACCGAGCGTCTTATTCTGCTTCGACGGCGACGCCGCAGGGCGCAATGCCGCCTGGCGCGCCCTGGAGGCCACACTACCAAGCCTGCAGGACGGCCGACGTGCGCGCTTCCTGTTCCTGCCTGACGGCGAAGACCCGGACACCCTGGTACGCAGCGAAGGCACCGACGCCTTCCGCGCGCGCATCAACCAGCACGCACAACCCCTGGCTGATTACTTCTTCCAGCAACTCAGCGCCGAAGCCGACCCACGCTCACTCGAAGGCAAAGCCCACCTGGTGACCCTGGCGGCCCCGCTGATCGACAAGATCCCCGGCAACAACCTGCGCACCCTGATGCGCCAGCGCCTGACCGAAATTACCGGGCTCAGCGGCGAAGCCTTGAGCCAGATGGCGCCGACCGCCAAAAGCAGCGCCCAACCCAGCACTGGCGCAGCACCCGGCGACTACTACCCGGACCACGGCGAAATACCCGACAGCGCCTATTACGACACCGCCCCCAGCCACAATGAATATGAAAACCCCAGCCCGACAACGGGTTTCGAGCGCAATAAAGGCAAGGGCGACTGGAAGAAAGAAGGCAGTAAATGGAGCAAAAAGGGCCGCGGCGACTTCACTCCACGCGCACCCCGCACTGCTGTCAGCGTCGAATCGCCGCACTTGAGCGCCTTGCGCACCCTGCTGCATCACCCCGAACTGGCACAGAATGTTGAAGACGTCAGCCACTTCGCCGCTGAAGACGACACTTACGCACAGCTGCTGGTAGCCCTGCTCGGCGCCCTGCAAAAAAACCCGAAACTGCGCGCCCTGCAACTGATCGCGCGCTGGCACGGCACCGAGCAGGGCCGCCTGCTACGGGCCCTGGCGGAAAAGGAATGGCTGATTTCAGCCGACAACCTTGAACAACAGTTTTTCGACACTATAACTAGCCTAGTGGCTCGCCAGCGCGAGCGCAGCCTGGAACATTTGATCAACAAAGCCCGTCAAAGTGAGTTGAGCGCAGAGGAAAAAAACCAACTGCGCAACCTGCTAAGCCGTAATGCATCACCGGTAATCCCGAGCCCAACTGGCGCATAGGGGTCTTATTCGGGTATAATCCGCGGCTTGTTTTTAGCCCGCCAAGACCTTCAATGGATAGGGTGTTATGTCCGGAAAAGCGCAACAGCAGTCTCGTATCAAAGAGTTGATCACCCTTGGTCGTGAGCAGGGCTACCTGACTTACGCGGAGGTCAACGACCACCTGCCGGAAGATATTTCAGATCCGGAGCAGGTGGAAGACATCATCCGCATGATTAACGACATGGGGATCAACGTATTCGAGGTTGCGCCAGATAAGGATTCTCTTATGCTGGCCGACGCCGATACCGACGAAGCGGCTGCGGAAGAAGCAGCCGCCGCGTTGGCAGCGGTCGAGACCGACATTGGCCGGACTACGGACCCAGTGCGCATGTACATGCGCGAAATGGGCACCGTGGAACTCCTCACACGTGAAGGCGAAATCGAAATCGCCAAACGTATCGAAGAGGGTATCCGTGAAGTCATGGGCGCTATTGCCCACTTCCCAGGCACAGTCGACAGCATCCTCGCCGAATACACCCGCGTCACCACCGAAGGTGGTCGCCTGGTTGAAGTCTTCAATGGCTACATCGACCCGGACGACGGCAGTGTCCCTGCCGAAGCCGCCGCGCCGGTACCGGTCACCGACGGCACTGCCGCCGATGCCGCTGACGACAAGGAAGAGGACGATAGCGACGCCGAAGAGGAAGAAGAAGGCGACGGCGGTCCCGACCCAGAAGAGGCTCTGCGCCGCTTCACGGCCATCTCCGAGCAAATGGAGATCGCCAAGGCGACGCTGAAGAAGCATGGTCGTAGCAGCAAGCAAGGCATCGCCGAGCTGAAAGCGCTGGCCGAGCTGTTCATGCCAATCAAGCTGGTGCCCAAGCAGTATGAAGCGCTGGTGGTTCGTGTACGTGGCGCCCTTGAGCGCTTGCGCGCTCAAGAACGCGCCATCATGCAACTCTGCGTACGTGATGCACGCATGCCGCGCGCTGACTTCCTGCGCTTGTTCCCAGGCAATGAAGTCGACGCAACCTGGTCTGAGCAACTGGCCAAGGGCAAAGCCAAGTACGCTGAAGCCATCGGCGGTCTGCAAGTCGACATCCAGCGCTGCCAGCAGAAGCTGGTTGCCCTGCAAGCCGAATGCGACCTGACGCTGGCCGAGATCAAGGACATCAACCGTCGCATGTCGATCGGCGAGGCCAAGGCCCGCCGCGCGAAGAAAGAGATGGTTGAAGCCAACCTGCGTCTGGTGATCTCGATTGCCAAAAAGTACACCAACCGCGGCCTGCAATTCCTCGACCTGATCCAGGAAGGCAACATCGGCCTGATGAAGGCGGTGGACAAGTTCGAATACCGTCGCGGCTACAAATTCTCGACCTATGCCACCTGGTGGATCCGTCAGGCGATCACTCGCTCGATTGCCGACCAGGCCCGCACCATTCGTATTCCGGTGCACATGATCGAGACGATCAACAAGCTCAACCGTATCTCCCGGCAGATGTTGCAGGAGATGGGTCGCGAACCGACCCCGGAAGAGCTGGGTGAACGCATGGAAATGCCCGAGGACAAAATCCGCAAGGTATTGAAGATCGCCAAAGAGCCGATCTCCATGGAAACCCCGATCGGTGACGACGAAGATTCGCACCTGGGCGACTTCATTGAAGACTCCACCATGCAATCGCCGATCGACGTGGCGACCGTGGAAAGCCTCAAGGAAGCCACCCGCGAAGTACTCTCCGGCCTCACCGCGCGTGAAGCCAAGGTACTGCGCATGCGTTTCGGCATCGACATGAACACCGACCACACCCTCGAGGAAGTCGGCAAACAGTTCGATGTAACCCGCGAGCGGATTCGTCAGATCGAAGCCAAGGCGCTACGCAAGCTGCGTCATCCGACGCGAAGCGAGCATCTACGCTCCTTCCTCGACGAGTAACAGCAAACCCCCGGCCCAAACCGGGGGTTTTGCTATCTGCCTAGCCGAGCCCCACGCACCAACCATCACCGCCCGCGCCACCCTTCTGCTGGCCGCGGCACGCAACTCCTGGCGATCGCCAAAGGCATAAAAACCAAGACCCGGAAGCTGCACCTCAACACCGGAGGCCGCGAGCCGAGCGCAGACAGCTCCAGCGCAGCCCATAATCCGCCTCGACCCACGCGTTCGGTTGGCACTACAGAGCAAGCACCGGTATAATCCGCCGGCTTCTGGGGCCCATAGCTCAGTTGGTTAGAGCAGAGGACTCATAATCCTTTGGTCCACGGTTCGAGTCCGTGTGGGCCCACCACCTTTAAAGCCGCGCACTGCGCGGCTTTTTGCTGTGTGGGCTGCGCCGAAAACAAACTCAGCGCTTGGCGATGACCTGCACCGCATGGACGATTCCGGGGATGTAGCCGAGCAGGGTCTGCAGGAGGTTCAGCCAGAAGGCACCATTGCAGAAACACGCCGAGCGGCGGCAAGAGGATGCGCTCAGGATACGGATCAGGCCCACGGGCGTTCTCCTTGAGCGGGTTAATCAACCCTACAAAAGCTCGACTGTGCAGGCCAGGCTGCTGTTCAGCGCAAGCATGGTGGCGAGGTAACCCGTCGGGTTGAGAAGGCACGTAGTGGGGAGATTGCAGCGGGCGAGCGCCCAAAAAAAGAAAACCCCGCTGGTACGGGGCCTTTGCAGACTGTGTACTGACATCCGTGTTGCGCGCACCATCCTGGCGGCTATCCAGCGTGTCCCTTTTGGTTACTCTGCGCTTCCTGCGCTACGTCCATGCCAATAAGATTAGCCCTCCTGCGCCGATCGCAGTAGTGGCGATCTGCAGCACGCCCTGTAAGCTAAAGCTTACATGTTGCCAACCCAGTTACTCTCGTGGCGTTATGATGTGACGTCGACTACAAAAACAACAGACCCCGAACACGGCGGTCAGCGGGGCCTTATCATGCGCGCAGTAATTATCGCCCTCGGTTGCTTGGCGCTCGGTTTCAGCCTGCCAGTCCTGGCCAATGGTCAGAGCGAGATTACCGATCAGAAAGTCAGCGAGCACTTGTTCTGGACTGAGCTATACGGCGCCGGCGGCACTTCGCTGTACTGTGCCAAGGCCTTCACTGGAGCCAGTGGTGGCGGACTGCTCAGCGCCAGTCCGATCTACAGCAGCAAGCAGTTGAAAAGCGCCCTGCGCTGCAGCACCGATCGCCAATGCAACATCATGAACCCGGGCTATGCCTATATGGCCGCCGACCTGCATAACCTCTATCCGGCGTTGAACAGCGTTGAGCAGGCGCGGCGCAACGCCCAGTTCGGCGAACTGGGCGCGGACGGCCAGAGTGCGTTCGCCGACATAGGCTGCGACCTCAAAAGCAGTTTCAAACTGCTGGAGCCGCGCGACGCCGCCAAGGGCAATATCGCCCGGGCGATCTTCTATATGCACATTGAATACGGCCTGCCCATCGTCGGTCAGGCGAGCATGTACAAACGCTGGCACCAGATGGATCCGCCGGATGCCGAAGAGAATGCGCGCAACGACAAGATCGGAAGCCTGCAGGGCACCCGCAATCGTTTTATCGACGACCCGGCCCTGGTCGATCAATTGATCGCCGACTGACCCGGCGGTGGGACCAGGCAGCGGCCAGATTGCCGTACCAGACAGCTGGCGCATAACGGCGCTGCCGTTGCGCTACTTGGGCCTGTACGAAACACTGAATTGATACATCACCTGGAAAAATGCCGCTCACTTGCTTGAAGTGAGCGGCATTGCAGGGCATGGCACGGGGCGTGCTCAGTGCGATTGACGCTGGCCGAGAACGGCTTACCAGCCGATGCCAAAGCCCAGGCTGTAGCGGGTCTCGTCCAGCTCGCCTTCCGAGCCACTGACCAGGTCTTTCTCGGCCTTCATGTTCAACGAAGCCCAGTCGGTGACCTTGTAGCGCAGGCCCACCGCGGCATCCAGGGTGTAATCGGCAACATTGGCCAGCGGCTTGCCGACCTCGCCGCTGCTGAACAGCTCGAAGCTCTTGCCGACCAGATAGCGGTTGTAGTCCCACTTCATGCTCACGGCGTAGAAGTTATCTTTTTCGCCATTGGCATACTCGTAGTCGGTGCGGTTGAGCAGGCCGGCCACCGAGAATGCGCCTAACTCGTTGTCCCAGAACTGGTAACCAGGACCGGTACCGACGGTACGCTGACGGGCCAGCTCCTCGATCTGATCGCGCTTGTACTCGAGGCGCCCCTGCCAGAACCAGTGCTCGTCGAGAAAGCGGTCGAGGGCGTATTCGGCACTCCAGTTATCGGTCGTAACCACGTCGCTCTGAAACTCGCGGTCGTAAGAGGCTTCTGCGTTGTGTCGCCACAGGCCATGCCGAGCCTGGGTTTTCAGGTCGAGGTCATAATCGTCGGTGTCACGCTCACCACGCTTGTAGTCCATCGCCACATCGACGTTACCCTTCCAGGTCAGGTCCTCGACCAGCGGCTTGGGCTTCATGATCCGCTCGATGCTTGCCAGCTCGATGGTTCTCGGTCCGTCACCATTGGCCAGGGTGACCTTGCCCTGCTCGGCGGCCAACAGGGCCTTGGCCCGCTCCCCGGTAACCTTACCTTCCTTGACCAGCAACTCCTGGTCGCTTTCAAGGGTCGCAACTTTCTTCCAATCCAGCGCAATGGAGCCACCGTAATCGGTTTCCAGAAGCAGCTTTTTCCCTTCGAAGAATTTGATGGTACCGGTCAGCCGATCACCATTTTTCAACCACACGGTATCGGCCAACAGGGGGCTGGCGGCTACCGAGAGCGCCAGGCATAACAAGGTTTTGGAAGTCATAGGTAGGCGTGGATAGCTCTGATTGAATAAAAGCTGGGCATTATGCGCAAGCCCAAGCACTGAACAAGCACTGACCGTCGGATTTTATCGGAGTTCAGGCTAAACGACCGGCGCCATGCCGGCGCAGCCTTACCAACCGACCCCCACGCCCAGCAGATAATGACGCTCGGATGAGGTGCCCCCAAGGCCACGAATTTGATCCAGTTCGTAGAGCAGCGACAAACGCGCCCAGCTGTTGAGCCGATAGCGCAGACCGATCTCGCTGTCGAGTACATAGTCGATTTCAGCGATTTCAGGGATCTGCAGTTCGGCGTTGCTATAAAACTCCAGGCGGGTGCCCCACAGCAGACGCTTGTAATCCCATTCCAGGGAGAAGGTGTCGAAGTCCAGAGTGCGGGTAGTCGTTTCGAAGTGAACACGATTGAACTGGCCGATCAGGTCGAAGCGGCCTAACTCGTTGTCCCAAAAACGGTAGCCGGGCCCGGTGCCGACGATGCGCTGGCGCCTGACGAACTCGAATTGGTCTTCCTGCTGCTGGCCGCCAACCCGCCAGAACCAATGTTCGGTGAGAAAGCGGTCAAGGTCATACTCCAACGCCCAGTTATCGTCGACCTTGGTGCCGTTCTTGGTCTCGTACTCCAGATCGCCGGTGAGGACATGACGCCAGCGCCCATGTTCGAGCCGGGTGTTGCCCTTGAGCTTCCACTCATCGGAGTCATCCGCTTTGCGCTCCATGTCCAGCTTGGCGTCGAGATTGCCCTCCCAGAGTCGATCCTGCAGCACCGGTCGCGGCGGGACCATACGGGTAATACTGGCCAGCGGCACGGTCTGGGTCGTCGCATTGATGACCCGCACCATGCCTTTGCCAGCCGCAGCCAACTGTTTGCTGTGTTCGCTGTCCAACCCCTGGCGGCGCAGCAACAGGGGTTTGTCCGAACGCAAGGTATCGATATCCTTCCAATCAATCAGCACTTGGCCGGCATAGCGGGTTTTCAACGCCAGCTTGCCGCCATCGAGCAGCAGGATTTCGCCACTTAGTCGGTCGCCATTACTCAGCCAGACCGTGTCCGCCGACACCGGCATGACCAAACCAACGAATGCAGATAACAGCAGGGTACGCAGCAGCATGATCGGTCAACAACCAACAGGTCAGGATGGGGGAAGCAAGCATGCCGCGTCCCCCCTGGCAGCGGCAAGCCAGGAAGCACGGCGCGAGGCACTTTATATGGCGCTTGCGCACGTTCCGTCGGGCCAGGTAGTCAGCTATGGTCAACTCGCAGCGCTCGCGGGCCTGGGCCGTGCAGCGCGCTGGGTCGGACGCAGCCTCAGCCAGTTGCCGCAAGGCTCGACGCTTCCCTGGCATCGGGTGATCGCCGCCAGTGGTCGCCTGAGCCTGCCGGCGGGCAGTATTGCCGGCGCAGAACAACGAGCGCGCTTGCGTATCGAAGGTGTGCTCGTGGTCAACGACCGCGTGGATATCCGACGGCACGGCTGGCGTCCAGTGGAGCACAGCGGTTAGAGTGCGGCCTTTCATTCATTCTCAGCAGACAGATACCCGCTCAATGCCCCGTAAAAGCTGGCGCGAAGCCATAGCCGCCTATTCCAGCCCCTCCACGCTGGTGCTGTTGCTCCTCGGGTTCGCCGCCGGCCTACCCTATATGCTGGTGTTCTCCACGCTCTCGGTGTGGTTGCGCGAAGCAGGCGTGGCGCGTGAAACCATTGGTTTTGCCAGCCTGATCGGCTTGGCTTATGCCTTCAAATGGGTCTGGTCGCCACTGCTTGATCAGTGGCGCCTGCCGCTGCTCGGCAGGCTCGGCAGGCGCCGTTCCTGGCTGGTCCTGTCCCAGGTGCTGATTGCCATCGGCCTGGCCGGTATGGCGCTGTGTGACCCACAGACCAAACTGACCTGGCTGATCTCCCTGGCGGTGCTGGTGGCCTTTGCCTCTGCCACTCAGGACATCGCCATCGATGCCTACCGCCTGGAAATCGTCGAGGACACCCGCCAGGCGGCCCTGGCCGCCAGCTACATGGCCGGCTACCGGGTCGCGGCCTTGCTGGCCACCGCGGGCGCCTTGTACTTCGCTGAAGGTTTTGGTTCTACCGTGCAGCTTTACCAGCACAGCGCCTGGGCCGGCACCTACCTGATGTTCGCCTTACTGATGTTGCCGGGCCTGATCACCAGCCTGTGGATGCGCGAACCGGCAGTGCCGCTGCAAACCCAACTGGCGGCCGCGCGCTATGGTTTCAGCCATCAGATCGCCTCAGTGCTGGTACTGATCGTGCTGCTGGTCTCGGTGCCGGCGATGTTCACCCAGTTTTATTACACCGATTTCGCCAGCCTGGTGCGCGGTGAAATCAGCCTGCTCAATCTGCTCCTCGAAGACCGCGCCTTCCTGCGCGCCCTGCTGTACAGCATTCTCACCACCCTGTGCCTGTCGACCATGGGCCGCCGCGGGCTGGCGCCGGTACTGACGCCGATCAACGACTTTATCGTCCGCTACCGCTGGCAGGCCTTCCTGCTGCTCGGGCTGATCGCCACCTACCGCATGTCGGACACCGTAATGGGCGTGATGGCCAACGTGTTCTACATCGACCAGGGCTTTACCAAGGACCAGATCGCCAGCGTCAGCAAGCTGTTCGGCCTGGTCATGACTCTTCTCGGGGCTGGTTTTGGCGGTTTGTTAATCGTGCGCTTCGGTATTATGCCGATCCTGTTCATCGGTGGCGTGGCATCGGCCGCCACCAACCTGCTGTTTCTCATGCTCGCCGGCATGGGCGCCGACCTGCAGATGTTGATCGTCACCATTTCCGCCGACAACTTCAGCGCCGGCCTGGCCACAGCGGCGTTCGTCGCCTACCTGTCGAGTCTGACCAACCTGCAGTTCTCGGCCACCCAGTACGCGCTCCTCAGCTCGATCATGCTTCTGCTGCCGCGACTGATCGGTGGCTACTCCGGAGTAATGGTGGAGAAATACGGTTATGCCGAATTCTTCCTGATTACTGCCTTGCTGGGCATCCCGACCCTGATCCTGATTGCCTTGCAATGGCGACGCGAACGCCCATTGCAAGAGGGTTCGACGCCACCAGAAGCGGTCGATACACCGCCATTGAAAACTGAAGCCAACGGCTAGCCTGGCGCACCATGCAAAACGCCGCTTCCCCATTCAGGGTGAAGCGGCGTTTTTCCTTAAGCGCAGAGCTTTATTGGCCATGCGTTTGCGCGCGGGAATGAGTTCGGCAGCGCCGCCTATAACGGGCAATTATCGCCAGCGCCCTTACATAATCAAAAAGCCCCGATCATGGATCGGGGCTTTTGCGTTACCGGGTGTGCGCGTTAGAACTGCGCCGCATCCAGCAGGTACAGGCTTTCGCTGCCAGCCTTGACCGAGGCGGTCAGGGAGTGGATGCGCGGCAGGATACGGGCGAAGAAGAAGCGTGCGGTGCCCAGCTTGCTGACGTAGAAATCGTCCTGATCCTGCTTGGCCAGCGCAGCCCGGGCCATCAGCGCCCACATGTAGGCGTAGGCGGTGTAACCGAACACGTGCAGGTACTCGACCGAGGCAGCACCCACTTCGTTCGGGTTGGCCTTGGCGCGCTCCAGCAGGTCGCTGGTCATCAGTTCCAGGTTGGCGATGGCGTCTTTCAGCGGGTTGACGAACTCGGCCAGCGAGGCGTCGGCACTGTCGGTGAAGGCCTTGATCTCTTCCGCGAAGTGCTTGTAGAACGCACCGCCGCTGCCGACCACTTTACGCCCGACCAGGTCGAGGGCCTGGATGCCGTTGGTGCCTTCGTAGATCTGGGTGATGCGGCAGTCGCGGATCAGCTGCTCCTGGCCCCACTCACGGATAAAGCCGTGGCCGCCGAAGATCTGCTGGCCATGTACGGTGGTTTCCAACGCCATGTCGGTGAGGAAGGCCTTGGCCACCGGGGTCAGCAAGGCAACCAGCTCTTCCGCGCGCTTGCGCACTACCGCGTCTTCGCTGAACTTGGCGGTGTCCAGTTGCATGGCGACGTAGCTGGAGAACGCACGGCCGCCTTCGTTCAGGGACTTCATGGTCAGCAGCATGCGTCGCACGTCCGGGTGCACGATGATCGGGTCGGCGGCTTTATCCTTGGCTACCGGGCCGGTCGGCGCGCGGCTCTGGATGCGGTCGCGAGCATACTCGACGGCATTCTGGTAGCTGCGTTCGCCCAGGGCCAAGCCCTGGATACCAACGCCCAGGCGCTCGTAGTTCATCATGGTGAACATGGCGGCGAGGCCCTTGTTCGGCGCATCGACAATCCAGCCGGTGGCGCCGTCGAAGTTCATCACGCAGGTGGCCGAGGCCTTGATGCCCATCTTGTGTTCGATGGAACCGCAGGACAGCGCATTCTGCTCGCCCAGGGAGCCATCGGCGTTAACCATGAACTTCGGTACCAGGAACAGCGAGATGCCTTTCGGGCCCGCTGGGGCGTCCGGCAGTTTGGCCAGTACCAGGTGGATGATGTTCTCGGTCAGGTCGTGTTCACCGCCGGTGATAAAGATCTTGGTACCGGAGACCTTGAAGCTACCATCAGCCTGAGGCTCGGCCTTGGTGCGGATGATGCCCAGGTCGGTGCCGGCGTGCGGCTCGGTCAGGCACATGGAGCCAGCCCAAACGCCGGAGTACATGTTCGGCAGGTATTTCTCTTTCAACTCTTCGCTGGCGTGGGCGTTGATCGACAGGCAGGCACCGGCGGTCAGCATCGGGTACAGGCCAAATGACAGGTTGGCCGAGTTGACCATTTCTTCCACTTGCGCGGAGATCGCCTTGGGCATGCCCATGCCGCCAAACTGCGGGTCGCCACCAACGCCTACCCAGCCACCGTCGGCGTAGGTTTGATAAGCCTCAGGGAAGCCGGCCGGCGTTTTCACCGCGCCGTTGTCCCAGGTACAGCCTTCTTCGTCGCCGCTACGATTGAGCGGCGCAATGCTGCCCGCCATGACCTTGCCGGCCTCTTCGAGAATGGCGCTGGCAGTGTCTTCATCCACCACCTCAGCCAAGGCAGGCAGCTGGGCCCACAGCGTGGAAACCTCAAACACTTCGTTGAGCACGAAGCGCATGTCGCGCAGGGGAGCTTTGTAGTCAGCCATGGCAAATCCTCGAACGAAGCAACAGGGTTAAATCAGGCTTGGGAGTTTAACCGAGCAACTTTTCAGACACATAGGGTCGTGTTGTGACCATCAAGTCTTGTGCGGCGATCAAAATCCAGATGGCAAAACCCCGCCAACAGGCGGGGCTCTGCAGCGCCTCAAACGCCGGTCAGAGACCGAAGTGCTCGGCTGGCAGGCTCATCATGCACTCACTGCCCGCCTCGGCCGCAGCCAGGTGAGCAGCGGTACGCGGTAGCAACCGCTTGAAGTAGAACGCACAAGTAGCCAGCTTGGCCTGATAGAACGCCGCCTCGCCGGCACCTGCTTCAAGCTGCTGTTGCGCGACCACAGCCATGCGCAACCAGAAGTAGGCCAGCGTGACGTAGCCGGAGTACATCAGGTAATCCATGGACGCCGCACCGACCTCGTCGGGGTTCTGCAGCGCCGCCATGCCGATCTTCTGCGTCAGCTCACCCCACTGCTTGTTCAATACGGCCAGCTGGGCGACATGCTCCTTGAGCTGCGGGTGCTCGACCTGCGCCTCGCAGAATTTATGCACGATCTTGCTGAAGCCGCGTAGCAGCTTGCCCTGACTGCCGAGCACCTTGCGCCCGAGCAAGTCGAGGGCCTGGATGCCGTTGGTGCCTTCATAGATCAGGGCAATGCGGCAATCGCGCACTAACTGCTCCATGCCCCATTCGCGAATATAGCCGTGACCGCCCAACACCTGCATGCCCTGATTGGTCACCTCCAGGCCGGTCTCGGTCATGAAGGCTTTGCAGATAGGGGTGAGGAAGGCGAGCAGATTTTCCGCTTCGTCACGCTGTTCGGCGCTGTCGCTACGATGCGCCTGATCAAGCAGTTGTGCAGTGAAATAGGCCAGGGCGCGGTTGCCCTCGTTAAACGCCTTCATGGTCAGCAGCATGCGCCGCACGTCGGGGTGGACGATGATTGGATCAGCCGCCTTTTCCGGCGCCTTCGGCCCGCTCAGGGCGCGCATTTGCAGGCGCTCGTTGGCATATTTGAGGGCACCCTGGAAACTGGCTTCGCCGAGACACAGCCCCTGCATGCCAGTGCCCAGGCGTGCATGATTCATCATGGTGAACATGCAGTTGAGGCCCTTGTTGGCCTCGCCAATCAGGTAGCCGCTGGCACTGTCGAAGTTGATCACGCAGGTGGCGGAGGCCTTGATCCCCATCTTGTGCTCGATCGAGCCGCAACTCACCGCATTGCGTGCACCGGCATGACCTTCCGCGTTGGGCAGAAATTTCGGCACGATAAACAGCGAGATGCCCTTGGTTCCAGCCGGGGCATCGGGCAGCTTGGCCAGCACCAGATGGACGATGTTCTCGCTCATGTCGTGATCACCGGCAGAGATGAAGATCTTGCTGCCGCTGATCGCATAGCTGCCATCCGCCTGGGGCACGGCACGGGTCTTGATCAGGCCAAGATCGGTGCCGCAATGCGCTTCAGTCAGGCACATGGTGCCGGTCCAGCGACCTTCTGTAAGCGGGGTCAGGTAGGTTTGCTTTTGTGTTTCGCTACCGTGGGCATGGATCGCCGACATGGCGCCGTGGGTCAGCCCCGGATACATGCCCCAGGAAGTGTTGCTGGCGCCGACCATCTCGCTGATCAGCAGGCCAAGCGAGTGCGGCAGGCCCTGGCCGCCGTAAGCCGGGTCGGCAGCCAGGCCATTCCAGCCGCCATCGACGTACTGGGCGAAGGCTTCCTTGAAGCCCTTGGGCGTGGTCACCTCTCCGTTATTGAACTGACATTCTTGTTCGTCGCCGGAGCGGTTCAATGGCGCCAGCACCTGCTCGCAGAACTTGGCACCCTCTTCGAGAATTGCAGCGACCATGTCCGGCGTCGCATCGCTGGCGCCGAGTGCGGCGTAGCTGGCGTGGAAGTCGAAGACATCGTCGATCAAAAAGCGCGTGTCGCGCAGGGGAGCCTTGTAGTCGGGCATGGTCATTCTCCGTCAGCTGGCGCGCAAGGCGCGGGTCAATACCCCTACGCTACTGCCGAAGCTGGCTGCGCGACAACGACCGTATGCCCCCTGAATGCAGCGCCATAAATAACCGGCCCGCAGCCTGCGGCGCAGCGGCAATGGCAGTGGCAGGCCGGTAATCGGGGCATGCCCCTTGTGTGTTGCACCGCGCTTTTGAAGGCTGGGTTAGCGGCGCCACCCTCCGCGCGATCAAGCACGATCAAGCACGATCATGATGGGTATCGCTGCGCTCAACCCTACGCGGCCCGCCGCATCCTACAAAAGCCCCGCCCGCGCAAACTGGCTGGCAATCCGTAGGATGGCGTTGAGCGTAGCGATACCCATCGATCACCAATAAATAAGGCGCTTGAGTCAATTCAATACGCGGCCAGCTGGTACCGATTTAGGTACTGGATTTCACCCCGCCACCGGTGTTTGCTGGTTCATCGCTATCGGCAGCGTGCCCTAACCCACCGCAGAGGCTGTTTAATCGCAGGTTGATCTGTGACGCGCCACTCCCCCAGACGCAAAAAAGCCGCTACCCCGAGAGGTAGCGGCTTTTCCAGGCGAAATCGCGGGAGGGCTTAGTAGCCCAGTGCGAAGTCGTCTTCGTGCATGTCCATCAGGTTGCCGGCGCCGGACAACATGGTGGCCACGTGGGTGCGGGTACGCGGCAAGATGCGTGCGAAGTAGAAACGCGCGGTCTGCAACTTGGCCTTGTAGAAGGCTTCGTCGGCAGCACCAGCAGCGATTTTCTCGGCAGCCAGGCGGGCCATATCAGCCCAGAAGTAGGCCAGGCAGACGTAACCGGAGTACATCAGGTAGTCGACCGATGCAGCGCCAACTTCTTCGCGGTCTTTCATCGCGGCCATACCGACCTTCATGGTCAGTTCGCCCCACTCCTTGTTCAGCTGGGCCAATGGCTCAACGAACTCTTTGACGGCTGCGTTGCTTTCGTTGCTCTGGCAGAACTTGTGCACGATCTTGGTGAAGCCTTTCAGCGCTTCGCCTTGGGTCTGCAGCACTTTACGGCCGAGCAGATCGAGCGCCTGGATGCCAGTGGTGCCTTCGTACAACATGGAAATGCGGCTGTCGCGAACGTTCTGCTCCATGCCCCACTCAGCGATAAAGCCGTGGCCGCCGTAGATTTGCACGCCGTGGTTGGCGGCTTCGAAGCCAACTTCGGTCATAAATGCTTTGGCGATCGGGGTGAGGAAAGCCAGCAGTGCGTCAGCTTGCTTCTTCTCGGCTTCGTCCTGGCTGTACTTGACGATGTCGACCTGCTTGGCAGTGAAGTACACCATTGCACGATTGCCTTCAGCGAAGGCCTTCATGGTCAGCAGCATGCGACGCACGTCCGGGTGGACGATGATCGGGTCAGCGGCTTTTTCCGGCGCTTTCGGGCCAGTCAGGGAACGCATCTGCAGACGCTCGCGAGCGTACTTCAGGCCACCCTGGAAGCCGATTTCGGCGTGAGCCAGACCTTGCAGAGCAGTACCCAGGCGAGCGATGTTCATAAAGGTGAACATGCAGTTCAGGCCTTTGTTCGCCGGGCCGATCAGGTAACCGGTGGCGCCGTCGAAGTTCATCACACAGGTAGCGTTGCCGTGGATACCCATCTTGTGCTCGAGCGAGCCACAGGACACCGCATTGCGCTCGCCAACAGCGCCAGATGCGTCGGACAAAAACTTGGGCACGATGAACAGCGAGATACCCTTGGTACCCTGCGGTGCATCGGGCAGGCGGGCCAACACGATATGGACAATGTTGTCGGCCATGTCATGTTCGCCAGCGGAGATGAAGATCTTGGTGCCGGAAACTTTGTAGCTGCCGTCGGCCTGCGGTTCGGCCTTGGTGCGCAGCATACCCAGGTCGGTGCCGCAATGCGGCTCGGTCAGGCACATGGTGCCGGTCCACTCGCCGGACACCAGCTTGGTCAGATAAGCATCCTTCTGCTCATCAGTGCCGTGCTCGGCGATAGTGTTCATCGCGCCATGCGACAGGCCAGGGTACATGCCCCAGGACCAGTTGGCAGTACCTACCAATTCGCTGACCACCAGACCCAGCGACTCTGGCAGGCCTTGGCCGCCGTGAGCGACGTCATGGGCCAGGCTCGGCCAGCCACCTTCTACATACTGCTTGTAGGCTTCCTTGAAGCCGGTCGGAGTTTTAACCCCGGACTCGCTCCAGGTACAACCTTCGATATCACCCACACGGTTCAGCGGCGCCAATACCTGCTCACAGAACTTGGCGCCCTCTTCGAGGATGGCATCAACCATGTCCGGGGTAGCGTCTTGGCAGCCAGGCAGGCTCTGATAATGCGCTTCGTAGCCGAACAGTTCGTCACGGACAAAGCGAATATCACGCAAGGGGGCCTTGTAGTCAGGCATAGCGGTTAACCTCTGCGATGGACTTATTAGTGTGTTTGGGTGACCGACTAAACGGCCGCTTGGGGGATTACTCCCGATTGCCTGGCGACAGTTTGGCCACCCCAGCAATCAAACAAGTGTTTGAAACATACGTTTACGCCCACCCCTTGTCAAGCACCGCTGGACTCGCGCCCAGTGACCGGACAAATAGCGAGCGATGCTGCAAGGCCGCCTCTATGTATTAGCGGCAAGGCGCAGCACGTGGGACGGCCCGACTGGTGTTCCGTTCGCAGCGAAGCGACAACCCGCCGGGATGTGTGCCGTGCCGATACACCATGGTGCACTGCCTGCGGCAAGCGATCCTACGGATCGCGGATTACTCGAGGTTATCGATAGGAGTCTAGACCGCCTGGAGGCGGTCGCGGTGGGCACGCGCTTTTTTACAACCACACCAACCGCTCAGCCCAGCAGATCGATCAACGGCGCCGAATCTGCTGATTCGGCAGTGCGCTGGTACAGGCCGAGATCGGCTGCAGGCGAGCGCGATGATTGCAGGGGCGCATCTGGCTCGTCTGGCGCCGCAGGCTCAGTCGCCTCGCTTGATTGCGCGCGCTCTGCGCTTGCTTCTGCGGCTTCACTGAGGCGCAGTTCAGCCAGTTCGGCGCGCGCTTGCACCATCTGCGCCTGGGCTTGCGCTGCCACACGCAGGTCCTGCCCCGATGGCTCGGCCGGGGCCAGGGCTGCACGCACGACGATCTCCATTTTGCTCAGCGTGGCTTGCGGATCGTTCGCCACGGCGCCGGTGTCGATACTGACCTCTCCGGCGATGGCATAGCGCTGGCCGTCCGGCCCCCGGGTATAGGTGTAGCTCGGGGCGCCGGCATAGCTGCCGCCAACTGCTGCGTGGGCCTGTTCGTGGGTACGCACTTCGCGATCACGATTAGCCAACTCGGCAATTTCCAGTTGTTCGATGCGCTGTTGTTGCGGGCTGGTGTCGGCGTTGCCCAGCTTGCCAGCGGACCGAGCCGACTGCTCATCGGGCTGATCAGCCTCTTCGCGGGCGGAAGCTGCTTGTTCATCGCCGAGGGCGGAGGAAGGCGTAGCGGGAGCCTGGGCAGCACGGGTCAGGTCAAGGGAAACATCCGGGGAGGCGGCAGACGAGATGGGCGAACCTGCAATGACGGCACTGCAGGCGCGAGATAGCTCGGCATAGCGCCGATCAGCATGCCATACCCCTTTGCTGTGCATGTGTTGTGGCCCGCACGCGGATCACGTCAGGAAACAGCTCAGGCTTTAGTGTCGATCAGCGTGCCCAGGACTTCGTCAGCGGTGCGCACCACACGCGCGCCCACTTGCGCCTCATTCTGACCCACGCGCAGCGCCACCAGACTTTCAGTCAGATCCGCACGGTTTTGCCCGGACGTTTCAGGTGCCTGGTTGACTTGATTCACTGCCGGCGTCTGCGCGGGCTGCTGTGGCCCGGCGACGGTATTACCGGCAATCTCGGCGGCAGCCTGCTCAACCCGCCGCTGCCCTGATTGAATAGTGCTGATGCCTGAACTAAAGGCGTTACCGGAGATTTCCATAAAACAGCTCCCGCAAGTGAGCTCCATTGGTACGCTGTATTGAAGCAGATAATGAGCACGCAGCGTACTGGCAAACAGCTATGACTGACGACCGGCTTATAGCTCGAGCTCCAGCAACGCCAAATCGAGGCACTCGGCCACCGCCGCTGGCGTCGCCTTGATCAAGCGTGGTACACGCCCCAAACAAGGCGCTGGCAAGCGCTCGGCAAGGGTCGCCAGGTTCTCCTCCAGGCGCGAGGTTTCAGGGTCGATCACATTGGCCACCCAGCCGGCCAGGGTCAGGCCGTCGCAGGCAATCGCCTCGGCAGTCAGCACAGCGTGATTGATGCACCCCAGGCGTACCCCGACCACCAGAATCACTGGCAGAGCCAGGCTGATCGCCAGATCCGACAGCGCGGCCTGACCGGCCAGCGGCACGCGCCAGCCGCCAGCGCCTTCGACCACAGTGAACTCCGCGCCCTTATCGAGGATCGCCTGTACCGGCCCGCGCAGCGCCTCCAGATCCAGCACTACGCCGGCTTCGCGCGCCGCCAGATGCGGGGCGATAGCCGGGACAAAGGCAAACGGGTTGACCTCGGCGTAGTCCAGCGCCAGCGAACACTCGCCGAGCAGGGCCAGGGCGTCGTCGTTGCGCAGCCCCTCGACGGTCAGTACGCAGCCGGAGGCCACCGGCTTGGCGGCGGCGGTAGACAAACCGGCCATCCGCGCGGCATGCAACAGGCCAGCGGCAATGGTGGTCTTGCCCACTTCGGTGTCGGTACCGGTGACGAAAAAGGCTGCAGTCATCTCAATTCTCTTTACGCAAAATGCCGTAGACCACCTGATAGCTCGCCGGTAGCCCTTGCGCCTGGCGGTATTGCTCGTAGGCGGTGAGTAACGCCAGCATGCGCGCGCGACCGGTCAGACCACCCGGGCGACCGGGATTAAGGTTGTGTGCGCCCAACGCCTTGAGTTCATGGGTCAGGCTGCGCAGGTCGGGGTAGTGCAGCACTTCGGCCTGGGTTTCCAGGCTGATCAGCTGCAGGCCGCTGCCCGCGCAGAGCTGCTGGTAATCGCCGAAGTGGCGGAAGCGGTTGACGTGGACAAAGCCGTCCACCGCCTGCCAGCTGTCGCGCAACTCGTGCAGGGTGCCGACGCACAGGCTACTGAAGGCCAGCACACCTCCGGGACGCAACACCCGCCGTGCCTCACTGAGCACCGCGCGAAAGTCCGCACACCATTGCAGCGCCAGGCTGGAAAACAGCAGGTCGTAGGACTCGTCGCGTAGCGGCAAACGCTCGGCATCGCCCGCAATAAAGTGTTGCGCGCCAGCCAATGGCTGGGCATGGCGCAGCATGCCCTCGGCAATATCCAGGGCTACCCCCTCGGCCGCAGCGAAACGCTCGCCCAGGGCGCGACTGAAATGCCCGGTACCGCAGCCCAGATCGAGCCAGCGCTGCGGATTCAGAGTAGTCGGCAAGCGCGCCAGCAACGCGCTGCCAACCTTGCGCTGCAGGGCAGCGACGCTGTCATAGCTGTCGGCCGCACGAGAAAAGGACGCCGCCACCTGACGCTTGTCCGGCAGGCCGCCGGCCTGGAACGCCTCGCTCATCGGCGACCCCCGACGCAGGGGGCGCGGTGCGCACCATGGGGGACATACGATGGGTGCGCATGGCGCACCCTACGGGCATCAGTCATCGTCGGCCTCATGCAGAAAAGCCTGGATCGCCGCCGCGATCTCGTGGGGACGCTCCAGCGCGAAAGCATGACTGCCACTGTCGATCAAGCCGATCTCGACATCCGGCAGCAACGCCAGCAGCGCGGCCGCTGTATTCGCCGGCACCAAGGCATCGGCACCGGCAAACAGATGCAGTTGCGGGCCGACAAAGTCCTGCAAGGCGCCGCGGGTATCCAGCGCAGCCAGCACATCCAGGCCGGCCAGCAGACTCTCGGCACGCACCTGCGGCGCGGCGCCCAGCAGCAAGCGCGACAATCCGCGCGAATCCGTCGCCCCTTGCGCGCAGAGCAAGGCAAAACGCTTCAGGGTGGCCCGCGCATCCGCCGCACAGCCCTGGCGAAACACGTCGAAGGTCTCAGCCGCCATCGCACTGGACCACGTCGGCGCAGCGACGAAACGCAAATTGCTGGCCAGGGTCAGCAGGCCGGCGCAGCGTTCGCCACGCCGCGCCGCCAGTTCGCTGGCGAGCATGCCGCCGAGCGACCAGCCACCGAGCCAGGCGTCCTGCGGCAGGTTTGCGTCGAGCTCGTCCAGCCAATCGGCGGGGTCGCTGGAATCGAGCAACGGCAAGGGCTCGATCTCGACCCGCAGCCGCGCATCGAGTCCACGCAGGGCGTCGGCCAACGGCTCCAAAGGCGCACTGCCGAGCCCCCAGCCGGGCAGTAGAATCAGGCGGTCACGCATCGCTGCTCTCCAGTAACGTCCAGCATTCGGCCAGTGCCTCCAGCAGCAGCTCCACCTGGGCACTGCTGTGCGCCGCCGACAGGGTGACGCGCAAACGTGCACTACCCGCCGGCACCGTGGGTGGGCGGATCGCGGTGACCAGCAAGCCGCGCTCGCGTAGCAGTTGCGACAGGCGCATGGCCCGAGCGCTGTCCCCGATCAGGATCGGCTGGATCGGCGTGGCGCTGTCCATCAACTCAAGGCCAATAGCCCGGGCGCCTTCACGGAAGCGCTTGATCAAGGCGTTCAAGTGTTCGCGCCGCCAGTGCTCGCTGCGCAGCAATTCGAGGCTCTTCAGGGTGGCGCAGGCCAACGCTGGCGGCTGGCTGGTGGTGTAGATATACGGGCGAGCGAACTGCACCAGGGTCTCGATCAGCTCTTCACTCCCCGCGACGAAGGCGCCGGCAGTGCCAAACGCCTTGCCCAGGGTGCCGACCAGTACCTGCACATCATCCATGCCCAGATCGAAGTGCTCGACGATGCCGCCACCGGTCGCGCCCAGTGGGCCGATACCGTGGGCGTCGTCGACCATCACCCAGGCGCCCTTGGCCTTGGCTGCCGCGCACAGCGCCGGCAGGTCGGCCAGGTCGCCGTCCATGCTGAACACGCCATCGGTGACCACCAGGGTATTGCCGCGAGCCTTGTCCAGGCGGCTGGCCAGGCTGGCGGCGTCGTTGTGCAGATAACGCGAGAAGCGCGCGCCGGAGAGCAGCCCGGCATCCAGCAGGGAGGCGTGATTGAGCCGGTCTTCCAACACCGTATCGCCCTGCCCCAGCAGCGCGGTGACCGCACCGAGGTTGGCCATGTAGCCAGTGGAAAACAACAGCGCCCGCGGCCGCCCGCTGAATTCGGCCAAGGCTTCTTCCAGCTCGTGGTGCGGCGTGCTGTGGCCGATCACCAGGTGCGAAGCGCCGCCGCCGACGCCCCAGCGCAGCGCACCGGCGCGCCAGGCTTCGATCACCTGCGGGTGATTGGCCAGGCCGAGGTAGTCGTTGGAGCAGAAGGCCAACAGCTCGCGGCCGTCGACCCGCACCAGCGGGCCTTGCGGCGAATCGAGCAGGGGCCGCTGCCGGTACAGACTGGCGGCGCGGCGCTCGGCGAGGCGAGTGGCAAGATCAAAAGGCATGGCAATCACCGTAGGAGCCAGGGGGACGCCTAGTCCTTGCCGGCGATCCACCAACCGACGACGGATCGCCAGCAAGCTGGCTCCTACAAAAACGGGTTAGACCGCAGCGTTATAGAACAAGCTGGAATCACGCTGCTCGACCAAGGCCTGCTCGATGGCGGCCTGGTGCACTTCGTCGGCGTGCTCTTCGCGCTCTTCCGGCTTGATGCCGAGGCGGGCGAACAGTTGCATGTCCTGGTTGGCTTGCGGGTTGGCGGTGGTCAGCAGTTTTTCGCCGTAGAAGATCGAATTGGCGCCGGCGAAGAAGGCCAGCGCCTGCATCTGCTCATTCATCGCCTCGCGACCGGCGGACAGGCGCACGTGGGACTGCGGCATCATGATCCGCGCCACGGCCAGCATGCGGATAAAGTCGAACGGATCGACATCCTTCTCGTCGGCCAGCGGCGTGCCCTTGACCTTGACCAGCATGTTGATCGGCACCGACTCCGGGTGTTCCGGCAGGTTGGCCAACTGGATCAGCAGGCCGGCACGGTCGTCCAGCGACTCGCCCATGCCAAGGATGCCGCCGGAGCAGATCTTCATTCCCGAATCACGTACATACGCCAGGGTTTCCAGGCGCTCGCCATAGGTGCGGGTGGTGATGATGCTGCCGTAGAACTCCGGCGAGGTGTCCAGGTTGTGGTTGTAGTAATCGAGGCCAGCTTCGGCCAGGGCGGCGGTCTGCTCCTTGTCGAGCTTGCCCAGGGTCATGCAGGTTTCCAGCCCCAGAGCCCGCACGCCTTTGACCATCTGCAGCACGTAGGGCATGTCCTTGGCCGACGGGTGCTTCCAGGCCGCGCCCATGCAGAAGCGGGTAGAGCCAATGGCCTTGGCCTCGGCGGCGGCCTCCAGCACTTTCTGCACTTCCAGCAGTTTTTCCTTTTCCAGGCCGGTGTTGTAGTGGCCGGACTGCGGGCAGTACTTGCAGTCTTCCGGACAGGCGCCGGTCTTGATCGACAACAAGGTCGAGACCTGTACGCGATTCTGGTCGAAATGCGCACGGTGCACAGTCTGCGCGTTGAACAGCAGGTCGTTGAAGGGTTGTTCGAAGAGCGCCTTGACCTCGGTTAGGGTCCAATCGTGACGCAAGTGGGCAGCGGTGGTGGCGCTCATCGGTAATTCCTTGTTGGTTGTAGCGGCTGCTAAAATCAGCCAGCACGACACGGATGTTCGGCATATTTAAGGAAGCTTTATGCGCTGTCAACCAGACGAGCAGCACACGGTTTACAAGTGGTTAAAAAACAAACAGCACTGCCTGCTCTGCGACGAGCCGGCGGACAGCACAAGCAGCCTGTGCGTTAGCTGTGAGAGCGAGCTGCCATGGCTTGGCCCACGCTGCCAGATATGCGCCCTGCCACTGCCGCACGCTGGACTGACCTGCGGTGGCTGCCTGAAACGCGCGCCGCGCTTTGATCGCGTCGAGGCCCCCTGGCGTTATGCCTTCCCGGTCGACAGCCTGATTACCCGCTTCAAGCACCAGGCCAAGTGGCCACTGGGACGTCTGCTCGGCGAGCTTTTATCACACCACTTGCGGCACGCCTTCGATGAAGGCCTGGCCAGACCCGACCTGCTGTTGCCCGTCCCCCTGGCCATACGCCGGCAGCGCCAGCGTGGCTTCAACCAGGCAGAGCTGCTCGCCCAGTGGTTGAGCGAGCAGTTGACGCTGCCGCTACACAAGCACTGGCTGCAACGGATTATCGACACACCGGCGCAGCAGCAACTGGATGCCGCCACCCGTAAACGCAACCTGCGCCGCGCCTTTGCCCTCGCGCCTGAAAGTCAGGTCGACGGCCTGCACCTGGCCCTGGTCGACGATGTGCTGACCACCGGCGCCACCGCCGAAAGCCTGGCGCGGCTGCTGAAAAAGGCCGGCGCGGCGCGAGTCGACATCTATTGCCTGGCGCGCACGCCGAAACCCGGAGACTGATGCAGACTCGGGCACGCCCCCGGATTGGATCCGGGCGTGAACCTGGCCGCAGGATGGCGCGGGCCGCGTAGGATGAGCGCAGCGATACCCATCACGGCGAATGCCGCCCCCAGGCGGATCATGGCCGGTGATCGCCATAATCGGTCTGCGCGCCGATTGACTGACTGCCGATGGGTATCGCTACGCTCAACCGCATCCTACAAAGACCCCGGACACGCCCAGCCCCGGATAAGCGCTACACTCATCGGCCCAGAGACCGGAGCCGACCATGTCCCATCCATTTGCCGCACTGACCCCCGACCTGGTGCTGGATGCCGTGGAAAGCATTGGCTACCTCAGCGATGCCCGGATCTTGGCGCTCAACAGCTATGAGAATCGCGTCTACCAGGTGGGTATCGAGGACGAAACGCCGCTGATCGCCAAGTTCTACCGGCCGCAGCGCTGGACCGACGCGGCGATTCGCGAGGAACACAGCTTCACCTTCGAACTGGCCGAATGCGAGGTGCCGGTGGTGGCACCTTTGGTACGTGATGGCGAAACCCTGTTCGAACATGCCGGCTTCCGTTTTGCCCTGTTCCCGCGCCGCGGTGGCCGTGCGCCGGAGCCGGGCAACCTGGAACAACTGCATCGCCTCGGCCAACTGCTCGGGCGCCTGCATGCCGTTGGCTCGCTCAAGCCCTTCGCCCACCGGGAAACCCTGCAGGTGGAAAACTTCGGCCACGCCTCGCTGGCCACCCTGCTGGATGGCAACTTCATTCCGCGCAGCCTGTTGCCCGCCTACGAGTCGGTGGCCCGCGACCTGCTCAAGCGCCTCGACAGTTTGTTCGCCAACAACCCGGTGCAAGCGATTCGCCTGCATGGCGACTGCCACCCCGGCAACCTGCTGTGCCGCGATGACACCTTCCATATGGTCGACCTCGACGACTGCCGCATGGGGCCCGCGGTACAGGATCTGTGGATGATGCTGGCCGGCGAGCGCCATGAGCGCCTCAGCCAATTGTCCGAACTGATGGACGGCTACCAGGAGTTCCACGATTTCAACCCGCGCGAACTGCCGCTGATCGAGGGCCTGCGCTCCCTGCGCCTGATGCACTACAGCGCCTGGCTGGCGCGGCGTTGGGACGACCCGGCATTCCCCCACAGTTTCCCCTGGTTCGGCACTGAGCGTTATTGGGGCGAACAGGTATTGATGCTGCGCGAGCAACTGGCGGCGCTGGATGAAGAACCGCTCAGGCTGTTCTGAGAAACGCTACCGAACAGGCCTGGACGCAGGCTATGCACGTAGGGTGCGCCGCGCGCACCGCAGTAACTGAGTGGATAAAGACCGGGCGCCCCCCACTGCGCGCCTACACGGATCGACTCCAGACGCAGGTTGCCGATCGCGTATCAACGACTCCAACTGCAGTTCGCTGCCGACAGCGGCAGAAAGTGGTGCGCATGGCGCACCCTACCCGGCATTCAGCCGCACCTCGCAGGGATCAGGCGGACGTCGGCGCGCTGTAAAGCCGTTCTTACGCAAATCGGCTTTTCTCCTGCCAGGAAAAACCTGAGCATGCAGACAAGTGTCGAGCCCCGCGACTAGAATCCATGCCCTTCGTGACACACCTCAGCAAGGATTCTGCATGGCCACCGCCAACCCGCGTCGCGGGTACATTCTGGGCCTGACCGCCTACATCATCTGGGGTCTGTTCCCGCTGTATTTCAAAGCCATCCAGAACGTCCCCTCGCTGGAAATCATCGTCCACCGCGCGCTCTGGTCTGCCGTCTTCGGCGCCGCGCTGCTGCTGGTATGGAAGCACCCGGGCTGGCTGCGCGAGTTACGTGACAACCCCAAGCGCCTGGCCGTACTGGCGCTGTGCGGCCTGCTGATCGCCAGCAACTGGCTGGTGTACGTCTGGGCGGTGAATAACGAGCGCATGCTCGAAGCCGCACTGGGCTACTACATCAACCCCTTGGTCAATGTGCTACTCGGCATGTTGCTGCTCGGCGAACGCTTGCGTCGCCTGCAGTGGCTGGCGGTCGGCCTGGCCGCAGCGGGTGTTGCGCAACAGGTGTGGCAGGTTGGGAGCCTGCCCTGGGTATCACTGGTGCTGGCGCTGACCTTCGGCTTCTATGGCCTGATCCGCAAGCAGGCACCGGTCGCAGCGCTGCCTGGCCTGGTGGTAGAAACCTGGCTACTGTTGCCATTGGCGATCGGTTGGCTGCTCTGGCACCCAGCGGCGATGAGCAGCCAGGCCGCGTTCTGGAGTACGCCCGAAGCGCTCTGGTTAATCGCGGCCGGGCCTATCACCCTGATCCCGCTGGTGTGCTTCAACGCCGCCGCGCGCCACCTGCCCTACACCACGCTGGGCTTTCTGCAATACATCGCCCCGACACTGGTGCTGATCCTGGCGGTTACCGTGTTCGGCGAGCGTTTCGACCCGAGCAAGCTGCTGGCCTTTATCTGCATCTGGGCCGGCCTGGCGCTGTACAGCGTCGACGCCTGGCTGACCCTGCGCAAGCGCGGACAAGGCTGATCTGCCCCGTCTCCGACGGAGCGCTGTCGCGCAGCAAACTGGAGGCAATGGTGTCTACCGGCGGGTGGGTACCTGTAGGAGCGGGCCATGCCCGCGATGGGTTTCGCGGGCATGGGACTAGGCGCCCCCGCTCCTACACCGGCACCAGGCTGTACAAAAAACGCTCACCCACCTGCATGCCCCGTAAACCGTGGCGTGCAGCCATCCATCCCAACCTTATCCACAGAAGCATCCCCGGCCTGTGTGCACAAGTTATTGAAACAGCTGATTTTTTAACCAGAACCCGAAGAGCCACGGGGCACTAGCAGGGGCGCCATAGCTCCCCAGCTTATCCACAGCGATACCCACGCCAACCGTGGATATGTGCACCGCTGCGCTGCGTCAGGTATCGCTGCGCAGATTGAGCTCCACCATCAAGTCGTCGGCGAGCGTTTCCAGCTGGGCTTGCAGCGCATCGAGGGAGAACTCCTGCGGGACCGCCAACTGTGCTTCGGCGTGGAACAGCAATTCGCCACTCATGGGCGCCGGTGTCACTTCGGTAATCAGGCTTTCCAGATTGACCCCGTGCTCGGCGAGCAAGCGGGTGATGTCGCGGATAATGCCCGGACGGTCATTGCCGACCAGGTCGAGATGAATGGATTTCCAGTTGCCGGAGGGCTCGGCGCCGCCATGCTCCAGCAGCACGCGAATCCCCTCGGCGCTCAGGCCTTGCAATGCCTCGACCAGTTCGGCGTGGGCGTTGGCTGGCACCGCGACGCGCAAGATGCCGGCGAACTGGCCAGCCATGCGCGACATGCGACTTTCCAGCCAGTTGCCACCGTGTTCGGCCACGCATTGGGCGAGCCGCTCGACCAAGCCAGGTTGATCCTTGGCGATGACGGTTAGTACCAGATGATCCATGACAAGCCTCTCGTTGTTATTCAACAGTCAGAAAATCCAACCCCACGGCAGTGGCGGCGCTTTCAGTCGTCGCCTGGCGGCAAGGCCAGCCAGTAGGTGTGGAACAGGTCGTCGCGCACATAGCCGAGCCGCTCATACAGCGCCTGTCCGGCCAGATTGCTCTTCGCCGTCTGCAACTGCAAACCACAGGCGCCAGTGCTTTCGGCATAGGCGCGGGCGGCATTCATCAGTGCCTCGCCAACCCCCTGGCGCCTGGCGCACTCGTCCACATAAAGGTCGCTCAACAACCAGGCCGGTTGCAGCGCCAGCGAAGCCTGGAACGGGTAGAGCTGGACGAAACCAAGCGCCCGATCCTGCGCGTCACGCGCCAGAAACAGCAGCGAGTCGCCTCGACTCAAGCGCGCGTCGAGAAACAGGCGGATAGCCGCCAGCGGCTTGTCCTCCCGATAGAACTGCAAATAACCGGCAAACAACCGGGTCAGATCGTCAAGGTCAGCCGCGCTGGCCGGGTGTACACGCATTATCTTGCCTCCTTCGCACACTCATCTTCCGCGATATTCCCGCAGGCGCTAGTGCTTGCACAGGCGCTCAACATGTATACCGAGTATAGGCGGCCCAACGCGCAGCAACCGCAAAGCCAAGCCAAGCCAAGCCAAGCCAAGCCAATTAATGTGTACTGTTTTTCTTTTTTTATGGAACAATAATATCGATAATTGAGAACATATCGCCCGCCGCGTGACTGCAAAGCGTCTCTTGGTCGCACAACGACGCACACCCACTGATTTTCCAATAATCTTGATGTAGTATGCCGCGCCACGGACTACAAGACTTAAACCCCGGCTTTGAAGCGGCTATTTGAGTCGCGCTGAAGAGCTGAGCAGAGTGAGGCAAGTGATGACTGAACGCGTTCAAGTAGGTGGCCTGCAGGTCGCCAAAGTGCTGTTCGACTTCGTGAACAACGAAGCCATCCCCGGTACCGGCATCGCTGCCGACACGTTCTGGGCCAACTTTGAGGCCGTGATCAACGAGCTGGCCCCGAAAAACCGTGCCCTGCTGGTCAAGCGCGATGAGATCCAGGCACAGATCGACGGCTGGCACCAGGCCCGCGCCGGCCAGGCCTTTGATGCCGTGGCTTACAAAGCCTTCCTCGAGGAAATCGGTTACCTGCTGCCGCAGCCGGCTGACTTCCAGGCCACCACCGAGAACGTCGACGACGAAATCGCCCGCCTGGCCGGCCCGCAACTGGTGGTGCCGGTGATGAACGCGCGCTTCGCCCTCAACGCCTCCAACGCCCGCTGGGGCTCGCTGTACGATGCCCTGTACGGCACCGACGTGATCAGCGAAGCAGGCGGCGCCGAGAAAGGCCGTGGCTACAACAAGGTGCGCGGCGACAAGGTCATCGCCTTCGCCCGCGCCTTCCTCGACCAGGCTGCGCCGCTGGCCGCCGGCTCTCACGTCGACGCCACCGGTTACCGCATCGAAGCCGGCAAACTGCTGGTCAGCCTCAAGGGCGGCAGCAACAGCGGCCTGCTCGACGACAGCCAACTGGCAGGCTTCCAGGGCGATGCCCAGGCGCCGATCGCCATTTTGCTCAAGCACAATGGCTTGCACGTCGAAATCCAGATCGACGCCAGCACCCCGGTCGGCCAGACCGATCCAGCCGGCATCAAAGACCTGCTGATGGAAGCCGCGCTGACCACCATCATGGATTGCGAAGACTCGATCGCCGCGGTCGATGCCGACGACAAAGTCGTGGTCTACCGCAACTGGCTGGGCCTGATGAAAGGCGACCTGGCCGAGAGCGTGTCCAAGGGCGGCCAGACCTTCACCCGTACCATGAACCCGGATCGGGTCTACACCCAGGTCGACGGCGGCGAGCTGACCCTGCACGGGCGCAGCCTGCTGTTCATCCGCAACGTCGGCCACCTGATGACCATCGACGCGATCGTCGACAGCCAGGGCTTCGAGGTACCGGAAGGCATCATGGACGGCGTGCTGACCAGCCTGATCGCCATCCACAACCTGAATGGCAATACCAGCCGCAAGAACACCCGCACCGGCTCGATCTACATCGTCAAGCCGAAGATGCACGGCCCGGAAGAAGTCGCCTTTACCAGCGAACTGTTCGGCCGCGTCGAGGATGCCCTCAGCCTGCCGCGCAATACCCTGAAAGTTGGCATCATGGATGAGGAGCGACGCACCACGGTCAACCTCAAGGCCTGCATCAAAGCGGCCAGCGAGCGCGTGGTGTTCATCAACACCGGCTTCCTCGACCGCACCGGCGACGAAATCCACACTTCGATGGAAGCCGGCGCCATGGTGCGCAAGGCGGCCATGAAAGCCCAGAAGTGGATCGCTGCCTACGAAGACAACAACGTCGACGCCGGTTTGGCCACTGGCCTGCAGGGCCGTGCGCAGATCGGCAAAGGCATGTGGGCCATGCCCGACCTGATGGCGGCGATGCTCGAACAGAAAATCGCCCACCCACTGGCCGGCGCCAACACCGCCTGGGTTCCTTCGCCAACGGCTGCCGCCCTGCACGTGCTGCACTACCACCAGGTCGACGTGTTCGCCCGTCAGGCCGAACTGGCCACACGTGCGCCGGCTTCGCTGGACGATATCCTGAGCATCCCGCTGGCCGCCGAGACCAACTGGACCCCCGAGGAAATCCAGAACGAACTGGACAACAACTCGCAGGGCATCCTTGGTTACGTGGTGCGCTGGATCGACCAAGGCGTCGGCTGCTCCAAGGTGCCGGACATCAACGACATCGGCCTGATGGAAGACCGCGCCACCCTGCGCATCTCCAGCCAGCACATGGCCAACTGGCTGCGCCACGGCGTGGTCACCCAGGAACAGGTGATCGAAAGCCTCAAGCGCATGGCGCCGGTAGTCGATCGGCAGAACGCCAGCGACCCGCTATATAGCCCGCTGGCGCCGGACTTCGACAGCAACATCGCCTTCCAGGCTGCCCTGGAGCTGGTAGTCGAAGGCGGCAAGCAGCCCAACGGCTATACCGAGCCGGTCCTCCACCGCCGTCGCCGCGAATTCAAGGCGAAGAGCAAGGCGAAGAACGGCCTGTAACTCGAGACTGACGTGAATGTTAACCGCCCTTCGGGGCGGTTTTTATTGCGCCACAAAAAAGCATTGAAGAAACAGCAGATGCACGGCGACAGGGAAAACACTTCTTGTCTGACAATTTAAGGCGAAATCAGACTGACGGGGTGTAGAAATACCGAAGCCAGCCGAAACCATGGATGGTCATAAGATAAAATATGACCGTAAAATGACCAAATCGCGGATTAAGTCCATTATTTGATCATCTACGCGCCGCGCCTCTCCCCTTTGGGTATTTCTGCCATGTTAAAAAATCTCTCGCTGACGCTGAAGTTCTTGCTCCTGCCAGCCATTGCCTTGCTCGGCATGCTGCTATTCGTGGCTTATACCTCACTGCAACTGGCCAACAACGATGTGCGGCTGGTCACGCTGGAAACCAACAGTTTCCCAACCCTGGAAAAGGCCGACGCAGTCATATTCCAGTACTCCCGCCTGCCGGGCCTGCTCAACAGCGCAGTGGCTGCAGGCGAACTGGAAACCCTCGACGAAGCGCGCAAAGTGCTTTCCGACATTACGGGCAGGCAGCAAGAGTTGCAGGGCCTGATTACCCGTGCCGACCGCCGCCAGGAGCTGGACGCTTGGCGCAATGCGATTAAACGCTATGCCGACAATGCGCTGCCGGCATCCGAACAGCTGATCAAAGGCAGCGCCAGCTTTGAAGACCTCGCCCCCAACCTTGGACGCATGGCCACCGACCTGGCCGATGCACAGCGCCTGGGCGACTCATTTCGGTTGCATGCCTACGAGGACTTCCAGCACACCCTGGCCCAAACTCGCACAGATAATGCCACCACCACCCGGGTAGGCTTTGCCCTCTCGGCCATCCTGATTCTGCTGATCAGCGTCGCCTCGGTGTTGGTAATTCGCGGCACCATGGCCAACGTGCGCGGCGTAATCACCTCACTGCAAGCAATTGCCCGTGGTGACGGCGACCTGACGCGTCGGGTGAACGTCGACTCGAATGACGAGATCGGCGAAATGATTCAGTTGTTCAACGGTTTTATCGACAAGCTGCAGGGCACCATTCGGCAAATCATCGATGCCGCCAGCCCCCTGGCCGGCATGTCCCAGGAGCTGTACCGGCTGACCCAGGATGCCAAAGAGAACTCGCGTTCGCAGCAGGGCCATACCGACTCGATCAGCCGCGACATCCTGAACATGACCAACAGCATTCAGGAAGTCGCGCACCGCTCCCAGCAGGCCTCCGAGGAGGCCGGCGCAGCCTCGCAACAGGCAGACCAGGCGCGTAAAAACATTGGCAGCCTGTCGACCAGCATCAGCGACCTGGGCAGCAGCGTGATGGACGCTGTCAGTGCCATGCAGCAACTGGAAGAAGAAACCCAGCAAGTGGGCTCCGTACTCACAGTCATCCGCAGCATTGCCGAACAAACCAACCTGCTGGCGCTCAATGCCGCCATCGAAGCGGCACGGGCAGGCGAACAAGGCCGTGGCTTTGCGGTAGTGGCTGACGAGGTACGCAATCTAGCCTCAAAAACCGCGGCCTCTACGGCAGAAATCCAGAACATCATCATGCGCCTGCAGAACAGTGCCAACGGCGTACTCAACGTGATGACAGCCAATGGCGAGAAAGCCCAGGCCAGTATCGAGCGCTCGGTCCAAGCCACACAAATTCTTGAAGCCATTGCCAGCGCAGTCGGCCATATCAACCAGCTGAACGCCGGGATTGCGCAGTTCACCCAGGAACAGATCGGCCTTTCCAGCTCCATTCAACAAGACACACAAGTGTTGCAGCAGGATGCACAAGCAACCGCTCAAGGTGCAGAAGCCACCGCTCGCCTCGGCGAACAGTTGGTCAGCACCGGGGATCACCTGCGCGCGGCGACAGCCCAATTCCGCGTTTAACCTGAACACAGGAGCATCACTGCATGTTTAAAGTACGCCTGCTTCCCTTGGCCATCTGCCTGGCCACAGCCCCAGCGTTCGCGTTGGAGCAAGGCGAATACCGTTTCAACACCTTCGGCACTGTCGGCTTCACCCACCTGGGCGGAGAAGACGATGGCCGCAGCTATGGCATCACCGGCCAGACCACTGATTCCTGGCGCGGCGATCAGCTGTCCAAGTTCGGCGCGCAAGTCAATTACGGCCTCACCGACAGCATTGGCGCGACATTGCAACTGACCGCCAAACCGGCTCAGGACGAGTGGAAGGCCAATGTTGAGTGGGCCTACTTTTCCTGGCAGGCCAATGACAACCTGATGCTGCGCGCCGGCCGTCTGCGTACCCCGGTTTACATGTATTCGGAAAGTATCGACGTCGGCTTCAGCTACCCATGGCTGCGCCTGCCGGACGAGGTCTACAGCCAGGTCCAGCTGTCCAACTATGAAGGTCTGGATGCGGTCTACAACCTGCCCCTTGCGTTCGGCTCCATGGCCTTCCAGGTCGCCGGCGGCCAAGCCAAGAATCGCGATATTTTTGCTTTCGATGATATGCATGACATCGACTACGACAAGGTATTCGGTGCCAACGTCAGCCTGGCCACCAATGATTACGGCACCTTTCGCGTAGGTTATGTGGAGGCGGATATCACGTCTGAGATTGAGGGCATCGTGCGCCTCCCACTAGCTCTTGGCGGCACGCTGAGGAATCAGTCGTTCCAAAGCCTGGACAAACAGAAAGGCAAGTTCACCTCCGTCGGCTACCAGTACGACAACGGCACCTGGCTGACCAGCAACGAGTGGACATCGCGCGTTATTGAGGCCGATGGCTCAGGCAGCGTCGACGCCTTCTACCTGATGGGCGGGCGCCGCTTTGGTGACTTCCTCGCTCACGTAACCCACGCCCAACTCGATGACGATGCCGGCCGGCAGAACTCCTGGACCCTGGGTCTGAACTACAACCTGTTGCCCAACGTGGTGCTGAAAAGCGAATACAAGCGCGTTGATACCTCAGGTGGTTACGACGGGGTATTTGTTCGTACGCCGCAGGAAGCCTTCAACAACGCTATAGCTGAGAGTTCTGGCGGTTTGCTCGGCAGCCCTGCCCGCAACTTTGACGGCGACATCATCAGTGTCGGCGTCGATTTCGTATTCTGAGGAGAGCATTCATGAAGTATTCCATTCGAACGCTCTGCGCTGTGATGTGCCTGGGTGCCAGCGCCCTGGCTCAGGCCGAGGTGGCGGTCATCGCTAACCCCGGCGCGGCTAAAGCACCTAACCAGGCGGAAGTCAGCAACATCTTCCTGGGCAAGGACAAATCCATGAAAGGCGTGGACCACAAGGACTGGACGCCGACCAAGGATGCGTTCTACACCAGCGTCACCAGTAAAAATGAATCCCAGCTCAAATCCTATTGGTCAGGACTGGTCTTCACCGGCAAGGGCCAGCCACCGCCAACCGTAGGCGGTGACGCCGAGGTGATTGCCAAAGTTGCAGCAGAAGCAGACGCCATTGGCTACGTCGACGCCGCGTCAGTGAATGACTCGGTTAAGGTGCTGTTTACCATCCCGTAAACTCGCCAGGGTTTGCTGACAGTTGTAAGCAGCCCCTAAGCACCGCCATAAAACCCTCGGAAGGGCAACTTCCGGGGGTTTTTTATGGCTATGTACCAATAGCGTGTTGCGCTCAGTTATCGCCACAGCATTTGAGGTGGTCTGGGTCTGTAGGGTGCGCCGTGCGCACCAGTGTTCGTTGCCTGCGCGGGTGCGCACGGCCTGGGCGGCCCGCACCAACCTAGCTATTGCGGCAACACATAACAGGTGCACAACCTTTTTCACGTCCTTTCGGCAAGGCCTCAACAGCGACGCATCGGCGCCTAGACTTACGTCCAATGGCGCAAACGGCCGCGCCAACCGACGATGGCTCGTCAACGAATCGTGAGGCCGCCCATGAGTAAATCGGACGCGTACACCCAGGCGGGAAAGACAGCGGTGTCGCAGAACATCCACGGCACCGTAGAGTTCCTGCAGAAATACCCCCCGTTCAATCAGATGGACATGGCCCACCTGGCCTATCTGGTGGAAAACTGCCAGCTGCGTTTCTATAGCGCTGGCGAGACCATCATCAAGCCGACTGATGGCCCGGTCGAATACTTCTACATCGTCAAACAAGGCCATGTGCATGGCGAGCGCCCGCACTCGGCCAAGCGCGGCACTGAAACCACCTTCGAAATCACCAGCGGCGAATGCTTCCCCTTGGCCGCACTGATCGGCGAGCGTGCCACCCGCACCGAACACCTGGCCGCCGAAGATACCTTTTGCCTGCTGCTCGCCAAGCCGGCCTTCATCAAGCTGTTTTCACTGTCCAACCCGTTTCGCGACTTCGCCTTGCGCGGGGTCAGCAGCCTGCTCGACCAGGTCAACCAGCAGGTCCAGATGCGCGCAGTAGAAAGCCTGGGCGCGCAGTATTCGCTGGACACCCGCCTGGGCGAGTTGGCGATGCGCCAGCCGATCAGCTGCCCGCCCGATACGCCGCTGCGCAAGGCCGTGCAACTGATGCATGAGCAGCACGTTGGCAGCATCGTCATCGTCGACCCGGCACACAAACCTTTAGGCATTTTCACCCTGCGCGACCTGCGCCGGGTGATTGCCGATGGCAGCTCGCTGGATCAGCCGATCGACAGCCTGATGACGCTCGAACCGTTCTACCTGCCGCCCGACGCCAGCGCCTTCGAGGCGGCGATCGCCATGACCGAGCGGCATATCGCCCACATCTGCCTGGTTGAACACGAGCGCCTGTGCGGTGTGGTGTCCGAGCGCGACCTGTTCTCCCTGCAGCGGGTCGACCTGGTCCATCTGGCCCGCACCATTCGCCATGCCGGCACAGTCGAGACCCTGGTGGCACTGCGCAGCGACATCCAGCAATTGGTCGACCGCATGCTCGCCCACGGCGCCAGTTCAACCCAGATCACCCACATCATTACCCTGTTTAACGACCACACGGTATGTCGGGTAATCGAACTGACCCTGGAAGACCTCGGCAACCCCGGCGTGCCTTTCACCTGGCTGTGCTTCGGCAGCGAAGGCCGACGCGAACAGACCCTGTACACCGACCAGGATAACGGCATCCTTTTCGAGGCTGCCGACTCGGTGGCCGCCGACGATATCCGCCAACGCTTGCTGCCACTGGCCGTCGAAATCAACCAGCGCCTGGCCCTGTGCGGATTCACCCTGTGCAAGGGCAACATCATGGCCGGCAACCCGGAACTGTGCCTGTCGCGCCAGGAGTGGGCGCGGCGCTTCAACAGCTTCATCAATGAGGCGACCCCGGAAAACCTGCTCAGTTCGACCATCTATTTCGACCTGCGGGTGGTCTGGGGTGACCCCTATGGCTGCGACCAGTTGCGCCAGGGCCTGCTCAAGCAGGTCGCCAGCAACAGCCTGTTCCAGCGCATGCTGGCCGAGAATGCCCTGAGTCACCGCCCGCCGGTTGGCGTGTTTCGTGACTTCGTAGTGGCGCGCAAAGGGGCCGAGAAAGACACCCTCGATCTCAAGGTGCAAGGCCTGACCCCCTTCGTCGACGGCGCCCGCCTGCTGGCCCTGAGCCATGGCGTCGAAACCTGCAACACCCTGGAGCGCCTGCGCGAACTGATCGCCAAAGGCGTGATTGAGCCGCTCGATGGCGCGGCCTATGAAGAGGCCTACCACTTCATCCAGCAAACCCGCATGCAGCAACACCAACTGCAGACCCGCGACGGCCTGCCCTACTCCAACCGGGTCGACCCTGGTCACCTTAATCACCTGGATCAGCGCATTCTGCGAGAGTCCTTCCGCCAGGCACAGCGACTGCAGAGCAGCCTGGCCGTGAGGTATCAGTTATGAGCACCTTCACTTGGTTTACCGGGCGCGGCCCGATCCTCACCCAGCAGCAACTGGAGCGTCAGCGTGGCCTGCGCCAGGCAGCCGAACTGGATGAACGCAGCCTGCACCAGCAGCGTTTTGTGGTTCTCGACCTGGAAACCAGCGGCCTCAACATGCGCCGCGACCAGGTGTTGTCGATCGGCGCAGTGGTGATCGAGAACGGTGCAATCGACCTTAGCCAGCAATTCGAATGCACCCTGCAGAGCGCAGGCCACCAGGCCAGCGCCAGCACCCTGATCCACGGCATCGCACCCAGCGAGATCGCCAAAGGCGAGGAACCGGCTGAAGCACTGCTGGCATTCATGGAGTTCGTCGGTGATAGCCCGCTGCTCGCCTTTCACGCCGAGTTCGACCAACGCATGCTGGCCCGCGCCCTCAAGCAGAGCCTGGGCTACCGCTTGCAGCACGCCTTCTTTGATGTCGCCGAAATAGCCCCGCTGCTCTGCCCCAAAGCCAAACTGCCCCACGCAGGACTGGACGACTGGACCGAGCATTTCGGCCTGCAAGTACAGCAGCGTCACCACGCCAGCGCAGACGCCCTGGTGACCGCCGAACTGGCGCTGATTCTATTTAGCAGGGCGCGCCAGCAAGACCTGGATAACCTGCCGGCACTGCTGCAGCAGCTCAACAGCCGCCGCCGCCAGCGTGCGCATTCAATGTAGAACCCTGCTTAACAACCGTAGGAACGGGGGGACGCCTAGCTCCATACCCGCGAAAGAAATCGCACGCATGGCGTGCTCCTACAACAACTCAAAAGCAGCGCACGCAGCGTGTCTCTAAAGGTCGCGCATCAGCAGGCCATAGTCCAGCTGCACCTCAGGCGGTACTGGCAGGTACATCACATGGCCGTCGCCTGGTGCGACAGTTACCGCCTGGCCTTGGCGGTTTTCCAACTGTTCGAGGGTGAAGCGCAGGTTGCCCTGAGGCGTCATCAACTCCAGGCCATCGCCGAGAGCGAAGCGGTTCTTCACCCGCACTTCAGCCAGTTCACCGCGCCGCTCGCCGGTCAGCTCGCCAACGAATTGCTGCTGTTCGGAAACCGAGCTGCCGCGCTCATAGTTCTGGTACTCGTCATGCACGTGACGGCGCAGAAACCCCTCGGTATAGCCGCGATGGGCCAGCGACTCCAGGGTGCCCATCAGGCTCTTGTCGAACGGTTTTCCGGCCACGGCATCGTCGATGGCCTTGCGGTACACCTGGGCGGTGCGCGCCACGTAGTAGTGGGACTTGGTGCGACCCTCGATCTTCAGCGAGTGCACGCCCATCTGCACCAGGCGCTCGACATGCTGCACCGCGCGCAGATCCTTGGAGTTCATGATGTAGGTGCCGTGCTCATCCTCGTAGGCGGCCATCAGCTCGCCGGGGCGACTGCCGTCTTCGAGGAGGAACACCTGATCGGTCGGTGCGCCGGCGCCCAGGGTCGGCTCGACGATACGCACGATGTCGCCCAGCTCGTTCTCCTGCGCCGTTTCGGCCTTGTACTGCCAGCGGCAGGCATTGGTGCAGCTGCCCTGGTTGGGGTCGCGCTTGTTGATATAGCCCGACAACAGGCAGCGCCCGGAATAGGCCATGCACAGTGCACCGTGGACGAATACTTCCAGCTCCATGCCCGGCACTTCGCTGCGGATCTCGGCAATTTCCTCCAGCGACAGTTCGCGCGACAGAATCACCCGACTCAGCCCCTGCTGCTGCCAGAACTTCACACTGGCCCAGTTCACCGCATTGGCCTGCACCGACAGGTGAATCGGCATCTGCGGGAAGTGCTCGCGCACCAGCATGATCAGCCCGGGGTCGGACATGATCAACGCATCCGGGCCCATCTCGATCACCGGAGCCAGATCCCTCAGGAAGGTCTTCAGCTTGGCGTTGTGCGGCGCGATATTGACCACCACGTAGAACTGCTTGCCCTGGGCATGCGCCTCGGCAATGCCCAGGGCCAGATTGGCGTGATCGAACTCGTTATTGCGCACCCGCAAGCTGTAACGCGGCTGCCCGGCATACACCGCATCAGCGCCGTAGGCGAAGGCGTAGCGCATGTTCTTCAGGGTGCCGGCTGGCGAGAGCAGCTCGGGGTAACGGGGAGTCGATGCCATGGGTCAAGCACTCAGCCAATAGGGCTGGGTACTCTAGCGCGCCCACCAGCAGTCGCTATTGATCTGAATCTATGCCGGGGCGCGGCGTAAACAACATGCGTCTGCCAACCCACTCTTCGGACCTGTTTGGCGCAACCAGCGCCTTGCTCGGTGATGACAGTTAAGACGCCGTAGCCCGGGCTGCCTGCCGTGCTGGTGGGGTGGCCACTGTTACTGTGCACGCAAGCCCGGCGCCCATAATCCCTGAAAAAGGATTCCGGGCCCGCCGGCTGGCAACCTGCAATTTAGCGAGAAGAATCAGGTCCCAAGGCTCGGCCTTCTACTGGCAGACCTGCTGGTAGAGCACATCATCCTTGGCAATTTGCTTCAACTGCTTCAGCTGCGGTTTTTTCTGTGCATCCAGGGGCAACAATTCTGCCGTTATGCAATTGAGCAGATGTGGCTGGTAGCTGACACGGTCGACATGCTGTTTTTCAAAGCGATACAGGTTAAAGGCCACCACATCACCACCAGCGGCATCCTCGCGCAGCAGGCTTTTGCGGTCGAGCACGGTGAAGGCAGTGGTCATCGGCCAGTAAAACGTCCAGGGGCGCCAGAACACCTCGCCGGTTTCACTGGCCACCAGCACGGACTCAGCCGGCTGCCGCTGCATCTGGTGATCGAACCAGGAATACTCGTAGTAAATCTGGTAGCTCAGCATGCCCAAGCCGCCAAATGCCGGAATGATCCACTTCGGCAAGCGGTTGCCCGTCAGTTTGCGCAGCAGCATGGCAATACCCGCCGCACCCAACCCCGAAACCACGATGGCAAGTATTGTCCACAACATTGACTGACTCCCGAAAATAAAACGGGCCTCTCAAGGAGGCCCGCTGATAAGACCCTGATCAAACATGATCAGGTTGATTATGCTCAGTGGCTCAACGCGCCACCAGCACCTTTGGGAGTACGAACGCTTTCCACCAGGTCTTGAATCTCCTGAGGTGGCGCAACTGTCGCAAGAGACACGGCGTAGGCGACAGCAAAGTTGATGATGGCACCCACAGTACCGATGGACAGCGGCGAGATGCCGAACAGCCAGTTATCCGGGGTGTTGGCGAACGTCGCAGTGCCTGGAATGAAGAACCAACCCAGGTACAGGAAGATGTAAATAACAGTGAACACCAGACCGACCAACATGCCGGCAATAGCGCCCTTGTCGTTTACCCGCTTGGAGAAGATCCCCATCATCAACGCCGGGAACAGCGTAGCCGCGGCGATACCGAAGGCCAACGCCACCACCTGCGCGGCAAAGCCTGGCGGATTGAGCCCCAGCCAGGTGGCCAGCAGGATCGCGACCCCCATGGAGATCCGTGCAGCGAGCATTTCGCCCTTCTCACTGATCTTGGGATTGATCATGTTCTTGATCAAGTCATGACTCACGGCTGAGGAAATGGCCAGCAACAGACCGGCAGCCGTCGACAATGCAGCAGCAATTGCGCCCGCTGCGATCAGACCAATAACCCAGCTCGGCAAGTTGGCAATTTCCGGGTTGGCCAGTACCAAAATGTCGTTGTTAACGGTCAACTCGTTGCCCTGCCAGCCGCGAGCTTCAGCAGTCGGGGTAAAGGCTGGAGCAGCATCGTTGTACAGCTGAATACGACCGTCGTTGTTCTTGTCTTCCCACTTGATCAAACCGGTGGTTTCCCAGGTTTTCACCCACTCCGGACGCTCTTCATACGCCAGCGCTGGAGCCTCGATACCCTGAGGATAAACAGTGGTAATCAGGTTCAGGCGTGCCATGGAGGCCACAGCAGGCGCCGTGAGGTAAAGCAGGGAGATGAAGATCAGAGTCCAACCAGCCGACCAGCGCGCATCGGCCACTTTCGGCACGGTGAAGAAGCGAATGATTACGTGCGGCAGACCGGCCGTACCAATCATCAGCGACAGGGTAAAGAGCACCATGTTCAGCTTGTTGCTGACATCGGCGGTGTAGTCGGTAAAGCCCAGACCCACTACGACTTCATTGAGCTTCTGCAGCAGCGGCACACCTGACTCAGTATGCTCGCTGAACATGCCGAACATCGGAATCGGGTTGCCCGTCAGTTGCAGGGAGATGAACACCGCAGGAATGGTGTAAGCAATGATCAGTACCACGTACTGCGCCACCTGGGTGTAGGTGATGCCCTTCATGCCACCAAACACCGCGTAGCAGAACACCACGCCGGCAGCGATCCAGATACCGGTAGAGTTGCTCACTTCAAGGAAGCGCGAGAACGCCACACCAGCACCGGCCATCTGACCGATCACGTAGGTGACGCAGATGATGATCAGGCAGACCACTGCAGCCAGGCGAGCACCGTTGCTGTAGAAGCGATCACCGATGAAGTCAGGCACAGTGAACTTGCCGAACTTGCGCAGGTACGGCGCCAGCAGCATGGCCAGCAGCACATAGCCGCCGGTCCAGCCCATCAGGAACGTTGAGTTGGCATAACCGCCAGCGGCGATCAGGCCTGCCATAGAAATAAAGGAAGCCGCTGACATCCAGTCGGCTGCCGTGGCCATGCCGTTAGTGACGGGGTGTACACCCCCACCAGCGACGTAGAACTCTTTGGTCGAGCCGGCACGCGCCCAGATGGCAATGCCGAAGTAAAGCGCGAAGGAAGCGCCCACAAACAGCATGTTGATTACAAACTGACTCATGGATTATTCCTCGACATCGAATTGTTTATCGAGTTTGTTCATTTTCCACGCGTAGAAGAAAATGATCACGACAAAGGTGATGATCGAACCTTGCTGGGCGAACCAGAATCCAAGGTCGGTACCGCCGACAGAGATACCTGCCAACAAGGGTCGAAGAAGTATGGCGAAGCCGTAAGACACCAGCGCCCAAACAAACAAGCTCCAGGTAATTAGGCGAACATTCGCCTTCCAGTACGCTGCAGCATTTTCTTTTTCAGAAGTCATAGCTCCTCCGGTATTATTATTTTCATGCATCGTCAAATTAGCAGTAGGTCACGCCAAGCCGACAGCTAGACCTTGGTCTTAGCCTGCCTGCGACAGGCCTGAATCTAATATTTTTCTCTTTATTAACAAGCACTTGAGAAAAACATAAAGGGCTTCGCAGTGCCTGATACAAACTTTAGTCTAACAACAGCCCCGGCGCGGGGCCGCCCAGGTAACTGGAGCGTCACGCCGCACCGGCACTGACCAAACCGCAAGACTATGCACTGCGCCATTAAATGGCCCCGTCGTGACGCCCCAGGTCACCACGCGCCATGCGCAAAACAAAAGAAACCCGCGCATCAGGCAACATGACCCTATGTCCCCGTTAGCTGTTGCAGCAATGGATAGGTTGGCGCGGAGCGTGCGGGTTGAGCGCGGCGAAGCCCAACAAGCAGATGCACGGCGGGTAGGCTGGATTGAGGCGCAACGCGACAGGCCGCAGCCTGTTGGGCTTTCGTGAAGAGCCGCAATCGATCGGCACGGACATAGGCGCGGCGGCAGGTTTTCCTGAGGAGCTGACTTGAGGTGGCACACGGCCTTTTAGCTATGTATCCATTACGTATTGTGAGGCGATGGGGCGTAGGCTGGCGTTGCGCGCAGCGAAGCCCAGCAGGCAGTGGGCGTCGTCGCGCGGCGCCTCAGTGACGACGCACTCCACCTTATGCAACACCTAATGGTGTGCACACATGGCCCTTTACGGCTCATTGCGAACCGCATCGAGCGGGGGTCACGGCTGATTAAAAACGCAGATTGAAATTGCCGGTGCCAAAGATTCCGACCAGGCCAATAACGATCAAATAAATGGCCACGATGTAATTCAGCAAGCGCGGCATCACCAGAATCAGAATACCGGCGAGCAGCGAAATAAGCGGGGTAAGGGCAAGATTCATAGTAGTTACCTGGGATTAGTTAAGTTTTCAGTATGCGCGCCAGCCCCTGCCAGCACAGCATCTATCAGCTGCCAGAGCCAAAACTAATCGGCTGGCGTTTAAACAGAATCCGCGCATGGCAGGCATCCGTGGTTATAAGCGAGTCGCGCGCCGCCGCAAGGGCAACTCCAGGCATGCGCGTAACCAACCCGCCTACACTTTATCGGCCTATCAGCCGAGCTTGAAACGTCCGGTATTCTGCTCCAGCACCTGACTACCGCGACGCAACTGCTCAGCCGCATCACTCACTGCATGAGCGCCGTCGAGCATGGCGCTGGCGCCCTGATCGACCTGCTGGATATTACCGCTGACTTCATCGGCGGTGGCCGCTTGCTGCTCGGCAGCAGTGGCAATCTGCGCCAAGCGGTCGCTGACCCGCTGCACCGATTCGACTATTCCAGCTAAATCCTCACCCATTGCCAGCACGCTGCCGACATCACCCTCGGCCTGCTGTACGGCCTCCTCCATCAGACTGACCGACTGACCGACCACCCGGTGCAGGTCAGCGACCGTCTGGGCGATTTCCGCAGTAGAGTTCTGCGTACGCTGCGACAGCGAGCGCACCTCGTCGGCCACCACGGCGAAGCCGCGACCCTGATCGCCAGCACGCGCGGCTTCGATGGCCGCGTTGAGTGCCAGCAGGTTGGTTTGTTCGGCGATGCCCTTGATTACATCAACCACCCGGGTGATCTGCTCGGTCTGCTGGCGGAGTTGCTGCAAGGTCGCGGCGCTGTCACCCAAGCGGCTGCTGAGCTGACGCATGCTGGCGCTGGTGCGCTCGCTACGCTGATTGCTCTGGTTGGCGATTTCGCGGGTATGCCCGGCTTCCATCGCGGCCTCCTCGCAGCTTTGCGCAACGCTCTGCGCGGTGGCCGCCATTTGTGTCGCGGCGGTGGCGATCTGGCTCATCTGCCCCTGCTGCTGCTCCACTGCCGTTAACGCGCTCTGCGCCTGGCTGCTAAGCAATTGCACGGTGCCGCCCAGGTTATGGCTTTCCTGATCGACACCCTGCAGCGAGCCTCGCAACTGGGCGACGGCGGCATTCAGTGCGGAGGCGATACTCGCCAGATCGTCTGCGCCATGCACCTGCATGTGGACGCACAAATCGCCGTCACGCAGGCCCTGCGCGGCGGCGATGATGCCGGCGGTGCTGCGCCGAATCGAAGCATTCAGGCACAGCAGCACATAGAGCGCCAGCAGGGTCAGCACGCCGAACACGGCAATCACCTGCCACATCTCGCGCTGCGCAAGCTGGCGGTAGTCGCCCAGGCTCTGGACAAACTGCTGCGACAACGCCTGCTGCAGGCCTGCCAACTGGACCTGCAACACGTCGACCCGCTGGATAAATTGCTCGGGGCTCAGGGCCATTGGGCTGGCCTCGAACATGTCACGGTCGATCTCGCGCAGAAACGTCGCGAAACCTTGTTCGGCCTCGGTAAACGAGGCCTGCAAATCGCCCCTCGACGACACTGCCTGCTGGCCGAGGGTGGCACGCGCCTTGATCAGCTGGCCGAGTGACTCGTCCAGGGTGCGGCGCAAATCGCGGATAAGCACGCGGCTCTGCAGGGTGAAATGCTGCGAGAACACCGCGCCATAACCCTGACTGGCGAAGCTGCCGAGACGCTCCTGCAGACGCGGCAGGGTAAACGTCAGCTGCTCCATCATCAGATAGGTATCGAGGTTCGGGTCAAGAATCAAACCGCTGTCGGTGGCCACCTGCTCACGCAGCGCCATCAGCTGCAACAGGGTCTTTTGGTAACGCTCAAGGGCGTCCGGTAGCGCCATCTTGCCCAGCACCGCCACACTCAACTCGGCACGCAAACCTTGCAGTACGGCCAACTGCTCACGCGCCTGGGCGCTCGACGGGGTACTTGCCAGCTGCGCCGCGGCCTGCGCCAGCGCCTGATCGAGACCGCTGGCGCGTTGTTCCAGCATTGCTTCGGCCGCTTTGTCGGTGCCTTTCCAGCGCGCCAGCAAGGTGCGCTGCGCGATCACCTCACGCTGCACCGCACCCAGCGCTTGCACCCCGTGCATGCCGTCAAGCTCATGATCGATCAGCGTCAGACGGGCCAGATGATCACTGGTGATGACCCACAGCGCATAGCCTAACGGCAGGACAAACAAGACAAACAACAGCTGAAATTTACGCGCGAAGCTAAAACGCTCCAATACGCGTACACCCGGCTTGAGTACTCCAGTCATAACGACACCTCAACGAGCCCATCCACACCTGGTGACAGGTGTGGCAAAGAACATCATCTAGCAAGAATTACGCCGGGCTTCTCAAATCAGGCCAGACAAGCAGCGCGGGCGGCGACTTGCAGCATAGGCCAGTAACGTTTCAGCACTGCGGCTGATTGGCGACATAGCGTTGCGCCGGATTGATCGCCACGTCGAACTCACGCAAGGCGCTGGTGCCAATCAGCAACGGATAATTGAAGCGACTGCGATCGGTGAGATTGACCTCAACGGTGCGCAACTGGTTACCCAGGCAAAGTTGCATATCCACCACCGGACGCTTGGCCAGCGCAGGGCTGCTTGCCGACCCTTGCTCTTCGGCGCGGCTCTTGATTTCGCTGATGCGGGTCAAGGGCTGCTCGAACACGGTATCGTCGGCACTCGCGGTGGCCAGACGGAAACGCACCCACTCCCGGCCTTCACGCTGGAACTGTTCGATGTCCCTGGCCGACAGCGAGGCAGTCACAGCGCCGGTGTCCATCTTGGCTTTGAGGGTTTGGCCGACTTGCGGCAGCTCTATGTATTCGTAGCGGCCATAGAGCGTCGGTTGATTGGCCATCGCTGGCAACGCGATCAAGATCAGTAGTGCGGTGACAAGTCTCATATTCAGTCAGTGCTCGGTAAGAACGTCACAGACTCGGACTGGCCATGCCGCAGATGGTTCGACTGAACGTTACCGACGGTACGGCGCTGGCAAAAAATAGCCTGTCACAGCAAGCGCGTTTTTTACACACGCTCAGCTATCTGGCGGGCAAGCCCGTCCACAACTCATCCAGGTTACGGAAGCCCCAGTCGGCGGCGGACTCGCGGCTGACAATCTTGTCGCGATCGATCAGTTTGGCCAGGTCGATTATTTCCTGGGCAATCGGGGTTTTCGACTTGGCCGAGAAAAACACCTTGACCTTGGGCATGAGCAACGAGGTTGCGTGCTGGTCCAGCACCACACCGATGCGCCCGCTTTGCAGTCGCACCAAAGAGCCCGTCGGGTAGATACCAACGGTTTTGACAAAAGCCTTGAACACGGCCTGATCGAAGTGCCCCGTCCACTCGGCCATCTTGCGTATCGACTCGGCCGGCTCCCAGCCAACCTTGTAGGGCCGGTTGGAGGTAACGGCGTCATACACGTCGCAGATCGCGCCCATTTTCGCCGGCAAGCTGATTTGCTCGCCGGCCAGTCGGTGGGGATAGCCGCTGCCATCGACCTTCTCATGATGGTGCAGGCAAACATCCAGCACCACGGCACTCACCTGCTTGCCCGCCAGAAGAATCCTGCCGCCCGCCTCGGGGTGCTCACGCACCGTGACGAACTCGCTGTCCGTCAATTTGCCGGGCTTGTTGAGTATCTCGGAGGGCACCCCCATCTTGCCAATATCGTGCAGCATCCCCGCCAGGCCGACTTCACGCACCTGAGCAGAGGGCATCCCCAACTGGCGCGCAAGTGCGATCATCAGGGCGCAGACCGCCACCGAGTGCATGTAGGTGTATTCGTCGGCACGCTTGAGTCGCGCCAGGCTGATCAGGGCATTGGGATGGCGCATGACCGAGTCGGAAATCTCCGCCACCAGGTTTTCGGCCTGCTCGAAATCCAGCGCCTTGCCCATGCGCGCATCGCCAAACATCTCCATAACCGCCTGCTTCGAGCGGTTACAGAGCTTGGCCGCGCGGCTCAACTCATCCTCTAGCGAACAACTCGCCCCAGTCGGCAGCGCCGCAGCCATCAGCCGCTCCTGCACCTCGACCTCGGCCTCTGCCGGGGTAACGCTTGCCCGGCCCGCCTCGACATCCAGCCCCTTGCTGGCATCGATCCATAGCTCGCTGATACCGCAGGTCTGAATGCGCTGTAAATCCTTGTCTGTTTCAAGCAGGAACTTGGCCTTCCAGAACGGATGATCCATCCACGAGCCACAGAATTCCTGAATGTACATGCCGATACGTAAGTCGGACATGGCTATGCGTTTCAACATTGGCAGTATCCAGGTAGCGGAAGAGGGAACATGACAGTCTGCAGCGACAACACTGGCCGAGATAGATTAGCCGAATCATGCGTATCCGAGTCATGGATAAAATCAATGATAGCGATACGCCTGCACTTACGCAGCCCTTGCGCTCGACCGCCGGTCAGCGCGTGGTCAGACTATGGGCCTAACTGTAAGGCCTTTAGGTTACTTGATAACGGGACGCCCCCTCGGTCGCACCAGCAGTAACGCCAGCGTCGCCGCCTGCTACACTGCGCGTCATTTCGATTTGCAGGCCTGAACCGTGACCAACACCGCTTTTTCCTCACTGCCGCTTTCCGCCGCCATGCTGGCGAACCTCGAGTCACTCGGTTACACCACGATGACGCCGATTCAAGCGCAGAGCCTGCCGGTGATGCTCAAGGGCATGGACCTGATTGCCCAGGCCAAGACCGGCAGCGGCAAGACCGCCGCCTTTGGCATTGGCCTGCTCAACCCGCTCAATCCGCGCTACTTCGGCTGTCAGGCGCTGGTCATGTGCCCGACCCGTGAACTGGCTGACCAGGTGGCCAAGGAAATCCGCCGTCTGGCCCGTGGTGCCGACAACATCAAGGTGCTGACCCTGTGTGGCGGCGTGCCCTTCGGCCCGCAGATCGGCTCGCTGGAACATGGCGCGCAGATCATCGTCGGCACCCCGGGGCGCATCCAGCAGCACCTCGCCAAAGGTACCCTGAAGCTCGACGGCCTCAACACCCTGGTACTCGACGAAGCCGACCGCATGCTCGACATGGGCTTCTACGACAGCATCGCCGACATCATCGGCCAGACCCCGAGCAAACGGCAGACCCTGCTGTTCTCCGCCACCTACCCGTCCGGCATCAAGCAATTGTCCGCAGCCTTCATGCGCAACCCGCAGCAGGTCAAGGCCGAGGCCATGCACGACGACGCGCAGATCGAACAGCGCTTCTACGAGATCGCTCCCGAGGAGCGCATGGACGCGGTGGTCAAGTTGCTCGCCAGCTTCCGCCCCGAGTCCTGCGTGGCCTTCTGCTTCACCAAGCAGCAGTGCCAGGAAGTGGTCGACCACCTGAGCGCCAACGGCATTTCCGCCGCGGCACTGAATGGCGACCTGGAACAACGCGACCGCGACCAGGTGCTGGCGATGTTCGCCAACCGCAGCCTCTCGGTACTGGTGGCCACCGATGTCGCCGCCCGCGGCCTGGACATCGACGCCCTGGACATGGTGATCAACGTCGAACTGGCGCGCGACTCGGAAATTCACATCCACCGCGTCGGTCGTACCGGCCGCGCCGGCGAGAAAGGCATGGCCATGAGCCTGGTCGCCCCCGCCGAAGGCCATCGCGCCCAGGCCATCGAGACCCTGCAGAAAAGCCCGCTCAACTGGCACCCGCTCAACAGCCTCAAGGCCAAGGCCGGCGAGCCCCTGCAACCACCAATGATCACCCTGTGCATCAGCGGCGGCCGCAAAGACAAAGTCCGCCCCGGCGACATCCTCGGCGCTCTCACCGGCGATGCCGGCATCCCCGGCAGCCAGGTCGGCAAGATCGCCATCTTCGACTTCCAGGCTTATGTCGCGGTCGAACGCAGCATGGCCAGCCAGGCCCTGAAACGCCTGAGCGAAGGCAAGATCAAAGGCCGCACACTGCGCGTGCGCTCGCTGTAATTACTGAGTGGCATGAGCCAAACAGACGACCGCAATAATCTGCCCAGTGACAGTGGAGTGTCTCCTTGCGCAATATTCTGGTGATCGAAGACAGTCCGCTGGTGCTGAAGATTCTCGAGCATCTGTTTCGCAAGGAGACCGGCTTCCAGCCGATCTTCTGCGCCTCCATGGACGAAGCACAGGTGATGCTGGAAACCTCGGCGGAGCTGTTCTTCGCCGCGATCGTCGACCTCAACCTGCCGGATGCCCCCGACGGTGAAATCGTCGATGTGGTGATGAGCTATCACCTGCCCTGCATCGTCCTCAGCGGCACTTACAATGAACAGCGCCGCGACCAGATGCTGCTCAAGGGCGTGGTCGACTACGTGCTCAAGGAAAGCCAGCACTCCTACGAGTACGTCTTTCGCCTGTTACACCGCCTGCAAAGCAACAGCACGGTGAAGATCCTGATCGCCGAGGACTCGGACGCCACCCGCCATTACATCCGCCATGTGTTGACGCCGCACCGCTACCAGATTCTCGAAGCCTGCGACGGCGATGAAGCGCTGCGCATTCTCAACGAACAGCCGGATATCGATCTGCTGCTGGTGGATCACAGCATGCCGGGCATCTGTGGCTTCGATTTGGTCAAGCTGTTGCGGCAGAAGCTGAAGCGCCACGAGCTGATCATTCTCGGCCTGTCCGCCGACACCAAGGGCTCGCTCAGCGCCAAGTTTATCAAGCACGGCGCCGACGACTTTCTACGCAAGCCCTTCTGCCCAGAGGAACTCAACTGCCGGGTCATGTCGACCCTGGAGCGCCGCGACCTGCTGCGCGCGCTCAAACAGGCTGCGCAGTTCGATGCCCTGACCGGGCTTAATAATCGCCGCGCCTTCTATGAGCAAGGCCAGCAACTGCTCCAGCAGGCACGCTCGGGCGGCCGAGCGCTGAGCGTGGCGATGCTCGACCTGGACTTTTTCAAGCGGATTAACGATGAGCATGGCCACGCCAGCGGCGACGCCGCTCTGGCCGGGTTTTCCCGTGCACTCTCCAGCACCTTCCCTAACGCCCTGCTCGGCCGCCTGGGCGGTGAAGAATTCGCCATGGTCAGCCCGCAGGATGCCGCGAGCCTGAACGATACTCTCGACCAGTTGCGCACCCATTGCGCCAGCCTCAAGTACGCCATCGGTGCGCCGCCGCTGTCCTTCAGCGCCGGCATCTACCATGGCGTCCCGGATGACCTGGAAAGCCTGTTGCACCACGCCGATCGGCGCCTGTATCAGGCCAAGTCCCAGGGCCGCGGGCGCAACTGCTGGCAGTAGTTACAACCCATGCCGCTTGAGAATCGCCGTATAGCTGCCGTCGGCACGCATGGCATCGATAGCCTGATTGAACGCCTTGGCAATTTCCTGATGATTCGGATGGCTGCGCCGAATCAATATATGCAGGCCGTTCTCGCTCAACGGCTGCGGCAAAAACTCTAGCTCATCGCTGATACCACTTAGCTCGCGGGCCAGGTGATAGCGGGCGACGAACTCGTCCTCAAGGGCCAACTCGACTCGCTTGGCATGCAGCATGCGCGCGGCGCTGACAAAACTGCCGACGGCGACTTTGCGCAGCAGCGGATCGCGATCGAACTCGGCGGAATAGGCATAACCACGCACCACCGCGATGCGCCGGGGATACAGATCGGCCAGTTGCTGAAACTCGATGGCACTGCCCTTGCGCCGCAGGAAATGGATGCGGTTGAGCAGAAAAGGCGCGGAGAAATAACCGTAGCTGGCACGCTCATCGGCGTACCAGGCGTTAATCAGCACATCGTAATTGCTGCGTTTTAAGCCCCGAACCGCTCGCTCCCAGGGTACCTGCGCATATGTCGTGGCATAACCGGCGCGACCCAACGCGCTGCTCACTAGATCGGAAGCCACGCCGTTATTGGGCAGCGCCTGGTCATTGAACGGCGGCCAGGGGTCAGCCACCAGACGCAGGGTCTGCGCCACGACGCCCAACGGCAACACCAACAGCGACAGGCACAACGCACGCAAGCCATTCATCACGGGCTGTCCACAAGACAAAAAATCAGACGGGGCAAGTCATCAGCCGAAAGCCCAGTCCAGTTGTTTATAGCAGCACTGCACCCGTGCTGTGAGTCGAGCCCGCACGAGCCTCCAGGTTGCATAACGATCTCGCGCGCAGGAGGGAGAAGCAATTGCTGCAGCTACAAAGATGCCGTGATGCTCGAAACACCTTAGCCGGCCTCACGCCATCCTGCCCGCCGCGGTCACCAGAAGAGGCCTGGCATACGCGGCCTTATCCAAAGTTGCTGCCCCCTCGACCAGAGGTTGATGCCGCGGCCCAGGAGTCGGTTCCAGGCAACGCATGCGCTACCCAGAAAAATATCGCCCGATAACGGCCAATTACCCTCGTGATCAACCCATTGCGGCACCAAGTCTGTTGTTTTAATAACAGCGCGCCTCAAGCGAGTCGATGCTTGGCGCCAGGTTTTGATGGTCGACCTTCACAGGTCAAGCCTGTTCAAGCACGGATGCCTGAAGCCCTGCGTGAGGCGCGGCAACAGGTCATGACCCGACGATGGCAGCTGCCGAAAGCAGCCTAACCGAACAGATCAAACAGGCCACTGGTGCCTTCGGGTAAGATGCGCGCTGTTTGGCGCTGCGCTCGCGGCGCCTGTCGGGCGGTGGGGAAGTGGCTGTGCAAGTGACGGATGTGGTGATTATCGGCGCCGGTGCTGCCGGGTTGATGTGTGCGCTGACTGCAGCAGGACGCGGACGCAAGGTGCTGTTGCTCGACCATGCGAACAAGGCCGGCAAGAAGATCCTGATGTCGGGTGGCGGGCGCTGCAATTTCACCAACCTGTACTGCGAGCCGGGCAACTTCCTTTCGCAGAACCCACACTTCTGCAAGTCGGCCCTGGCGCGCTATACCCAGTGGGATTTCATTGGCCTGGTAGCCAAGCACGGCGTGGCCTACCACGAGAAGAAGCTCGGCCAGCTGTTCTGCGACCACAAGGCCAGCGACATCCTCGGCATGCTTCTCGACGAGTGCACGCAGGCCGGTGTCGAGCTGCGTTTGGAGACCTCGGTCAGCGAGATCTCCAAGCAGGAGACCGGCTACCAGTTGCAGACCAGCGCCGGCCTGGTGCGCTGCGAGTCGCTGGTGATCGCCACCGGCGGCCTGTCGATCCCGACCCTCGGCGCCACGGGCTTCGGCTATCAGGTGGCCAAACAGTTTGGCCATACGCTGCTGCCGACCCGCGCCGGGCTGGTGCCGTTCACGATTACCGATCCGCAATTGAAGACGCTGTGCACGGAGTTGTCCGGCACCTCGGTGGAAGATTGCCTGGTCAGCTGCAACGGCCAGAGCTTTCGCGAGAACATCCTGTTCACCCACCGCGGCCTCAGCGGTCCGGCGATCCTGCAGATTTCCTCGTTCTGGCAGCCGGGCGACACCCTGCATATCGACCTGCTGCCGCATATCGACCTGCCCGAGTGGCTGGCCGAGCAGCAGCGCGAACGGCCGAACAGCGAGCTGAAGACCCTGCTCGCCGAGCTGTTCACCAAGAAGATGGCCGGGCTGCTGGTCGACAACTGGTTCGTTAACAAACCGCTGAAGCAATACACGCCGAACGAACTCAAGGCGATAGCCGAGCACCTGGCCGACTGGCAACTGGCGCCCGCCGGCACCGAGGGCTACCGCACCGCCGAGGTGACTCTGGGCGGCGTGGATACCCGCGAAGTGTCGTCGAAGACCCTGGAGTCACTGAAAAGCCCTGGGCTGTACTTCATCGGCGAGGTGCTGGATGTCAGCGGTCATCTGGGCGGTTTCAACTTCCAGTGGGCCTGGGCCTCGGGCTACGCGGCGGCGCAATACGCCTGAAGCGCGCCCTTGTGGGAGGGGACTTGGCTGCGAGCGTGTGAACCACCGGCAATTGAACTGACGCGGCGGTCCGCGCTCTGCTACAACGCTAGCGACAACCGAACACGGCTCCGCGCCAGACTAGCCCCACCCTTTCGCCCAAGGATCACTCGCCCGCATGACCCAAGACCAAGGCTTGATATTCGCCATTCTCGTCACCACCATCGGGCTGTTTATCTGGGGCCGCTGGCGCCATGACGTGGTTGCACTCGGCGCCCTGCTCGCCTGCGTGCTGGTCGGCTTGGTACCGGATGAGCAGGCCTTCGCCGGCTTCGGCCACCCGGCGGTGATCACCGTCGCCTGCGTGCTGGTGTTGAGCCACGGCCTACAGATTACCGGCGTAGTGGATGCCCTGGCCCAGCGCGTTCTACCCAGCGATGCCGGACCAATGTTCTCGATTGCCGCCCTGACCGGCCTCGGCGCCTTGCTCTCGGCCTTTATGAACAACGTAGGGGCGCTCGCCCTGTTGATGCCAATTGCCTTGCAGATCGCCACCAAGCAAGGGCTGCCTCCGGGCCGGGTGTTGATGCCGCTGGCTTTCGGCACCATTCTCGGCGGCATGACCACGCTGATCGGCACGCCACCCAACCTGATCGTGTCCAGCTTCCGCGCGCAGAGCGGTGCCGGTCCCTTCGCCATGTTCGACTTCAGCCCGGTGGGCGTCGCGGTAGCGCTCAGCGGCGTGCTGTTTATCACCCTGCTCGGCTGGCGCCTGGTGCCCAAGCGCGAAGTGGCCGGGGCGGCCAGCTTCGACACCGGTACCTACTTGACCGAGGTACGGGTCAAACAAGGTGCCAAGGTGGTTGGCAAAAGCTTGCGCGAGGTCGAGCAGTTGCTCGATGAGGCCGATGCCCAGGTGATCGGCATGGTGCGCAACGACCTGCACCTGTCCGCGCCCGACCCGCGACGGATCTTGCGCGACGATGATGTGCTGGTGATCGAAGCCGAACCCGAGGCCCTCGGCACGATACTCGGCAAACTAGGTTTACAGCTGGAAGCCGAACGCAAGCTGGAGGCACAAACCGAGCAGGACAGCGCGGCCGAAACCCAAGATGCAGCGCAACATCCTGCGCCAGAAACCGACAAGCACGACAGCGGCGATACGGACATCGTCCTGCAAGAGCTGCTGGTACGCCCCGACTCCCAACTCGTTGGCCGCTCGGCCAGCAGCACCCGCCTGCGAAGCCGCTACAGTATCAATCTGCTGGCGCTTTCGCGCGCGAGTCATCGCTCGATCAAGCGCCTGCGCTCGACCCTGATCGAGCACGGTGATGTTCTGCTGATGCAGGGTACGCCGGGCGATATCGCCGAATTTGCCGGCGACTATGCCTGCGTGCCGCTGGCCGACCGCGCCATCAACATTCCCAACCCCACTCACGCAGGCCTGGCCCTGGGCGTCATGCTGTTGGCCGTGGTGGTCGCCGCCACGGGCCTGCTCTCGGCCGCCGTGGCCTTCGCCGCTGGCGTGCTGGTGTTCATGGTGATGCGCGTGGTGCCGTTGCGCGCGATTTACGAGTCCATCGACTGGCCGGTGATCGTGCTACTCGGCGCCTTGATCCCGGTGGCCGGCGCCATGTCCAGTAGCGGTGCGGCGGACTTGCTGGCGCGCCTGCTGATGGAACACATTGCCCAGGGCAACCCGGTGGTCGTGCTCACCCTGTTGCTGGTGGTGACCATGACCCTCTCGGACTTCATGAACAACGCCGCCACCGCCGCGGTGATGTGCCCGATCGCCCTGAGCGCAGCCAGCCAGCTCGGCGTCAGCCCCGACTCGCTGCTGATGGCGGTAGCCATTGGCGCCTCCTGTTCGTTCCTCACGCCCATCGGCCACCAGAACAACACCCTGATCCTCAGCCCCGGCGGCTTTCGCTTCGGCGACTACTGGCGCCTGGGCTTGCCCATGGAGATTCTGGTGGTGCTGGTCAGTGTGCCGCTGCTGCTCGTGGTCTGGCCGCTTTAAGGCCTCGGGAGGGAGCGCACCGAGGAAAAATCAAAGCGCGACACCTGTCGAAGGGCACGACCAGGCGTTCGCGCAGATGCGCTAGCGCCACTCGGGCGGCGATCCGTTCGCAGCGTAGCGACAGCACCGGAGAGCCATGGTGCACTGCCTGCGGCGAGTGGCACCCTACGGATAGCGGGTTGCGCTCAATCCTGGCCATCGCGAAACCGATGGATCTGTCGGCGCTGCTTCTTGCTGGGCCGGCCGTCGGTCTGCACGCCCAGGGCGCCGGCCTTGCGCTGCGCGGCGGCCTGTTCACGGCGTTCGATACTCTCGGCGGTTTCGCTGTACAGCGCCTGCGCCTCGGGCGCACCGCGGCGCACGGCCGACAGCGCCTGAACCACCACGGTGCGCTCGTCGAAACCAACACGAATCAGCAGTTCATCACCGACCCGCGGCTCCTTGCCCGGCTTGCAGCGCTCGCCCCGGCAATGCACCTTGCCGCCCTCGATGGCCGCCTTGGCCAGGGCGCGGGTCTTGAAGAAGCGTGCGGCCCACAGCCATTTATCCAGGCGTATCTTGTCGTCTTCTTTGTCGCTCATTGCACTCTCGATCGAAACAGCCAGAGGTGATCAAAACATCGTATGCCATTGCAAGATCACTTCCATGCAGGCACTCGGCGGGTGTTTTTTCACACGCTCTTTGCTCAAGTGAATTTTGCCTGATGCAGTTGTCATGAGGCCCAACTAGAATGCCCGCAACTATAGGCCAACCAGGCCTGACGGAATTAACCCAATTTGAAGACCTTCGACCATCTCAGCGTGATCGGCCTGCGCGAATGGATCAACTTGCCCGAACTGGGCATGGTCGGTCTGCGTGCGAAAATCGACACCGGCGCCAGCACCTCCTGCCTGCACGCCAGCGATATCCAGCCGTTCCAGCGTGATGGTGAAGACTGGGTGCGCTTCACCGCGCATCTCGGCACCCTGGTGCAGCGCCGCCATCGCTGCGAGGCGCAACTGGTAACGCTGAAGAACATCAAGAGCTCCACCGGTCACGTGCAAAGCCGCTACGTGATTCGCACTCACATGGCCCTGGGTGATCGCCTGTGGCCAGTAGAGTTCACCCTGACCTGCCGTAAGACCATGCGCTATCGCGTGCTGCTCGGCTCCAAAGCGCTGGTTGCTGGCCAACTGGTGGTCAACCCAGCGCTGACTTATGTTCAAGACAAACCCTCGTTTGCTGACCTTTCTGGTGCCCCATGAAAATCGCTGTGCTGTCGCGCAATCCGCGCCTCTATTCCACTCGTCGCCTGGTCGAAGCCGGTCAGCTGCGCGGCCATGAGGTGGTGGTCATCGACACCCTGCGCGCCTATATGAATATCGCCAGCCACAAGCCGCAGATCCACTACCGCGGCCAACCGCTAGAGGGCTTCGATGCGGTGATCCCACGGATCGGCGCTTCGGTGACCTTTTATGGCTGCGCGGTACTTCGTCAATTCGAGATGATGGGCGTGTTCCCGCTCAACGAATCGGTGGCCATCGCCCGCTCGCGCGACAAGCTGCGCTCGCTGCAACTGCTGTCACGCCGCGGCATCGGACTGCCAGTAACCGGCTTTGCCCACTCGCCGGACGATATCGACGACCTGATCCAGATGGTCAACGGCGCGCCGCTGGTGATCAAGGTGCTGGAAGGCACCCAAGGCATCGGCGTGGTGCTCTGCGAAACCGCCAAAGCCGCCGAGTCGGTGATCGAGGCCTTCATGGGCCTCAAGCAGAACATCATGGTGCAGGAGTACATCAAGGAAGCCGGCGGCGCGGATATCCGCTGCTTCGTGGTCGGCGACAAGGTGATCGCCGCGATGAAGCGCCAGGCCAAGGCTGGCGAGTTCCGCTCCAACCTGCACCGTGGCGGCAGCGCCAGCCTGATCAAGATCACTCCTGAAGAGCGCATGACCGCGATCCGCGCCGCCAAGGTGATGGGCTTGAGTGTGGCGGGGGTGGATATCCTGCGCTCCAACCACGGCCCGCTGGTGATGGAAGTAAACTCCTCGCCCGGCCTGGAAGGCATCGAGACCACCACCGGCAAGGATGTCGCCAGCCTGGTGATCCAGTACCTGGAGAAGAACAGCGCACCCCACCTGACCCGCACCAAAGGCAAGGGCTAGCGAAAAGCGCCGCGAACCCAGCGGAGCGCGACGCTGAAATACCGTGGAAGGGGCTTTAGCCGCGGTGGGTCTTGAAGGCTGAAGGCAGCGCTGCTGAAGCAGGCCCGCGGATGGGCTGGCCTCCTCAGCGCTTCGATCAGGGCAGCGTTTTACGTGCGGCGTAACCCGGCACCTGCAGCGTACCGGCTGACGTCATGTTGGGTTACGCGGCGGTGCAAATCCGGGCTTGATTCAAGACAGGCGCCGCCGCTAACCCAACCTACCAAGCCACGGTCATCTCTTGCAGCGGCCGGTCAGACCGCGTCGCGCGGCAGCAGCAAGCCTAGCGGCAGGCAGACCCGCGCTTCCAGACCACCGCCTGAACGGTTGCGCAACTCGACACTGCCGCCGTGCAAGGCCGCAATACGCTTGACGATGGCCAGACCTAACCCTGCACCCTGGCCGCCACGGGCGCGGTCGCCACGCGTGAATGGGTTGAAGATGCTGCCCAGCTCGGCGGGATCGATACCGGCGCCACGGTCGAGCACGCTGAGCACGACGTAGGGGGCACTGCAATTGCCCGACACCGACACGGCGACTTCGACCGCATTGCCGCCATAGCGCAGGGCGTTCTCGATAAGGTTGACCAGCAGCCGCTTGATCGATACTCGCCGCAACGGAAAGATCGGCACCGACTCCAGGCACAGGCGTACCTGCTCCCGCTGCTGGTTATAGGGCGCCACCACTTCGCGGATCAACTCGAGCAAGTCGAGCTCTTCGACAGGCTCATCGCGACCGTCGCGGATAAAGGCGAGAAACTGGTCGAGAATTGCATCCATGTCCTCGATGTCGCGGACCATGTCCTCGGTCAGCTCGGAATCGTGGTTCAACAGTTCCAGGGACAGGCGCAAGCGAGTTAACGGCGTGCGCAAGTCATGGGACACCCCGGCCAGCATCAACTCGCGCTCACGGCCAGCCTGCTCCACGTCTTCGGCCATCTGGTTGAAGGCACGGTAGACCTCGGCCATTTCACTCGGCGAAGCGCTGACCGGCAAACGCACGCTGCGACCCTTGCCGAGCTGTCGGGCGGCGAACACCAGGCGCTTCAAGGGAGCACTGAGCTGGCGCACGAAGATCCAGGCGGCAGCAGTGGAGAGTAAACCGATGCCAAGGAACCAGCCCAGGACACTCCAGATCCGCTGGCCACGCAGGGGGTGCGGGTACATCGGCACCCGCAACCACTCACTGCCCAGTGCCGGTGCATGCACCCACAGCGCTGGCGGGCTTTTTGCGCGCACCCGCACCTCGGTTTCAGGACCGAGTTCGGCCTGCATCTGCCGCTCGAATATCTCGCTGTAGGGCCAGTGCTGCTCGCTGGCTGGCACCTCGTCGCGCGGCGTGCGCTGGAGGCCTGCCGCATTGGCGATCTTCGCGCGAGCATCCGGATCGGCCGCCCAATAGGCGCGCAGGGTTAACGCGGCGCCATGACTGTACTGACGGTCGACCAGCATGTCCTCGTTCATCATCAGATAAACCAGGGTCAGCGCCTTGGAGAACAGCACCACGATCAACACCAACCAGAGGGTGCGAGCGAAGAAGCTTTGCGGGAACCACAGCGGAGTTTTCATCAAAAAGACAGGATCCGTAGGAGCCAGCTTGCTGGCGATCAGGGCGTCAGGATCGCCAGCAAGCTGGCTCCTACACGGGGTTTGCTGGGCGAGCCGTCACTTATTGCCATCCGGCACAAACACATAGCCCACACCCCAGACCGTCTGGATATAACGTGGTTTGGACGGGTCAGGCTCGATCAAGCGGCGCAGGCGTGAAATCTGCACGTCGATGGAGCGCTCCAGGGCGTCCCACTCGCGGCCACGGGCCAGGTTCATCAACTTATCGCGGGTCAGCGGTTCGCGGGCATGCTGGACCAACGCCTTGAGCACGGCGAACTCGCCGGTGGTGAGCATGTGTACCTCATCACCCTTCTTCAGCTCGCGAGTGGCCAGTGACAGTTCGTACTCGCCGAAACTGACGCTTTCGTCCTCTGCACCCGGCGCGCCGGGAACCACCGGAGCCTGACGGCGTAGCACGGCCTTGATCCGCGCCAGCAACTCGCGCGGGTTGAAGGGCTTGGCCAGGTAGTCATCGGCGCCCAACTCCAGGCCCTGGATACGGCTGGTTTCATCACCCTTGGCAGTGAGCATGATGATCGGCACCTGATTGTTCGCCGCACGCAGCCGGCGGCATGCCGACAAGCCATCCTCACCTGGCAGCATCAGGTCGAGCACCACCAGATGAAACAGCTCGCGCGCCAACAGGCGATCCATCTGCTCGACGTTCTCCACCGTGCGCACGCGGTAGCCCTGCTCCTCGAAGAAACGCTCAAGCAGACGCCGCAAGCGGGCATCATCATCGACAACCAGAATTTTCTCGCCTTCAAGCGGAAGTGCAGTGCTGCTCATAGAAGCTCCTTGACCGAGAACCTGCGCCGCCCGTCGGACGGGTACAGTTTCCAATGCGCGCATTATGGCTCAGCCACCACGATCACCGGTGCAGCCATTGTTAGCAGATTTTTCGCCGTGGGCCGGCAAACCAGAACGGATGAGGGCTAAACCGCAGTCTTGCGGTCATCTTGCCCCCGTCAACGCCCCTCATGTCAGCCCACCATCCCAGATGGCAGCTAATGGTTATAATGCGCCGCTCTATCGTCTGGCCCGTGGTTCGCGCGGCCGGTTTTTCGTTTCAGAGGGTGTGAACATATCCAACGTCGTCGCCGAGACATCCGCAGCAGGCGCGCGTTTTTCACAGCCTCTCAGTGTGGGTAGCTTTTCATATGCTCAGCATCAATAACCGCATCGCCGAAGAACTGGGCGTGCGCCCGCAACAGGTTGCCGCCGCCGTGGCACTGCTCGATGAAGGCTCCACCGTACCGTTCATCTCCCGTTACCGTAAGGAAGTCACCGGTAGCCTGGATGACACCCAGCTGCGCCACCTCGAAGAGCGCCTGCGTTACCTGCGCGAATTGGACGATCGGCGCGCCAGCATCCTCGCCAGCATCGAGGAACAGGGCAAACTGACTCCAGAACTGACCCGCGAGATCAACCTGGCCGAAACCAAGACCCGCCTGGAAGATTTGTACCTGCCGTATAAACAGAAACGCCGCACCAAGGGCCAGATCGCCCTGGAAGCCGGCCTTGGCGAACTGGCCGACGCCCTGTTCAACGACCCAAGCCTGGCCCCGGAGAGCGAAGCCACACGCTTCGTCGACGCCGAAAAAGGCTTCGCCGACATCAAGGCCGTGCTCGAAGGCGCCAAGTACATCCTCATGGAGCGCTTCGCCGAAGACGCCACCCTGCTGGCCAACCTGCGCAGCTTTCTCAAGGACAACGCCACCCTCAGCGCCCGCCTGATAGCCGGCAAGGAGCAGGACGGCGCCAAGTTCCGCGATTACTTCGAACACGACGAGAAGCTGAAAAACGCCCCCTCGCACCGTGCCCTGGCGATTTTCCGCGGGCGCAACGAGGGCTTCCTCAGCGCCAGCCTGAAGATCGGCGAAGAGCTGCCGGGCACCCTGCACCCTTGCGAAGGCATGGTTGCCGAACGCTTCGGCATCAGCAATCAGGGCCGGGCGGCCGACAAATGGCTGGGCGAAGTGGTGCGCTGGACCTGGAAGGTCAAGCTCTACACCCACCTGGAGACCGACCTGCTCGGCGAACTGCGCGAAGGTGCCGAAGACGAGGCGATCGCGGTGTTCGCCCGCAACATGCACGACCTGCTGCTGGCCGCACCGGCCGGCCCGCGCGCCACCCTGGGCTTCGATCCGGGCCTGCGCACCGGCTGCAAGGTCGCGGTGGTCGACAGCACCGGCAAGCTGCTCGACACCGCCACCGTCTATCCGCATGCGCCGCGCAATGACTGGGACGGCACCCTCAATACCCTGGCCAAGCTGTGCGCCAAGCACTCGGTCGATCTGGTGGCCATCGGCAACGGCACCGCCAGCCGCGAAAGCGACAAACTGATGATCGAGCTGATCAAGAAGCACCCAGAGCTCAAGCTGACCAAGATCATGGTCAGCGAAGCCGGCGCCTCGGTCTATTCGGCATCGGAGTTGGCGGCCAAGGAATTCCCCGACCTCGACGTATCGATTCGCAGCGCCGTGTCCATCGCCCGCCGCCTGCAGGACCCACTGGCCGAGCTGGTGAAGATCGACCCGAAATCCATCGGCGTCGGCCAGTACCAGCACGACGTGTCCCAGCTCAAGCTGGCGCGCAGCCTGGACGCGGTGGTGGAAGACTGCGTGAACGCCGTCGGCGTCGACGTCAACACCGCCTCGGTCGCCCTGCTTGCGCGGATCTCCGGGTTGAATACGACCCTGGCGCAGAACATCGTCGCGCACCGCGATGCCAATGGTGCGTTCAAGACCCGCGCCGCGCTGAAAAAAGTGTCGCGCCTGGGCGAAAAAACCTTCGAGCAGGCCGCCGGCTTCCTCCGTGTGATGAACGGTGACAACCCGCTGGACGCCTCGGCGGTGCACCCGGAAACCTACCCGCTGGTGCAGCGCATCGCCGCCGACACCGGCCGTGACATTCGCACCCTGGTCGGCGACGCAGCCTTTATCAAGCGCCTCGACCCGAAGAAATTCACCGATGAAACGTTTGGCCTGGTCACCGTCGGCGACATCCTCGCCGAGCTGGAAAAGCCTGGCCGCGATCCACGCCCGGAATTCAAGACCGCCGAATTCCAGGAGGGCGTCGAAACCCTAAAGGATCTCGAGCTGGGGATGATCCTTGAAGGCGTGGTGACCAACGTCACCAACTTTGGCGCGTTCGTCGACATCGGCGTGCATCAGGACGGCCTGGTGCACATCTCGGCACTCTCGGAGAAGTTCATCAAGGACCCGCACGAAGCGGTCAAGGCCGGCGACGTGGTCAAGGTCAAGGTGATGGAAGTGGACATCCCGCGTAACCGCATCGCCCTGTCGATGCGCATGGGCGACACCCCGGGCGAGAAAATAGAGGGCGTGCGCAGCGGCACGCGCAACGGCTCCCGCGGCGACGGCAAGCGTGACACCAGCCCTCGGCCACCGGCCAGCACACCACGTGCAGAACCGCAGCCCGCCAGCAACGCCGCCATGGCCGCGCTGTTCGCCAATGCCAAGCAGCTAAGGAAGTAAACCATGAGCAACACGTCTCCAGTCGGCCAGGACAGTGCATTCAGCACGCTGCTCGGCATGACCATCGAGAAAGCCGAAAATGGTGAGTCCCAGGTGCGCATGAGCATGCAGGACCACCTGCTCAATCTGCACGGACGCATGCACGGCGGCGCGCTGTTCTCGCTGATCGACACGGCGCTCGGCCAAGCCAGCCACAGCCTGTTCGATGGCCAGGCGGGCAGCATGACCCTGGAATGCAAGGTCAACTACATCCGCGCGGTCAGCGAAGGCGAAATCGTCTGCAACGCCCGCGTGCTGAGTGCCGGGCGCAAGGTGCACGTGCTGGAAGCGCGGGTGCAGCAGGGTGACAAACTGGTGGCCACGGCCCAGGCCACCTTTATCTGCAAGTGACTCACCCCGAGCCGGCGCTGCCGATAGCGACCGCCGGCATCAGGTGCAGGCGACAAGCGGGTCGCAAAGGCGTAAGCCGCCTTCGCCAGCGTGTAATCGCCTGCACCCAGACTGAGCTAGGGTAACCACGTCGTGCTGCGCCCAGGGCCAACAGCTACGCCGCAATTCGCCGTTACCGGCCCCTTGTAGAGCAATCGATTCGCCCCCATATTGAGGCGACCGATGCGTAAAGGAATGCAATCTTGAGCGACCTGTTCTCCCGCCGCCTGGCCCTGCTCGGCGAGCGCGCCAACCTCTCCCTGCTTTCCCAGTGCTTGCACGGCATCGAGCGTGAATGCCTGCGCGTCAACGCTGATGGCCAACTGGCCCTGACCCCGCACCCGACGGCGCTGGGCTCGGCGCTGACGCACCCACAGATCACTACGGACTATTCCGAGGCGCTGCTGGAGTTCATCACCCCAGCGGAGCCGGACCCGGCCATCACCCTGGCCGATCTCGAACAGATTCATCGCTTCGTCTACAGCAAGCTCGACGGCGAATACCTGTGGAGCCCCTCGATGCCCTGCCCCCTGCCGGACGAGCAGACCATTCCGATCGCCGCGTATGGCGACTCGCACATCGGCAAGCTCAAATACGTCTACCGCAGTGGTCTGGCGCTGCGTTACGGCAAGACCATGCAGTGCATTGCCGGCATTCACTACAACTTCTCCCTGCCGGACAACCTGTGGCCACTGCTGCAGCAGGCAGAGGGCAATACGCGGGACGCGCGCGACTACCAATCGGCGCGCTACATCGCCCTGATTCGCAACTTCCGCCGCTACAGCTGGCTGCTGATGTACCTGTTCGGCGCCTCGCCGGCCCTGGATGCCGGCTTCTTGCGTGGCCGCCCGCACCAACTGCAGCAACTTGACGAGCACACTCTGTACCTGCCCTACGCCACCAGCCTGCGCATGAGCGATCTGGGCTATCAGAGCAACGCCCAGGCCGGCCTCACGCCCTGCTATAACGACCTGGCCAGCTACACCGACAGCCTGCGCAAGGCCGTCGCCACGCCCTACCCGCCCTACGTCGAGATCGGCGCGAAGAAGGATGGCGAATGGCTGCAACTCAACACCAACATCCTGCAGATCGAGAACGAGTACTACTCGAACATCCGCCCGAAGCGCGTGGCCCACAGCGGCGAACGGCCGATCCAGGCGCTGATGGCCCGTGGCGTGCAATACATCGAAGTGCGCTGCCTGGACATCAACCCCTTCCTGCCGCTGGGCATCGACTTGGTCGAAGCGCGCTTCCTCGACGCCTTCCTGCTGTTCTGTGCGCTGCAGGAAAGCCCGCCACTGGGCGGCGACGAATGCCACGCCTGCACCGACAACTTCCTCAAGGTGGTCAAAGACGGTCGCCGCCCTGGACTGCACTTGCAGCTGCGGGGCCAACCCGTGGCGCTGCAGGCCTGGGCCCACGAGCTACTCGACAGCATCCAGCAAACGGCCAGCTTGCTCGATCAGAGCCATGGCAACGAAACACACAGCCAGGCTCTGCAGCTACAACGCGCCAAGGTCGACGATGCCAGCCTGACCCCTTCGGCCCAGGTGCTCGCGCACTTGCAACAGGGTGAAAGCTTCAGCCAGTTCTCACTGCGCCAGAGCAAGCTGCACGCCGACTATTTCCGCAGCCAGCCGCTGAGCGCAGAACAACAGGCCAGCTTCGAAGCCGCGAGCGCACGCTCATTGCGCGAGCAGGCCGAACTGGAGGCTCAGGAAGAAGGTGATTTCGACAGCTTTGCCGCGGCCTACCAGGCGAGCATCCTGGCCCCGGCGAGTTAGGCCGGAAAAATACCCACGGTCACGGGCGAGTGCAACGCAGTTGCAGCCGTCCGACGACGGTCGCAATAGGCAACCGGTTTTTTCTCAGCCTTTTAGTCGACCCGGTCACAAAAGCAACCCGCGGGGCAAAAGCCGAGACCCGCGGTGCGACCAAGGGAGCCACGCACAACTAGCATAGGCACAGAGCGATCAACACGAGCCGTGCCCATGGAGTGCGACGCCAAACCCAAGGATGACCGTGACTGGAGCCTGGAAAGCCTGAACAAGGCTTACCAGCAAGGCTACATGGCGGGCCTCACCGGCCACCCCAATACCCGCCACGATCAAAGCGCCGAGGTGCTTGCCGCTGCCTGGGAGGCCGGCTGGGACGACGGCCATGAGCAACTGCTGCGCCAGCAGAAGAGCGCCTGAAGGCTTGGCTACGCCTTTTTAGGAGCTCGCCTGCTGCGATCCAGCCTCCCGGCGACGCTTTTCAGGTCAAAAGCATCGCCAGCAAGCTGGCTCCTACACACTTCGCTGCGCAATTGGCGGCTACAGCGCCTTTTCGAACACCTTGGAATTGCGCTGGAAGTTGTACAGCGACGCACGCGCCGCCGGCAGGCGGTCGACGTTGCTGGGCACGAAGCCGCGTTCACGGAACCAGTGGGCGGTGCGGGTGGTGAGCACGAACAGGTGCTTGAGGCCCTGAGCGCGGGCGCGGGCCTCGATGCGTTCGAGCAGTTCGTCGCCACGGCCGCCGTGGCGATAGTCCGGGTTGACCGCCAAGCAGGCCAGCTCGCCGTAGTCCGAGTCGTCAATTCGGTACAGCGCCGCGCAGGCGATGATCAGGCCGTCGCGCTCGACGATGCTGAACTGCTCGATTTCGCGCTCCAGCACCTCGCGCGAACGGCGCACCAGAATGCCCTGCTCTTCCAGCGGGCTGATCAGCTCGATCAAGCCGCCGACATCGCCGATATTCGCCTCGCGCAATGACTCGAACTGTTCCTGGTCGACCAGGGTGCCGCCGCCATCGCGGGTGAACAGTTCGGTCAGCAGCGAGCCGTCGTCCACATAGCTGACCAGGTGCGCACGCTTGACCCCGGCGCGGCAGGCCTGGGCCGCGGCGTCGAGCAGTTCGCCCTGATAGCTGTTGCCCAGCCGCGCCAGGTAAGTCGGCACCTGCTGCGGCCGCAGTTCGCGCACCAGTTTTCCGTCTTCGTCGAGCAGGCCGCGCTCGGCACTGAACAGCAGCAGCTTGTCGGCGCCCAGGTCGATGGCGGCACGGGTGGCCACGTCTTCGCAGGCCAGGTTGAAGATTTCCCCGGTCGGCGAATAGCCCAGCGGCGACAGCAGTACGATGCTGCGCTCGTCGAGCAGACGACCAATACCCTTGCGGTCGACCCGGCGCACCTCACCGGTGTGGTGATAGTCGACGCCGTCGACCACGCCGATTGGCCGCGCGGTGACGAAGTTACCGCCGGACACGCGCAGGCGCGCGCCCTGCATCGGCGAGGCGGCCATGTCCATCGACAGGCGCGCCTCGATGGCGATGCGCAACTGGCCGACCGCATCGATCACGCACTCCAGGGTTGCGCCGTCGGTGACCCGTAAATCACGGTGAAAGTGCGGGGTTATCCCGCGTGCAGTCAGGCGCGCCTCGATCTGCGAGCGTGAGCCGTGCACCAGTACCAGGCGCACGCCGAGGCTGTGCAGGAGCACCAGATCGTGGACGATATTGCCGAAATTCGGGTGGGCGACACCCTCGCCCGGCAGCATCACGACGAAGGTACAGTCGCGGTGGGCATTGATATAGGGCGAAGCGTGGCGCAGCCAGTTAACGTAGTCGTGCATTGCAGAAAGAACCTGAGAGTCGGGTGAAGGAACGCATAAACAAGGCGCGCGAGCGCCGGACGAGGCGGCCGGGAGCAGCGGGTTATCGTCGCAAGTAGGGCAGCTTCACGCGTTCGCTCCTCCGCTGGGTATAGGTCTCAGGCAGTAGTGTTGAATCAGTTCCCGTAACAGACGCACGGTCGGCTCGAGACGTGACATTTCCAGGTACTCGCCCGGTTGGTGGGCACAGTCGATATCGCCGGGGCCGAGCACCAGGGTCTCACAGCCAAGCTGCTGAAGATAAGGCGCTTCAGTGGCAAACGCCACCGACGCCGCGCTGTGCCCGGTCAGGCGTTCGGCCAGGCGCACCAGCTCGCTGTCGGCGGCTTGCTCAAACGGTGGCACGCTGGGGAACAGCGGGGCGTAGTCGATCTTGACCTGGTGCTGTTCGGCCAGCGGTTGCAGCTTCTGGCGGATCGCCGTACGCAGCAATTCCGGCTGCATGCCCGGCAGTGGGCGCAGGTCGAACTCCAGGGAGCACTGACCGCAGATGCGATTGGGGTTGTCGCCGCCGTGAATGCAGCCAAGGTTCAGAGTAGGTACTGGCACACTGAACTGTGGGTTATTGAATTCGCGCTGCCATTGCCCGCGCAAGCCACGCAGCTCGATGAGTACGTCCTGCATTGCCTCTAGTGCGCTATGACCGAGACGCGGATCGGAGGAATGACCGCTCTGCCCAAGGATATCGATGCGCTCCATCATGATCCCCTTGTGCAAGCGGATCGGCTTCAACCCGGTCGGCTCGCCGATCACTGCGGCCCGCCCCAGTGGCCGGCCAGCAGCGGCCAAAGCACGGGCGCCGGACATCGAGCTTTCCTCGTCACAGGTCGCCAGAATCAGCAGCGGCTGCTGGAAGCGCTGTTCCAGCAGGGGTTGCACCGCCTCGATGACCAGGGCGAAGAAGCCCTTCATGTCGCAACTGCCGAGACCGACCCAACGGCCATCGATCTCGGTCAACTTGAGCGGGTCGCTCTGCCACAACGCTGCATCAAAGGGCACGGTGTCACTGTGCCCAGCCAGCACCAGGCCGCCAGGACCGCTGCCGTAACTGGCCAGCAGGTTGAATTTTCCCGGATTGACTTCCTGCACCTCGCAGGCAAAACCGAGGTCGCCAAGCCAGCTGGAGAGCAACTCGATCACCGGGCGATTGGACTGATCCCAGTGCGCCTGGGTGCAACTCACCGAAGGCGCAGCGATCAGCGCAGCGAATTGCTCTTTGAAGGAAGGCAGGGGCATTGACGGTCTCCGCGGACGTTGCCGCCATCATAGGGGCAACGCCGGTACGGATGAAACCGCTAGCTCAGAGGAAGATGCCGCGCAGGATATAGAAGAACACGATGGCCAGGGCTGCCCCGACCGGCAGGGTAATCAGCCAGGACATGAAGATCTTGCCGATCACGCCCAGGTTCAGGGCGCCGATACCGCGCGCCAGGCCTACGCCCAATACTGCGCCGACCAGGGTGTGGGTGGTGGACACCGGCAAGCCGATGGCCGAGGCGCCGACCACGGTGGTGGCGGTGGCCAGTTCGGCGGCAAAACCACGACTCGGGGTCAGTTCGGTGATCTGCTTGCCGATGGTGGCGATCACCTTGTAGCCGTAGGTAGCCAGGCCGATGACGATACCCACGGCACCAAGCAACAGCACCCAGGCTGGCAGCGCTGCCTTGGCCCCGACTGCTTCGCCGCCGGACTGGATCACGCCAACGATGGCTGCCAGCGGACCGACGGCATTGGCCACGTCGTTGGAGCCGTGAGCGAACGCCATGGAGCAGGCAGTGAAGATCATCAGCACGGCGAAGACCTTCTCCACACTCGCGTAGTGGAAGTCCTTGTCCGCCTCGACATCGATCTTGATCCGGCTGAGCAGGGCAATGCCGAGCAACATCACCATCACCCCGACACCCGTGGCGAGGAGGAAACCCTCAGTACTGGAGAGGTCCAGGCCGATGTGTTTGAGACCCTTGGTCAGGGTCATGATGCTGACCATAAAACCGGTGGCGAACATATACAGCGGCACGAAACGCTTGGCGTTGAGGAAGGGTTCATCGGTGTCGATGATCAACTTCTGCACGCTGACGAACAGACCGAAGGCGATGGTGCCGGAGAGTACCGGCGATACCACCCAGCTGGCGACGATCGGGCCAACGCCGCTCCAGTTGACCGCATCCATGGACACGCCGACCGCAGCGAAGCCAATCACCGCACCGACAATCGAGTGGGTGGTGGACACCGGCCAGCCGCGGGTCGAGGCGATCAACAGCCAGGTGCCGGCCGCCAGCAGCGCCGACATCATGCCCAGCACCATCAGGTCCGGCGTAATCAAAGACGCATCGACGATGCCGCTCTTGATCGTTTCGGTGACCTGGCCGCCGGCCAGATAAGCGCCGGCAAACTCGAAGACCATGGCGATCAGGATCGCCTGTTTGATGGTCAGCGCCCGCGAGCCAACCGAGGTGCCCATGGCATTAGCCACATCGTTGGCGCCTACGCCCCAGGCCATGAAAAAGCCGAAGAGACAGGCGAGCAGCAGAAGTACGAGGCCGTAGTCCGCAATCATAGACATAAATAATTAATCCGTAGATTCCAGAAAGGAAACTGGCGCTTAGCGCGCCAGCAGTTGTTCCAGTCGGTTGCCGACGCGTTCGGCGCGGTCGGCGACATCGCCGATCCATTCGATGATCTGGTAGAGGAACATCACGTCTACCGGAGGAAGGTCCTTTTCCAATTTGAACAGGGTGCGGCGCACCTCGATCTGCATAACGTCGGTGTCGCGCTCGATTTGCTCAAGCTCCACCACCATGGACTCGACCAGCGCCGCTTCGCGACCGCCAAAGCCGGTTTCCAGCAGTTCGTCCAGCTCGTTCATGGCCTTGAGCGCCTGGGCGCTGGCATCCACGGTGCGCTGCACGAACGCGCGCATCAGTGGCTGCAACGCCTGCGGAACGGTCATCTCGCGACCCAGCATCAGGCCGGCGATGTCCTTGGCGCGGTTGGCGACTTTGTCCTGTACACTCAACAACTCAAGCAGATCCGAACGCGGCACTGGCAAAAACAAGCTCTTGGGCAAGTGCAAACGTACGCTTTTCTTGAGTTTGTCGGCTTCGTCCTCTAGCCGCGCCATATCCTGCTGCACCTGCGCGACCTTGGCCCAATCCTCAGCCATCACGGCGTCGAAAAAAGGTACCAGGTGCGCTGCGCACTCATGGGCTTTGGCGAAGTGCTTCTGCATCGGCCCAATGGGCGAGCGGCCGAACAGGCTGGCGAATGGATTGAGTGGCATTGGGTGAACCCAGGCGTTAGAGAAGGCGGCAAGTATACGGATCGCTCGAAACGCTCGCCAGCACGCATCATCAGACTGTCACAATTTCACAGTAGGCGCTTAGCTCACCATCATGGTCAAAGAAACCGAAATCAAATTGCGGGTCAGCCGCAACACCCTGGCAGCCCTGCGCGAGCACCCGCTGCTGAAGAAACGCAACAAGAGCGGCTGGGAGCAGCGCGAGCTGTTCAATCAATATTACGACACGCCTGGCCGCGATCTGGCCCAGGCAAAAGTCGCATTGCGCATCCGCCGCGATGGCGACGCCTTTATCCAGACCCTGAAAAGTCGTGGCCAGAGCATTGCCGGCCTGTCCGAGCGCAACGAATTCGACTGGTACCTGGAACAGGCCGAACTGGACCTGAGCAAGCTCGACGACAGCTGCTGGCCAGTTGCCTTGGCCGACCTGGACAAGACCCTGCTGCAGCCGATCTTCAGCACCGACTTCATCCGCGAGCGCGCCGACATCGCCTGGGGTCGCGGCAAGGCCAAGGTGGTCATCGAGGCAGCCCTGGACCTTGGCAAAGTCATCGCCGGAGAAGGCGAGGAAGAAATCTGCGAGCTGGAGCTGGAGCTGCGCCAGGGCGAACCTGAAGCCTTGCTGGAGCTGGCGGCAGAACTCGCCGCCGATCTGCCGCTAATGCCGTGCGACATCAGCAAGGCCGAGCGCGGCTACCGCCTGTTCGACGCCAGCAGTTATAGCCTCAGCTTGCCAGCTCCCGAACTGAACGCGGAGATGAGCCTGGATGACGGCTTTGCCGCCATCACCTGGCACCTGCTCGGCAGCAGCCAGCGCCTGGCCGAGCAATACCGCTTCAATGGCCACTGGCGACTGCTGGTCGACTGGCTGGAACAACTGGTCGGCATACGTGCATTGATCGGCAGTCTCGGCCAAGCCGCTCCACGCAGCAGCAGCAGCGAGCTGCGCCTGACCCTCGACGCCCTGCTCAGCGACTGGCGCCCGAGAGTGCAAGCGGGTCAACTCGACGACGCCGTGCGTAAGGCAGCACCCGCGCAGTTCGCCGCAGAACTGGAGAGCACGCGCTGGGGCCAGTTCTCCCTGAACAGCTCACGCTGGCTGCTGGCCAAAGGCTGGACGACCGAGCGCAACAGCCGCGGTAATCGTCAGGGCGCTGCACCGCTGGGCAACTGGCTGCCAACCTTGCTGGCCGAGGAAGGCCGTGACCTGCAATTGAACCGCTACCAGAAGCAGCCGGAAGACCTGGCTGAGCAACTGCCGCGCATTGAGCGCTTGCTGGCCTGGCTGCGCATGGCTCGCAGCGTACTCGACGTGCCGGAAGTCGATCGCCTGTATGGCGAACTGAGCAAACTGAGCGAGCAGGCCAGCCGCGCCATCGACCCCGAGTCGCTGGCCGCACGCCAAGCCCAGGCCCATATTGTGGCATCGCTCAAGTCCTGGAGAATGTTGGTGAAGTAAGCTGCAAGCGAATCCGTCTATCGCTTCAGCGCTTCTCATAGGAGCCAGGGGGACGCCCAGTCCCCCTGCACGTTGCGACGTGCAGCCAAGAGCCAAGACTTTAGGGAGCCCCATGTCCGCCATCACCTCGCCCACCGCCGACCGCACCCTCGACCTCGGCGACCTGCTGCGCGAACTGGTCGCCCGGGGCCGGGTCGATCAGGACAGCGCCGAACAATGCCTGGCCATTCGTCGTAGTGCGGTGAACAACCAGCAGCATCCGCTGGAGTTTCTCGCCGCGCAGCAGGTCGACGACCTCAGCCATCCGGGCAAAAAGCTCGACCTGGAAAGTCTCACCGTCTGGCTGGCCGAGTTTGCCGGCCAGCCTTACCTGCGCATCGACCCGCTAAAGATCGATGTCGCCGCCATTACCCCGCTGATGTCCTACGCCTTTGCCCAACGGCACAAGATCCTCGCCGTAGCGGTGGCCCCGGATGCGGTGACCATCGCCAGTGCGCAGCCGCTGATGCGCAGCTGGGAAGCCAACCTGACCCACGTGCTCAAGCGCCCGATCAAGCGGGTAGTCGCCAATCCGGCGGATATCCAGCGCTTTACTGTGGAGTTCTATCGCCTCGCCAAGTCGGTTAGCGGCGCCAGCGCCGGCGATAGCAAGATCAGCGGCGTCGGCAACTTCGAGCAACTGCTCAACCTCGGCGCCCAGGATCAAGAGCCGGACGCCAACGATGCGCACATCGTCAACATTGTCGACTGGCTGTTCCAGTACGCCTTCCAGCAACGCGCCAGCGATATCCACATCGAACCGCGACGCGAGCAGGGCAGCGTGCGCTTTCGCATCGATGGCGTGCTGCACACCGTCTACCAGTTCCCGCCGCAGGTGACCATGGCGGTGGTCAGCCGCCTGAAAAGCCTGGGCCGGATGAACGTCGCCGAGAAACGCAAACCCCAGGACGGCAGGGTCAAGACCAAAACCCCGGAGGGCGGCGAGATCGAACTACGCCTGTCGACCCTGCCCACCGCCTTTGGTGAAAAGCTGGTGATGCGCATCTTCGACCCTGAGGTGCTGCTGAAAAGCTTCGACCAACTGGGCTTCTCACCGGACGACATGAAGCGCTGGGCCAGCATGACCAGCCAGCCCAACGGCATCATCCTGGTCACCGGCCCCACCGGCTCGGGCAAAACCACCACCCTCTACACCACGCTCAAGCAACTGGCCACGCCCGAGGTCAACGTCTGCACCATCGAAGACCCGATCGAGATGATCGAGGGCGCATTCAACCAGATGCAGGTGCAGCACAACATCGACCTGAGCTTCGCCAGCGGCGTGCGCGCGCTGATGCGTCAGGACCCGGACATCATCATGATCGGCGAGATCCGCGACCTGGAAACCGCCGAGATGGCCATCCAGGCCGCGCTAACCGGCCACCTGGTACTCTCGACCCTGCACACCAACGACGCCCCCAGCGCCATCACCCGCCTGCTCGAACTGGGCGTGCCGCATTATCTGCTCAAGGCCACCCTGCTCGGCGTCATGGCCCAGCGCCTGGTGCGCACCCTGTGCCCGCACTGCAAGGCACCGCACGAACTCAGCGAAGACGACTGGCAGAGCCTGACCAAACCCTGGAACGCGCCGCTGCCAACTAGCGCGCACAAGGCCGTGGGTTGCCTGGAATGCCGCGATACCGGCTACCGCGGGCGTGCCGGAGTCTACGAAATCATGCAGCTCAACGATGCAGTCAAATCGCTGATCAACGCCGACACTGACCTCAGCGCCCTGCGCCGGCATGCATTTAAAGAAGGCATGCGCAGCCTGCGCCTGTCCGGCGCGCAAAAAGTCGCCGCCGGCCTGACCACCATCGAAGAAGTGCTAAGGGTCACACCGCAGAGCGAACAGAAGTAGCGCACGCTCGCCGTGGGTTAAACGGATGGGTTAGCCGCCCTGGTGCTACCTGATCGGGCGCATGCTCTGCGCGGCGCAAGCCATCATGGTGGCGAAGCTGCCGACGCGGTGTCGGGTTAGGCGGCGTTCAGCTGCAATGTTGCGGCCAGGATGGCAACCATCGCCGCTAACCCGACCTACTGACTTGTAGGAGCCGACTGGTGTAGCTGCTATCGCCGTGTTGGCGTACCCACTCAGCGCTGGGCGACAACCGTCTCATCCTTGCGTGGCGGGCAGTTGAGGTAAGCGGAGCTCTGCAACCAGTCCTGATCCGGGTACCAGGCGAAGATGAACTGGCCGCCCTTGAGCTGGTCGACCACCATCCGCGCCACTTCGGGGCGCACCGCCGGGCAACCGAGGCTGCGGCCAATCCGGCCCTGAGTCTTGGCCAGGCGCGGGTCGACGTAGCTGGCGGCGTGAATGACGATGGCGCGCTCGCGGGCACGGTCGTTTACCCCGGCCTCGAGCCCATCCATGCGCAACGAATAGCCGTGCTTGCCGCTGTAGCTCTCCGCGGCGCGAAACAGGCCCAGACTCGACTGATAGCTGTCCTGGGTGTTGGAAAAGCGCGTGGCAAAATTCTCACCGGAATGACGGCCATGGGCGACCAGATCACTCAACAGCAGGCGCTGCTGCTGCAGATCGAAGATCCACAAACGGCGGGCGGTGGACGGCTGCGCATAGTCGATTACCGCCAGGCGCTGTGCCGGCTCTGCGCCATGCTTGAGTGCGCACTGCATGGCAGCCAGCGCCTGCTCAAGTACCTGGCGATCGAGTCCGGGCGCGGCACGCGACAAGCCGTCGAACAGCGGTTGCGGGGCGGACGCCGCCGCCAGCAGGGGCGAAACCAATAGGCACAGCGCGGCCAGACTGAGGCCGAGCCGGCGGAGTGAGTTGATCATGTGCAGGGATCTCCTGTGTACACTGCGGCGAACATTCAGCGAGCGCTTGCGAGCGCCTGTTTCAATCGCCCCGGCGATGAACCGAACTGCGATCACCTAATCAGACGACATAGCGTCATCACGGAACTGGCGAATCATGGACTGCAACACGCGATTGTACAAAAAAACCGCGCACTACCTGGTCGCCGGCTGTCTGCTTGCACTCACGACCCAGGCCTACGGCGCCGATGACAGCGCGAGCCAGGCGATCCGCCAGAGCTTCATCGCGCAACCGAGTGCCTGTGCGCCACAGCTCGCGAGCGAAGCGCTGCACGTGCCTGGCCTGCTGCACGAGCTGTATGCACGTCAGGCATTCATTCCGCTCTGGCAGGAGCCTAGCCGGCGGGCGGCGTTGCTGCACGAACTGGAGCAACTGGCCGACGACGGCCTCGTCCCGGGCGAGTATCGGCTCGACAGCCTGCGCGCCCCACCGCCGGCGGATCCCCAGCAGCGCGCCTGCGCCGACCTGCTGATCAGCCACAGTTACCTGCAAGCCCTGCAGCACCTGGCGCGCGGGCGGGTGGCACAGGAGCCGCTTGAGCCGTTCTGGCGCGCACCCAGCAGCCTCAGCCCGGCACTACGCCCCAGCGTGCTCAGCCTGGCCTGGCAGGGCCTCGACGACCTGCCGGCGGCCTTCGCCACGGCGCGCCCGGCTCTGCATCAGTACCAAGAGCTGCGCCGGGCCTACGCCGAGCGTCGCCGCCTGCCACGCAGCGAGTGGGTGCCTATTCCCGGCGGCCGCCTGCTACGCCCGGACATGCGCGATCCGCGCGTTCCGCTGCTAGCGGCGCGACTGGCCGCCGAAGGCTATATAGATGAACGCCCCGCCAGCGACCACTATGACGCGCCCCTGGTCGCCGCCGTGGAGCGCTTTCAGGCTCGTCATGGCCTGCAGGCCGACGCACTGATCGGCCCGGACAGCCTGACCGCTCTGAATACCAGCGCCAGCGCACGCCTCGAACAGCTGCGGGTCAATCTCGAACGCTGGCGCTGGCTGGCCGGCGACATCGAGGCCGAAACCCTGCTGGTGGATATTGCCGGCGGCCAACTCAGTTATTACCGCGACCATCAGTTGCTGTGGCAAGGCCGCGCTCAGGTCGGCCGGCCGGCACGCCAGACGCCGCAGCTCAAGTCGCTGGTCAGCCACCTGACCCTCAACCCGACCTGGACCGTGCCGCCGACCATCCTGCGCGAGGACAAGCTGCCGGAGATCCGCCGCGACCTCGGTTATCTACAGCGCCAGCAGTTGCGCGTGCTCGACCGCAACGGCAACCTGCTCGATCCGGCCACGGTCGACTGGTACAACCCTGGGGCGATCATGCTGCGCCAGGATGCCGGACCGAAAAACCCCCTTGGGCAACTGGTCATCCGCTTCGCCAACCCGTTTTCCGTGTACCTGCACGACACCCCCAGCCAGCACCTGTTCAGCAGGTCGCCACGTGCCTTCAGTTCCGGTTGCGTGCGCATCGAAGGTATCGTCAAACTGCTCGACAGCCTGCTGCCGGCCGATGACTGTGCCGAGATCGCACATCTGCTGGCCAGCGGTAAAACCACGGAATTCCCACTGCGCGAGCGCCTGCCGATCGTCCTCGCCTACTGGACCGCCGGGGTCAACGCCGACGGCGAACTGATCCTGCGCAACGACCTTTATGCACGGGATCGGAAATTGCTCGCCGCCCTGCAGCGCCACACATACTGATTCACAAGTCTGCCTCTGGCTCCGGGCACAACCGCGGCCATAGGCTTACAATCGGCCGCTACCTTCCAAGCTATCCAAAAAGGAAATACGCCTCATGGAAATCGGCAGCGTGATCTTTCTCTTCGTCGGCCTGGCCATCGCCGTGGTCTTTATGGGCTTCAAAGTGGTGCCCCAAGGCTCACAGTGGACAGTCGAGCGCTTCGGCCGCTACACCAACACCCTGACCCCGGGTCTGAACATCATCGTGCCGGTGATGGACCGTATCGGTCGCAAGCTCAGCGTCATGGAAACCGTGCTGGACATTCCACCCCAGGAAGTGATCACCGCCGACAACGCCACCGTGCAGATCGACGCGGTGTGCTTCTTTCAGGTAATCAACGCCGCCCAGGCCGCCTATGAGGTGAACAACCTCACCCACGCGATCCGCAACCTGCTGCAGACCAACATCCGTACCGTACTAGGTTCGATGGAACTGGACGCCATGCTCAGCCAGCGCGACGCGATCAACGAGAAATTGTTGCGCACCGTGGATGAGGCGACCGCCCCCTGGGGCATCAAGATCACCCGCATCGAGATCAAGGACATCAGCCCGCCCGCCGACCTGATGGCAGCCATGTCCGGGCAGATGAAGGCCGAGCGCATCAAGCGTGCGCAGATCCTCGAAGCCGAAGGCCTGCGCGCCGCTGCCATTCTGACCGCCGAAGGCAAGAAGCAGGCGCAGATCCTCGAAGCCGAAGGTCAACGTCAGGCCGCCTTCCTCGAAGCAGAAGCCCGCGAACGCGCCGCCGGTGCCGAAGCCGAAGCGACCCGGGTGGTCTCCGATGCCATCGCTAGCGGCAACGTGCAGGCGATCAACTACTTCGTCGCGCAGAAATACATCGACGCCCTCGGCCAACTGGCCAGCGCCAACAACAGCAAGGTAATCTTGATGCCGCTGGAAGCCAGCCAGGTAATCGGCGCGGTCAGCGGTATCGGTGAAATCGTCAAAGCCACCTTCGGTGACAAGAAGTAGGGTTAAGAAATGTGGGACTACTTGCAGCACCTGTCGTATTGGAACTGGCTGGCGGCCGGCACCCTGTTGCTGATCCTCGAAGTATTCGGTGCCGGCGGTTACCTGCTGTGGATCGGCATCGCCGCCGCCTGCGTCGGCGTGCTGACCTACCTGTTCCCGGAGCTGCCCTGGGCCGTGCAGTTCATTCTGTTCGGCGCACTCTCGGTGCTCACTGCGGTGTACTGGTGGCGCCGCCAGCGCACCGCGGCCAAGCCCTCCGATCGGCCGGGGCTGAACCGTCGCGGCAGCGAGCTGCTGGGCCGCCAGTTCGCTCTCTATGAAGCCATCAGCAACGGCCACGGCAAGATCAAGGCCGGTGACACCCTGTGGCTGGTCAGCGGCCCGAACCTGCCGGCCGGCAGCCAGGTCAAGGTAATTGGCCAGGACGGCGTGCTGCTAAAAGTCGAAGCCTGCGGGTGAACGCCCGCCATCTCGCGCCGCTAGCTGCGGCGCAGGATGGCACAGCCTATCCGAACCAAACATGCCCGCCCTTGGTCGTCTAATTGAACCCTCGACAGCAAACTGGACTCTTACTGCATAGGCAAACCTATCGGAGTTACCCGCATGCGTCGTTTAAAATCGTTGAGCTTGACCCTACTCGTCGCCTTTACGGCCCCGACATTCGCGGACAGCATGGTGCGCGACATCCTCTCGTCCGGTGCTACCACGGCTTCAACCTACCTGACCTTCAAGGACAAGAAGCTGATCGTGCCGGCGCGTGACGATGCCAGCAGCTATGTCGCCAGCGGCGGGCAGATTCGTGGACCTTACCTGGAAGCCGCGCTGAAGCAATTGCGTGCCGAGCATCCCGACCTGCAGGCCAGCGACATGGAATTGGCCAGCGCCATCCTCGCCGCGGAGCAGTAGCAGCGTCGGGTCAAATGTCGTCAGCGCAGGTCGCGTGTCGGCCAATGGCCGCGCTTGCCGAGCGCGGCGCAACCCAACCGTCTATGGAACTGCGCTCAGCGCCAACCTCGCCAAGCGCGCACAGCCGTTGCATGCCTGACGGCGGCGCCTTTTTCAACGCTGCTCAAACCGTGCCCAGCTCACGGATACTCTCGCGCAGGTGTTCAAAGTCGTACTCGGACAACCCTACGTACTCCAGCACCAGTTGCTCGATGCTCTGCCACTCGTGATCCTCGGCCTGGTTACCCAGCACCCGGTGGCTTTCGCAAATGTGCTCGGCCATCTTCAGAATCGCCAGCAGGGTCTTCAGTTGCGCATCACGGCCGGAGTCGTCGCTGAAGATTGCCAGTGCATCATGGTGACTGGCGATGGCCTCGCACAGATGCTGCGGCAGATTCCACGACTTGGCAGTGAAATAGCCGACCACCGCATGGTTGGTATTGAGCAGTCGATTTTCGGTATCAACCACCCGCAACTCGCTGCCGGCACTGTAATAGGCCTCTTCCAATACCGTCATGAAACTGGGAAAGCGCTTGATCATCAGCGGGATGCCGCAGTTATGGAACAGCCCTAGAGTGTAGGCCTCATCGGGTGACTGGTAGCCAATGCGCTTGGCCAGGGTCAGGCAGGTCATGGCCACGTCCTGGGCGGTATCCCAGAAGCGGTTGAGGGTAACGATCGCTTCGTCGCTCAGCTCGCCCTTGATCGACTGGGCATTGATCAGGTTGATTACCGAATCGCAACCGAGCAGGTTGACCGCCTGCTGGATCGAAGCGATACGGTTGGCCAAGCCGAAGAACGGCGAGTTAACGATTTTCAGCAACGCGCCGGACAATCCGGGGTCCTGGCTGATCAACTTGGCAATTGCCTTCAGATCGGGGCTGGGCATGACCTGCTCCATCTGCAGGTCGACCATGATCTGTGGCTGCGGCGGCACACTGATGCCTTGCAGGGCTTTGTGAATCTGTTCGGCGGATAGGGCGCGAGCCATGGCGAGTCGACAATAGTGGCAGAAGGCCAAAGTGTAGCCGGGTTGCCCCCCCAGCGGGCAAGCTGGAAACACTTTCGTGCATGCAGAAAGCCCACCACGCCTGCGCCGGCCCTTGGCGAAACAGCTATAATCGCGCTCTTTTTCTGGAGAACACCCCATGTCCCTGCCCAGCTTGCGGCTCAAAGCCAACGCCGATCGACGCCTGCGCGCTGGTCACCTGTGGGTGTACAGCAACGAAATCGATGTTGCCGCAACGCCCTTGCACGGCTTTGCCGCGGGCGATCAGGCGATCCTCGAGGCGGCCGGCGGCAAAGCCCTGGGCGTGGTGGCGATGAGCCCGAACAACCTGATCTGCGCCCGCCTGCTGTCGCGCGACGTCAAGCATGTGCTGGACAAGTCCCTGCTGGTGCACCGTATCAATGTCGCCCTGTCCTTGCGCGAGCGCCTGTTCGACAAGCCCTGCTACCGCCTGGTGTTCGGCGACTCCGACCTGCTGCCGGGGCTGGTGGTTGATCGCTTCTTCGACATTCTGGTCGTGCAACTGGCGTCCGCCACCATGGAGCGACACAAGGATGAAGTGCTCGCCGCGCTGATCCAGGTGATCAAGCCGAGCGGCATCCTGCTCAAGAATGACTCTGCCGCACGCGACGCTGAAGGCCTGGAGCGTTATGTCGACACGGTCTTCGGCGTGGTGCCGGAATGGGTGGCGCTGGAAGAGAACGGAGTGAAATTCGAAGCCCCGGTGATCGACGGGCAGAAGACCGGCTGGTTTTTCGACCACCGCATGAACCGCGCGCGCCTGGCGCCCTACGTCAAGGGCAAGCGCGTACTCGACCTGTTCAGTTATATCGGCGGCTGGGGCGTGCAGGCTGCAGCCTTCGGCGCCACTGAAGTCATGTGCGTGGACGCCTCCTCCTTCGCCCTCGACGGCGTTGAGCGCAACGCCGCCCTCAATGGCCTGTCCGAACAGGTTGCCTGCATCGAAGGCGACGTGTTTGCCGCCCTTAAGGAACTGAAAAGCTCCGAAGAGCGCTTCGACGTGGTGATTGCCGATCCGCCCGCCTTCATCAAGCGCAAGAAGGACCTGAAAAACGGCGAGGCTGCCTACCGCCGCCTCAACGAAGCCGCAATGCGCCTGCTCAACAAGGACGGCATCCTGATCAGCGCGTCCTGCTCCATGCACCTGCCGGAAGACGATCTGCAGAATATCCTGCTGACCAGCGCCCGCCACCTGGATCGCAACATCCAACTGCTCGAACGCGGCGCCCAGGGCCCAGACCATCCGGTACACCCGGCCATCGCCGAAACTCGCTACATCAAGAGCCTGACCTGCCGCCTGCTGCCCAACAGCTAACAGGCCACTGCGCGTTCTGCTGAGCAGAAGAAAATCTGGGTGGTACCCGCCGGCCACTGCGCTTCTCGACATTGCAACGCTGCACAGTCGAGACGCGCGTGGTTTTTCAAGGCATATGCCCCAGTAGCGTGTTGCGTTCCGGCCTCGGCGCTTAAGTGTGAAGGCTCTGGCCCTGTAGGGTGCGCCGTGCGCACCAGCGCTGGCTGCAGACTCTTGGTGCGCACGGCGCACCCTACCGATTGCGGCCTTTGCAAGCGCCCAAAATCCCCCATGCAACACCTATCGGGCACATAGCCTTCCTCAACAGGTTGCCAGCCCCCGCGCGCACCAACCGAGTGCGTTTCGACAGGTATCCCTTTCCCGTACGTTGTTACCACTTCCCCCACTCCGCTAGCACAACCCCCACGCTGGACTAGGCTTAGAGACACTGGCAGCACCGCCGTGCATGGTTATCGTTGACTGGCGTGCTTATTGCTTTTGGTTATGTCCATACCAGCTGTCTCGTACTTGCAAAAGAACGAGACAGCTGACTGAAGCGGTCAGGTGAGCGTCAAGCGTTGCTCACCTGTTCTGATGGGACGCTGGGGAGAATTATGGCTGAGCAAGCTGGGGACAAAGCGTTCCTGCAATTCACCAATGTGAAGAAGACCTACGACCACAAAACCCTGGTGGTAAAGGATTTCAACCTGGATGTGGCCAAGGGCGAATTCATCACCCTGCTTGGCCCCTCCGGCTCGGGCAAGACCACCTGCCTGATGATGCTCGCCGGGTTCGAGGACGTGACCAGCGGCGAAATTCTGATCAACGGTCGCTCGGTCACCAGTATCGCCCCCTACGCCCGCAACATCGGCATGGTGTTCCAGCAGTACGCTCTGTTTCCGCACATGACCCTGCGCGAAAACCTCGCCTACCCGCTGAAAATCCGCAAAAGACCCAAAGACGAAATCAAGGCCAAAGTCGACGAGTACCTGTCGCTGGTCGAGCTGCTGGAGTTCGGCAATCGCTTCCCAGGACAACTGTCCGGCGGCCAGCGTCAGCGTGTAGCCCTGGCCCGCGCCCTGATCTTTGCCCCGGATATCGTCTTGATGGACGAGCCGCTCGGCGCCCTGGACAAGAAGCTGCGCGAGCAGATGCAGTTCGAGATCAAACGCCTGCACGAGCAACTTGGCTTCACGGTGATCTACGTCACCCACGACCAGACCGAAGCCCTGACCATGAGCGACCGCATCGCCGTGTTCAACAACGGCATCGTCCAGCAATGCGCAGCACCTCACGTGCTCTATGAGCGCCCAGCCAACCTGTTTGTGGCCGACTTCATCGGCGAGAGCAACAAGCTCAAGGGCACCATTGCTTCGGTCGGCGCCGACACCGTCGAAGTGCGCCTGGAGGACGGTGGCCTGATCAGCAGCCTGAAGGCCAACTGTTGCGAGGTCGGCCTGCCGACGACTGTCTCGATCCGCCCGGAAAAACTCACCTTCACCGATCGTCTCGGCAGTGCCGGCAACCAGGTCAAGGCGCGCTTTGTGACACGCCATTATGTCGGCGAATACATCCGCTATCACTTCGCGACTGCCGACGGCACGGAGCTGGTAGTGAAAAACCTCAACGACAGCTCGGCCCCGCAGTTCAGCAACAGAGACGAGGTCGCCCTGGCCTGGCTACCCCAGGACAGTCAAGCGCTGGACCGCCCAGCCGCCGCGACTACGCTTTAACCACACAACTAAAAGCAATGGAGCACAGCAATGGCTAGATTACTGACTACCCGCTTTTCCACATTCGCTTTGGCTGCAGCATTAGGCACGGCGACCTTCACCGCCAGTGCGGCGGAGAGTCTGACCGTGGTGTCCTGGGGCGGCGCTTATGGCGCGGCGCAGAAAAAACACGTCATCGACCCCTACCAGAAAGACAGCGGCGTAAAAGTGCTGTTCGAGGACTACTCCGGCGGTGTGGCCGAGATCAAGGCTCAGGTCGAATCCGGCAATATCCAATGGGATGTGGTCGACTTCGAAGTGATCGACCTTGAGCGCGCCTGCTCCGAGGGCCTGCTGGAAGTCATCGACCACAGCATCCTGCCTCCAGGCATCGACGGCACCGCGGCCGCAGAAGATTTCATTCCCGAAGCCCTGGCCAGCGAATGCGCAGTCGGCAATATCGTCTGGTCGGTGGTGTTCGCCTACAACGAGAAGACCATTGGCGGTACCAAGGCGGCGAGCATCAATGACTTCTTCGACACGGCGAAAATCCCCGGTAAGCGCGCCCTGCGCAAACGCCCGCAGGTGAACATGGAATGGGCGCTATTGGCTGACGGCGTGGCACCGGCCGAGGTCTATGAAGTGCTGGCAACACCTGAAGGCCAGGCCCGCGCGTTCACCAAGCTGGACAGCCTGAAGAAGGACATCGTCTGGTTCGATTCCTGGTCCCAGGCCCCGCAGCTACTCAATGATGGCGGCGCAGTACTGGTGCAGTCAGCCAACGGCCGCTTCTACGACGCCATCCGCCAGGAGAACAAGCCCTTTGTGATTGTCTGGGATGGTCACGTCTACGACCTCGACGCCTGGGCCATCGTCAAAGGCTCGCCGAAGAAGGACCTGGCATTGAAGTTCATCGCCTACGCCACGGGTTCCACGCCGCTGGCCGGCATGCCAGACGTGGCCTACGGCCCGACCCGCAAGTCCTCCATGCCACTGGCCGATCAGAGCGCTACGCCACACCTGCCCACCGCCCATCTGGATAAAGGCGTCCAGGCTGGTTCAGAGTTCTGGGCCGACTACGGCGAGTCGCTCGGCGAAAAATTCAACGAGTGGCTGTTGAAGTAAAGCCTGCAATAACCCCTCTCCCTGCGGGAGAGGGGTTGGAGGGTATCGGCCTCACCAGGATTTCGGAGTAACGCCTTGTCATCCCTTACCACTACTGAAGCAGGTCAAGCAGCCAGCGCCCGCAACAAGAAACGCCTGACCGCCTTTCTGTTCGTGGTGCCGTTGCTGGCCTTCATTCTCCTGACCTTCGTTGCGCCCATCGGCAGCATGCTCTGGCGCAGCGTGCATCACCCGGCCGTGGCCGAACTGATCCCGCTGACCCTGGTGGAGCTGCAACGCTGGGACGGCAAAGCAGTACCCGATGACACCACCCTGAACGTATTCGCCCGAGAGCTGCATGGCCTGGCCCAGGAGCGGCTTTCCGGCAAGCTGTCCGAGGAGCTCAATCGCGCCTACACCGGCATGTCCAGCGTGGTTAAAGCCACTGCCCGGCAAGTCGCCCGACTCAATGCCGAACAGCTTGAGACCGAAGGCGCCGAGACCTTGCTGACGGCGCATCGCAACTGGAGCAAAACCGAGGTCTGGTATGCCATCCAGCGAGCAGGCAAGGTTTACACCTACGACTACTACCTGACTGCCCTCGACCTGGAGATGCACCCGGAGCATGGCATCCAGGTCCGCGAAGACACCCAGATTTACCTGCAGCTATACGGCAAGACCCTGAATATGGCGCTGGTCATCACCCTGTTCTGCGCCCTGCTCGGCTACCCGCTGGCCTATTACCTGGCGAGCCTGCCGCCAAACCGCGCCAACCTGCTATTGGTACTGGTGCTGCTGCCGTTCTGGACCTCTCTTCTGGTTCGCACCACCGCCTGGATCGCGCTACTGCAGACCAACGGCGTGATCAATTCATTCCTGCTCAGCACCGGCCTGATCGGCAAGCCATTCGAGATGCTCTACACCTCGTTCGCCACCGTCATCGCCATGACCCATATCCTCCTGCCATTCATGATCCTGCCGCTGTACAGCGTGATGCGCGGCATCGACCCCAGCTACCTGCGAGCAGCCATGTCGCTCGGCGCCAAGCCGCTTCCAGCCTTCGCCCGCATCTACTTCCCCATGACGTTGCCGGGCCTGAGTGCCGGCGCGCTGCTGGTATTCATCATCTCCGTGGGCTACTACATCACCCCGGCGCTGGTTGGCGGCACCGATGGACAAATGATCAGCAACATCATCGCCTTCCACATGCAGCGCTCGAACAACTGGGAACTGGCCGCCGCGCTGGGTTCCTTGCTGCTCGGCCTGATTCTGCTGCTGTACTGGGTATACGACCGCTTCGTCGGTGCCAGCAATATCAAACTGGGATAAGGGGAGCAGACAATGAAAATCCCCAGCTACTTTGGCTTCTGGCACCACCTCGGCGCCTGGCTGTTGAAAACCAGCTCCTGGCTGGTGCTGCTGTTCCTGATCATGCCGATCCTGGTGATCATTCCGCTGTCATTCAACGTCGAGCCGTTCTTCAGTTTTACCGAAGGCATGCTGACCCTGCAGCCGGAAGCCTATTCACTGCGCTGGTACCGGGAAATCTTCAACGACCCGAAATGGATCCTGGCGATCCAGAACAGCTTCCTGATCGGCATCTTCGCCACCCTGCTCGCCACCATACTGGGCACCTGCGCGGCGGTGGGCCTGGCCCGCGACGACATGCCCTACCGGCGCTTCATTACCGCCCTGCTGCTGTCGCCGATGATCGTGCCACTGATCATTACCGCCGCCGGGATGTTCTTCTTCTACTCCAACATGGGTCTGGCCGGCAGCTACCTGGGGGTAATTCTGGCCCACGCCGCCCTGGGCACACCTTTCGTGATCATCACCGTGACCGCCACCCTGACCGGTTTCGACTATTCCCTGGCGCGCGCGGCGATCAACCTCGGCGCCACGCCGTTGCGGGTATTCTTCGACATCATCATGCCGCTGATCCGTCCCGGGGTGATTTCCGGTGCGCTGTTCGCCTTCATCACCTCGTTCGACGAAGTGGTGGTGATCCTGTTCATGGCCGGCCCGCAGCAGCGCACCATTCCCCGGCAAATGTTCTCGGGCCTGCGCGAACAGATCAATCCGAGCATCCTGGCCATCGCCACCCTGCTGATCCTGGTGTCCATCGCCCTGCTGGTGACCCTCGAACTGCTGCGTCGGCGTTCCGAGCGCCTGCGCGGCGTCGAGCTGATCGAATATCCCGCTACTTGGCCTTAACTAAACGCTCTGCGCTTTCGCCACCCCACCGCCTGGGCTTAGAATCATCCGCATGCTGCCGCACCCGGCGGACGTGTCACAGGCCGAGCCCGCGCAGACCCCGCGCCAAGCTCCGGCCCTGCAAATGGTCACTGCCGTTTGCCTTGGGCCTGAACCCGGCTCAACATACGCATCACAACGTCCTATACAGCCCGTTGCGCACACAGTGCCGTCGCCCACGCGATAGCACTGCAGGCGTAACCTGAACCGCCTTTGCAGGATTTATTGCCATGCCTGATTACCGCTCGAAAACCTCCACCCACGGCCGCAACATGGCCGGCGCCCGCGCCCTTTGGCGCGCCACCGGGATGAAAGACGAGGACTTCAAGAAGCCGATCATTGCCATTGCCAACTCCTTCACCCAATTCGTGCCCGGTCACGTGCACCTGAAGGACATGGGCCAACTGGTGGCCCGCGAGATCGAGCGCGCCGGCGGCGTGGCCAAGGAATTCAACACCATCGCCGTGGACGACTGCATCGCCCTGGGCCACGACGGCATGCTCTATTCGCTGCCGAGCCGCGAGATCATCGCCGACTCCGTCGAATACATGGTCAACGCCCACTGCGCCGACGCCATCGTCTGCATCAGCAACTGCGACAAGATCACCCCCGGCATGCTGATGGCCGCCCTGCGCCTGAATATCCCGGCGATCTTCGTCTCCGGCGGGCCGATGGAAGCCGGCAAAACCAAACTGGCCAGCCACGGCCTGGACCTGGTCGACGCCATGGTGATTGCCGCGGACGACACGGCATCCGATGAGACGGTCGCCGAATACGAGCGCAGCGCCTGTCCGACCTGCGGCAGCTGCTCCGGCATGTTCACCGCCAACTCGATGAATTGCCTGATGGAAGCCTTAGGCCTGGCCCTGCCGGGCAACGGCTCGACCCTGGCCACCCACAGCGACCGCGAACAGCTGTTCCTGCGCGCCGGGCGCACGGCGGTGGAGCTGTGCAAACGCTATTACCAGGACAACGACGACTCGGTGCTGCCGCGCAACGTGGCCAACTTCAAGGCATTCGAAAACGCCATGACCCTGGACATCGCCATGGGCGGTTCGACCAACACCATCCTGCACCTGCTGGCTGCCGCCCAGGAAGCCGAGATCGACTTCGACCTGCGCGATATCGACCGTCTGTCGCGCAAGGTGCCGCAGCTGTGCAAGGTTGCACCGAACATCCAGAAGTACCACATGGAAGACGTGCACCGCGCTGGCGGCATCTTCAGCATCCTCGGCTCCCTGGCCCGCGGCGGCTTGCTGCACACCGACCTGCCGACCGTACACAGCAAGACCATGACCGATGCCATCGCCAAGTGGGATATCACCCAGACCGACGATGAAGCCGTACATACCTTTTTCCGTGCTGGCCCTGCCGGCATTCCGACCCAGACCGCGTTCAGTCAGAGCACGCGCTGGGATACCGTGGATGACGACCGGGAAAACGGCTGCATCCGCAGCGTCGAGCATGCCTACTCGCAAGAAGGCGGCCTCGCTGTGCTGTACGGCAACATCGCCGTCGACGGCTGCGTGGTAAAAACCGCTGGGGTGGACGAGTCCATCCATATCTTCGAAGGCAACGCGAAGATCTTCGAGAGCCAGGACAGCGCGGTACGCGGCATCCTCGCCGACGAAGTACAGGCAGGCGATATCGTCATCATTCGCTACGAAGGCCCGAAAGGCGGCCCGGGCATGCAGGAAATGCTCTACCCGACTTCCTACCTGAAATCCAAAGGCCTGGGCAAAGCCTGCGCCCTGCTCACCGACGGTCGTTTCTCCGGCGGCACCTCGGGCCTGTCGATCGGCCACGCCTCGCCAGAAGCCGCTGCCGGCGGCGCCATCGGCCTGGTGCGTGAAGGTGACAAAGTGCTGATCAACATCCACGAGCGCTCGATCAACCTGCTGGTCAGCGATGAGGAAATGGCCAGCCGTCGCGTCGAGCAAGATGCCAAAGGCTGGAAACCCGTGGAGAAGCGTCCGCGCAAAGTGACCACCGCACTCAAGGCCTATGCCCTGCTCGCCACTAGCGCCGACAAGGGCGCCGTGCGCGACAAGGCCTTGCTGGACAAGCTGGTGCCCTGATCCCCCACGCACACCCAGAAACCCGGCCTAGTGCCGGGTTTTTGCGTTTTACCGGTCAAACCCCGCAGGGGGCGCCGCGCGCACCGGGCAATCCATGCACCGCCGGTCGAACACGACTGTCAGCTCACGCCCATATAACGCCCGGCGCGGTGGTTGATCGCCAGCACCATGTTCAACGCCACTGCACCGAGGATCGACAACACAACCTTGTCCAGCGGCACGATGAACACCGCGGCCAGCACGATCACCACATCGATGCCCATCTGCACCTTGCCGGCGCGCAGGCCAAAGCGTTCCTGCAGGAACAGCGCGAGGATATTCACCCCGCCCAGGCTGGCGCGATGACGGAACAGCATGAGCAGGCCCAAGCCCATGGCAAACCCGCCGAACAGGGCCGCATAAAGCACATTCAACTGGGCGAAGCCGATCCACTGCGGAGTCAGCTCGGCCAGCAGCGATACCAGGGCGACCGCACAGAAGGTGCGCAGGGTGAACTGCCAGCCCATCTGCCAGATGGCCAGGGCATAAAAAGGCAGGTTAATCAGGAAGAACGACCAGCCGAACGACCAACCGAGCAGGTACTTGAGCAGAAAAGCCACGCCCACCGTGCCACCGGTAAGCAGTCCTGCATGGGCATAGAGGGTGATGCCCAGTGCGACCATGGTGGTGCCCATCAACAGAGCCAACGCATCCTCCCACAGCGGATGACGCAAGATCGCAGCGAGCGTGTCGATCTGCTGACTATCGGATTTGACTTCAGCCATGGTGCCAACCTGCAGGGGCAATGAGCGAATCAGCAAAGCTAGACCAATAGCCACTCAGGCGAATTGGTCTAGATCAAGAACGCGGCGATCAGCCGCGCGACCAGGTCTCGAAGGAGTAGGCCGGCGTCTGCGCCGTGGC
>JAUSOF010000058.1 GCA_030656145.1 Pseudomonas sp.
GTCGGTAGCAGCCGCAAGTCAGCGCTGCGCTGCACTTGCAGGCCCTGCTGACGAAGAAAGTGTTCGGCGGCCAGATATGGGTTGGCCTGCGCCTCGGGTGCCGGGCCGTGCTCGACGGTTTCTGCATAGGGTTGGGCGCGGCTCAGCAGGTAGAGGCCGAGCAAACCCAGGCCAAGCACCAGCGCGCTGCCGAGCAGTAATAGATGACGTCTGCTCATAGTGGCGCTGCGCCATCGAACAGGTGTCGCCAATCCTGGCACAGCGCCTGGCGCAGGTCATCCGGCGGCAGGCGCTGGCCGTAGGCGAGGTTCTGCCAGTGCAGGGTCAGGGTCTGGCTGAAGGTACTCAGTTCGCTGTGATCCAGGTCCTCGATAAGGCGCAGCACTTCGCCCTCGGTGTGGGCGCTGTTCAGGGGCAGACGATAATCGTCCAGCAGGCGGCTGAGCAGGGCGCGATAGAGCAGGCTGAGGGCTGCGCGCGGTTGCTCGGCCCAGAGCTGCTCGGCTGCGCTGGCGATATCTTCTGGCAAGCTTTGCGGGGTCACTTCCAGCCCGAACAACTGACTGCTGGGCGGCGTTGCGCTGCGCTGCGGCAGGCCCAGTCGGCCGACGAAGGCGCCGAGCCATTGCCGATAGCGCCAGATCAATAGTGCCGCCAATCCGAGTATGACGGCCCAGAGCAGGGCCTCGAAAAACAGCGCAATGGCGTCGATGCTGTTCCAGAACTCGGTCAGCTTGAAGAACTTCTCGATCAGTTGCAGCAGGCCGCTGAGTGACTCTTCACTTCCCTCTGCGGCTTGTTCTTGCGCGCCGAAGCGCCAGCGGGTGACGGTTTCACGGTGTTCAAAGGGCGGTTGATCCAGTAGTTGTTCGATGCTGTCCTGAGCCGCCTGGCTGCTCAGCGGTTGTTTGAGCAGGCGTGCGGCCTCGGGACCAGGCAGCGGGCTGGTGGCGATCTCGGCGGCCATGACCGTGGTCGGCGCCTGCAGCAGCATCAGGCCGCAACCGAGCAGCAGGGCGTAGGCCACACCGGTAAGGCGCTGGCGCAGTTGGCGGAACACCAGTTCGATATCCCAGCCTTCCAGGGCGGTGCGCCGGTTCAGGTAGAGGGTAAAACCGCAGGCGACGTAGACCGGTTCCCAGACGATCAGCACCAGCACATACAGCAGGTTGGACAGGTGCTCCAGCCACAGCCACTCGCCGGCTGCTGCATTGGCCAGGCTTTGCCAGTTCCAGTCCAGCTCGATCTGCGCTGGCAGCAGCAGGTAGAACAGACTGACCAACCCCAGCCACAGCGCCACTTCCAAGTGCATGCCGACCACGGTCAACCAGCTCGCTGCGCCCGCATCGCGCTGCCCCAGGACCACCAGGCGCTGGCTGCGCGCCCGGCCGGACAAGCCTTCGAGTTGCAACACCGGCAGGTCGAAGCTACGCGTCGCACTGAAGCGGCGCCAGGTCAGGCTGGCCAACAGTTGCGGCCTGAGCAGGCCGGGCAGGGCCTTGAGCGCTTGCTTGAGGCTGGGTGTGTCACCGAACAGGGTGCGGGCGAGGATGTACAGCGGCAGGCGTTCGTAGGCCGGCTTCAGCCACCAGAAGGCGAATATCGCCCAGCCCGGGCTGTCCCACAGCAACAGGCAGAGCAGGGCGAAGATCGGTACGGTGACCAATGCCCAGCTGGCCATCAGCAGGCCGGCATGTCGACGCGCCAACAGTACGCCGAGGTCCAGTGCTTCCCAGGGGCTACGCGGGCGAATGGCTACGCTGGCGTCAGTCAGGCGCATGGCTACCTCGCCCGGCCAGCAGCAGGTAACTCAGCACCAGCAGCCAGAGTATGGCGCCAACTGCATATTTGGCGGTCGGCTCGGCGAAGGTCATCGAGGACCAGTAAGCCTCGACGAACGCCGCGAGCAACAGCAATACAATCACGCCGCCAATCAGGCGCACGCTGCGCCCGGCGGCCAAGCGCAAGGCTTCGCTGCGTGACCGGCGACCTGGCGCAAGCAGTGCCCAGCCCAGTTTGAGGCCGGCGCCGCCAGCCAAGGCGATGGCGGTCAACTCGAATGCACCATGGCCGATGACGAACGACCAGAAGGTCTCGCCGTAGCCGATTTGGGTCCGGTGGCCGGCCACCGCGCCGATCATCAAACCGTTGAACAGCAGGAAGAACAGGCTACCCAGGCCGAACAGCAGGCCACTGGCAAAGGTCTGAAAGGCGATGCCGATGTTGTTCATGATGTAAAAGCCGAACATCAGCCAGTCGTCGCCCGACTGGCGTTCGCCGAAGCGTCCGAGACGCCGGGCGTCAGGGTCATACATCTGCTCCATGCTCGCTACTTGTGCGGGGTCGACCAGGCTGTAGATCAGTTCGGGGAACAGGTAGACCAGGGTGCCCATGGCCAACAGGCTGCCGAAAAACATCAGGCTGGCGACCAGCACGCAGCGCCATTCAGCACGCACCAGGCGCGGGAAGCCGGCCAGCAGGAAACCGATCAGCTGCGCGCCCAGTGGGCTGCGGTGACGATAGAACTGTTGGTGGCCGCGCAATACCAGTTGCTGCAGCTGTTCGGTCAAGTGGTTGCTGTAAGCCCGCGCCTGGGCCAACGCCAATTGGTGGCAGAGGCGCCGGTAAGCGGCGGCAAAACCCAGGCACTGCTGGCGGTCGGCCTTGCCGCGTTCGAGCGCGTCGAGTTGTGCGGCGAAGGTCAGCCAGTCGGCTTGGTGGCGGTTTTCGAACAGGCTCTGTTTCATGTCGGCCCCAGCAGGCCGCGGGCGAGGCTGTTGATGCGTTGTTCCGCCTGTTCGCGGGGGACCTGCAGCGGCTCGGCCAGAATCGCCGCCAGTTCGGCGCGGCGTTCAGTGGACAGGCTTGCGCGACGCTCGGCAAATCCGAGCACGGCCCGTTGCTCGAACCGGTCCAGCGCAAAAGGTGCAGGCAGCGGTTCGGCCTGCGGCAGGCTCGGTCGCTCGGGCAGGGTGTCGCGGTAGACCACCAGGGTGCCGGCGGCGATATCGCCGAGGCGCTTGAACGCCGGGTGATTGAGGCAGCTGAGAATGCCCAGGGTGTAGGCGAACGGCAGGATATCGACGAAGCGCAGCAGATTACGGGTCAGCGAGGCGGCCCAGCCGACCGGGGTGCCGTCATCGTGCACGACACGCAGACCGAGGATTTGCTTGCCGGGGGAGCGGCCCTGGTTGAATACCTCGAACAGCACCATGTACCACCAGGTCACCAGGAACAGCAGGATGGTCGCCAACCCCATGCCGAATTTACCAAGCAGGCCGAGGACAACGTAGATCAGCAGCAACAACAGGCCGCGAATCAGCAGGTCAATGGCAAAGGCCAGGGCCCGCGGCACCAGGCCTGCAGGGCGCAGGAGCAGGTCGATACCTTCCGGGGTTTCCACCTCATAGCGGGTGTCCAATAGCGCAGTTGACGGCTGGGCGGACGGTCGAGGCGAGCGCGAAGTTGGCGAGGTGGCGGAATACGGCATCGGCGGTCTGCGCTGAATAAACCCCGATGCTAGCCAGCGGCTGGCGGCTAAGCAACCGCTGTGCATGCAAACTGCGTTTGAGGGAGCAATCCGGCCCCGTCTTATCTCGGTCGTTCCTCGCTACGGACGGTCACGTCTTGCAGGCTGCTAGACTGGCGCCGTCCATTGCCCATAGGAAGCCGCCGTGACCTCCAGCCTGTTCTGGTACGACTACGAAACCACCGGTATCGATCCGCGCCGCGACCGCCCGCTGCAAGTCGCCGGGATTCGCACCGACGAAGACCTCAACGAAATCGGCGAGCCGCTGAACATCTACTGTCAGCCCAGTGACGACATCCTGCCGCATCCGGCTGCCTGCCTCATAACGGGCATCACGCCCAGTCAGTTGGCGGAAAAAGGCGTGAGTGAGGCCGAGTTCATGGCCCGCGTGCATGCCGAAATGATGCAGCCGGGTACGTGCAGCGTCGGTTACAACAGCCTGCGTTTCGACGATGAAGTCACTCGCTACAGCCTGTACCGTAATTTTTTCGACCCCTATGCCCGCGAGTGGCAAGGTGGCAACAGTCGCTGGGATCTGATCGATCTGGTGCGCGCGGCCTATGCCCTGCGCCCGGATGGCATGGTCTGGCCGCAAGAAGACGGCCGCGTCAGTCTCAAGCTGGAGCGCCTGACCGCCGCCAACGGCATCGAGCATGGTCAGGCCCATGACGCGCTATCCGATGTGCGCGCGACTATTGCCCTGGCACGACTGATCCGCAGTAAACAGCCCAAGCTGTACAACTACCTCTATCAAATGCGCAGCAAGCAGCAGGTGCTCAAGCAGATTCGTTTGTTACAACCGCTGGTGCATATTTCCGGGCGCTTCGCCGGTACGCGACATTATCTGGCGCAGGTGTTGCCACTGGCCTGGCACCCGCGTAATCGCAACGCACTTATTGTCTGCGACTTGCATGCCGATCCGGCGCCGTTACTCAATGAGGATGCTGAGTCTTTGCGGCGGCGTCTATACACCCGCCGCGAGCAACTGGGCGAGGGCGAATTGCCGGTACCCTTGAAGTTGCTGCACATCAACCGTTGCCCGGTGCTGGCGCCATTAAATGTGCTGCGTGGCGAAGATATTGAGCGTTTGCAGTTGGACATGAAGAGTCCTTTGCAGCACGCCGATCAACTGGTTGCAGCCCAGGCACAATGGCAAGATAAGCTCGCCCTGATATATGGCGAAGAAGATTTTGCACCCAGCGAGGATCCCGAGCAGCAGCTTTATGACGGTTTTATGGGTGATCGTGATCGTCGCTTGTGTGAGCAGGTACGCAGTGCAGAGCCTGCGCAGTTAGCCACTACTGCCTTGCCGTTCGATGACGCACGGCTACCTGAGTTATTGTTTCGTTATCGTGCGCGCAACTTTTCGTCCAGCTTGGATGCAGCAGAGCAACAGCGCTGGGTAATGTTTTGTCAGCAGCGGTTAACCCGCCCTGAATGTGGCGCGCCCAATACCGTTGCGCAGTTTGACATGGCGCTCGGCGAGTTATGCGCTTCGGCCACGCCCGCACAACAGGCGCTGCTGAGTGAATGGGCTGATTACGCACAGCAATTGCGCTTGCGGTATAGCCTGTGAATTTGCGACAGGCAGCAGGTGTTTTATGGTGCTTGGCAGTTAGTTGTCGGGCGTCTGTGCGTGGGGCGATTATGGGCTCGGCCTGCGATCCGTAGCCACTCGCTGCACTCAGTGCGGGACATGCCCGGCACAGGCGCGCTGAGCCTTGCCGTGAAGGCGCAGGGTGCCGCTCGCTGTCAGGCTCATGGGCCTGCGCGTGCGGCCAAAGCCTGGTGCGGGTGGTTTAACATGTTCCGCGGGCGCATCACATGGGGCGGCGAGTGCCTCGGGGGCACTCGGCGTATTGCCACCGGTATATGTATGTTTGCCGAGCATAAAAAAACGCCAGCCAGGCTGACGTTTTATGCACTGCAATCGGTGTTGCAAGCGTAGCGCTTAGTCCAGCAAGGTAACCCAGCTTTCCACAACGTCACCGCCCCACTTGGCTTTCCACTCTTTCAGAGTCTTGTGGTTGCCACCTTTGGTTTCGATCACTTCACCGGTATTCGGGTTTTTGTACTGCTTAACTTTACGCGCACGCTTGACCCCAGTGGTCTTGGTGCCAGCACGCGCTACCTTGCCGACTTTGGCGTCCGGGTCGAGCATGGCGATAATGTCACGCAGGGACTTCTGATATTCACCCATCAGAACGCGCAATTTACCTTCGAATTCCAGTTCTTTTTTCAGCTTGTCGTCTTGCGACAGATTCTTCAGGCGCTCCTGCAGCTCTTTGATAGCTTCTTCGGTGGCGCGGTATTCGTTGATCAGCGACATTGGACTTACCTTGTTCTGAGTAGGTGATGGCTAAGTGTTAGCGATAATAGTCAGGCACTTTTGACAAGTAAACCGCTTTGCAAGAATTTACTGCGGATTATCAAATAAACTTTAAGTTTCTGCTGCGATAACACGATGAGTCAGGCGTCATTGTTTGGCAATTCGCCCTCAATGTGTTTGCTGAACCATTATATTCAGCTAACCCGTAAGGCTTGGCGCTGCCAGATCGCGGGCGCCCGGCTTGCTGGCCTGGCCCGCTGGCGTGGGCCTCAGGAATACTGCAGTTTTCTCTCGCTGTGGCTAGAATGACCGACTTTTGTGATGTCTCTGGAGTTTCCCATGCGTACTTTTCGGCTGGTTATAGCCTGTCCGGACCGTGTTGGTATCGTGGCCAAGGTCAGTAACTTTTTGGCCACCTATAACGGCTGGATCACCGAGGCGAGTCATCACTCGGATAATCAAAGCGGTTGGTTCTTCATGCGTCATGAGATTCGTGCCGATTCGTTACCGTTCGATTTGTCAGGTTTTCGCCAGGCGTTTGCACCTATCGCCCGTGAGTTCTCCATGGAGTGGCGGGTCACCGATTCGGCAGAGAAAAAACGTGTGGTGCTGATGGCGAGTCGCGAGTCGCATTGCCTGGCTGACTTGCTGCACCGTTGGCACAGTGATGAGCTGGACTGCGATATTGCGTGCGTGATTTCCAATCATGAAGATTTGCGCAGCATGGTTGAGTGGCACGGCATTCCTTATTTCCATGTGCCGGTCGAGCCGCAGAACAAGCAAGTGGCCTTTGATGAAGTGGAGCGGTTGGTCAACGGCCATGCCGCCGACGTCATAGTGTTGGCGCGTTATATGCAGATTCTGCCTGCGCAACTGTGCCGTGACTTCGCTCAGCGAGTGATCAATATCCATCACAGTTTCCTGCCATCGTTCGTCGGCGCCAAGCCTTACCACCAGGCCTCGTTGCGTGGGGTAAAACTGATTGGAGCCACTTCGCACTATGTCACCGAAGAGCTGGATGCCGGGCCGATCATTGAGCAGGACGTGGTGCGGATCAGCCACCGCGACAGCATTGAAGAGATGGTGCGTCTAGGCAAAGATGTGGAAAAGATGGTGTTGTCCCGTGGTCTACGCTATCACTTAGAAGACAGAGTACTGGTGCACGACAACAAGACAGTGGTGTTTGACTGAGTTGTAGATCGTGGGCCGGTTTAGTGCATGACAAAGGAGTTTGCTGATGCTCAAATCCATCAAGGTGCGCGATTACATGACTCGCAATCTGGTGACTTTTCGTCCCGAAATGAATTTGTTTACGGCGATCAATCGTCTATTGGAGCACCGTATCTCTGGTGCGCCGGTGGTTGACGGGCAAGGGCATCTGGTTGGCCTGTTGTCCGAGGGTGATTGTTTGCGCGGTATTCTTTCCGGGGCTTATTACGAGTCTGCGGGAGGCGATGTCAGTGCTTACATGACTACTGAGGTGGAAATCATTTCGCCGGAGGCCGATATCATCGAGGTTTCCGAATGCTTCCTGCGTGGTCGCCGGCGGCGTCTGCCGGTGGTCGAGGATGGCCACCTGGTGGGCCAGGTCAGCCGCAGCGACGTGCTGCGCGCGGTCAAGGAGTTCGCCCAGCACGATGAAGGTCGTTTGCTGGTTAGCTGAGGCGTTCGAGCCGTGCAGTCATGCGCCGCACGTTGAGCAGGTGATGCAATGAATGATCCATTGGCGCGCGCCACCGCCACTGCTCCGCCGGTGGTGGGTGAGGGCTGTACCCAGCGTTACGATCCCCAGGCCCTGGGGCCTGAGGATGGTACCGAGTTTGCCGAGGCCGCCGAGTTGTGGCGGCAGCTGGTAAGCGATAAACAGGCGGCTGATCGCGACAAGCCGAAATAAACGGCCATGTCGCCGTTAGTTGTTGGACACTCAGAGGTCCGGCCGGGTGGCGTACCGCTTCAGCCGCGAAATTCGCTCCTGCATGCAACGCGTAACGACTACATAGCCGAAATAAAAACGGGGCACTCATGGAGTGCCCCGTTTGCATTGCGCGGACAGTTAAATGCGGAAGCTGTCGACCAGCTGCTTCAGTCTGGAAGCCTGTTGCTCGAGGTCACCGCAGGCGCGCAGGGTGGCATTGAGGTTTTCTACGCCTTCCTGATTGAGGGTGTTGATTTCGGTAATATCGACGTTGAGCGATTCGATCACCGAGGTCTGTTCTTCGGTGGCGGTAGCCACCGACTGGTTCATGCCGTCGATCTCGCCGATACGCAGGGTTACGCTGTTCAGGCGTTCGCCGGCCTGATTGGCAATCACCACGCTCTCTTCGCTGTAACGCTGGCTCTCGGTCATGGTGGTGACCGACTCGCGGGAACCGACCTGCAGTTCCTCGATCATCTTCTCGATCTCCTGGGCTGACTCCTGGGTACGGTGGGCCAGGTTACGCACCTCGTCGGCGACCACGGCGAAGCCGCGACCCGCTTCGCCTGCGCGGGCGGCTTCGATGGCGGCGTTGAGTGCCAGTAGGTTGGTTTGTTGGGAGATGCTCTTGATCACCTCAAGGATCTGGCCGATGTTCACCGTCTTGCCATTCAGGGTTTCGATGTGGCCGCAGGAGGTGCGGATCTTGCTGGACAGATCGTTCATCGCGTGGATGGTTTTCTCCACCACATGACGCCCATCTTCGGCCTGCTGCCGGGCATCGGAGGCCTGAGTCGAGGCGTCTGCGGCATTGCGTGCAATTTCCTGGGCGGCGGCGCCCAGTTCATTGATGGCGGCGGCTACGCTGTTGGTACGGCTGGCTTGTTCGTCGGAATTGATCATCGACGAGTTGGAGGCGTTGACCACCAGCTTTGCCACTTCATTGACCTGACTGGTGGCCGAGGACACTTCGCGGATCGAGCCGTGTATCCGCTCGACAAACTGGTTGAAGGCTTTGGCCAGTGCGCCGAACTCGTCGTTGGATTGGATCGCCAGGCGTTTGGTCAGGTCGCCATCGCCTTGGGCAATGTCCTGCATGGCCTTGCCCATCACGGTCAGTGGCTGCATCAGTACGCGGATCAGCATGCTCAGCAGGAATATGATCAGCACCAGCGCGATCAGCGTGGCCACTATGGCCGAGGCGCGGAACTCACTGAGCATCGAGTAGGCTTTTTCTTTGTCGATGGACAGGCCGACGTACCAATTGACTGAGGGCAAGCCTTTGACCGGGGCGAAGGTGAGGATGCGGGTCTGGCCATTTGTGGACGCCTCGCTGAGCTCGCTGCCAATGCGCGGGGTGTTCTCGGGGAAGACGTCGCGGAGACTTTTCATTACCAGGTTCTGGTCCGGGTGAACCAGGATCTTGCCGTCGGCGCTCACCAGAAAGGCGTAACCGATGCCGTTGAAGTCCAGCGAGTTGATGATGTCGATCAGGGTTTTCAGGCTTAAGTCACCGCCCACTACGCCAGCGGCTTTGGCCGGGGTGGCAATGGTGATGATCAACTCGCTGGTTGCAGCATCCACATAGGGCTCGGTGAGGGTCGAGCCACCGGCAGCCATGGCGTCCTTGTACCAGGGCCGACTGCGTGGGTCGTAGCCATCCGGCATGGTGCTATCCGGGCGCATGGTGAAGGCGCCGTCGGCGCTGCCCAGATAGCTGAAGGCGAAGGTTGAGGCCAGGGCTCTCTGTTCCAGCAGGCCAACGACGTGCTCCGGGTCGCTGTCCCTGGCAATCGTTTGGGCGGCGCTTTCCACCAGCAGGATGCGCCCCGACAGCCAGTTCTGAATATTACTGGCGGTGACGTTGCCCATTTCCTGCAGGTAGTTGTCCAGATCTGCACGGATTGCATTGCGTTGCAGGTAGTCGTTGTAGAGGGTGAACAAAGAGAAGGCGGCGATTACCACCAGCGAGGCTGCCAAGAGAATCTTGTGGCTGAACTTCAAAGTATTATTCATGGCTTCTTGCGTCCGGTAATGTCAAGGACCAGTCTTTGCTGGTGCACGGCACAGGCAGCGCTGTCTAGGCAGCGTTAGCAATTATGTCGGCATGACGTGAGCAAAGCTTTAACTCAGGGGACATATAAATGCCTGTAGCAAACCAGTTGGTTTTCGGCGCCGATCTCGACGGTCAGCCGGTCGGACAGCTTTTACGGCTGGCCAATCGCCATGGTCTGGTGGCCGGGGCTACCGGTACCGGTAAGACGGTGACGCTACAGCGCCTGGTGGAGGAGTTCAGCGATGCCGGTGTAGCGGTGTTTGCTGCGGATGTGAAGGGTGACCTGTGCGGGCTTGGCGCCGCCGGTGCGCCGCAAGGCAAGGTGGCCGAGCGGATCGCCAGCATGCCCTGGCTTGCGCATCGACCAACGGCTTATCCGGTCACCCTGTGGGATATCCATGGTCAGAGTGGTCACCCGCTGCGCACCACGCTCAGTGAAATGGGGCCGTTGTTGCTCGGGGCGTTGCTGGAGTTGACCGACAGCCAGCAAGCGGCCCTCTATGCGGCGTTCAAGGTAGCGGATCGTGAAGGTCTGCTGCTGCTCGATCTGAAAGACCTGAAAGCCCTGCTGGGCTATCTGAAGAGCAATCCTGCTGCGCTCGGCGAGGACAGCGCGCTGTTCACCAGTACGTCTTCGCAGGCCCTGTTGCGGCGCCTGTCCAGCCTCGAGCAGCAGGGCGCCGAGGCGTTGTTCGGCGAGCCTTCGCTGCAGCTGGAGGACATTCTGCGGCCGGATCGCGACGGTCGCGGCCGGATTCACCTGCTCGACGCCAGTCGTCTGGTGCATGAGGCGCCGAAAGTCTACGCGACCTTCCTGTTGTGGCTATTGGCCGAGTTATTCGAGCAGTTACCGGAGCGCGGCGATGCCGACAAGCCGCTGCTGGCGCTGTTCTTCGATGAGGCGCATCTGCTGTTCGCCGGCACCCCGAAAGCCCTGCAGGAGCGCCTGGAACAGGTGGTCCGCCTGATCCGCTCGAAAGGCGTCGGCGTGTATTTTGTCACCCAATCGCCTGGCGATTTACCCGACAGTGTTCTGGCCCAGCTTGGTCTACGCATTCAGCACGGCTTGCGCGCTTTCACGACCCGGGAGCAGAGATCGCTGCGCGCAGTGGCTGATGGTTTTCGTCCCAACCCTTCGCTCGATACCCTGGCAACCCTCACCGAGCTGGGTATCGGCGAGGCCTTGGTCGGCACCCTGGAAGAAAAAGGCACACCGGCCATGGTGCAGCGTGTAGCCGTCGCGCCGCCCCAGTCGCGCATCGGCCCGTTGAGCGAGAGTGAGCGGGCTGCCTTGATTCGTCAGTCGCCGCTGGCCGGGCGCTACGACAAGCCGGTCGATCGTGAGTCGGCCTATGAACTGCTTAACGCCCGTGCCGCACAAGCCCGTGTCGAGGCGGCGCAGCAGCCAACCAGGACGACTCCTGCCGACGGAGTTGGCGATATGCTGGGCGGCCTGGCCGGCCAGGTGGTGAAAAGCGCGGTACGTCAAGCCGCTAACCAGCTTGGGCGGCAGCTGGTGCGCGGTTTGCTGGGGTCGTTGCTGGGGGGCAAGGGTCGATAACACCGCGTTGAGTTACTGCTGCAAAATCGGATGAGTGCTGCAGAAGTTACTCAGTCGCTGTGCTCGTCGGGTTTGTTTTGCAGGTCCTTTTCGATCTTTTCGATTTCTTTTTCGAAGGCTTGATCCAGAAGGCTAGCCTTCTTGCGCCAAGGCTTGCGCTCGGGATCCGGTCGAGTGGCGTAAGTAATGATTTCTCCGCCTTGTTCATCCTTGTAACGCTGCGCCTGGCGCTCAAGCTCGGCGCGCAGTTCGTCTTTGGTCACGTGATTACCCATAGTCTTGGAAAGTAGTGCGATGACAACGTAAGGCATTGGCCTCAGCGGTTATGACAATATCGAGCGCTCCGGGTGCAGCGTTACAACAGACATCTGGAGGCTGCCTCGGGAGACAAGGTATGTTCACAACTGCTTACTGCTGCGGTCATCAATCTATTGGCTGTGGCTGCCGAACAGTTCTCGATCTTTCGCTTGAGAGAGGGCGTTCTGTTGAGACACGCACTTGTACTGATCAAGCAGGTGCTCTCAACTTATCAATTGCGCACAGTCGAATTCAATTATGGCCAACGCCGCTTAAATGTCTAGGAGGGTTTTAAGTGGCTATGTCCATGTTATGTGTGGATGGGCTCTGCGGCTCTTGTAGGAGCGGATTTACCCGCGAATTTCGCGGCTGAAGTGATACGCCGCCCGGCCGCTCCCGCAGGGTGTCGCAACTAACGGCGACATAGCCTTTTAAGTCGACCTGGGTATGTGGGTGGCCACTATGAGTTTTGCCTGGCAGTGGGTAAGCCCCGTTATGTTCACTTCAACACGCGATAGTGACTCGCACAGGCGTTCAACTGTGGCTCAGTGACCGGTACTGCAGGCCGAAGTGCAGGCTGGTGGATTGTCCGTGGCGCAGTAAACGCAGGCCAGGATGATCAGGCATGTGATGGGCATTGACCGGATGGGTGACCGGCTCGAAACAGAAGAAGTGCTGTTCGGTTGGGCTCTGCATGGTTGGACTCTGCTCGGTTGGACAATAGAGCAAGTAATACGGGCTATCGCTGCAACAGTCGAGTTGGTAGCCGGGGTCTTCCTGAACTATCTGGCATTCACCGTTGCAGCCGGTAAAAGCGTTATCCACCTGCTGCGTGGGTAAGTGGCGAGCCTGCTCGAAGTTCCAGGCGGCCGGCCGTTCGCGGCGTTTCTCTTAGGCCTGGCGTCTGTAGGCCAGCAGGAAGATGCCGCTGACTACCAGCAAGCCGCCGAACATCTGCAGGCCATTGAGCAACTGATCGAGAATCAGCCAGCCGAACAGCAGGCCGGCGACTGGTTCCATATTCATCACCGGGGCATTGCGCCCGATGTCCAGGCGGGTAACCAAGATAAACAGCGTGGAAAACGCCACCCCATAGAGCAGCACCAGGCAGCCCAGAGCGATCCAGCCTGCCGTGGCATTGGGCAGGTTCATTCCTCCTGGTAACAGGCCGCCAGCCCCGGCCAGGGCCGCCGCGGCGAACACCACTAGCATGGTCAGCATGCTACGTACCGTGCCTGGCATGCCGCGGAGCCGGTGCTCGGTGATCCATAGGGCACCGGCAAATGCGGCGGCACCCGTCAGGCCGAACAATACCCCGTCGACCCAGCGCCGATCGATTGCGGCCGGGTTGGATAGCTGCTGTGGCAGGTCCAGCACAAACACCAGCCCCAGCAGGATCAGCCCCATCAACCAGGCGGCGCGGCGGGTTGGCCGCGGCCCGCCCAAGGCCCAGGTGAGTAGCGCCAGCAGGATGGGGGCCAGGTTAACCACCAGCAATGCCAGGGCCACCGGGATCCGCGCCACCGCCGAGTAAATGCAGAAGCTCTGTACCGCGATCAGCAGGCCCATCATCAACTGCCAGCCCCAGGTCTGACGGCGCATTTTCAGCGATTCACCGCGCCACAGCACCAGGGCGGCGAGCGCCAGCAGGGTTACTCCGGAACGGCTGAGCATGGCCAACAGCAGGCCGGTGTCATGGTCGAAAGCGATACGCGCGGCAATATGGTTGCCGGCGAAGGAGCAGGCCAGGACGGCCAGGATCAAGGCGGCAATATGCCGGGGGAAGGGTGTGGCAGCTGGCATGGAGACGGTTCTGTCCTTGTAAGACAAGGAGCTGCCAGGCCGGCGGCTCCAGGGGGATCGTGACGCAGTGATGCGGCCTATAACCTGTGCACAATCTCGCGAACTGGAGCCATGCAAGGCGCTATGTGAGTAACAGCCAGCGGCTCGCGAAACCCGTTTTAATGCGGCGGGGCAGACGCGCAACAGATTGTGAGCAGGTTCTTACAGCGCCAGAAACAGGGCGGCAGTGCCTTGCTGACGCTTTACGGTTGAGCTTGGCGCGTCGAACAATAGCAGCGCTCGCCCCCGCGGAGTATTCAGGCGGATGTCCAGGCTGGTCAGGATCAGCCTGGCGAAGTGTACCGGGTAGCTGGCCAAGGAGGTGATCGCCGTCAACCGCCCGGCCCGTAACTGCTGGCGCAGCAGCGACAGGTTCAGGGCAATCTGCTCAACGCTGTGCAGCTGACCTCATAATTCTGCTGGCAGGCGCTCTGGAACAGGCGTCTGGCCTGATTGGCGTCGAGCGGTACGCCTTGTTCGCCACGCAGGTAGAGGTTGCCGAGAATATGCTGAGCCATCGGGTTGCCGCCGGCGGCGGACTGGTTGAGGTACTTGAGCATGCGCTGCGGGTTGGCGAAATCCGGATTGTCGCGACCGGTGTACAGGTAGGCCAGGCTGACCGCCGCCATGGCGTGGCCCTTGTCGGCAGCCTGCTGCCACCAGTATTCGGCTTGCTTGAGGTCTTTCGCCGGTTTGCCGACGAAGAAGGAGCTGCCCAACTGGAACTGGCTGTCGAGGTCGCCGCGATTGGCTTGGCTGCGCAGCTTAGCCAGGGTGGCGTCTGCTTCCTCGACCGCTGCTTTGCCGGCTATGGCTGCTTCTGTCTGCGGCGCACTGCCCGCACCCGGTTGCTGACTGGCACAACCGCCTAGCAGCAACACTGCACACACGAGGGCCAATAGTTTTGTGCCGGCCCATTGCTGAGTTGTCATGGTCATTCCTTCTGTATGCGGGTGGCTAGCGCCAGACTGCCTGTATTCGGGCTTGCCAGGAATGTTGGTTGCTCAAGCGTAATTGGCTACTTGTCTAGTCTCTGGCGCGGCCACTTGAGCTGACTGCGCAGCAGAAGACCCCGTGAGTGAGCACAAGTTGCGCGGCGGGCTTCGTCAGGCGCGCCAATCCCGGCAGAATACATATCTGTTCGTCGCCTCTGGTGGTTTCCCTAGGCTGGCCGCGCTGCGATGCTTATAGGCAGTCGAGCAACACCATCATCAAACCGTTGAGGTATCCATGAACATCAGCTGCAACTTCGACAGCGGCAATATCGAGGTCATCGATGCCAGCAACCCGCAACGGATGCTGCTGGCTATGCGCCCCGATCTCAACAGCTATCACTTCCAGTGGTTCCACTTCAACGTCGACGGCTTGACCCCGGGCCAGCGTTACGGCTTCAGCCTGACCAACGCCGGCGAGTCCGCCTACAGCAATGCCTGGGTCGGCTACAACGCCGTTGCCTCTTACGACCAGATCAATTGGTTTCGCGTGCCCAGCCGCTTCGAGAACGGCGCGCTCGACTTTACCATCGAGCCGAGCCAGGCCCAGGTCTGGTTCGCCTACTTCGAGCCCTACAGCCGAGCGCGGCATGACGGGCTGATCGAGCAGGCGCAGAGCAAGGCCGGCGCGGAACTGTTCGCCACGGGTAAAAGTATCGAAGGTCGCGACATCCAGTTGCTGCGCGTCAGCCGCAACCCGAACGCGTTGCGCAAGATCTGGATCATCGCCCAGCAGCACCCCGGCGAGCACATGGCCGAATGGTTTATGGAGGGCCTGATCGAGCGCCTGCAGAACCGTGACGACGCCGAACTGAATGCCTTGCTGCAACAGGCCGATCTCTACCTGGTGCCGAACATGAACCCGGATGGCGCCTTCCGTGGCCACCTGCGTACCAACGCCGCCGGCAAGGACCTCAACCGCGCTTGGCAAGCAGCCAGCGCGAGCGAGACGCCCGAGGTGTTTTTCGTCCAGCAGCAGATGCGCCGGGTCGGTGTCGACCTGTTTCTCGATATCCACGGCGACGAGGAAATTCCCCACGTCTTCACCGCCGGCTGCGAAGGTAACCCCGGTTACAGCCAACGCCTGGCACAACTGGAGGAGGAGTTCCGCCGCCGCCTGGTCGGCATCGGCGCCGAGTTCCAGACTGCGTTCGGCTATGCGCGCGACCAGCCCGGGCAGGCCAACATCACCCTGGCGTGCAACGCGGTCGGCCTGGAATTCGACTGCCTGTCGTTCACCATCGAAATGCCGTTCAAGGACCACGATGATAGTCCCAATGCCGTCACCGGCTGGAACGGCCAGCGCTCGATGCAGTTGGGCAAGGATGTGCTGAGCGTGACGGCGGCGATGGTGGGCGGGTTGCGCGACTAATCAAGCCGTTGGCGGACAAGGCAGTTTGCCTTGTCCGCCTCTGTCGTTTTAACCGCGGTAGTAACGCTGCGGCACGAACGGGGTCTTGGCCACTTTCATCGCAACGCGCTTGCCGCGCACCATGGCCCAGACCGGGGTGTCGATGGCCATATGGCTGCTTTGCACGTAACCCATGGCCACTGGGGCGGCCAGGGTTGGGCCGAAGCCGCCGCTGCATACCGTGCCGATCACAGTGCCGTCGGCATCGACGATTTCCGCGCCTTCACGCACCGGCACGCGCTCCTGCGGCAGCAGGCCGACGCGCTTGCTGGCCACGCCTTGTTGTTGCTGGGCGAAGATTCGCTCGGCGCCGGGGAAGCCACCAGCGCGCGCACCATCGGCGCGACGGGGCTTGGAGATGGCCCACAGCAGACCGGCCTCTATCGGCGTGGTGCTGGTGCTCATGTCGTGGCCATACAGGCACAGGCCGGCTTCCAGGCGCAGCGAGTCGCGCGCGCCGAGGCCGATGGCCGCGACTTCCGGTTCGGCCAGCAGGCTGCGCGCCAGGGTTTCGGCGTGTGCGGCCGGTACCGAGATTTCATAGCCGTCTTCGCCGGTGTAGCCGGAGCGGCTGACGTAGCAGTCGACACCCAGCAGGCGTACCGGGGCGAACTGCATGAAGGTCATCTTGGCTACTTCTGGCGCCAGACGCGCCAGCACGTCGACGGCTTTCGGGCCTTGCAGGGCGAGCAGGGCGCGGTCGAAGCAGGACTCGACCTGGCACTGGCTGGCGATCTGCAGTTGCAGGTGCATCAGGTCCTGGTGCTTGCAGCCGGCGTTGACCACCAGAAACAGGGTGTCGTTGCCGAGGTTGGCGACCATCAGGTCATCGAGAATGCCGCCCTGGTCGTCGGTGAACATGGCGTAGCGCTGCATGCCGACCGGCAGGTCGATGATGTCGACCGGCACTAGGCGCTCCAGGGCTTGGGCCGCTTGCGGGCCGCGCAGGATGATCTGGCCCATGTGCGAGACGTCGAACAGGCCGGCGGCTTCGCGGGTGTGCAGGTGTTCTTTCATTACGCCGAGCGGGTACTGCACCGGCATGTCATAGCCGGCAAACGGCACCATGCGTGCGCCCAGTTCCAGGTGCAGAGCGTGTAGCGGGGTTTTGGCGAGGGTTTCAGTGGTCATGCAATCTCTCCGGTAGGGTGCGCCATGCGCACCGTTGATGGTCGTGGGTGCGCCAGGCGCACGGGGAGGGCATTGGTGCGTACGGCGCACCCTAGCCACTCAGCATTCGATGATGTTTACCGCCAGGCCGCCGCGTGAGGTTTCCTTGTATTTGCTCTTCATGTCGGCGCCGGTCTGGCGCATGGTGCGGATCACCTTGTCCAGCGAGACGAAGTGCTGGCCATCGCCGCGCAGGGCCATGCGTGCGGCGTTGATCGCCTTCACCGAGCCCATGGCGTTGCGTTCGATGCAGGGTACCTGAACCAGGCCGCCGATCGGGTCGCAGGTCAGTCCGAGGTTGTGTTCCATGCCGATCTCGGCGGCGTTTTCGACCTGGTTGACGCTGCCGCCGAGCACTTCGCACAGGGCGCCAGCAGCCATCGAGCAGGCCACGCCGACTTCGCCCTGGCAGCCGACTTCGGCGCCGGATATCGAGGCGTTTTCTTTGTAGAGGATGCCGATGGCGGCGGCGGTCAGCAAAAAGCGCACCACGCCATCGTCGTTGGCGCCGGGGATGAAGCGCGTGTAGTAGTGCAGCACCGCTGGCACGATGCCGGCCGCACCGTTGGTTGGGGCGGTCACCACGCGGCCGCCGCTGGCATTTTCCTCGTTCACCGCCAGGGCATAGAGGTTGACCCAGTCGAGTACGCTCAAGGCGTCACGCAAGGCCGCTTCCGGGTGTTGGCACAGTTGGCGGTGCAGGGCGGCGGCGCGGCGTTTGACCTTGAGTCCGCCGGGCATGATGCCTTCGTTGCGGCAACCGGCGGTGACGCAATCCTGCATCACCTGCCAGATATGCAGCAGGCGCGCGCGGGTTTCGGCTTCCGGGCGCCAGGCGGCTTCGTTGGCCAGCATCAGCTGGCTGATCGACAGTTGCTGTTCGGCGCAGTGGGCGAGCAATTGCTTACCGGTGGTGAAGGGGTAGGCCAGTGCGGTCTGGTCCTCGACGATGCGGTCGGCGCCGGCGGCGTCTTCATCGACCACGAAACCGCCGCCCACCGAGTAGTACTCGCGGGCACGGAGCTGCAGGCCGGCAGCATCGAGGGCGCGGAAGATCATGCCGTTGGGGTGGAACTCCAGCGGTTTGCGGATCATGGCCAGGTGTTCTTTTTCGACGAAACGGATCGATTTTTTGCCGAGCAGTTGCAGCTGGCCGGTCTCACGCAGGGCCGCCAGGCGTGCGGCGATGCTGTCGATGTCGACGCTGTCCGGCAGGTCGCCCTCGAGGCCGAGCAGTACTGCCTTGTCGCTGCCGTGACCTTTGCCAGTGGCGCCAAGCGAGCCGTACAGCTCGACTCTTACCGACTCGGTGCTCGTCAGCAGGTCGTCGCGGCGCAGGCCTTCGGCGAAGCGGGCGGCGGCGAGCATTGGCCCGACCGTGTGCGAACTGGACGGGCCGATACCGATTTTGAAAAGGTCAAAAACGCTAAGTGACATGTGATCTCCATGGGCAAGTCAGCCATCGTGATGCAGGCGCGAGCGATGCCTGCGCCTGCATCCAGCAGGGCATCGCGGGCATGGCTCGCGCCTACCGTTGGCTTAAACCGGCGCCTTATTTAGCGTAGACCGGGAAAGTCGCGCAAAGGTCGCTGACCTGGCCACGAACGCGTTCGCTGACGTCGGCGTTATCCAGCGCATCGAGGATGTCGCAGATCCAGCCGGCCAGTTCGCGGCACTCGCCTTGCTTGAAGCCGCGACTGGTCACCGCCGGGGTGCCGATGCGGATGCCCGAGGTGACAAACGGCGACTGCGGGTCGTTCGGCACAGCGTTCTTGTTCACCGTGATATGCGCCGCGCCCAGCGCCGCATCGGCGGCCTTGCCGGTCAGGCCCTGCTTGACCAGGCTGATCAGCATCAAGTGGTTGTCGGTGCCGCCGGAAACCACCTCGAAACCGCGGCCGACGAACACGTCTGCCATGGTCCTGGCGTTGTCGATCACCTGTTGCTGGTAGGCCTTGAAGCCCGGCTCAAGGGCTTCCTTGAAGCACACGGCCTTGGCCGCGATCACATGCATCAGCGGGCCGCCCTGGCTGCCGGGGAATACCGCGGAGTTGAGCTTCTTCTCGATCTCCGGGTTGGCGCGGGCCAGGATCAGGCCGCCGCGCGGGCCGCGCAGGGTTTTATGGGTGGTGGTGGTGACCACATCGGCAAAGGGGATCGGGTTGGGATACAGGCCGGCGGCCACCAAACCGGCGACGTGGGCCATATCGACAAACAGCAGCGCACCAACCTTATCGGCGATTTCACGGAAGCGGGCAAAATCCAGGGTGCGCGAATAGGCGGAGAAACCGGCGACGATCATCTTCGGCTGGTGCTCGACGGCCAGGCGCTCGACCTCGGCGTAATCGATCAGGCCGTTCTCGTCGATGCCATATTGCACGGCGTTGTACAGCTTGCCGGAGGAGGAGACCTTGGCGCCGTGGGTCAGGTGGCCACCGTGGGCCAGGCTCATGCCGAGCAGGGTGTCGCCGGGATTGAGCAGCGCCAGGTATACCGCGCTGTTGGCGGAAGAGCCGGAGTGTGGCTGCACATTGGCGTAGTCGGCGCCGAACAGCTGCTTGGCGCGCTCGATGGCCAGCTGCTCGACCAGGTCGACATGCTCGCAGCCACCGTAGTAGCGCTTGCCCGGGTAGCCTTCGGCGTACTTGTTGGTCAGGCCGCTGCCCTGGGCCTGCATGACCCGCTGGCTGCAATAGTTTTCCGAGGCGATCAGCTCGATATGGTCTTCCTGACGCTGCTCTTCGGCGTTGATCGCGGCGAGCAGGGCGTCGTCATAACCTTGCAGTTGGTCGTGCTTGCTAAACATGGTGAGGCCCTCTGATTTTTATATGAGGTGCGACCAACCCGCCTCGGGTAGAGGTGAGTCGGGATTTTTTGTTGGAGCCGATTCTGTAGCCCGGATGAAATCCGGGGAAGTGTTCGAACGCTCCCCGGATTTCATCCGGCTACGGTTTCGCGGCCCCCATTCCCGTAGGCGGGAGAGGGGGCGACGGTGCTTAGGCTTCCTGATACGCCTCGATCGACGGGCAAGCGCAGATCAGGTTGCGGTCGCCGAACACGTTGTCGACGCGGCCAACCGGTGGCCAGTATTTGCCATCAATCAAGCTGGCAACCGGGTACACCGCCTGCTCGCGGCTGTAGGCGTGCGTCCACTCGCCGACCAGTTCCAAGGCGGTGTGCGGGGCGTTTTTCAGCGGGTTGTCGTTGGCATCCAGTTCGCCGCGCTCGACCGCGCGGATTTCCTCGCGGATGGCGATCATGGCGTCACAGAAGCGGTCCAGCTCTTCCTTGGATTCGCTTTCGGTCGGCTCGATCATCAGGGTGCCGGCCACCGGGAAGGACATGGTCGGGGCGTGGAAGCCGAAGTCGATCAGGCGCTTGGCCACGTCGTCGACGCTGATGCCGCTGCTGTCCTTGATCGTGCGGATATCCAGAATGCACTCATGCGCCACCAGGCCGCCTTCACCGCTGTAGAGCACCGGGTAGTGCTCTTCGAGACGGCGGGCGATGTAGTTGGCATTGAGAATGGCCACCTGCGATGCGCGCTTGAGGCCTTCGCCGCCCATCATGCTGATGTACATCCAGGTGATCGGCAGGATGCTGGCGCTGCCGAACGGCGCGGCGCTGACGGCACCCTCTTTACGCGCCATGTTGGCGTGGCCGGGCAGGAACGGAATCAGGTGGGCTTTGACCCCAATCGGGCCGACGCCTGGGCCACCACCGCCATGCGGGATGCAGAAGGTTTTGTGCAGGTTCAGGTGCGAAACGTCGCCGCCGAACTTGCCTGGTGCGCAGAGGCCGACCATGGCGTTCATGTTGGCGCCGTCGATGTACACCTGGCCGCCGTTGTCGTGGACGATCTGGGCGATCTCGCGGATGCCTTCCTCGAATACGCCGTGGGTCGACGGGTAGGTGATCATCAGCGCGGCGAGGCGCTCCTTGTGTTCTTCAGCCTTGGCACGCAGGTCGTCGATATCGACGTTGCCACGGGCGTCACAGGCGGTCACCACCACGCGCATACCGGCCATGCTGGCGGTCGCGGGGTTGGTGCCGTGGGCCGAGGACGGGATCAGGCAGATATCGCGCTGATCGTCGCCGCGGCTCTGGTGGTACGCGCGGATAGCCAGCAGGCCGGCGTACTCGCCCTGGGAACCGGCGTTCGGCTGCAGGGAGATACCGTCGTAACCGGTGGCCGCGCAGAGCATGGCCTCCAGCTCGTCGGTCAGCTGCTGGTAACCCTGGCTCTGTGCGGCCGGGGCGAAGGGGTGCAGGTTGCCGAACTCGGCCCAGGTTACCGGGATCATCTCGCTGGCGGCGTTGAGCTTCATGGTGCAGGAACCCAGCGGAATCATGCTGCGATCCAGCGCCAGGTCCTTGTCGGCCAGCTTGCGCAGGTAGCGCATCAGCTCGGTTTCGCTGTGGTAGCGGTTGAACACCTCGTGCTGCAGGATCGCCGACTGACGCAGCAGGCCTTGCGGCAGGTGCGTGGCGATGTTGGCGGCCAGCTCAGCGAAGCTTGGCAAGCTGTTGCCCGGCTCGGCGAAGACTTCCCACAGGTGCTCGACGGCAGCCTGGTCGGTGGTTTCGTCCAGCGACAGGCCGAGGCGCTCACCATCGATCTCGCGCAGGTTGATGCCCATCGCGCGTGCCTGCTGGTGCAGTTGCGCGGTGCGCTCGCCAGTGGCAATGCTGAGGGTGTCGAAGAAGTGCGTTTGTTCGACGCTCAGGCCGAGTTTGGCCAGGCCCTGGGCGAAGATCGCGGTCAGCAGATGAATCCGCTTGGCGATTGCGCTCAGGCCCTGTGGGCCGTGGTACACGGCGTACATGCTGGCGATGTTGGCCAGCAATACTTGAGCGGTACAGATGTTACTGGTGGCCTTCTCGCGGCGGATATGTTGCTCGCGGGTTTGCATGGCCAGGCGCAGAGCCGGCTTGCCGAAGCGGTCGACTGACATGCCGACCAGGCGGCCTGGCATGTCGCGCTTGAATGCATCGCGGGTGGCGAAATAGGCGGCATGCGGGCCGCCGAAGCCCAGCGGCACACCAAAGCGCTGGGCGCTGCCCAGGGCCACGTCGGCACCGAACTCGCCCGGCGGAGTGAGCAGGGTCAGGGCCAGCAGGTCAGCGGCCACGGCGACCAATGCATTGGCGGCGTGGAAACGCTCGACCAGCGCGCGGTAGTCGAAGATGTCGCCGTTGCTTGCCGGGTACTGCAGCAGCGCACCGAAGTAGGCGCTGGCGTCAGTGATGGTGCTTTCGTCGCCGACTACTACCTCAATACCCAGCGGTTCGGCGCGGGTGCGCAGCACGTCGAGGGTTTGCGGGTGGCAATGCGCGGAGGCGAAGAAGGCGTTGCTGGCCTTGTTCTTCGACAGGCGCTTGCAGAAGGTCATGGCTTCGGCGGCGGCGGTGGCTTCGTCGAGCAAGGAGGCGTTGGCGATCGACAGGCCGGTGAGGTCGATGATCAGAGTCTGGAAGTTCAGCAGCGACTCCAGACGACCCTGGGAGATCTCTGGCTGGTAAGGGGTGTAGGCGGTGTACCAGGCCGGGTTTTCCAGCAGGTTGCGCAGGATCGGGCTCGGCGTGTGGGTGCCGTAGTAACCCTGGCCGATGTAGGTCTTGAGCTGCTGATTTTTACCCGCGATGGCTTTGATCTTGGCCAGGGCATCGGCTTCGGACAGGCCCGGGGTTTGCCCGAGTACGCTGGTGCCCTTGATGGTTTCGGGGATCACACTGGCGGTCAGGGCGTCAAGGGAGTCGAACCCGAGCGCGTTGAGCATGGCCGAGGTATCAGCATCGCGTGGGCCAATATGCCGAGCGATAAATTCGTTCTGGGTGGTCAGATCGGTCATTTTACTCTCTCAGGCGTCAGCGTTGGCGTTGAGCAGGCGCTCGTAGGCAGCCTGGTCGAGCAGGGCAGCAATGGCGCTGGCATCAGTTGGGCGGAAGCGGAAGAACCAGCCCTGGCCCAGCGGATCTTCGTTGACCAGTTCCGGGCTAGCTTCTAGCTCGGCGTTGACTTCGAGCACTTCGCCGTCCAGCGGCATGGCGATGTTGCTGGCTGCTTTTACCGATTCCAGCACCGCGACTTCTGCGCCTTCGGCGTAGTTCTGCAGGTCTGGCAGTTGCACGAACACCACGTCACCCAAGGCTTCCTGAGCGTAGGCAGTGATGCCCACGGTGACCAAGCCATCGGCGTCCTGACGCAGCCATTCGTGTTCGACGGTAAAACGCAACTCGCTCATGTGAATTCCTCAAGTAGTCAGACTCGCCCTTTCTTGTGCGGGCGATGAACAAGGTGCTCGTGCAAGGCAGCGAGCATTTAACTAGAGACCATAGCAAGTGCGGTGCCATTGTTATTTTTATCAATAAAAACAATGGCTTATGATTTTTCAGGTGGGCTTGTGAATAACTGCCTTGTATTGAATTCGATACGGATGTTGCGGGTTGCTACTGAAATGACCCAGCAAAGCCTGTGATGTCGCGGGTTGGCAGGTGGGTGTCGCACTTGTGTGGATTTCGTTACGATGTATTGAAATCAATACGGCTGGTGTTGCGTTGAAGTGAGTCCCTGGTAGCCGTCTATGAGCTCACTCGCGGCTCAGCGCATCAGGCCTTCCATGAAGTCCGCCAGCTTGCTGGCCAGAGCACGACGCCAGGGGGCGCTGTGCGGATTGGCGAGCACCCGGTCCTCATGACTGAAGCTGCGCATGATGGCGTTGTAGCCGAGCCAGCGGCAGGGTTCCGGCTCCCAGACCTTGAGCGCCGACAGCGGACGTTCGCCGAGCACCCAGGGTTGCGCGGTCAACAGGCTGTTGCGGCCGAGGATCAGTTCGGCCAGGGTGCGCCCGCCGAGGTTGCTGGCGCCGACACCTTCACCGCCGTAGCCGCCGGCGAGGGCGATGCGGTTGCTGCGGTCGAGCAGCATGTGCGGCTGGAAGCGCCGCGCCATGCCGAGGTTGCCGCCCCAGCCATGGCTGATCCGGGCGTTGCGCAATTGCGGGAACAACTCGCCGAACAGGTAGCGGCGCAGGCCGATTTCCTCGGCGTTCAGGTCAAAATTCTGCCGTAGCTTGCCGGCGAAGCGGTAACCACCACGGGCGCCGAATACCAGGCGGTCGTCAGCGCTGCGCTGGCCGTAGGTGACCTGGCGGCTGAATTCGCTGAAGGCCTGGCCGCGTTCGAGGCCGATCTGCTCCCACTGGCTGGTCGACAGTGGTTCGGTGGCGATCAGCAGACTTTGCACCGGCAGTTGATAGCGGCGCAGCAGCGGCAGTTCGGCGGCGTAGCCTTCAACTGCAGGCACCACCCAGTCGGCGTGCAGTTCACCCTGGGCGGTGCGCAGCAGGCCCGGTTGCCAATGCGTCACGCGGCTTTGTTCGAACAGTTGCACGCCCAGGCGTTCGACCGCCTGGGCCAGGCCGCGCACCAGCCTGGCCGGTTGAATGGTCGCGCAATGCGGGCTGTGGATGGCGCCGAGTGGGTTGTTGATGCGCAGCTGTTGGCTCAGCTCCTGCGGTGCCAGCCAGCGGTAGTCGGCTTCGCTCAGGCCTTCGCCATGCAGCGAGTCGAGCCAGGTACGCAGGCGTCGTGCTTGCTCCGGGTAACGCGCCGCGCAATACAGCACACCGCCCTTGCGATAGTCGCAGGCGATGCCTTCACGTTGCAGCACCTCTGCCACTTCGTCGGGGATGCCGTGCAGCAGGTCGAAGGCGGCCCGCCGCTGTTCGGCGGGCAGGCCAGCGAGCAGACGGTCCTCGCCGAGCAGGTTGCCCATCAGCCAACCGCCGTTGCGCCCGGAGGCGCCGAAGCCGGCGTACTCGGCTTCGACTATGGCGATGCGCAGTTCAGGCGCCTGGCGCTTGAGGTAATAGGCCGTCCACAACCCGGTGTAACCGGCGCCAATGATCGCTACGTCGACGTGGTGACTGCCTTGCAGGGCTGGGCGCGGCGTCAGCGGTTGCTCGAGTTGATCCATCCACAGGCTGATGGGCGGTTGTGGCGACATCAGGTTTCTCCTTATCTGCGTATGTGCCGCCAGCCTAGCCGGGACAGGCCGCTTTGTCCTGAGAGGTTTTCGCGTGCGTGCGCCATTCACCGGCGCTATGACGGGCCATTGGGACGGTTCATGGCGCGGCGCCAATGCTGCGCAGTAGAGGTGCATTCACTCTTTCGGGCGACAGGACGAATCCCTCTTTCGGGCGCTTATCCGCAAGGGTGGCGCTGGGTAGCGTGGAGCTTCAACACGAAACCATGCTTTCCAGGAGAGCCGCATGACAACAAAAACAAGGCATGCAATCTTCCAGCCGTGCGCACTGGCAGTTGCCGTCGCTCTGGGCTGTGTCGCGCCGGTCCAGGCGATTACTTTCAATGTCGGCGGGCTCGAAGCGCAGTTCGACTCCGCGCTGTCGGTCGGCGCCAGCTGGGGCGTACGCGCTGCCGATCCAGCGTTCGTTTCGGTCGCCAGTGGCGGCAAGGCTTCCTCGCGGACCTCGGACGACGGGCGCTTGAACTTCAAGAAGGGCGAGACCTTCTCGAAGATCTTCAAGGGTATCCACGACCTTGAATTGAAGTACGGCGACACTGGGGTCTTTATTCGTGGCAAGTATTGGTACGACTTCGAAACCAAAGATGAAAGCCGGCAGTTCTATGACATCGACGATCACAACCGCAAGCAAGCGGCGCAGGCCTCCGGCGCGCAGATTCTCGATGCGTTCATTTACCACAACTACAACATCGGTGACCTGCCCGGCAGTGTGCGAGTCGGCAAACAGGTGGTCAGTTGGGGCGAGAGTACCTTCATCGGTAACAGCATCAACTCGATCAATCCGGTCGATGTGGCCGCGTTCCGCCGTCCCGGTGCGGAGATCAAGGAAGGCCTGATTCCGGTCAACATGCTCTATGTCTCGCAGAGTCTGACCAGCTCGCTGAGCATGGAGGCCTTCTATCAGTTGGAGTGGGACCAGACCGTGGTGGACAACTGCGGCACCTTCTTCTCCACCGCTGATGTGTTGGCCGATGGCTGCGAAGATCGGCTGGTGGTATTTGGCGCCGATCTGCCGCCTGGCGAGTCGACCAACTCGTTTGCCGACAACGCTTATATTCCGCGTGCCGGCGACCGCGATGCGCGCGACAGTGGCCAGTATGGCGTGGCCTTGCGCTGGTTCGCCGAGTCGCTCAACGACACCGAGTTCGGTCTCTATGCGATGAACTATCACAGTCGCGGCCCGGTATTCAGCACCATCCGCACCACCACGCCGAACTTCGCCAGTTTCATCCCTGGTGCGCCGAATGCGCGCTACTTCATTGAATACCCGGAGGATATCCGCCTCTACGGCATGAGCTTCCAGACCAACGTTGGCGGCACTGCATTGTCTGGTGAGGTCAGCCACCGGCCGAACATGCCGATGCAGATCAACTCCACCGACCTGTCCTTTGCCGCCCTCGGCCTGCCGTTCAACCCGATATTCGAATCCGGTCACGCGCGGAATGTCGCCAGCGGCGACATCCACGGTTACGAGCGCAAGCCGTTCACCCAGGCCCAGGTCACCGCCGTGCAGTTCATTGACCGGGTGCTCGGTGCCAGCCGTCTGACCCTGCTCGGTGAAGTCGCTTACAACCACATTGGCGGTATCAAGGACGACCCCCGCGAGCTGCGTTTCGGCCGCGACCCGATTTTTGGCGCCGGTGAGTTCAGCGCGCCTGGTGTGTGCGCTGCATTCAATGCGGCCAACCCGGACGAGTGCCAGGGCGAGGGTTTCTACACCAGCAGTTCGTGGGGTTATCGCCTGCGCGCCAGCGCCGACTACTCGAACGTGATCGCCGGGATCAACCTGACCCCGAGCGTCGCCTGGTCGCATGACGTCGACGGTTATGGGCCGAACTTCAACGAAGGCAGCAAGGCTGTCAGCGTCGCACTGAGTGCCGATTACCAGAACACCTATAACGCCAGCCTCAGTTACACCGACTTCTTTGGTGGCGATTACAACACCACTACCGACCGCGACTTCGTCGCGCTGAGTTTCGGTATGAACTTCTGATCAACGACGCGCAAAGGATCCGTACAGATGAAAACTACAAGAATCCTGCAAACCGGAGCGTTGGCCCTGACCTTGCTGGCCAGCAGCGTGATGGCGGCGGTCTCTGAACAGGAAGCCGCACAACTGGGCACCAGCCTGACCCCGCTGGGCGCAGAAATGGCTGGTAACGCCGATGGCAGCATCCCGGCCTGGACCGGCGGTCTGTCGACCACTGCTGGCGCGGTCGACGGCAAGGGCTTCCTCGCTGATCCGTTCGCGGGTGAGCAGCCGTTATTCACCATCACCGCCGCCAATGCCGCGCAGTACCAAGACAAGTTGTCCGCCGGGCAGATGGCGATGTTCAAGCGCTATGCCGACAGTTACAAAATCCCGGTCTATCCGACCCACCGCAGTGCGGCCGTGCCTGCGGCGATCTATGCGGCGGCGAAGCAGAGCGCACTCAATACCAGCAGCATCGACGGTGGTAACGGCCTGCAGAACTTCAGCGACAGCCGTTACTACGCCTTCCCGATCCCCAAGACCGGGGTCGAGGTGGTGTGGAACCACATTACCCGCTACCGCGGCGGCAACGTGCGGCGCTGGATCACCCAGGCAACGCCACAGACCGGCGGCTCCTACAGCCTGGTCAAGTTCGAGGATGAGGTTGCTTTTCCCTCCGACATGCCCGATGTCGATCCGGCCAAGGCCGCCAACGTGCTGCTGTACTTCAAGCAGCGGGTAACCGCACCTTCGCGCCTGGCGGGTAACGTGCTGCTGGTTCACGAGACCATCGATCAGGTCAAGGAACCACGCCTGGCGTGGATCTACAACGCCGGCCAGCGCCGGGTACGTCGCGCACCACAGGTGGCTTACGACGGGCCGGGCACCGCCGCTGACGGCATGCGTACGGCGGACAACTTCGACCTGTTCTCCGGGGCGCCAGATCGGTATGACTGGAAGCTGGTGGGCAAGAAGGAGATGTACATTCCCTACAACAGCTACAAGCTCGACTCGCCGGCACTCAAGTACGATGACGTGATCAAGGCCGGGCATATCAACCAGGACCTGACGCGTTACGAGCTGCACCGGGTCTGGGAAGTGGAAGCCACGCTGAAGTCTGGCGAGCGGCACATCTACGCCAAGCGTCATATGTATTTCGACGAGGATACCTGGCAACTGGCCCTGGTTGATCACTACGACGGTCGTGGTCAACTGTGGCGCGTCGCCGAAGGGCATGCGCAGAACTACTACAACCACCAAGTGCCGAGTTACACCCTTGAGGCTCTGTACGACATCGTCGCCGGTCGCTACCTGGCTTTGGGCATGAAGAACGAAGAGAAATCTGCCTACGCCTTCGGCTTCAAGGCCAGTGCCGCCGACTACACCCCGGCTGCCCTGCGCAGCTCCGGCGTGCGTTAAGGCCAATAACAGCATCGCGGTACTTTGATCGGGCGGCCTGCGGGCCGCCTTTTTTATCGTGGCTTATCAGCAATGCTGATACAGCTATTGCATGCCTGCGCTCGGGTCTAGCCTCGTGAGTACTGCTCCCAGTACAAAAACTAATACGAGCCGTCATGACCGTCTACGCGCCATCTTCGCTTATCGCATTGCCATCCTGCGCCAAGAGCCTGCTGCCGCGCCAACCGCCAGGCCATGTTCAGCGTGAGCAGCTGCAGCGCCGCTTGCTTGCCCAGGACTGTCGTTTGCGGCTGCTGATCGCGCCAGCCGGGTTTGGCAAGTCGGTGTTGCTCGCCGATTGCGCCCGCCAATGCCCGGCGGAATGTTTGCCGCTATGGCTCAATTGCTCCGCGTTGCTCGCTTCGCCGCGGGAGTTCTGCCGACAGTTGGCTGCCGTCCTCGGCTACCCGTCGGACGTGAACGAAGCGCAACTGCTGGCCGCTGTGGAGCAGGAGCAGCGCACGCTGTGGATCATGCTCAACGATTACCCACGCGAGCCCGATGGCGAACTCGACGCCTGCCTCGACCGCCTGCTCTGTGCATCGCCGGCCAATCTCTGCTGGTGGCTTGGCAGTCGACGGCGCCCGGCCTGCAACCTGCCGCGCCTGTTGCTGGAGGGCGAGTTGTTCGAGCTGGGCGGCGCCGAACTGGCCTTCACTCTGGGCGAGGTCGGCGCCTGGTTGCAGCATGTGGAGACGCTGCGCACCAGCCGTGCGGACAACCTGTTCGGCCTGACTCGCGGCTGGCCGGCGGCTT
>JAUSOF010000065.1 GCA_030656145.1 Pseudomonas sp.
CCAGCGCCCAGGCTGGATCTGCGCAGGCATCCAGGCTCAATTGCGTGAGCCAGGGCGCCGGCATAAGCTCTTCGAGGCTGACAGCTGGCACGCAGCCGAGATGCGCGCAAACCGCCGCATAGATCTGCGCCGTACCGCGCAGCTTGCCATCGAGGCTGTAGCCGGCGATATGCGGCGTGGCAATACGGCACAAGCTGGCCAGCTCGACATCGACCTGCGGCTCGCCCTCCCAAACATCCAGCACCACCTGCAGATCAGCGCGCTGTTTGAGCACCTCGCGCAGCGCCATGTTATCCACCACCGCGCCACGACTGGCATTGATCAGCCAAGTACCCTGCTTGAGTTGGGCCAGGCGCCGTGCATCGAGCAGGTGATGGGTCGGCTGCGCGCCGCCCCTTTCAAGGGGTGTGTGCAGGCTGACCACATCGCACTCAGCGATCACCTGCTCCAGACTGACGAAGTCGCCACCCTCGATGAGCAGCCGCGGCGGATCACACACCAACACCCGCCAACCCAGCCCACGTAGTACATCGACCAAACGCCCGCCCACCTCACCTGCACCGACCACCCCGAAGGTCCGCGAGGCCAGCTCAACGCCCTGCTGTTCAGCCAACAGCAGCAGGCTGCCGAGCACATAATCGACCACACCACGCGCATTGCAACCTGGCGCGCTGGCCCAGGCGATGCCTGCCCGGGCGAAATAATCAAGATCCAGATGGTCTGTGCCGATCGTGCAGGTACCGACAAACCGCACCGCACTGCCTTCAAGCAGTGCACTGTCAACACGGGTCACCGAACGTACCAGCAACAGTTCGGCATCGGCCACAGCCGCCGCATCGATACCGCGACCAGGTAAGCGGCGAATCTCGCCGAATCCAGCGAAAAACTCATCGAGCAGGGGGATGTTCTCGTCAGCGACTATTTGCATGATTGGCTCCATACGTCGGGTCGTCATTCTAAGGCAGCTTGCCACTGTCGTCGCCCTCGCACTGCGCCACTGCAAAACGAGTTCCTGACCGAAGCGTCAGCGCGTAGACTGCACTGTTTTCTCAGAGATCCAGCGGATGACCCCGATGCCAGCCGTATCGCGCCTGCAGCGCGTACGCACCGAGTTGCGCACCCTGATGGTTCTAGCCACGCCGATCATCATCGCCCAGCTGGCGCATACCGCCATGGGCTTTGTCGATACGCTGATGGCTGGACGTGTCAGCTCCCATGACCTGGCAGCGGTGGCGCTGGGCAACTCGATCTGGGTGCCGGTATTTCTACTGATGACCGGCATCCTGCTGGCCACTACACCCAAGGTTGCGCAGCGCTTCGGGGCCGGACAGCAGGCCGAAATCGGTCCGGTAGTGCGCCAGGCCTTGTGGTTGGCACTGGCGGTCGGCGGTGGCGCTGCAGTCCTGCTATGGAATGCCGAAATCGTCCTGCAGTTAATGAATATCGAGCCGAGCCTGATCGAGCCCTCGATGGGTTACCTGCGCGCGGTGGCCTGTGGCTTCCCGGCGGTAGCGCTATACCATGTGTTGCGTTGTTTCAGCGATGGTCTCGGCAAT
>JAUSOF010000037.1 GCA_030656145.1 Pseudomonas sp.
GAACCTGGAACACCTGCTTTGCCAAATCGACACCAATTCGCTTAAATTTCATGGTGACTCCTCCCTTCGTGACTTTTGTTTTGACAACTCTAGTCTGGCGCATAGACGCCGTAGGAGGGGGGAGTCCATTTCATTGGGCTACGGTTCCTGCAATGACAAAGGCGCCCATCCGGGCGCCTTTGTTTTTCAAGCCTGGTGCAACCTGTAGGAGGGGCTTTAGCCGCGAATTTTTCGAAGCACCGCCAACGCTTCGCGGCTAAAGCCCCTCCCACAACTGGGTTGGCTCCACTCGGTGGGTAGGATGGGTTGAGCGCAGCGATACCCATCAATCAGGCGTCCTGCTTACCCCAATTCAGAATCGCCAGGGTCAGCAGCCCTGCGACTATCCCCCAGAACGCCGAGCCGACCGAGAACAACGTCATGCCCGAGGCCGTGACCAGGAAGGTGATCAGCGCCGCTTCGCGCTCCTTGGGTTCGCTCATGGCCTGGGTCAGACCGCCGATGATCGAGGCGAACAGGGCAAGCGCCGCAATCGACAGGATCAACGCCTTGGGCAGGGCGGTGAACAGGGCCGCGAGGGTGGCGCCAAAAATCCCGGCGATGCCGTAGAACACCCCGCACCAGACGGCGGCGGTATAGCGCTTCTTCGGGTCTTCATGGGCTTCGGGGCCGGCGCAGATCGCCGCGCTGATGGCCGCCATATGAATGCCGTGGCTGCCAAACGGTGCCAGCAGGATCGAAGTCAGTCCGGTGGTCGTCAACAGTGGGCTGGCCGGCACGTCGTAGCCATTGGCGCGCAGCACCGCCATGCCCGGCAGGTTCTGCGAGGCCATGGCGACGATAAACAGCGGGATGCCGATGCTGATGGTCGCCGCCAGGGAGAAGGCCGGCATGGTCCACTCAGGCACCGCCAGTTCCAGCGTAAAGCCGCTGAAATCGAGCAGGCCGAACAGCGCCGCCAGCAGGCTGCCGACGATCAGGGCGGCGAGTACCGCATAGCGCGGCCACAGCCGCTTGCCCAACAGATAGGCCAGCAACATGGCCACCACCAGCAGCGGTTGCTGCTCGGCGGCCACGCAGATTTCCAGGCCGATCTTGAACAGCACCCCAGCCAGCAGGGCGGCGGCGATGGAGGCGGGAATACGCCGCATCAGACGATCAAAGGTGCCGGTCAGGCCGATCAACACGATCAGCGCCGAAGCGAAAATATAGGCCCCTATTGCCTCGCCATAGGGCACGCCGGGTAGGCTGGTGACCAGCAACGCGGCACCCGGCGTCGACCAGGCAATCATGATCGGCGCGCGGTAGCGCAGCGACAGGCCGATGCAGCAGAGCGCCATGCCGATCGACAGCGCCCAGATCCACGAAGAAATCTGCCCGCTGCTCAGCCCTGCGGCTTGGCCAGCCTGGAACATCAGCACCAGCGAGCTGGTGTAGCCGGTGAGCATGGCGATAAAACCGGCGACCACTGCCGAGGTCGAGGTGTCGGCCAGTGGCCGTAAACGGGGTTGAGACAGATCGTGCATCAGAGCAGTCCGCTGTCAGCGAAGATGGGGTAGAGCGAGGCTACCAGCAGCAGGGCCATGCCGATATTGAAAGCGCGCAGGACTCGCGGATTGCTCAGCCAGTTGCGCAGCAGGCTGCCGGCCATGGTCCACAGGCCAACGCTGGGGCAGTTGACCAGGGCGAACAGGGCCGCAATCAGCAGCACGTTGACCACGAAGTTGTCCTGCGGCGTGTAGGTGGTGATCGCGCCAATGGCCATTACCCAGGCCTTGGGGTTGACCCATTGAAACGCCGCGGCCTGGAGGAAGCTGAATGGCTTGCTGCGCTTACCGACATTAGGGTCTGGCGCCCCGGCGTTAGCGATTTTCCAGGCCAGGTAGAGCAGGTAAGTCGCGCCCAGATAGCGCAGCAGGGTGTAGAGCTGAGGAACCTGCTCGAACACCTGACCAAGGCCCAAACCCACCGCCATCACCAACAGCATGAAACCCAGGCTGATGCCGAACATGTGCGGCAGGCTGCGGCGCATACCGAAATTCACCCCGCTGGCGAGCAGCATCATGTTGTTCGGCCCCGGCGTGATCGAGGTGACAAAGGCAAAGGCAATAAAGGCGATCAGCAGTTCGGTGGTCATGGCGCAGCACTCAGAGGCAGTGTTGCTCAGCCTAAGGGGCGCGGGGCAGGGCGTCGCGGTACAGCGAGGCGGGCAATGTGCGTAACAGTTTTAAAGTGTTTGCACAAAACACCGGTACAGTTCTGCCGGGGCAGCAGCGCAGAGCTTTAAATGACGCAAAGAAGACTTATCGTCAGGCCAATAACCTGTAGGAGCCAGCTTGCTGCGGTCCGGCGTCCCGGCGATCCTTGCCGGTAAAAGCATCGCCAGCAAGCTGGCTCCTACATATGCCTACGCATGACCTTCAGCACCCGGCCAGCGCCTTGGCCTGCTCGCGGCGAGTAGCCGTAGGGTGCGCCGTGCGCACCAGCCATCGCGGGTTATTGGCGCGTTATGGCTGCAGGCTCTTGCCCGCCAGCGCCTGGTTGACCCGCAGCCAGCCCTTTACCGCGTCTTCACCGACCTCGCCAAAGGCCCGTTGCAGCAGCTTGGCCTGTTCGCGGCGCAGGGCCAGCTCCAGCTTGGCGCCTTCGGTCGTAAAGCCGAGCAGGCGCTTGCGCTTGTCATCGCTCGCCGCGAGGCTTTCCACCAGGCCCATTTCCAGCAACTGGCGCAGCGGCGTATTGAGTGCCTGCTTGCTCACCCCCAGGTAGGCCAGCAATTCCTTCATGCTCAGTCCTGGGCATCTGGCGATAAAAAACAGGATGCGATGGTGCACCCGCGACAAGCCGCGGCGCGCCAGCATTTCGTCAGCCTTGGCAGTGAAGGCCTGGTAGCCAAAAAAGAAGGCCTCCATGGCGGCCTGTTGGCTGGTTACACTTTTGAGGTCAAGCATTTAAGGTCAAGCCTATTGACGTATTGGGGTGGGGCGTCGTAATTTCGGTCAATCAGTTTGACCTATTTTTATTCGCCTTTGCTACTGGTGTGTCCATGGCCTTCTCCGAACGCGTTACCCGCCTTAAAAGCTCCCTGATCCGTGAAATTCTCGCCGCCGCGCAGCGCCCGGAAGTGATGTCCTTCGCCGGTGGCTTGCCGGCCGAGCCAATGCTGCCCCAGGTCGAGTGGGCGGATATGCCGACCAGCATGGGCCAATACGGCACCAGCGAAGGCGAGCCGGAATTGCGCGAGGCCATCGCCGAGGACGCTCGCGCCCTTGGCATACCCTGCGATGCCAGCCAGGTGCTGATCGTCAGCGGCTCGCAGCAGACCCTGGACTTGGCCAGCAAGCTGTTTATCGATCCGGGCACCGAAGTGCTGCTCGAGGCGCCGACCTACCTGGCCGCCCTACAGGCCTTTCAGTTATTCGGCGCCGCCTGCATCGCCGTGCCGCAAGAGGCCGATGGCCCGCAGATCGAAGCCATGCGCCAGCGCCTGGAGAACCACAAGCCGGCTTTCGCTTACCTGATCCCGACCTTCCAGAATCCCTCGGCAGTGCGCTACAGCGAGGCCAAACGCGATGCGGTGGCGGCGCTGCTCGACGAGTTCGGTGTGACCCTGATCGAGGATGAGCCTTACCGTGACCTGGTATTCGACGAAGGCAGCGCCACGCCGATCGTCAGTCGTCTGCGCCAGGCCAGCTGGATCTACACCGGCACCGTGTCGAAAACCCTGTTGCCGGGCCTGCGCGTCGGCTACCTGATTGCCACGCCAGACCTTTACCCCTACCTGCTGCGCCTCAAGCAGTCTGCGGACCTGCACACCAACCGCATCGGCCAGTGGCAGGCGCTGCAATGGCTAGGCACCCGCCACTACCGCGAGCACCTGGCCGAGTTGCGCGATTTCTACCGCATCCGTCGCGACGCCATGCAGGCCGTGCTGCAGGAGCACTTCAGCGAGCTGGCCGATTGGCAGATTCCCCAGGGCGGATTGTTCTTCTGGCTGACCCTCAAACAGCCGCTGGACACCCGCACCTTACTGGCGCCGGCCCTGGCGCAAAACGTCGCCTTCATGCCGGGCGAGCCGTTTTTCATCGACCCTGATCAGCATCCGGGGCACTTGCGCTTGAACTTCAGCCACGTCGCGCCGGAGCGTCTGAACGAAGGCCTCAAGCGCCTGGCCGCAGTGATCCGTCAGGCGCAGGCGCTGTAGAGAATTGATAAGACTGTAGGAGCCAGCTTGCTGCGGTCCGGCGTCCCGGCGGTCCGGTGTCCCGGCGATCAGCTGTGAGCTAAAGCATCGCCAGCAAGCTGGCTCCTACAAAAGCCTTCAGGAGGGCGACATGTACAAGGTCTACGGCGACACCCGTTCGGGCAACTGTTACAAGGTCAAGTTGATGCTCAATCTGCTGGGTATTGCCCACGAATGGGTGCCCGTGGATATCCTCAAGGGCGAAACCCAGAGCGAAGCCTTTCTGGCCAAGAACCCCAACGGCAAGATCCCGGTGCTGGAGCTGGAAGACGGCACCTGCCTGTGGGAGTCCAATGCCATCCTCAACTTCCTCGCCGACGGCACGGCGTTTCTGCCCAGTGAGCCGCGCCTGCGCACCCAGGTATTGCAGTGGCAGTTCTTCGAGCAGTACAGCCACGAGCCCTATGTGGCGGTGGCGCGCTTTATCCAGCTGTATCAGGGCCTGCCCGAGGCACGCCGCACTGAATACGAGGAATGCCATGTGCGCGGGCACAAGGCCTTAAAGGTGATGGAGCGGCAGCTGCAGCGCACGCCTTATCTGGTTGGCGAGCACTATTCGATTGCCGACATCGCACTCTATGCCTACACCCATGTTGCTGAAGAGGGCGGTTTTGACCTCAGCGGCTACCCAGCCATTCGTGCCTGGCTGCAGCGGGTGGCCAGTCATCCGCTGCACATTGGCATCGGTTGAGGCGCCGAAAATATAACTGACGCCCCCTCTGGCGCCTTTCTATGGCTCGCATACACTGGCGCATCTTTCCTTGGGGTGCGCGTAATGAGCTTGATGGTCTGGGGTTACCTGATTGCCGGTTTGGTTCTGCTGGTGGCGGGTGCTGAAGTGCTGGTGCGAGGCGCGGCCAAGCTGGCTGCGCAGTTTGGTATACCGCCGCTGGTCATCGGCCTGACCGTGGTGGCCTTTGGCACCAGCGCGCCGGAAACGGCAGTCAGCGTCCAGGCAGCCCTGGCCGGCAGTGGCGACCTGGCGATTGGCAACGTGGTGGGCAGTAATATCGCCAACGTGCTGCTGATTCTCGGTCTGACCGCTCTGATCGCCCCGCTGGTCGTCTCCCGCCAGCTGATTCGACTGGATGTACCAATCATGATCGGCGCCAGCCTGCTGACCCTGGCTCTGGCCTGGGATGGCAGCCTGAGCAAGCTCGATGGCCTGCTGCTGTTCACCTGCATCCTGGCTTACAGCGCGTTTCTGATCATCAACTCTTATCGCGAAAAAAGCGTCCCGGCCGACGATGAGTTCGCCAAGGAATTTGCCCTGCACGAACCGGCCAAGCGCTATGCCTGGCAGATCAACCTGCTGCTGATCGTGGTGGGGTTGGTGTTGCTGGTCAGCGGTTCGAACTTTCTGGTGCAGGGCGCGGTTAGCCTGGCTCGCACCCTGGGGCTTTCGGAACTGGTAATCGGCTTGACCGTGGTTGCGGTTGGCACCTCGCTGCCGGAGTTGGCCACCTCGCTGATGGCAGCCATTCGCGGCGAGCGCGATATTGCCGTGGGCAATATCGTCGGCAGCAATATCTTCAACCTGCTGTGCGTGCTCGGCCTGGCTTCGCTGTTGTCGCCCGCGCCCATTCTGGTGGCGGCCAACGCCCTGGCGTTCGACTTCCCGGTGATGATCGGGGTGGCGGTGGTCTGTCTGCCGATCTTCTTCTCCGGCTATTGCATCAACCGCTGGGAAGGACTGTTGTTTATCGGTTACTACGTGGCCTACACCCTGTACCTGGTGCTTAGCGCTGCAGGGCGGCCACTGGCGGACCAGTTTGCCACCGCCATGCTTGGCTATGTGCTGCCGCTGACCGCCATAACCCTGCTGGTGATTACCGTGCAGTCCTGGCGCAAGACCAAGTTGCAAGGCTGACGCGCTCAAGTGCCTTACGCGCACGCTCGACAGCACCCGCGTAAGGCCAGCAGCGTCTAGATAAATACCTGCCGCGCCACGCCGCGCGGGATGCGACTTTTGCCCGGCAGTTGCTCCAGGCGTTGCTGCCATGCGGCGCGCGGACTCAGGGTCGGCTTCGCCATTGCAGCCGTTGCAAGGGCCGCCTTGGCAGCTTTTGCCGCGGCCCTAAGCTCAGCGAGGCTTGGTGTCTTGCGTACAGGCTCAGCCGCACCCTTTTCAACGGTGCGCAGGCAGAGCTTGCATGAAACCTGAGTAACATCCTGGGTGCTGCTCAGGTTCGAGCCTGTGCGCCCACATGCAACATTTGCCTGGGGCGCGGAATAGTGGATTGCCAACGTGTTGTCTCCTGCATTTGGGGCGCGGGATTTTACACAGAAGTGCCGACGCCGCAAGCGCCCCGGCATCAGCGACGCCACTGATCACGCAGAAACCCATAGCCCGATACCGAAACCCCGCGCCCATCGCCTGTGCTAATCAGATCAGCTATCGCGGGCATCCGGCGCTTGGAGTGGTGCTGGGTGCCTCGCAGCTGGGGTGGCGGGGTGGCTGCCGTAAGAAAAACTGCAATTGCAGATGTGTTTTTGCATGGTGTTGTGCGTTTTAGGTCAGGGGAGGGTGGTCTGTGACTGGCAGTTGTCGGCTAGGAGCGGACGGTCTGGCTTATAAATAAATCTGTCCCCTTTTTCGCTCTAGGCTCCGCTTCGCGATTTAGGGGAGGGTCATTTGGCTCTAGCACTCGCCTTGCTCTGGGGTGCATGTGATAATTGGGGGTTAAGCGCTGGCGCAACGGATCAGAAGAAATGTCAAAATGAACCAGAAAAAATACACTCTTGCGGAGTTTTTTTGTGGATGCGGGGGGACATCTCGGGGGTTCACTCGATCCGGGCGATTCCGAGTAGCTTTAGGCAATGATGTAAAGCCTGAGGCGCTAAAGACCTTTCAGTTCAACCACCGTTACGATGATCTTCCCCCAGCTACTATCTGCCAAGATATTCGCTTGCTTGAAGTGGATACAATTCATGCCAAGCTTAAAGAGCAAGGTATTGCCCAAGGCGATCTTGACTGCATGATTGGAGGGCCACCTTGCCAAGGATTTTCCCAGCTTCGTCGAACTGAGCAGCGTGAGAAGGGGAAAATCGTCAAGTTCAGCGGTTACAGCCAGTTGGCCCACGACCCACGAAATGACTTAGTTCTGCGATATCTGGAAGTTGCTGAGGCATTACGGCCTAAATTCCTGGTTATCGAAAATGTTCCCCAGATGCTCAATCACGGCTTCCAGGGGCGCATGGGTAAGTTATCCGAGCTTGTTATCCAGATGCTTGAGCGCGACCTTGGCTATAAAGTTGAGGTCGCTGTGGTGAATTGCGCCGATTACGGCGTTCCACAGCTCCGCGAGCGAGCAATTTTCATCGCAAGTTCAATCGGTTCGGCGTCCTTCCCTAAATTCACTCACGCGGATCCGTCAAAGCCCAAGCTGCTGGCCGAGGGGCGAAAGCCTTGGGTAACCGTCGCGGACGCAATTGGTGATCTTCGAGAACCCTCCCTGGCTGCGGATGAACTCGGGGGAGGGGGGCAGGATCTCTATGGGGAGAATCCGAGCGAGTATGCCCAGTTGATGCGAACCTCTGGATCATTCCCATTCAATCACGTCACCCGTAGTTACAAGCCGTCTGTGCTTGATATCATCAAAGAGATGCGCCCAGGGCAGACGTGGGATGCCGAGAGTGAACGCATGCGTGCCAAGTACGCCCGCGCTATCGCCAGGATGGCCAAGGATAAGAACATCTCATTTGAGGCGGCCAAGCTCGCTATGGTGCAGACTGGCTCGATCAATCCAGCCTTCTACAAAGACTACTACTGGAGCGCATACACGCGCCTAGCTTGGAATGCCCCTGCCTTGACCATCACTGCGAATGCCAACTTTCTCGGTTCGGGACGTTTCTCGCACCCGACCGAAATGCGCGGAATTACTATGCGCGAGGCGGCACGCCTGCAATCGTTTGATGACGATTTTCGCTTCGTTACTTCTCGCGACGACGAAGCGGATACAACTCGTGTGGGCATCGGCATGGATATGATTGGAGAGGCTGTTCCTCCCTTGCTCTCGCAAGCTATTGCAGCACATCTGGCTGCACAGCTCGATGCACGTGAGGAGTCCGTCAAGGTCTCCACCAAGGCTAAAGCGAAATCAGGAGGGATGCATGCCGCTGTCTAACGACCAGATTTTCAACCACGCCATTACCGCTCTCGGGGCGATGTTGGCCGAGCATGGTCCTGAGTACAAATTTCCCTCTGATGTGATTTGGCAATACATATCGCCGCCGATCAATGTGGACGTGGACATTCCAAGCACTGCTCGCCCCCATCAGCCAGGAAGGTTAATGCGTGCAGGCTATCTTGAAAAAACTGGTGGAATGACGCGTGCGCAGTCGGCGCAGCGTGCCGGTAGTTCTACGGCGGAATACCGCTTTGGCCCCAAGTTGGTTCCCTATTCTGCAACTACATTGATAGGTGTCACTTCGTCGAGCGAGCGCTTAAAGGGCATCCAAGCTGTCATGGATGCAGAGGGGTATATGATTTCCACAGCCGAACTTGCCAACTTCTATTTGGCGATGACGGTAAGTCCACTAGTCATACTTTCGGGCATCTCTGGTACAGGTAAGAGTCTTTTGCCACGCAAGTTCGCCAAGCTCACCGGCTCGGGCTTCAGCGCTATTCCCGTGCAGCCACAATGGTCTGACAACAGTGATCTCTTTGGCTATGTCCCCACCCTGTCGCCTACCAAGCATATTGAAGGCGCTCTTACCAAGAGTCTGCTCGAAGCCAAAGCGCAGCCCACGAAGCTAGTTATTGCCTTGCTCGATGAGATGAATCTTGCGCCCGTCGAACATTATTTTAGTGATTTTCTCAGCGTCGCGGAGACGCGTTCGCGTTTGGGTGGTCGTGTTGTGACCGATGCGCTTCCCATCGAGCTGCCTGCCGTTGTTACTGCAGAGGTCGACCCATACGCTGAACTTCGCGGCGCCCATTTGCCCCAAAACCTACGGGTCGTAGGCACAGCCAATATGGACGAGTCGACACATACGTTCAGCCCTAAGGTTTTGGATCGTGCATTTACTATCGAGCTTGATGACCCTGTTCTGACTGATTTCGCCAGTGTTGGTCTCTCGGCGACAGCCTCCCCCGATATTGATGCTCTAGCTCAGCTCTCCACTTTGATGATTCAGGAGAGTAACGCGATCTCAATTCAGGAGGCCCGCGACGAGAGTCAACCACTTTTTGAGCACATAGCGGGGCTGCTCAGCGAGATTCAAGAAATACTCGCACCTGCAGGTATCAAATTCGGATATCGGACCCGTGACTCCATCCTGCTCTATCTCCATTTCTGGCGTAAACACGAACTGGCCGACATACTGACTGGCTACGCCGCGCTTGATTTCTGTATTTTGCAGAAAATACTACCCAAGGTTACGGGTAGCGGAGATGCGCTGTCCGACGCATTGACGGGGCTTGCCGACTGGCTGACTTCCCGCGAGACACCGCAAAAAGGCGATCCATTTCCTGAGTTTTCCGGCAAGCTAGATCGTAGTGTCCGCAAGGCAGAGCGCATGGCTGCACTTCTGGATCTCGACGGCGCTACTCGTTTCTGGGGTGCTTGATGCCAACACTCCTTCTGGCTGAGGGGGCGGGTTGGAGGATAGAGATCATCGGCAAGTTGCCTGATCTTCCTCCGTTCATAACGGCAACGCCACAAACGGCTATAGTGATCGAGGGGCTGGTAACGCTGGAGGTTTTTGACCGTGCTACTGGGATTTTGCGTCCCGTAACCTCCGGCGCAGCCATAGAACCGCTCTTCTTTGAGGCAGTTGCCTACGACATCCATTTTGAGAGGCTAGACCTCTCCGCCAAGCTGGCTCTACCGGTAGGAGCAGAAGTACGGCGCGTGCGCGCTGACAGCGAGCACCACATACTCAACTTTGGCAACAACGTTGGCTTCGCAGATGTCGTCGCCTCAACTGCCACGAGTCGTGCAAGGCTGCAGATCGAAGTCTTCTCGCGCAAGGCAGACTTCCGCACTGACTATGTCGCGATGCGTGACGAGGTGTCAGGCATGCTGCGTAACCTTGCTATGGCCGCTAATGCTCGTACCTATGGCCTCGCCGCTCCGGCGAAGGAGCACAACCCGACGCTTGTCGAATGGCTTGCACTGATTGAGTCGCATTTTGGTGACTTTTTTAAACTCGCCAATGCTATCGCACGGAATCCTCACAGCGGCTTGGTGAAGAAATCCACCCTAGTTGCGACCGAGCGAGCACGCCGTGTAACCAGGCAGACTCTTGGCCGAGCCTTGCGCCGCGATAACGGTGGAGCTGTGATTCCGAGTCTTGGCGTCGCTTTACCGCGTAAGATCAGCGAGAGTGTTTCATCAATCACATTCGATACATCAGCGAATCGTTACTACAAGGCTCTGATCAAGGAAACCTATCGAAATATCCGTACACTTTCTCGGACTGATGCATCCGGCGATGAGGATGCCAACCACTCTGCCGAGGCTAAATTCTTTGAGTCCATCCGCCCTCGGCTCAAAGCCATGGAGCGCCAAGTAGAGGTTATTCTTCGCGCCCCCTTCCTAGGTCAAGTTGCTGATGCTGACCTTGCACGTCCTGACTCGATGGTGCTCCATAAGCACCCGCTATATTCCAGATTCGATAAGCTGTGCCGCCTACTCAATGGTGGCCTTTCGTTTGCTGGCGATATCGTGCCTATTGGTATGAAAGAGACTTCGCTGCTTTACGAATACTGGTGCTTCTTGAAGATCGTGAGCCTGTTACGCGCCCGATTCGACCTTGCAGAACAGTCCGTTGTCTCGTACAAGCGACTCAGGATGACGGTAGCTCTCAAAAAGGGTAAGCAGTCGGCAATGCGGTTTGTTCACAAGCCCACAGGGGCCGACATGTTTTTAGTCTATAACAGGCTGTTCACTAAGCTGCCCACCATTGCCCAGCAGCCTGACAACGTTATTCAGTTTGCCAGCGCTGAACGCTTCTATATATTCGACGCCAAGTATCGAATCCAGTTCGACTCAGATTATGTCAAGCAATATGGCGGGCCTGGGCCAACAACGGATGATGTAAATACAATGCATCGCTACCGCGACGCTATCGCTATTCCGCATCCAATGAAAACGGGAGCCTGGAAAGCGGGGTCTGTTATAGGCGCAGTGGCCTTGTTTCCTTATACAGACGAGGCGGCATATCGCTCACACAAGTTTTTTAATAGCATCAAGCAGGTAGAGATTGGCGGTCTTCCCTTTCTCCCGGGTGCAACAACCCTGGTTGCTGAAAAAATCAGTGCTATTTTGGACTGCGAGTATCCTGAGTTAGCAGCTACGCCCACTGAGTCGTCAAGCTAGCTTATCCTCGCCTAGCCGCTATCAAATAAGTCGCTCAAGTGAGGGGAAGTGGCTGCTTTTAAATTCCGTAGACTTTTTATCTCCGATCAGGTGCGATGTCACTAGGGCGAAAAGGGGACAGATTTATTATCCTCGTTGCCTGCGACTACTGGTTTCGCCCTTACGGCGAGTCACTTTCTCTTTGCTCGCGCGAAAGAGAAAGTGACCAAAGAGAAAGCGCGCCCGGCATCCGGGTTTCGCTACGCTCAA
>JAUSOF010000068.1 GCA_030656145.1 Pseudomonas sp.
AACCCCGTGCGCCTTCGTCACTCTCAAGCCGGGTGTCGAACTGACCGCTGCCGAGGTGATTGCCTTCTGCCAGCAACGCATGGCGCGCTTCAAGGTGCCGGGCTGCGTGGTGTTCACCGCCCTGCCGAAAACCTCCACCGGTAAGGTGCAGAAGTTCGTCCTGCGCGAACAGGCGCGGGCACTGGCGGAAGGCGGTCAGGCGGTGGCGTAGCTGGTTGGCGTTGAGCGCAGCGAGAAGGCTGTGTACCCATTACGTGTTGCAGGGGGCGTTTGGTGGGAGAGTGACACTGCTTGCGGAGGCCGCAATGGGTAGGGTGCGCCGTGCGCACCAAGAGTCTGCCGCCGACGCTGGTGCGCACGGCGCACGGCGCACCCTACGAAGCCAGGCCTCTTCACCCTTGAGAACCCACGCCTGAACGCGGCACCGGACTGGGACGTCGTCAGCGAGAAGCCCTGCAATAGACCCCAGCAAGGTGCTGTTTGCGGTTCCCTTCTACAGTCGATTGCGCCAAGGCTTATGCGGGCGACAAGAGCAGGGTGGTTGACGTCTTTTTCAGCCACCGTTGCCATTGGTGGATGGATAAAGCGTCATCCTCCCTACGCTCTGGTAGCTATTGCCCATAACCATAGGCGCCACGTCAGCGGTATTCGATGCCGCTGGTGTGGATGCTGATCCGCGTACCCGCTGTGCCTTGCACAATCCCCTCGATATCCTCCAGCGCACCGATCACCGCGACCTTGCCGGTATGGCGGGCAAATTCGCAGGCGGCTTGCACCTTCGGCCCCATGGACCCTGCGGCAAAGGGCAGCTGCTCGAGTGCGTCTGGATGGGCCTGGGCGATGGCTTTCTGGCTGGCCAGGCCCCAGTCGACGAACGCCGCGTTAACGTCGGTGGCGATCACCAGCAGGTCGGCGTCCAGTTGTTCGGCCAGCAGCGCCGAGCAGAGGTCCTTGTCGATCACCGCTTCGATGCCCTTGAGTTTGCGGTTTTCGTCGTAGACGGTGGGGATGCCGCCGCCACCGGCGCAGATCACCACGGTGCCCTTTTCCAGCAGCCATTGAATCGGACGGATCTCGAAGATCCGCATGGGCCTGGGGCTGGCCACTACCCGGCGGAACTGATCGCCATCGGCGGCGATACTCCAGCCTTTCTCGCTGGCCAGGCGTTTGGCTTCAGCCTTGCTGTAGACCGGGCCGATCGGCTTGCTCGGGTGTTGAAAGGCGGGGTCGCTCGGGTCGACCTCGACCTGGGTCAGTAACGTGGCGAAGGGCACCTCGAAGGGCAGCAGGTTGCCCAGTTCCTGTTCGATCATGTAGCCGATCATGCCTTCAGTTTCGGCGCCCAACACGTCCAGCGGGTAGGCGTCGGTGGCGCCATAGGCGGCATTCTGCAAGGCCAGCAGCCCCACTTGCGGGCCGTTGCCGTGGGCAATTACCAGTTGCTTGCCAGGGGCGATACGGGCGATCTGCACGCAGGCCCTGCGCACGTTGTCGCGCTGGTTCTCCGCGCTCAGGGGTTCGCCGCGGCGCAGCAGGGCGTTGCCACCCAGGGCGATGACGATACGCATAGTTGTTCTCCGTTCAATGCCCGGCGCAAATGCGTGCCGGGCGGCGGTTTTGCGGATTGCCTGCGGGCTACCCGGTCAGATATCGCCGAGGGTGGCGACCAATACCGCCTTGATCGTATGCATGCGGTTTTCCGCCTGCTCGAAGGCGATGCAGGCCGGGGACTCGAACACCTGATCGGTCACTTCGATGCCGTCCGCCAGGTTCGGGTATTGCCCGGCGATCTGTTTGCCCAGCGCGGTCTCGCTGTTATGCAGGGCCGGCAGGCAGTGCATGAACCTGGTCCGCGGGTTGCCGCTGGCGGCCATCATCGCGGCGTTGACCTGATAGGGCAGGAGCAGCTGGATGCGTTCGGCCCAGGCCTCGACCGGCTCGCCCATGGAGACCCAGACATCGGTGTGGATGAAATCGACACCGTGCACCGCCGCCTTGGCGTCTTCGGTTAGGGTCAGGCGTGCGCCACTTGCTGCGGCGAAGGCCTGGCACTGTTCGACCAGGGCAGCGTCCGGCCAGAGCGCCTTGGGCGCGGCGATGCGCACGTCCATGCCGAGCTTGGCGCCGATCAATAGCAACGAGTTGCCCATGTTGTTGCGTGCATCACCGAGGTAGGCATAGCTGATGTCGTGCAGCGGTTTGTCACTGTGTTCGCGCATGGTCAGCACGTCGGCGAGCATCTGCGTGGGGTGGTATTCATCGGTCAGGCCATTGAACACAGGCACCCCGGCGAAGGCGGCCAGTTCCTCGACGATTTCCTGATGATAGCCGCGGTACTCGATGGCGTCGTACATGCGCCCGAGCACCCGCGCCGTATCCTTCATGGTTTCCTTGTGGCCGATCTGCGAGGAGCTTGGGTCGATGTAGGTGACGTTGGCGCCCTGGTCATAGGCTGCAACCTCAAAGGCGCAGCGGGTACGGGTCGAGCTCTTCTCGAAGATCAGCGCAATGTTCTTGCGCTTGAGGTGCTGCTGCTCGGTGCCGGTGTATTTGGCACGCTTGAGGTCGCGGGCCAGGTCCAGCAGGTAGTGCAACTCCTGAGTACTGTGGTGCATCAGGCTGAGCAGGCTGCGGTTGTGCAGGTTAAACGCCATGACAATTCCCTTTTGAGAAATGGGCGCGGCAGGCCTGGGTAAGGCCTGCCGTGCGCAATTAATAGTCGACAGGATCGCGGATGATCGGGCAGCTCATGCAATGACCGCCACCGCGGCCACGGCCCAGTTCGCTGGCGTCGATGGTCACCACCTCGACCCCGGCCTTGCGCAGCAGGGTGTTGGTGTAGGTGTTGCGGTCGTAGCCGATTACCACGCCGGGTTCGAGGGCCAGTACGTTGTTGCCGTCGTCCCACTGTTCGCGTTCGGCTTCGTAGCTGTCGCCGCCGGTGTGTACCGTGCGCAGTTGCTTGAGGTTGAGCGCTTCGGCCACCACCTGGATGAAGGGTTGCTTCTCGCGGCGGATGTCGATGCCGCCTGGCTTGCTCGGGTCGGGGCGCAGGCTGAATGGGACTATCTGGTTGACCACATCGGGAAAGATGGTCACCAGGTCGCGGTCGCAGAAGCTGAACACGGTGTCCAGGTGCATGGCCGCGCGCGACTGCGGCAGGCCGGCGACGATCACGCGCTCGACCGCACCTTTGGCGAACAGGTTCTGCGCCAGTTGGCCGATGGCCTGGCGCGAACTGCGCTCGCCCATGCCGATCAGCACGACACCGTTACCGATCGGCATCACATCGCCGCCTTCCAGGCTGGCCGAACCGTGGTCGAGGTCAGGGTCGCCGTACCAGGTGTCGAACTCGGCGTTGGCGAAGTCCGCGTGGAACTTGTAGATGGCGGTGGCCAGCAGAGTTTCCTGGCGCCGCGCCGGCCAGTGCATCGGGTTGAGGGTGACGCCGCCGTAGATCCAGCAACTGGTGTCGCGGGTGAACAGGCTATTGGGCAGTGGCGGCAGAATGAAACTGGCCGGGCCGATGAAGTCGCCGAGCATCTTCAGGCTGGCGCTTTCGCCCAGGCCCTTGAGCAGGTCGATCACCGACACGCCACCGATCAGGTGATCGGCCAGGCGGCGCGGCTCCAGGCCTTGCAGCCAGCTGCGCACTTCGTCCTGCAGGCCGATGCCCACCAGGTTGGCGGTGATCTTGCGGTCGAGTATCCATTGCAGGGCTTCGGGGTTTTGCACGGTGTCGGTGAGCAGGTTGTGCATCTCCACGACATCCACGCCGCGCTCGCGCATCTTGCTGACGAAGTCGAAGTGATCGCGCTTGGCCTGGCTGACCCAGATCACATCGTCGAACAGCAGTTCGTCGCAGTTGTTCGGGGTCAGGCGCAGGTGCGCCAGGCCGGGCGAGCAGACCAGTACCTTGCGCAGTTTGCCAACTTCGGAATATACGCCGAGTGTTTGTGTAGGCATGTCGAACTCCTTCTCTTAGAGGCTGAGGAAACCGGCGTAGAGGCCATAGGCGGCGATGCCGGCACCGACCAGTACGCCGAGAAATATCAGTCTTTCCAGGGCGGTGAACACCGGCTGGCCCTGCTCGCGCTTGGCCTTGGCGAACAGAATGGCGCCCGGCGCATAGAGTAGCGCCGACAACAGCACGTACTGCAGGCCGCCAGCGTAGACCAGCCAGACGGCATAGATCAGGGCGATCAGGCCGATCGTCAGGTCCTTTTTGCGTTCGCCAGGGGCGCCCTCGTAGGTTTCGCCGCGTACTGCCAGCAGCACGGCGTAGGCCGCCGACCAGAAATACGGCAAGAGGATCATCGAGGTCGCCAGGTACAGCAGGCTCAGGTACGTGGCTTGGTTGAACAGGGTGACGATCAGGAACAGCTGGATCAGACCGTTGGACAGCCACAGGGCGTTGGCCGGAACGTGCTTGGCGTTTTCCTGCTTGAGAAAGCTGGGCATGGTGTGATCGCGCGCACCGACGAACAGGATCTCCGCGCAGAGCAGGGTCCAGGCCAGCAGGGCACCGGTCAGCGAGACGATCAGGCCGACGCTGATCAGCACTGCACCCCAATGGCCGACCACGTGTTCCAGTACGCCGGCCATGGACGGATTCTGCAGCCCGGCGAGCTCGGCCTGGCTCATGATGCCCATCGACAGCACGTTGACCATGACCAGCAGCAACAGTACGCCGACGAAGCCGATCACGGTGGCCTTGCCGACGTCCGCTCGGTTGCCGGCGCGCGCCGAATAGACGCTGGCGCCCTCGATGCCGATGAACACCCAGACGGTGACCAGCATCATGTTGCGCACCTGGTCCATCACACTGCCCAGTTCCAGGTTGCCGGTGCCCCAGAAGTCGGCGGTGAATACCTCCAGTTTGAAGGCGATGGCGGTGATGACGATGAACAGCAGCAGCGGCACAATCTTGGCGATGGTGGTCACCAGGTTGATCAGGGCCGCTTCTCTGATACCGCGCAACACCAGGAAATGCACGGCCCACAACAGCAGTGAGGCGCAGGCGATGGCGGCCGGGGTGTTGCCCTCGCCAAACACCGGGAAGAAGTAGCCGAGGGTGCTGAACAGCAGGACGAAGTAGCTGACGTTGCCGATCCAGGCGCTGATCCAGTAGCCCCAGGCCGAGGAGAAGCCCATATAGTCGCCAAAGCCGGCTTTGGCGTAGGCGTAGACCCCGGCGTCGAGTTCGGGCTTGCGGTTGGCCAGGCTCTGGAACACGAAGGCCAGGGTCAGCATGCCCACCGCCGTGATCGCCCAGCCGATCAGGATTGCCCCGGCCCCGGCGCTGGCCGCCATATTCTGCGGCAGGGAAAAAATCCCGCCGCCGACCATCGAACCAACTACCAGCGCGACCAGTGCGGCCAAGCGAAGTTTTGCGGGAGTCTGTGACATGCTGGATCTCCTTGTGGGCATGACGAGCGTTATTGAGTCACGTGAGGCGCTTGGCGGTGCTGATCTGGGTCAAGAGTGAGAAGGCTTCTCAGCCGCTGGTCGGTATTGGCCTGACGCTATGGGCGGTTGGGACACACCACAGGACGTCGCGCTCGCCGATTGCGCCTGCGCCCGTTTCCAGTCCCAGGCTGGTGCACGCGGCATGTGGTACACGTCGCAGGCTACCCATTGAATGCGTCAGTTAACGGCGACAAAGCAAAAAAAAGCCCGGCACAGAGGCCGGGCGAAGGTACATGGTGTATGTCACATGACCGCGATCAGGTCATGCCCAGCCAGGTTGGCAGGGCCATGGACACGGCAGGCACGTAGGTGATGATCATCAGGAAACCAAGCAGCAGCATCAGCCACGGCCAGGCGGCCTTGATCACTGCGGTTAGCGGCATGCCGGTGACCGCCGAGGTGACGAACAGGTTGAGCCCCACTGGCGGCGTGATCAGTCCGATTTCCATGTTCACCACCATGATGATGCCTAGGTGGATAGGGTCGATGCCCAGTTGCATGGCGATCGGGAACAGGATCGGTGCGAGGATCAGGATGATTGCCGACGGCTCCATAAAGGCACCGGCGATCAGCAGCACGATGTTCACCACTAGCAGGAACTGCCAGGGCTGGAGGCCCATGTCGATCACCCAGGCGGTGATCGTTTGCGGGATCTGCTCGGTGGTCAGGACGTGGGCGAAGAGCATGGCGTTGGCGATGATGAACATCAGCATGATGGTCAGCTTGCCGGACTCCAACAGCACCTTGGGGCACTCGCGAACGGTCATGTCCTTGTACACGAACAGGGCGACGAAGCCGGCATAGACCGCGGCCACCGCAGCCGCTTCGGTCGGGGTGAACATGCCCGAGTAGATGCCGCCCAGGATGATCACCATCAACAGCAGGCCCCAGATTGCCTTGCGTGCGGTAGTCAACAGCTCGCGCAGGCTGGCGCGCGGCAGGGATGGCAGGTTCATTTTGCGGGCGACGATGTAGATCGCCACCATCAGCGCCAGGCCAAGCATCAGGCCCGGCACCACGCCGGCCATGAACAGCTTGCCCACCGACTGCTCGGTCGCGGCGGCGTAGACCACCATGACAATCGACGGCGGGATCAGGATACCCAGGGTGCCGGCGTTGCAGATGATGCCGGCGCCGAATGCCTGTGGGTAGCCGGAGCGGACCATGCCGGCGATGGCAATCGAACCCACCGCCGCTACGGTCGCCGGCGAGGAGCCAGACAGTGCGGCGAACAGCATGCAGGCCATTACCGCGGAAATCGCCAGGCCGCCACGGATATGGCCGACGCAGGCGTTGGCAAAATTGATCAGGCGCTGGGCCACGCCGCCGGTGGTCATGAAGGCGCCGGACAGGAGGAAGAACGGAATCGCCAGCAGGGTGTAGTGCTCGCTGGTTTCGAACAGCTTGATCGCCAGCGAACGCACCGAGTCCGGGCTGAACAGCATGATGGTCACCGAGCCGGCCAGGCCGAGTGACGCGGCAATCGGCACGCCAATAAACATCAGGGCGAACAATAGAAGGAAGAGGAACAGGATAGTCATTGCTTGGGCTCCTCGTGCGCGGACACTTTCATCGCTTCGGCGGCCTCATCGGCCAGGCCGAGACCGGTCTGCTGGTTGCGCACGATACGCACGAATATTTCCAGGAAACGGATAAACACCATGGCGTAGCCGAACGGCACAATCAGGGTGATATGCCACTGTTTGATGCCGTAATGGCCAAGGTCCTCGGCGCCGATTCCAGCCGTAAACAGGGTGCTCATCCAGTCGAAGCTGGCCACCGCGATCAGCCCTGCATAACCCAGGCAGCACAGGCAGGCGATCAGGCCGATGATGCGTTGCACCGGTTTGCGTGCCAGCTTGACCAGGGCGTCGACCCCGATGTGGCCAGCGGTGCGCACGCCATAGGCCAGGCCAAAGAAAATCAGCCAGGCGAACAGGGCTTTGGCCAGAGCAATACTCCATGTCATCGACTGGGCCATGTCGAGAATGTGGTCGCCAATGGCGAGCAGGGTCTCGTTACCACCGAAGTAGTCGCCCAGGTTGAAAAACAGGGTGTAGAAATTATTGAGGATTACGTAAACGAAGGTCACAAGCGTCATGGTTGCGAGCAGGAACGCGATAAAGCCTTCCTCGAAGTGGTTCCAGACGCGCAGCAAGGCGTTCATCGATAACATCTCCAGTGTTGGGAGTGAAGGGCCCGGGCAGTCAGGCTCGATTGCCCGGGCGCAAATGCCCGGCAGCGGGGCTGATTGCCGCCGCTGCCGATGGATCATGCCGCCATGCGGCCCGATCCACCTTACTGGTTGGCGGCGTCTGCAGCCTTGATCAGGTCGGCACCGATTTCGCCTTCGAACTTGGTCCATACCGGCTTCATGGCGTCGCGCCACATGCCGCGCTGCTCAGGAGTCAGGCTGATGATTTCGGTGGTCTTGGCGTCGAGGATGCGCTGCTTGTCGCCCTCGTTCAGCTCGTCGGCCTGCTTGTTCACTTCGGCAGTCACTTCCACGATGATCTTGTCCAGCTCGCTGCGGACATCGTCCGGCAGGCTGTTCCAGAACTTGGTGTTGGTGATCAGCATGTAGTCCAGTACACCGTGGTTGGATTCGGTGATGAACTTCTGCACTTCGTGCATCTTCTGGCTGTAGATGTTCGAGTAGGGGTTCTCGGCACCATTCACTACGCCAGTCTGCAGGCCCTGATAGACCTCGGCGAAGCTCATCTTGCGCGGGTTGGCGCGCACGACCTTGAACTGCTCTTCCAGTACGGCGGAGGCTTGTACGCGGAACTTCAGGCCGCGGGCGTCTTTCGGCTCACGCAGCGCCTTGTTGGCCGACAACTGCTTGAGGCCGTTGTGCCAGTAGCCGAGGCCAGTGATGTTCTTGTCTTCCATGGAGGTGAGCAGGGCCTGACCTTCAGGGCTTTGCTGGAAGCGGTCAACGGCGGCCATGTCCTGGAACATGAACGGCAGGTCGAAGACCTGGATCTGCTTGGTGTATTGCTCGAACTTGGCCAGGGACGGTGCGATCAGTTGCACGTCACCGAGCAACAGGGCTTCCATTTCCTTGCCATCGCCGAACAGCGAGGAGTTGGCGTAGACCTCGACTTTAACCTTGTCACCCAGGCGCTCTTCGGCCAGTTGTTTGAACAGCAGTGCACCTTGCCCCTTGGGGGTGTGCTCAGCGACGACGTGGGAGAATTTGATCACGATCGGATCGGCCGCTTGGGCCATGCCGGCAATGCTCAGCGACAGGGCGCAAGCGAGCGCCTTGGCAGTCAGTTTGAACATGGAATGCTTCCTCTTGTTTTGATTATCGCGTCAAGCGCCGCAGCGCAGAAAACGGGCGAACAAGGGCAAGTCTAGGCGGCCTGCCGAAAAAACGACGGACGCTGGGCAGCGATTGCCTGGACTTGTGCTTATTGGATCGCCTGCGAGGACTAGAGCAACCGTCATGCCAGACTGCCGGCCCGCGCCGCATACGGTTGCGAAAAGATTGGCAGAAACCGCCGGCAGCATGCCCGCAGGGCGTTCTGCCCGGCGTCGGTAGTCACTGGGGAGCGGTTCGGGCGGGCGCTGTAGCCGGTTGTGAGGGGCTGGGGTGGGTGAGGGTGGCGGGAACCCGCCAGTCAGTCGAAGTCATCTGGCGAGCTTCCGCCAGCGTCGGCGACGCTCAGGCCATGCTTGCGCAGTTTGTCGTGCAGGGTTTTGCGCGGTAGGCCGAGGGCTTCGGCCAGGCTGCGCAGCGAGCCGTGGGCACGACTGAGTTCGGCGGCGATCATGGCGCGCTCGAACGCTTCGACCTGCTCGCTGAGGTTGGCGTTGGACGGCACGCTGTTCTGCGGGCTGTCCAGGTTCAGCTCCAACCCGAGATCCAGGCCCAGGTCTAGGCCGATGGCGAAGCGTTCCGCGGCATTCTGCAGTTCGCGCACGTTACCCGGCCAAGGATGTCGCAGGAGCATGGCGCGCTGCCCCGGCTGCAGTTCACGCACGGTCAGGCCATGGCGGGTGCTGGCGCCTTCGGCAAAGTACTGGAACAGCAGCAGGCAGTCCTCACCACGCTCGCGCAGCGGCGGGATGCGCAGCGCAGCGACGTTCAGGCGGTAATACAGGTCGGCGCGGAAACGGCCCTGATCGGCGGCCTGGCGCAGGCCTTCCTTGGTCGCGGCGATCACCCGGATGTCCAGCGGGATCAGCTGGTTGCCGCCGAGGCGCTCAACCACCCGCTCCTGTAGCAGGCGCAGCAGCTTGACCTGCACCTCCAGGCTCATGCTCTCGATTTCATCGAGGAACAGGGTGCCGCCGTTGGCAAACTCGAACTTGCCGATCCGGCGTTTTTGCGCCCCGGTGAAGGCCCCTGGCTCGTGGCCGAACAGTTCGCTTTCCACCACCGACTCCGCCAGGGCGCCCGCGTTGATGGCGACGAAGGGGCCGTCGCGGCGATTCGACAGGTCGTGCAGGGCGCGGGCGACGACTTCCTTGCCGGCCCCCGTTTCGCCGAGGATCAACACGTCGGCACTGATGTTGGCCAGCGCGCCTATCTGCTCGCGCAGGCGCGCCATGGCGGGCGATTGGCCGACCAGGCGCGCACTCAACTGCTGGCGGTCGGCCAGGGCCAGGCGCAGGCTGCGGTTGTCCAGCACCAGGCGGCGCAGGGCGAGGGCGCGGTGCACGCTGGCGAGCAGGTCTTCGCTGGCGAAGGGTTTCTCGAGAAAATCATAGGCGCCAGCGCGCATCGCCTGCACGGCCAGGGGTACATCGCCATGGCCGGTGATCAGCAGCACCGGCAGGTCTGGATCCTGTTCGTGCAGCTGTTCGAGCAGTTGCATGCCATCGATGCCTGGCATGCGAATATCGCTGACCACCACGCCGGCCCAGTCACGCGTGATGCGCGCGGCGACGCCGTGGGCGTCGGCCAGACTGACGACCTTGAGGCCAGCCAGATCGAGGGTCTGGCTCAGGGCCTGACGCAGGTGGGAGTCGTCGTCGATCAGCAGCACCTGGGTGCTTGGGTCGAGGGTGGTCATACGCAATAATCCTCGGGCGACTGGGTTTTAACGCCATGTTCGGCGGCACGCAGGCGCAGGGTCAACAGGGCGCCGCCGTCGGGGTGGTTGGCCAGCAGCAGTTCACCGCCGAGAGCACGCATCAGGCTATCGCAAATCGCCAGTCCCAGGCCCAGGCCTTGGGCGCTGGTCTTGGTGGTGAAAAAGGGTTCGCGGGCCCGTTGCAGGGCTTCGGCGCTGAAGCCGGGGCCGTTATCGCGCAGGTGCAAGTCAACCCCCGTGGCGCTCTGTTCGGCGCTCAGCCAGATACGTCGCGGCGGGGCCTTCTCGCCCAGGGCGTCAAGGGCATTGGCCAGCAGGTTGCCGAGTACCTGGCGCAGACGGGTTTCACCAGCCTGAACCCACAGGGTGGCATCCGGCAGGTCGCGAATCAGCTCGACGTCCATCGAGCGACGCCGTTTGGCCAGCAGCGCCAGGGCGTCGTCGAGGGCCGGTTGCAGGGCTACGCTCTCCGGCGCATGGCGGTCGCGGCGGGCGAAGGCGCGCAGGTGGGCAATGATCGAGGCCATGCGTTCGGTCATCTGGCTGATCAGCTTGAGATTGGCCCGGGCGTCTTCGTTGCGCTGGTGGTCGAGCAGCACGCAGGCGTTGTCGGCATAGCTGCGAATCGCCGCCAGTGGCTGGTTGAGTTCGTGGCTGATGCTCGCGCTCATGGTGCCCAGGGCACTGAGTTTACTGGCCTGGACCAGCTCATCCTGGGCGCGCACCAGTTCCTGCTGGGCGTGTTCGCGCTCCAGCACTTCCTGCTTCAGGCGGCTGTTGAGCAGCTCCAGGTCCTGGGTGCGCTCCTGCACGCGCTGCTCCAGCTGCTGGCGGGCGCGAGCATCCAGGGCAATTCGTTCGAGGTAATGGCGGCGGCGCTGGATCAGCAGGCCGAGCAGCAAGAGCAGCATCAGCAGTGCTGCGCCACCGATGGCCACAGCGCTGCGCACGGGGCGATCGAGCAGCACGCGCGGCGCCAGAATGCTCACGGACCAGCCGATATCCTCAAGGGTGCGGCCCTGTCGGAGCCAGGCCTTGGGGTCGAGCTTCAGGGGCGGCGGCGCCTGGATACGGTAAGGCTGGGTGTCGGTTATCGCGGCGCGCTCGGCATTGTCCAGCGCGCGGGTGGCATGGAAGCGCCAGTCGGCCTGGGAGGTGAGGATCACCACGCCGTAGTTGTCGGTAACCAGCAGTTGTTCGGGGCGATTGCCCCACAACGTCTCGGTATGGTCGAGGTCGACCTTGACCACCAGCACGCCCAAGGTCTGCATGCCGTCGCGCACCGCTGCAGCGAAGAAGTAGCCACGCTTGCCGGAGGTGGTGCCCAGGCCGAAGAAGCGCCCAGGGCGGCCCTGCATGGCATCGCGAAAGTAGGGGCGGTAGGAGAAATTGCGCTCGACGAAGCTGTCCTGCTGATTCCAGTTCGAGGCGGCCAGGGTCTTGCCGTCCGGCGCCATCAGATAAATCACGTCGGCCCCGGTCTGCTGCTGCAGGTCGGCGAGCAGGTGGTTGGCCTGGTCGCGCAGTTGCTCGTCGGTGCTGTGCTGCAACAGCTGGCGCAGGGTCGGCAGTTGCCCGAGGATCGGTGGCAGCACCTCATAACGGTTGAGGGTGCCGAGCAGGTTGGCGACGTAGAGATCAAGAGTCTGGCGGCTCTGCTCGCTCAGTACGCTGCTGTAATAGCGCTCGGCTAGCTGTTGCAGTGGCCAGAGCAGTGGCGTCAGCAGCAGGGCCAGCAGCACCAGGCTGCGCCAGCGGAGACGTTTGGGGGTGCGGATAGTTGTGCTCATAGAATCAGGCGCCAATGTGTCGCAGGTAGTATGCATCTTCGAGCTATAGCAAGGGATGTGCCAGTAGCGCTTGGCGGGAGGCTCTGCGGGAATGGCACGCGACGGCAAATCGTCGGCTGGGCCGCGCCGCGTAGGCCGCGGCCAATCATATACCGCCAGCCTACCGCGATCGGGTATAGGGGGTGATGCTTCTGATGGTCAGTCTGGCGCGTCGCAGTAGATCCTATGTTCATGCGCAAGCTTCGCGGGGCGTAGGAGCGGGGGGACGCCAAGTTTCATGCCCGCGATGCTGTTTGGCGGTATGCCCTATCGCGGCCATGGTGTAAGCGCGCGACGGATTTGGCACCGCATCGCGCGATGTTTGGCATTGTCCGCTTGCGGTAATGCCCTTCGGGCTTGCGGGCTGTTTGGCACAGCTAAACGAGCGTGCTGTGTGTCATGTTCTGCATCGTGGGTAACTCAGTCAGCTTAAAGAAAGCGGAGAGTTCGTTTTCTGATCGGTCGAAGAAGTCGAGCGTCAGCGTAGCGCTGACCGAAAGACTTATCTCAAGCAAAGGCCCGGCGACGCTCCATGTGAAAGGCGCCTGATCTAGCATCGACAGCCCCCTGTACATCATCGTCTGCCCCTCCGGCGCCTTTAGCTCACTGAAATCAAGTTTGACCAGCATAGGAACCCCGTCAGTTGCGAATTCGAATCGCAGCCCGTGTGGCTTTTTTTCCCAGTTGGGGAGGACTACGGTTATCTCTCCAACGAAGTCCTCACCAGCCCAGTTTTCGATGTAAATGTCTCGCCACTCACGCTGCAGCACCATGGTGGCGGGATCAACATCAGCAACACCTTCGTGCCGTGGTAGCGAGCCAGCAACGTGTATCCAGTCCTCTGCGCAGTCCGTGCCAACGGATAGGTAGGTCGCACCTTCATGCATGTAGTGAGCCCCGACGCTTGGCGGCGCCTGAGCTGGTTCGGCCGGGCCGATGCTGGTGTGTTGAATCGCGGTCATGATTGCGCCTCTTCAGTACTCGTTTCGGTTAGATAGTTGCCGCTTTGATCAACGAGCGGATTGCCGGTCTGGTCGACTAATAGGCCCTCAGGCAAGTCGCTGGGCGGTGGGGCCGTTTCCAGCTCTGCGACTCGCTCGGTGAGCTGTTGCAGCCCAGAAACCAGCAGGTCTACCTGTTGTTGCTGGGTATGCTGCTGCAGAGTGATCGCGTCTAACACTGCTGCCGTCAGCCGCGCCCTAATCGGGGTGCCCGCCGGCCAGTCTCGTGCTGGTGGGCCTTCGTACTCCCGTTCGACGGTCAAGGCGCCAGCAGACACGGAAGCAGCTTTTATGATTTCCCAGCCCACTTCCTCACCGGCCTCACCCAGAGCAACAAGCGTCAGCAGGTAGTGGTGCCCCTCAGCCAGGCCAGTCAGTTGCGCTGCATCTGCAGCATTGATTGTTAGCGTCACTGCAGCCGCTGAGACGGGCTCTATGAGCAGAGAGCCCCAGTTGTTTATAAAGCGTTGCATGGTTTTTCCTCAGACCCAGCTGATGCCATAGAGATTCGTTATGTAGAAATCATCTGATCGGGCGACCTGCCCCGTAACAGGGTTTGCCGTACCCATCAGCCACCTGATGCCGGCGGCAGCAAAGAAGCTGCGCCAGTACGGGCCTGGAGTTGTTCTCGGGCGCGGGATTGTCCTGCTCATTCCGCCGGCCACGGGGCCGTTCGGCCCTATCGCGGGGCCGGCAGACGCATCGATGTACGAGAGATTGCCGCCGTCTGGATACTCGTAAGGTTCGCGGGACCTGCAAATGCTGGCGCAGTTGTTTGAGTGCGGTACAAACCAGAGCAGGCGCACATCCTGCTCATCCAGCACGTTGCCGAATACGTTGAGATTGACGATGTAGGCAACCACGCCCATGACCATGTGGGCTCCTGGCATGTAAACCGGCAGAGGGTCGGGGTTGTAGGTCACGCCGTAGCTGGGGCCGTCATATGAGACGATGTCATCCTCCTCTCCGGTCTCCGTGATCTTGCGCTGCACTGTCAGGTGGCGTGACTCATAGAGCCCCGCGTCGTTAAGTTCATAGCTGGCCGTAATGTCCAGCGACTCGCTCAATGTCCGGGCGTCAACAGTGCTGCCGCCGTATGTCAGCTCCATCGTTGTTGTCCGGTAAAGCCGCCACGTCTTTACCGTCTCGCTCAGCGTCGATACCAGCGTCGACAGCTGATGCCGGTTGTACCGTGCAGAGCGGATCGTCCCGTCTGTGCCATACCAGGCCGTCAGCAAGCCCGACTGCTGGGTTTGCTCCGCGCGGTAGTTGCGACTGCCGGTCTCTGCGCTCGAGCTGTCTGCCGCGTCGCTGCCTGGATTGCCCAGCGCGACCGAGCGATTCTCTATGACGCGCAGCGTGATTGCCGTCGAGTGATCGGCTTCAGGGTCGAGCACGCTCTCGTTAAGCTCGATCTCGATCAGGCCGTGATAGCCGGACGGCGATGCGCTTCCGAAGCCTCCGGGGTCCGTGCCAGTTGGGTGTGGCAAGCCGGTGGAGCCGGGGCCCGCAGTCAGCGTGAGCCCGTACAACACCCTGCTGCCGGTAAAGCTCAGCAGCGTCCAGCGCATATCGCCAGTGCCGCCCTTCGGGATCTCCAGCCAAGCCTGCGAGCTTGGGTCGGAGCTCCGCGCCGCGCAAGCGGGCTGCCCGCCGGCCTGCCCAAGACCAGCTGCAGTAAACGACCTGCTGGAGGTAAAGCCGGTGTCGCCGAGCTGCCATTGGGCAATGAATGCGGTGCTGGAGACACTAAGGTCTATAAAGAGCATCCTCGGGCCGTCCTCGCCGGGCCACCACAAGGGCACGCCAGGTAACGCCTGATATGCAGGACGCTCGCCCCAGTCCAGCCCGCTGCCTGAGCCCCAGTAGCACTGGACCCTGCCTTCACTCATGCCAAAGGAGCGCAAAATAGCGCGGCCCCACCATGCCCCGCCAGCCGCTTCCACTGCCGGCTCAGGAATATCGGGAAGCCCCATGTCGAATAAATGCGTATTGTCAGCGTGCCGAAAAATATCAACCGCGACGACAGTGCTGTCCGGCATCTCGATAACAGTGCTGCCGACCCCTGACACGGCAATTGTCACCGCCCGCCCGTGCCACGGCCAGCCAACGGCCAGTATCTCCTCATCAGCAACGTCACGGAGCATCGGGAAACCTCCTGATCTCGACCGTCCCTTCGGCGTCAACGCTGCGCAACTCATCGGTACGGCGCAGGCTGAACGCGAGTAGTCCGTCGGTCGTCCGAATCAGTCGAGGTGGATGAAGCGTGCGGGATTCTTCGACTATAGGACTGACGAGTCCGCCGCCACCTTTCACCTTCGGCGTGAAGGTCGCAGTGGCCCGCCGGCCGTTCAGTGGGCCCCGTGGCTCGACGGTTTTCAGTGCCTTGCGCTGGCGTGGGTTGAGCAGTGCATTCAGCGAGTTGACTAAGCCCTGATCGCTCATAAAACCTCCATGATCAGCAAGTCAGTTGGGATATTGATCTGGTAAGTCGCGACGGTTTCTGCCTCGGCGGGGTCGCGGTGGCGGCCCTCGATGTCGGGCGTGGTGAACTGTAGGCGGCGCGGATACAACTCGGCACCAGGGGTTGTCACACCGTAGTTGCCCGAGAAACCATCCAGTTCCTCATCAAAAACAGGAGCCTCCGACCGACCGCCTAACTGCGTAGCCAAGACGGTGCCGTGATCGGGCACGGGGCCGAAGTCGAACACTGGACGCGCGGGGATAGCTAGGCTGTCGGCGGTCAGGCTCGCGCCGCCACGACTGATAGCCAGTTCAATGGTTGCCACCTCCAGCCCTTGCCCGATATCCCATACCTCTTGCACACGCGCCACCTTGCCCTGGGCACTCAGACCCAACAGCTCGATGCGCGCAGTGTGGCTGGTGTCGTAGACGGCATCGGTGATCGGCGTCTGGAAGGCCACGCGAGTCTGGCGATGGCTGGCAATGATGCGCACGTGCTCGGCGTGCATGGCTGTTCGTAGCGTGTTCTCGCGGCGGCCGGCTTCGTCCTTGTCGATGATCCAGTCACCCGAACCATCACCTACAGCGCCAGGCGGCGACGATGTAGCGGGGAGTTCCTCCCAGCTACTGGTGTCGAACTCGACTTCATCGCTGTAGCGCTCGCGACTGGTCTGCACGGTGAAGGTGGAGATTGACCCGGTGGCCTCCAGCGTCAGCTTGTAGCGCTCTGTCAGGGTCTGAGATGTGCGCTGTGCCAAAGAGGCCGCAAAGCTCAGCAAGTGTGGATCGTCAGTAAAGGTATTGATCCATGCACCACCCAAGCCACATGGGTTAGGCATTGAGGGTGGCAGCATCACTGTTTGGGGCGTGCCAACGAGTGCCCAGCCCCCTTGCTCAACGGCCTCAAGCAACATGCTGACGGTGGGCAGCTCGGTGCTTCCCTCAGCCAACCACCCGCAGAAGGTGTCGGTCGGATGGGTCCAGCGCACCGTGTACGGCCGATGCCGCAGGCGGGTGTAGCGATACTCCAGGGTTATTTCCACCTGGTTGAGCAGTTGCCCCGCATCGGCCGGCTCAATGGCCAGGCTGCCGTCGATAACTTCGCTGGGGCCAAAGCTGAAATGCGGGACGCTCTTAGCCGCCCAGCTGGTAAAGCGAATGCTGCCATCGGGCGCGCAGTCGAGATTACCCGGCACCGTCGAGCAACGATCCTGGCAATACTGCCAGTGGGCCTCTAGTTCGCCGAACACCGCTTCGGCCCAATAGCTGCCGGGTAACAGGGCGATGATCTCCTCGATACTCTTCTGCTCAATGCGGTTCTGCAGGCCGCAGGATGCGGTCAAGCTGATCTTTTTGCTAAAGGCATCCAGCCCCGGCCGCAGTGTTTCGCCGACAAAGCGCAACTGCTCGCTACCCACCTCATCGCCTTCCAGCCGTTGGCGGTAGATATGCAATGGTTTGCCCGTCAGCGTATCCAGATCGAGCGAGCCCAATGCGGGCAACAGGGTCAGCTTACCCACGCGCGCCGCGCCTTCTTCACGGTCTACCGACACCGTGTCCGTCAGTCGCGCCGAAATATCCACACCATCCAGCAGTACCCGCAGCCGCCAGCGCACGCTGTCAGCCAGCTCAATCACCTCAGCGCTACGCGAGACGCGGCGAACCGCGCCATTCAGCTCAACACCGTTTAGGGTTGCACCGTTGAGTTGCATCAGCGCTCCCTCGCTTCCAGCGACCAGTCATACAGGCCACGCGACTCATCAAAGTCGCTGATAACGCCATCAGTCAGCACTTCAAAGCGCGGCAGCCAGCTCACTCGGTAGCTGCTCGCGCCCAATACAGCCACCACGGTGGCGATATCGCCGACCATCGACAGCGGCGTATCGACCCAGCCATCACCGACCTGCGCCCATGCCCACGGTGCAACGTCCGGCCGGCGTTTACTGGCAGGTGGCAATTCGAAAGCCAGCGCGGCACCACTCATGCCCAAGGGCTTAACGCACCACAGTTCCAGCGGGCGCGAGTAGTCCAGCTGTTCCAGACCTGGATCGAGCGGGCCACTGCCACTGCAGACGATGCGCGTCTTGCGCCAGTGCGTTTGCTTGAAGCCTGTGCCATCGGCCATGCGCAGTTCACTGCTGCCGCCGAACGGCTCATAACGCTGGCGGATTGGGCCGCAATAAGCCGCAATGGGCACGCCCCCCAGCACCAATGGAGTGATCTCGCTCACTGCTTACCTCCAAACTTCACCCGCGCCCGCTCCAGGTCATCCTGGAAGCGCCGCACTTCGGCAGTGGCGCCATCCAAGGCGTAGGAACCGCCCCAGGGCATGGCTAGGTTGAGCGGCTGGCGCTCGCCCATGCGGCCGAGATCCTGAGGGAGAGCCGGGATGTCTGGGATAAACGGATCGCGCCCCGGTAATTGGCCCGTGCGGTTCATGAATTCCAGGTTCGCCGCGCCCAAGCCCCGCGCGGCGTTAGCGTTGAGCATGAACTCATGACGTGATGCCGCGACCAGGATGCTGTCGCTGGTAGGTGAGCCCGGCCCGTCGATCCAGCCGCCAGTGGCGCGCTTTATTGGTTTGCCATTGATTAAGGTGCCGGCCTGCTCATTGGCGGCGGCTGCAGCTTTTGCCTTGTCGGCTTCGGTGCCGACGTAGTTGACCGGGATGACCATGTACGCCTTGAGGCGCTCGGCGAGGTCTTTGGCCTGTTGTTCCAATACATCTGCAGACTGCTCAAACCCGGCGAACTCTACGTTGATGCGCTTGAATGCCTCGGCCTGGGCCAGCAGGTCATCCATACCCGCCTTGATCTCATCCACTCGACCTTGCGCGTCGATTCGCTCGACGTCTGCCTTCAGCTCATCAAGGCGCGCGGCCTCGTCGGCAATCAGCGCCAACTCGGCAGCTATCCCCGCAAAGCCATAGGTGTTGGCTCCGCTTTCCTTGAGTTCGCGCAGCACCTCGGCCGCTTCACGGGCCTGACGGATGGCCTCTTCGGAGTCGCCGGCCTGCAGCGACTGGCGAGCGCCGGCCTTGAGTGCGCTCATGTCCCCGAACGTTGCCGGGGCACCCTCGTCGGCAGGGGCGCGCATGTCCTTGACCAACTGCTCGAACTCTTTGGCCAGCGCCGCTCGCGCTTTCATCGCCGCCTGGGTTTTCTGGTTGGCCGCTTCTAGCTTTTTGTTGGCGGCCTCATACGCCAGGATCTCTTTACCCAGGGAGTCCTGGATGGTCTTGAGGTTGTCCGCCTTGATCTTGGCCACTACTGCGCCGTGGCGGCTCTCGGCGGCCTCGCGTTCGGCCTGTTCGTTCTTGATGCCGCTCAGCGCCTTGCGGAACTCCATGGCGCGGCGGTACGACGCCAGCGCGTCCTGGTTGATCTCGTCGGAGGTGTCCTGGCGACTGAGCAACTCGCCCTTGGCCCGGTAGTGTTCCTCTGCCAGGCGCAGGCGCTCGGCGTAGGCGCGGCGCTCTTCCTCGGTCATGCGCGCCAGGCTTTCGGCCGGCAACATGACGGTGCCGGCATACTCGGTTGTTTTGTCGATGGTCTGTTGCAGGCTCTGCTGATAGTCGGCCTGGCTCTTTTCCAGCTCGCGAATCGCCTGGATGGAGTCGTACAACTCCACCAGCTTGCCGCCTGTCCAGGCGATCACACCCAACGCCAGGGCGCCCTTGGCCAACTTGGCCACGTCGGCTAGGGTGCGCAGCTTGGGGATCAGACCACCAGCGGCGGTGCCGACGCTGCCCATGCCTTGGGCCGCAGCACCTGCGGCTGCAGGGGTTTGCGCCATGTGCCCCAGAACAAGGGTGAGCGGGTTACGCAAGGCGAAGAAGGCGGCACGCACAGCCACCGTGAACGCCACCAGGGCGATCCCGCTGGCGATGATGTTACGCATAACCGGTGGCAGCTCATTGAAGCTTTTAACCAGCGCCCCGGCGCCCGCTATGAGCGGCAAAACAGCGGTGGCCGCCTCACCCAGCTGCAGCTTGAGTTCGCCCCAGGATGCGTTGAAACGATCCATCTCGGCCTGAGGGGTATCCGCCATCTTGGCGTAGGCGGCATCCAATGAGCCGCTGGCGTTGCCCATGGCCTCGACTTCGGCCTTGAGCCCGCTCATGTTCTGGGTCAGCGCCAGCACGGCGGTGCGGGCTTCAACGTCCGGCAGGATCTCACGCAGGGCCGCCAGGCCCAGCTTACGGCTGGCGATGTCTTCCAGGGTGGCGGTCAGGCCACGCCACTCAATACCCAGCTCGGCCATGGCTTTCTTGGCCGCATCACCAGGCGCCGCCAGGGCGTTGATTGCGCCCTTGAGTGCGGTGGTGGCCTGCGGCGTGCGTATGCCGGCCTTGGTCATCAAGGCAATCGCCGCCGCCACCTCGCCGAACTCGACGCTGGCCGCCTTGGCGGTGGGCAGCACATCGCCGATGTAGCTGGCCAGCTCGGGGAAGGTGGTCACACCGTCACGCACGGCCAGGAACATCTGGTCATAGCGCAGACCCAGGTTCTCGATGCCTTCGCCGTAGGCGTTAACAATGGCCAGGCCGCCGCGTACTGCCGTCGCGGTGTCGGTCACCCCGGCCACGGCAGCCTTGGTGGCCAGCGCCAGGGTGCTGATGCTGTTATCGGTTGAAACGCCGGACGAGAGGATGTCGTACAGCGCCGAAGCCGACTGGGCGGCATCCTTGCCCATGTCCTGGCTGAGCTGGCGCACATCGGTGGAAAGCGCCTGAAACTGCTGCGCGCTCAGGTCGGTAATGCTGTTGACCTCACCCATGCGCTGGGCGTACTGGGCATAGAAACGCAGCAGCGCACCACCGGCATAAACCATCGCGCCCATGCTGGCGACCGCCACACCGGCCTGCAGCCGTGCCTGGCCGAGGCTCTGCGCCCAACCGTTGGTGCCCACCTGTAGCTCGCCCACGCGCTCGCGCAAGCGAACCTTGGCCTGAGCCAGCTCGGCAGTGGTCAACATGCCCGTACGCTGCAACACCTGGTACTGCCGCTGCAGCTGGACGATCTCGCCACGAACCTCGCGATGTGGGCGCACTCCCAGCGCAGTACGGGCGCCAGATACCCGTGTCTGTTGGTCAGCCGCCTTACTCGCCTGTGCCAAATCGGCCGCTAAACGCTTCTGTTCGTTGCCCAAGTGGTTGGTGTCGACTCCGGCACTTTTCAGCGCCCCGGACAGCTGCGCGAGCTGGCCTTTCTGGCCGGCGATTGCTTGTTCAAGGGCGCGCGCCTCACCGGTTACCGCCCGGTACGCCTGCTGCTGCGCCTTGGTCGGCCGCTCCGCGCGGGTCAACTCGTCAGCCAACTCACGGATGCGCGAGCGCGTAGCTTGGAGCTGGGCTTCGTTCTCGACTAGGCTTGACTGCAGATCGCGAAAGGCCGAGAGCTGCCCCAGTGGCTTGCTCAGCTGATCGACCAGCGCCTTGTAGCCCGCGCGGAAGTCCTGCAGCGACTGGCGGCCCTGGCTGGCATCAACGGAAATTGAGAGACGCACATCAGTCATGAAACTTCACCACGTTGTTTTCCTCGCCCTGGCGCTGTGCTGGGCCATGTTCCCCAGCTTCGTTGCCTCGGTTCTCGCCCTGGTGGTGATCGGCACACTGCTGATCACCGGCCTGGCGCTCTATCTCAGCGCCCTGTTTGCCGCGCCTCGGCCGCGCTGATCGCTTCCTCTAACGCTGACTGCCAAACGCCCCAGGGGTAACTCCACAGGTTCGTGTGCCCGTGGCGTATCAAGGTGCTAGCGTTGCGTTCGAGTCGTTCGAGAGCTGATCGAGGAGTTGTTTTCCCAGCGCCTCGACGCGCCCCCGTAGGGCGAAAAAATCCTGATTCACCTCACGACAGGCGTCGAGCAGCTGACGCACCTGGCTGGGCGTAAGCTCTTCCAGGTGCTCGGTGCGCAGGTCGCTCATTGTCAGCAGGTCGGCCAGACTGCTCTCCTCGATCAGGGTGTCATCCACCAGCTCGTGGGTTGAGCTTTCGGCGGTGCGCTTCATCCAGGCGCGGATCTCGCCCACCGTCAGCTCGCGCACGGTCACGCGCAGCTCGCCCAGTTGAACGATTTTGCTCAGGGTCATGCTCATCTTTAAGGCTCCAAAGCCGGGCCAGAAAGGCCCGGCGCGTCGGCGGGTGGTTACAACCAGGTGACGTGGTAGAACGGCGACTCATCGGCCGGGCGCGACGGGTCGGCCAGCATCTCGCCCTTGGCCAGGAGCTTGCCGGGGTTGCCGGTATCGATCAGCGCGAGTTCCTCGGCGGGCGGCGCCTTCCAGCGCCACACCTCGACGATGCAAGGGCGGTTGCTGTCCGCTTCGTTCAAGCCATCGAACACCAGGTAGTACTCCTCGCCGGCTTCGACCAGCGGTTCGATGCGCGTGGCCACGGTGCTGGTGTAGGCGATGGTGCACGGGGTTGGCGCCGTGATGACCGTGCTGTCGGCCGGCACTCGCACGCCTGCAGCAGTCACCTCAACAGCCGAGAGCGCAACCGGGGTACTGCCTGCGGTTTCGGTGATGGTGATACTGGTAGCGCCCGGAAATTCGAGCACGCACAGCCCCCCCGGCTGCAGCACGATGGCCTCACCGGTTACGGTTTCGGCCTCCAGCTCGACGATTTTGCCCTGCAGCACCATGGCCTGGTTCTCAGGCGTCCATTCCTGCATTTGTACGGTCAGGTCTGCCCCTTCCAGGGTGTCCAGGCGCGCCAGGTTGCCACCACCAGGACGGCGGTTTTGCTTCCAGGTCATGGAGTTGGAACGGTGGGCGACCTTGAGCTGCTCAACGTCGCCGAGGTCGCGCAACGGCGCCGCCGGCTTGCTTTTAGGCTTGGCGTGGACAACGCCGATGCCTTTAAATACTTTTGGCTGTGCCATGGGTTACTTACCCCCTACCAGTTCGCCGACCTTGAGGGTCTGCACGATGATTTTTGCGTCAGCCGGCGACACGTCGATGTCCGCACCCTGGGGGTACTTCACACCTGCATGCCGGTGACCTGCCTTGCGGGTGATCTTCACTTTCACCTGCTCGGGCTGTTTATTTTCTGCCATACCGGCCAGAGCATCTTTAGTTGCCATGTGCCCTCCTAGGGGACGCGGGGGTGTTCAAATTTCACCGGCCAGGTGATGACCCAGGCGGCGGTGCCGGCTTTGTCCAGCCCGGCGTGGTACAGGTTGGCGGCGCGCACGTTCTTGGCGTCGATGGTGTCTTCCAGCTCCAGGCCGCACTTGCTGCCCGGTAACGCCGCCTGCAGCGTGCTGGCCACCTGCAGCACGTTCAGGGCGCGGGGTATGGCTCTGCCGGCATCGCCAGCGAGTACCACCACCACCGCATGGCCGTGGGCGATCAACCGCCCGCGACCATTCAGCTCGAACTTGAGCCCCTCCAGGGCAACGCGGCAGGCGCGCGCCTTGGTGGCGTAGCGCTCCAGATCGGCAACGCTGAAACGACCACCATGCAAGGCCACCTCGACCTTGGGCGAGGCGGCCTGGTACAGCTGCTCGGCCCAGGCTTTGAGGCCTTCCAGTACCAGGTCGGCGGTTAACTCAGTCATCTGCCAACTCCTCCAGGTAGTCTTCGATCAAGCCCACCACGTCGTCGTAGTCCTGGCCTTCAAGCCCCAAGTACGTCCGCGCTTCAATGCCGCGATCCGGGTCGCCGAACTGGTGAGTGGCCGCATAAACCAGCGGGCTGCCCACCAACACACTGTCGCCATCGACCTGAAACGTGATGCTGTCGAGCAAGTGGCCAGCGCCCTGCAGCAGGCTCTGGCCGCTGTGCCGGGTTTCGGCGTAGTCGGCTGACCATTCCGGCCATGGCTCGTTGGCCGGGCCTTGTTTGTCCTCGGCAATCCGGCGGCGCGTCTGGCTTTCCACCTCGGCACCGATTCCCTCCAGGAGCGGCACCACGTCGAGCTGGGCCAGACGCTCCAGCCGACCCGCTAAACGCGGATCAAACGCCAGGTTGGCGCTGATCGCAGCCCCGGTCACAGCAGGCCACCAAAGCGCTTGGGCTGGCTTTCGAACCAAGCCTCGCCACTGCTTTCCTGTTCAACCGGCGTCGGCAAACCGAGGGAGACACTGCCGCCTGCGATACGAACCATCAGGGAGATGGCATCCTCGAAACGCTTGCGCTTTTCCTCGGTGTTGCTGCCGGCGTCGGCGGACAGGCGATAGAGGCTGATGTCGCAACACAGGCGCACCAGCACCTCGGGTACCGAAGGCAGCGGCAGCCGATGCCGGGCACCGACATAGGTGTCGATTTCGGCGGTGGCGTCGGCCAGCGCCTTCTCCACTACCGCAGCATCGACCACCCCGTCTTCGTCGCGGTCGGCGACCAGCAGCACGGCATCCAGGCCGTGCCGCTCGATCAGTGCTTCCTGCGTTGCGTAGGCCATGGGTTACTCCTCGCTGCCTGGCTGTTGGTTTTCCTCTTGCTGTTCAGCTGCTGGCTTAACAGGTGGAGTCGGCTCAACAGGCGGCATTGCGGGTTTCGGCTTGGTCACGGCCTTGGGTTTTGCGGCAGGTTTGGCACTAGCGCCAGCCTTGACCGCTTTCGCGGCCGGAGCTTTCGCAGGTTTGGCCGCTGCCGGCTTGGCACCCTTGCCAGCGTCAGCAGAAGCGGAACCGTCAGCCGAACCAGACTCCACCAGCTGGCCATCGAGCAGCTCGACGGTAAGCACCGGGTCGGCCTGCAGCCGCTCCAGTTCGGCTTTGGTAAAGCGCTCGGCCGCGTGTTGAGTGGCTACCTTCGGGTGGGCGACGCCACAGCGGTGGTAACCGTCCCGCTTGGATCTGATGCGAATGATCATGACGGCGCTCCTTTAGCTCAATTCGTCGCATACCATGACTTCGGCAGAGCCAGCCCAGGGGTTGCCTCCGTTTTCGTCTTTGGCCACGAGTGCGAGCGCCTGGGCTTCAAGAGCCGGCGGCACAACCAGGAGCTTCGGCTTGATCTTCAGCGGGCGACCGCCGTCAGCCTTGAACTCGCGCATGGCCTTACGGGCATTGCCGTAGTGCGTAGCATCGAGCGGCTGCTGCGAGGCGAAGGCCATCTGCCACAGGCCAAAACCGGCGTTGCAGCGGTAGCGCACCCCGTGCACGTATTCGTCATGGTCGAACACGTGATCGCTGTTCGCTGGGTTGGTCTTGCTCTCCAGCTCGGCCTTACTGCGTTCCTGGAAGATCAGCGGCTTGATGACCCGGCTGTCATCGAGCAAGTACCAGGTGGGGCCGGGGTCGGCGACAGGAATGTCAACGTTGCTGACCAGCGCCACCGTGCCAGTGCCGTCCACGTTCGGGTAAACCGGGTGTTCGGTATCGAAGAAGTTCTGGCCGTCGTAACACGCGGTGGTAAAACCTGCATTCAACAGCGTGAACACCAGGTCATCCGGGTGGTAGGCCGCGGCGCGGCCTATTTCCGCAAACATCGGGCGGAAAATGCCGGCCTGATCATCCTCGACCAAGGTGCGCTTGATACCAACGGTGCCCTCGAACAGCTTGTTTTCGATGGTGTAACCATTGGCGGCCATGTCCTTGAGAACACGGGCACCAATCCACTCGCGCAGCATCGGGAACTGACCCAACCAGCCGTAAAGGTTAGTTGCGGTGCTGCTCGGCACAAGCGTCGCCACGCGCGACCACTGCGGTTCCGCCGCCTCGAAGGCTTTCTGGTATTCCGCGCGGTAGCCCGCAAACAACGCTTGCAGCAGTCCTGCAGTGATAGTGACGGCCATTATTTAGCCTCCTTCAGTACGTCTTTGAGGTATTCCGCCTCGGACATGCCGAGCATCTGAGCGGCTTGCTGCTGCTCAGCGTTGAGTGCGGTCTTGGTGGTCTCGATCTGCCGGTCATCCAGCAGCGGATCGGTGACCGAAGGCGCGGCTTTGACGAAGTCGCGGAAGCGCTCCAGGCCGCCTTTCTCCTGGCAGGCCGCGACGTGGTACGCCTTGGTGGCCGGGGTGATCTTGCCGGCCTTGAGCGCCGCATCGATCTCGCCGTTGATAGCGGTCGTCAACTGATCCTTGTCACGCTGGGCGAGCGTCTGCTCGGCGTTAACGGCGCGCTGCTCCAGGTGGTTGTAATCCGCACGCGGCACATACAGCGCCAACGACGGGGCTTTCTCGCTGTTCAAGGCCGTCTTTTCGGCGTCTTTCAGCGCTTGAATCGCCGCCACGGCTTGCTCCTCCGTGGCGTTTTCAGGCAAGCCGAGGGCTGCCCGGATGGCTGCTGCAAGCATCGGGATGTTCTCCAGGGTGGGGGTTTGTTCGGCGTTGAGCGCCTTGATGACCAGGTTTGGCTTGTTGACCAGGCCGAAGCTGGAAAAGCGGTGGATGCGACCGCTGTCGTCGTAGAGGAACACCGGCGACAGGTAGCGGTATTCGCGCTCGCTGATGGCGTTGCGGGCTTTCTGCGTCCACTCGGCGCGGGCGTCGATGCCGCCCTGGGCGTTGATGCGGTATTCCCGCGCCCAGCCGGCAGCCGGTGCCTCATCGCCTTGCGGTGCTTTGAGTTCGGTAGCGTGCAGGTAGTCGAACGGCAGCTCGGCGCCTTTGACGTGTGCCTGAGTGTTGGCCAGCACCTCGGCCGCGTCATACGACCAGGTGCGGCCATCGCGGCCAACCACGGACGGGCCAGGCGGCAACACCTCGACCCAGTCGGGCACATCGGCGCTCAGCTCAAAGCAAAGGGCCGTGGAGGTGGTGCGATTGTGTGGGGCGTTTTGTGTGTTCATGCCGCCATAGTCGGCGGCATAAGGGGGGCGGGATTAGAGGAAGGGGTTCAGTGTTTTCAGTATTGTCCTTGTCTCTTCCGAGGTGTACACACCGATAATAAACGTAACGAAACTGGCCAACGCTACCAAAATCAGTTTTTCCCATGGCGTGAGCAGTACGTCTATATCCCCCTTTATAGACTTGCGATTTCGGGCATCGACGAAGCGCCACCACCTGACGCGCAGCTGTTCCAGCCATGAGGCGTTTTCTAAGCTGCTGTCTACCCGGGCAAAAATGAGGAATTTCCTAATCAGCGTCATAACAAGATGGGGGGTCAGCTCGTCCATGTCACTGTGGTAACTCATCAAAAGCTCTCTGGCAGACCGTTTCCTCTCTTCGATTTCGGATGCCGCAAAGAAAATCTGTACATAGCCGTTGTGTGAGCTGTGGTAGATAACCAAGCCTGCGCCAGACTCAATCTCTTTAACAATCTCCTTTTTGCCAGACTGTTGTACCCGCTCAGTCCAGTGACCTGTGGGCCGGTCCTTAAAGTTCAGACAAATATTGTCTTCTCCATAATGGAAAATCCCCCAGTCTCCCGAAAACTCAGGCCTAGAGCCACTCTCGACAATCTCGAATTGTGAGTAATTAGCCTCAGAAGTTACCTGCGCAAATGCCCGGAAGACCTCGAGCGCCTTATCACGATGGATAGGCCAATTACAGATATTGCGCTTTTTGCGCAACTTATTCGCATCTCGAGTGTGCTTATCCCTTAACCAGATCCGCTGCAGTGTACTTCTCATCTAAGCTCCTTTTGCGTCTAGCTTGCTACGACATCACTAACCGAACAAGTGACACGTTGATGCCATAACAACTTCCACCGATCCGGTAACGGCTGCCCCGGCTTTGGAAACGGCAGCGACGACACCTTGAAGTGCGTCCGCCAGCCTGGCTTGATCAGCAAGGCGTGTGACGACTCGAGCGCATCAGCAGAATAGGTCCCCTAATGCGCTTGGCTCCCAGTTCATAATCACCAGTTCCCCCGATCTCTCGGCCTTGCCTCTACGTTGGTTTCCAACGCTATAGCTGATGTCGAGTTCTTCCATGTGGAAGCCAGCAAACGCCCGACGAATGTCCGGGTGGTCGTTGATGCTGACCATCACCTTACCCTTGCAACGCTGCATAAAATCAGCCATGCGCTCGTACTCGGCGAACGGAAAATCGACGCCATAGCCCTCGGTCTGCCAGTACGGCGGGTCCATGTAGAGGAAGGTGTGCGGCCGGTCGTAACGCTCGGCGCAGTCGAGCCAGGGCAGGTTCTCCACGTAGGTGCCTGCGAGCCGCTGCCAGGCGGCCGATAGGTTTTCCTCTATGCGCATCAGATTGATGGCCGGGCCGGTGGTAGCGGTGCCGAAGTTCTGCCCGCTGACTTTGCCGCCGAAGGCATGGTGCTGTAGGTAGAAGAACCGGGCGGCGCGCTGGATGTCGGTGAGCGTCTCTGGGCGGGTCTGCTTCTGCCACTCGAAGAGCTGACGCGAAGACAGCGCCCACTTGAACTGGCGCACGAACTCTTCCAGGTGGTTCTGTACCACCCGGTACAGGCTCACCAGATCGCCGTTGATATCGTTGAGTACCTCGACCGGTGCAGGCTGGGGGCGCAGGAAGAACAATGCTGCGCCTCCGGCGAACACTTCGACATAACACTCATGGGGTGGAAACAGCGGAATCAAGCGGTCGGCTAAGCGGCGTTTGCCACCCATCCAAGGGATTATTGGAGAAGTCATAGTGCAAGCCTTTACTGTATGGATAGCCAGGTGATAAGTTGCCCGCGCTTCGTCGACGAGGCGAGGGCCTTAGCTGGGCTTGCAGGCTGGTTCTGCGGGTTTGGCGGCTGACCTGGGTGGTGGTACACCTGGGTCGGTCGGCTCTTTTATCGGTCTTTTCCGAAAGCACTATGTTCAACGGTGTAACACTAATACGTCAGTTGAAGCGCATCAGTGGTATGCAAGGCTTGCGTTACGCAGATGCTTAATTGGCGGCCATTCCAGCAATGGAGGGTTCCTAGCACCATGATTTTAATGCGCTTGTCTGCTAGTTTGGCGTTTCAGGACGTAGGCCAATAGAGGTCGCGCATGCGGCTCAAACTATAGGGAGTGCCTCATGATCGGATGGCTAGTTGAGCGGAGCAAGATGGTGGCCTTGGCTGGAAAGTGGTTTGACGCCACCAATCTGAATCCTGGTGACTCGGGTCAAATAGCGACCTTCGCGTCGAATCTAATCAAGTCACAGGGCTGCCGGGTCGAAGACGCTTGGCTAACGGGGGTGGTTAACTGGACATTTAACTGTCCCGCACCTGAGTTTCGATTCCTTCTGGCGAATGGAATTCTGCGTTTTCTGGACATCTATGAGCATAGCGCCGGGCTCAGCCCTGAGTCGCGCGATGCCGCCAGAGAGGTAGCCGAGAATATTATTGGCGAGGGAATACTGAATGGCTATCCAAGCGCACGAGAGAAAAACTACTTTGGCGATGACTTGATCGGGGTGGCTGAATCCGAGATTGCTCCAGTACCTCAGAAAAAACTGACGAGTCAAACTTCTTTAGCGCCGCCATTGCCAGCGCCAAATGACATCAGCCCATCGGGGAAGAATGGGCACTACCTCAAAGCCCTGCATTTTGTCATCGAGGTGCTTTCACACCAAGGCTTCCAAATTCACAGGTTCAGCGAAAATAGAGCCGACTCCCCTAGCCTTATCGCGAATAAAAACGGCGTGTGTTTTCATGTTCAGCTCGAGGCTTCCGTTTATCCTGCCAAGCGATACCCAGCTCCCTTCGTCATTCAACGCCTTGCCCGCGATGCGGAGAACGCGGGCGCTCATTGTCGTATTGCGCGAGTAACGCTCTACAACAACAGTGCCAAAACTGAGGATGAGAAAAGCTCACTGCACTCTGACAATATAGGTTTTTTGTTTGACGGGCTGGAGCCGACTACCTGAATTGCCGACATCGTTGGCACTAGTGATGTTTGCACGCTCTTAAGTAGCTGCCTGATTGTAATCAGGCAGCGTTAGAACCGCGTTAGAAACGTAAATCACGTCCAAACCCTTACCACGGTAGCCCCTATGCGCTGATCGGCGCTTGGGCGACGTTTTAGGTCGTGTCACCTTGCGGCTGTTTTTCATCCAAGAGCTGCTGCGCCTTGGCCAACCTGGATACCGCACCGGGGTTGTAGTTCCAACCCGGCTCGATTCCTTTGGGCACGCTGACCACCTGGCCTGTGCGCTTGTTGACGTACTCCCGCATGCCCAGGTCAGGTGCCGCTGTCATGTATTTGCCCGTGGCAAGCAGGCGCTCGGCCTCGCGCTTGCTCACTTGGCGCACCCAGCACTTGCAGCCCCAGCCGTTGGGTGGAAAGTGCGTCTGCCACCAGGGATCATCCGCACGCAGCAGAATGCCGGCCCAGCCGACATGCTCCTGTCGGTGCTCGCGGCTGGGGCCTAGCTGGTAGAGCAAATAGGGGTGCGTCTTGCTCGTGCGCTGGATGCGTTGCCATTGCCCTGCCGCATGGGCGGTGCGCAGGTTCACGTCATAGATGGTGCGCAGGCGGCGCGGGCTGCCGAGCTGCACCTCGCGCGTTTCCCCGGTCAGTGGGTCGAGCATATCCGCGCGGCCCCACCAGCCCAGGCGCTGCAGTACCGGCTGCAGCTCGCGCTTGAACTCGCCAAAGCTCTGGCCGGCCTCGACCATCTCGTCGACATGGGCGCGGATCGCTTCGAGGATATCGAGCCGCATGGCCTTGGCCACCGTCCAGGAGGTGGCATGCTCCTCGGCCCATACGTCGTGATGATCGAAGCCAACGCGCACACCCTTGGCGCGCAAGTACTTCAGCGCGTCCTTTGGCACTGGCCCTGGCGATTGTGGGGTGAGGCTCACAGCGCATCCCCCCCATCACCCAGGCCACGCGCCTTGAATGCCGCGCGGGCCAGGTTCTCGATCAACGCGCTGTCGTCCATCTGCTCCAGCAGTCCAGCCAGGCCGGCGCGGAAGCCCTCGAAGTCCTCGGCCTGCTCGGCCAGCTGCAGCACCGGGTCGAGCACCGGGCTCATGAGCGGCACCCACTCCGCTGCAGCCTCGGTAGACAGCTCGTCCAGGTTGTCGCGCTGAGCTTGCTCCTGGTTGAGCGCACGGCGGTGGCCACCGCAGGCCGGACAGGTGCACGGCCGCTCGGCATTCAGACCGGGTGCCAGCGGTGGCGCCGAGTGCTGCGGCTGCAGCAGCCGGGCGCCATCGGTCGGCGCGGCCAGGCCGAAGCGATCCAGGATCGCCGATTGCTCCACCTGCAGGCCGCGATCAATGAACGGTGCCAGCGCATCGGCCAGGGACTTGAGGTCTTCCGGCTCGCTTACCTGCAGCACAATGCGCGGGTAGTTCTCTTGCGGGCCGTAGTTCAGGTCAACGAACAAGCGCACCAGGTAGCGATTGAGGGTGGCGGCCAACTGCTTGGCGTCGGCCTTGAGAATGTCCATGCGCACGTCGTTGTGCACGTTGGCCTGGCTTTGGCTCGACCCGTCGTCGGTGGTCATGGTCTGGCCGAGCACTGCCTTGCTGATCTGCTTGTCCAGCCACTCGGCGAGTTTCTCGAACAGCTCGGCGCCGCCCGTTGAGTTGGCGATTTCCTGGAACTCGATCAGCATGTCCTTGGGCAGGATGGCCGCCGCGTCGGCGGCGAGCTGGGCCACGGCGCGGCGCAGCACGGCGATATCGTCAGGCTTGGCGCCCAGGCCATAGCGGCCAATACGCATCGGCATGCCGTACAGCTCGGCATAGCGCATCCAGTCCTTGAGGCTGAACGCCTTGCACATATAGGCCACGGCAACCAGGCGGGCCAGGCCGCCACGTATAGGGATGCCCGATTTGAGCTTGGGCGTGTGGATGATCATCTTGCCGGGCGGGATCTCGCGGCCGTCGCCGGCTTCCTCGCGGATCAGCAGCTTGCGTCCGGTGAGCTTGTCGAACTGGAACCAGCGCGGGTCGCGGTGCTCGTAGCGCACCGGCCAGAGCTGGGCGCCTTGCAGTTCCCAGATGGGTTCGACCGCCGAGAAGCCCTTGCCCAGAGAGTCGAGCAGGTCGCTGACCAGCTCGTCGAACTCTGGGGCCTCGACCAACTTGCGCACCGCCTCGGCGATTTCCTTATCGCGGGCATCCTCGCTGCCGGCCTCGACGCTGATAGGCACGCCAGAGACGGCGCGCTTGCGAGTACCCAGCACGGACCCGTAGTGGAGATCCTTCTCTTCCATCTCCTCGGCCAGCACCAAGTAGTCCAGGATATTACCGGTCGCGGCGTCCTGCAGGATGGTGCGCAGTCGCGTCGGGTCGAGCGCTGACGATATCGAGTCCACCCCCCAGGCCTGGTGCACGCCCGTGGTGGTGGCCTGGATGGCCTCTTGCAGCAGGCTTTGTTTCTGGAACGGCTTACCGTTTGCGTCCAGGATCGCGGATTCAGCCATTACAGAACACCTCCAGCCGACCAGGTATTGACCGGGCCGGCGTCGTCATCGAATCCGTGCTTGTTGTTGCGGTCGGGGCGCACCGGTTCATAGCCGTAGGCCTCAACCTCCAGGCGTGTGGCGGCATAGCCCAGTGCCAAAGCAATCGCCGCATCGCCGTGGCGCTGGCCGTCTCCGCCCTGGGTGCGGCCTTTGCCGAGCTTGAGGATGCCGTCGATCATCTGCAGGGCGCGCAAGTCATCGAGCACTAGGGCGTCGCGGGGTATTTCCAGCAGCGCATCCTCGAACGCCGCCTTGAACGCCGGCATGTTGTCCATGTACCAGCGGTCGGACAGTTTCACCTGCTGGATGCAACCGCCGTAGCGATGGCCCGCTGCCTCGGCCAGGTAACCGCCGTTACCGGTGGCATCCATGGCGCCGCCCATCAGGCGCGGCAAGCGGTCGACGATGTAGAACAACACCTGTTCCTGCTGGCGATACGGCATGTTGCGCAGTTCGACCAGGAAGGGCACACGACAACGCAGATCGAGGCCAATGGCGAAGGGTGCGATCACCGTCAAGTCGCCGGTACGTCCGAAGTCTTCGCCGAAGGCATGCAGCTGGTGCGGATCGAGCAGCTTGAGCAGCGGCAGCAGCTCGCGCTCGCACCAGTCGCGGATCTCGGCTTCGCGCAGGCGTTCTTCCCAGTGGGTGAACTCGTCTGCCATCTTCAGGCGAAGCACGGGGGCATCGACCATGCGCGACTCGACCAGAGCGCGGGACATTGCAGCGCCGGCCGACTCGGCTGGGATGCAGTCCAGTTCCTCGGCGGCGCCGTCGCCATAGAAGGCATACACGTCGGCCATCCAGGCATCTTCTGCGGCCTGCGACCATTCCTTACCCAGGCGCATGCACACACGCCGGTAAAGGCCCTGGGCAACCGCATCGCGGAAGGTGATGCGCTGCACCACACCCTTGCGCTTACCCGCGCGAATGTCCTGAATCAGGCTGTTGAAAGCATTCTTTACGCCGTTATGGGTCGAGATAACCTTTAGCTGCCCGCCCCAGATCAGCAGGGCCAGGGCTGCCTTGAGCACTTCCTCCAGCTGCTCGTGGAACGCGGCTTCATCGAGCACCACCCGGCCCTGGCGGCCGCGCAGGTTGGACGGCCGACTGGTCAGCGCCACGATGCGGTGGCCACTGCCGGGAAACCCTATGCCAAAGGTCTTAATGTGTTTGTCGCCATCTTCCCAGATGCCTTCCTCGATCTCGCTGGCGGCATGGTTGAACATCCGGGCCCACATCGCACAGGCCTGGATGTACTCGATGGTCATGTCCTGGTTGTAGGCGATGTAATAGACGTTCATGCCGCCCGCGCTCTTGGCCGAGGCGGCCAGCAGCACATCGTCGGCCGCCTCGGCCCAGGTCAGGCCGGTACGGCGGCTTTTCTCGATGACCACCAGCGGGCCTTGCTCGGCCAGCCATGCTTGTTGATACGGCAGTAGGACGGCCGGCACATCCAGGTCGGCGGTATTGGGGAGCTGCTCGGCAAGGTTCACTTGGCCACCCCGAGGATCTCGCGGCGCATTTCGGCCACGGTGTCGGCACTCAGCCCGCCTTTTTGCGCGATCTTCTCCACGGCCTGGGCAGCGGCCTCGGCCTTGGTGCGCACTTCGGTCTGCCACTTTTTCTGCACCACGGACGCCCGACTTAGCTCGGCCACGGCCTTGGCCACTTTGGGCAGGTCGACCTTGCCGTCCTGCGCCATCAGACTATTGAATATCTGCTCTTGCACCAGGCGCATCAGTGCTTCGTTGACCGCCCCCTCATCGTCTGGCGCGGCCGCGACCATGGCTTTAGCCTGCTCGCTGGCGGTGCGCAGTGCCGACAGGCGATCTTCGAAGTTCTGCCCGTACTCATGCAGCGCGGACTTGCCGATGCTATGGCCACGCTCGGCCAGCGCGCTGGACAGGGCTTCATATTGGCTGAAGTTGTTCTCGATCAGCGCCTGGTCGAGCCAAGCCTTAACCTCGGCTGGCAGGGCGAGCACCTTGCTTTTAGGCGGCATGGTCAAACGCTCCAGTATTTTTCCGGGCGTGCAATGCCGGCGTTGCACTCGATGGTGTACTCAGCGATGTCCACGCCGTAGTGAGTCAGGCCGCAGATCCAGGGCCCGGACGGCTGTTTCTTCAGCGTCACCAGGCTACGGTCGTGCAGGTAGTCCAGCTCGCGACGCAGTTCATTCAGCGTAATGTCCGGGTAGATCGGCTGAACGGTCGAGAGCACAACAGCCTCGTGCGGATCGATCGGGCGGGAGGTATTGAGAATAAGCAGGATGTACCAGCGCAGGGACTCCCGGCGAGCTTTGGCAGCATCAATCATTGCGCGCTCCTTTTTTGAGCAAGATGTTTTCGAACTTCAGCGCCAGGCCATCGAGCTTGGCCTCGATCACCGATTGGCCTCTTACCCAATCCTCACGGCGGACATATTCCAGCGGCAGTTCGGCCTTGAAGTGGAGGAACGCGCGGTCCAGTTTCTGTAAGGCATCCGCGTCTTTGTCCTGGCGTTCAATGACCCTCGCAAAGCTGTCCTCCCAGTGCTGGCTGGCGACCTTGCGTGCTTCGTCCTGGCCGGCGAAGCGCTCGCCCAGGCGTTTCTCGAACTGCCAGAGCAGCAGCTTGACCAGCCCGGTGATGATCGTGGCGAACACCCCCATCAGCGTGGCGACGGTGCCTAAATCCATTTGCATTAATTGCCCTCCACGGCATCAATCAAAAGGTCCAACTGCGCAGCGGTGTTGCGGCACTGCTCGGCGTAGCGGACGTGGTGCTCCAAGAGCTGGCGCTGGCTGATACCTGATGCGAGTTGCTCAGCGGCTCGGGCTTCGGCGGCCTGCGCAGCAGTTCTGCCGGCATCTGCGGCTTGGGGCACTCGAGCGCCGCTGGCTTCGTCATAAACGCGCAGCCAGCCAGCAGTGAACACGCAAGCAGGCAGAGGCCTAGGCGGCGTATCGAGCGCCTCCCGATAGAGGTCGTTAACACGGGCAATCTCCCCTGTGAGGCGGTCAGTGGTTTCGCGGTGGGTGCGTTGTTGCGCGGCCAGATCGGCGGCAAGCTGGTCGTTGCGGGCTTGTTCTGCCTGCAGGTGTTTGGCTGCTTGTTTGGCACTGGCTTCGGCAGCGCGAGCGCGCACAGTTTCAGCCTCGGCATGCTCGCGGCGCAGCTGTTCCAGGGCGGCAAGGCCTTCGCTGTGTGCCAGGCCGTAGCCCTTGCGATGCTCGGCGCGCTGCATGGCTTCGACCATCAGCACGGCCGCACCGATCAGCAGCAAGGGCAGCAGGCCGGCCAGGACGCCGCGCAGGGTCAGGCCGCTCATAAGGCCACCTCGCACAGCTGCCGCTCAGCGGTGCGGCGCTTGACCAGGCCGGCCAGCTTTCTGCCCTTGGCATAGACCCAGCGGCTCAGCTCGGCGCAGGCGCCGGCCACATCGCCGGCATTCAGTTTGCGCAACAGGGTCGACGTGGCGAACGCACCAGCACCGACGTTGTAAACGAAGGAGCCGAGGGCGGCGCGGCGGGTGTCTGGTTGTGGCTGCTTGGTCAGTCGGTCGACGCTGGTGATGGCGGCACCCAATTCGGCGGCCAGCAAGGCGTCGCATTCAGCATCGGTGGCCGTCTGCCCCAGCTCAACGCCCTGGGTGATGCCATCGCAGATGGTCGGAATGCCCACCGGGTCAAGGTATGCCAGCAGGCTGCGGCCCTCGAAGTAGCCGACCAGGGGAATGGAGATGACGAGAGCGCCGGCCAGGGCGCGAGCCTTCAGGCTCATGCTGCCCCCTTGCCGAGAACAGCACGCAGGCCGGCAAGGTGCTTGTTGCCCACATCGAGTTCGGAGTTCTTGTGGTGGGTGATGCTGCTGGTCGCTTCCCGGCGTGGCGCGGCGGGTGGTCGCTCGCGGGCCAGATGCGCTCGCCCGGCTTGGTGTTGGCGGTAGGCGGCGATTTTGGCAAAGGCGCTTTGCACATGCTCTCGCACCTGGTCGCGCCAGTGCGCAGGGCAGAGCTGCAATAGTTCGGCACGGCGCTTGCGCAACGGCTCGGCCAGGATGGCGGCGGCGTAGTCGCGGGGGTGGCGCAGTGCTTGGGGGGCTTGAGTCTTCATGCCGCCATAGTCGGCGGTATGTGGGGAGGGGTTTAGAGGAAGGGGTTCAGTGGGTGAACCAGGACTTAATTCTCAGGTGGCACGGCTCTTCCAGCAAATTCTGCAGGGCGACCATCGTTGTACACTACCTTTGCCCATAACCCCTTGGATTTAATAAACGATCTCAACTCGTCAGCACCTATTTTCCCGGTTACAAAATCATCTACGATTGAATTAAGATCGGTGCGCTCAGCTACGGGAAGGCCGGGCCAGCCGATGATGCCGTCAATCTGAACCCGGAGATAGTCCGCAATCATCCCCAGCTTGTCGTAGACCTCCAGACGATCCTCTAACGCCTCCTGAAAAATTGTCCATCCAATGTGACAGTAGTCGCTACAGGTGTGCCAATGGGAGGAAAGCTGGCCCACTTGCGGAGTCGCAAAACTCCTTTCGATGCCTAGTTCATCAAAAAAAATGCGCACTAAATCAAATTGGCGATCAATCCTTAGCTGATTTCCCCCGACCCTGTAGATGAACTGTTCCATACGTTTGAGAGAATGTGACGCATGGATAGCATCTTCCATAGTGGCGTGCTCTCCCTCCAGTTGAAACCAATACTGAAAAGCCAAGCGCTCTAGTGCCAACCTGAACTCAAATGCAGCATACGAAGCTGCAATTGAGCTTTCGCAATCTCTGGCTTTCTTGAGCCAGTTGTTCCCAAGCTCCCAATGATGATTAAGGTCGGAGGCTCTTTGACCAGTAAAGTCCATGTAAATCTCCCTAAATAGAGCTCTGCGCTTCATAAATCAGCAAAGCAGGTCTTGTTGGGGTTCTAGATACTGCTTAAGGATGAACCAGACACGACGATCACTGAGCTTATACGCCCTGGCCAGCTCAGCCACCACTGTATTGGCGGTAATGCCCTCGCGCACCGCCTGCTCGAACTGGCGGTGGATTTCCAGGTCGCGCAGCCGACGCAGGGCGGCCGCGCACTGAGGGATATAAATTTTTCCGCCACCCAAGTGATTGGTCAGCAGGGCAGCAGCCTCCTCGCCGAGAATGTCGCCCAACGCCGCCACCTTAATTTGACCGTTGCGATTTGTCCCCTTGGCAAATTCCCAGGTTGTTCCGCCCAACTCGCTGACCAGGCGCAAGGCACTGGGCAGTCCGACTACACGGGCAATCTCGCGCACATGCGCCGGCAACGGCAGTTGCTCTTCCAGCTTCTGCAACTGTTCCAGGTCCTTAGGTTTCACTCCGTTGGCCTCCCGTGGCGCTTCGCGTCATAGCCAAGCGCCGCGATCAGGCGGCGCAGCTGGTCACCATCGCACCACTCGACGCGCTCTACCTTAAACATGCGCAGCGCCATGGCATCGGCATAGGCCCAGGGGCGTTTGGCTTCGGCGAGGTACGCCTCGATCTTGACGATCATGGCGGCCTTGTCTGGCGCCGCCTTCGGTGCCTTGCGACCGGCCTTCTTCGTCGGAAGAGGCTTGAAGCCCAGGCGCTCGAACTCGGCGAGCACGGCGCCGATCTGGCGCGTGTTCAGGTCTTTGGCACTGCGCACGCCGGCAATACGGGCCAGCAGGGCTCGATAGGTTTCGTCATCCAGGCCGAGCTGGGCCTTGGCTACGTGGATCTTGGCGAGGGTGCTCATACCGGGTTCCTCGGGTTCATGGCTTCGCGGAAGGAGGCAAGGTCGCGCCGGGCCAGCCCAGCCATGAAACGAAGAGCCAGGGTTACCGCCTCGGCGGTTTCGTGGTACTCGCCGGCCTGGCTGATGCAGTTGATATCGGCAGCCGTACCGGCGCCGATCTTCAGCTTGAACTTGGTCTCGCCGATGGCCTCGGCACGCTGGCGGGCAAGCTTGCGCCGCCGCGCCGACCGCTCACGGGCCAGGCGCTTCTTCCGCTCGGGTTTGGTTTCTTGGGTCATCGTTTGGCTGCTCATCAGTACCGGGCAACCATGCCCGGCAGACCGCCCCAGTTGCCCAGGGCGGTTTCGCTTAGTGAATGGTGGTGCCGGGAGGAATGCTGGCCTCGGCGCGGCGTACCTGGCATTGCGGGCAGTTACAGTCGCCGCGTCTCACCGCGAAGGATCGAGCAAGCTCAATCATCCCGAGGGCGGTCATGCCGGCCAGGCTTGTCGCCGGCCCTGTGCTGGCCATGCTGATGCTAAGGCCTCCGTCTTCGTCGCTGATGGTTATGGTGTGCTTAGCCATGCGGCCTCCTAGCGCTGTGCGCGAAAACTGATGTGGTAGTCGCGGGCCAGCTGGCGCACGCGCTTTTCGGTCATGTGCAACTTCTTGGCGATCCACTTTGGCGAGTCGCCCAGGGTGGCGGCTTCCATGACCAGGGCAGCCTGCTTGACCTCTACGTCATCGTCTTGGGCAGGCGAACGCTCCACCGCCTTCGGCTCAGGCACCGGCAGTTGCACAGGCTCAGCCGCAGGTGGCTGGTACAGGTGGGCATAGACCGGCGTGCGCTCGGGGTTGATGACAAAGGTGGTCGGTGCATCGCTCATCTGGTAGCCGATCTGTTCGACCTGGCCACCCTTGGCCAGGAACGCCTGGGTGGCCTGTTCAAGCCGTAGGCGCTCGGCGTCTTGCAGCGTCGAGTGCCGCGGCAGTGGGTCGTGGCGGGTGTCGTGGTAGCGCTGCATGTCACACCCCCGCAATATCAAGGCTGATTGGCTGGTACTGATCGGTGTCACCGACCCGCTCATAGATGCGGATATAGGATTTGGAACCGACCACCTGGCAGGCTTCGCCGATGGCCGTCATCGCCCGCTGCCAGCGTTCGTCGGCAATCTCCAGGCGGCGCAGGGCCAGCACCCTGGCTGTACGGATTTCGCCCTTGGTGTCGGCGCGGAACGCATCGTTGACTAGGGTGACAACTTCCGGCCGGGCGCCTTGCGTCCACTCGCGCAGGCATTCGTCGATCAGCGAGCGCGCGGCCTGCAGGCGCTCGTCCAGGGCGATGCTTTCCTGTACGGCCAACTGGATCTTGTAGCGCCCGTCGAAGCTGAGCAGGGTGACGTTGCCCTTCTTGCCGCCGACCTTGGCGCCGTATTGCTCGAAGCTCAGCTCGATGAAGGCCTTGATGTCGCCGAAGGCGGCGGTCTTGAAGTCGGTCAGCTTGCCGCTCAGCACGCTGGCGCGGTCGACCAGGTGATTCACCAGGTGGTCGCGCTCGATGTCGATTGGCTTGATCATGCTTTCAGGAATCAGGCGGCCCTGGCCGTCTTGCCGGAAGCCAGCGGGGATCTGCGGTTGTGCATTCATATCGTTGTCCTCAATGGAAAGTCAGGTCGATGCCGGCAAATTCGGCCGGGCGGGTGTAGCTGATCGGTTCGCGCCATTCCAGGGTTACGCCCTGGAACAACACGGTGTAGCGGGTGCTGCCGGCCGAGCCGTGGCGTTGGTAGCCCTCGGTCAGGCGCTTGCTTTGCAGGCTCTGGCCGTCGGCGGGGCTGATCACCAGGAGGTTGTCCTGGGGAACGATGCGCTGCAGGCGGATGCCCATGGCCTGCAGATTGCGGGCGGCGCTGTTGAACACGCGCAGACGCTCGGCGTACTGCGGGGTCAGCACTTTTAGGGGGCGTTCAGTGAGTCCGAGCATGGTGCTTCTCCTGGGCGTTGCCGCCGCTGCTGCAGGTAGGGTTGAAGGCGCAGTGTTGGCAGGCTTTCCAGTGCTGCATGGCCTGCGGGTTATGGGTGGGCGCGGGCTTTTCGCGGTAGCTTTGGCACTGATCGGCGCTGATCTCTTCTCCCATGGCTACGCAGTCGAGGCGCCCCAGCACGTTCATCACCCGGCGCTCGACACCGGCAGTGCTCGGCGATGGGTAGCGGTTGGCGAGCACCAGGCTGACGGCTGTGCGGCTCATGCCGATGCGCCGGCCGGTCTTGGTCATGTTGCTGCGGGCGACTTCGGCACCGAGTAGTTGGACGAACAGCGGCGGCTGCTCGCCCCAGGCTTGCAGGCGGGCGGCGCTCATAGATCCACCTCAGGTTCCTGGCGGAACACCACTTCGCCCAGGTTGGGGTCGAACACCTGGCCGATGCGCTGGATCATCGGTGGGCGTGGCCCTGTATTTTTGCCGGGGGCCAGGCGATACCGCGCATATTTGCCGGGCGAGCCCTCAGCTACGCAGACCAGGTAACCCGCTCGGCGTAGCCAGCCGAGGTATGAAACCGCCGCATTAATGCTGATCGCTACGCCACTGGCGCCGGCATTGGTTGCCAGTTCGTGGGCATCGACCTCGCCGATGATGCGCAGGCTGCGCCACATCGCCTCGACACCATGCCCATGTGTACTCGGGCTGCCGTCCCGGTTGAGTCGCGGCGCTTCGACACCGATATCGCGCAGCAGTGGATAGACCGCCGTGGCATAGCTGCGGCCCTTACGCGCCACGTAGCCGCCCGCGATCAGGCAGCGCAGGCAGCCCAACACCGAGGCGTCGTCGACGCCGGACTTACGCGCCAGTTGGTAAACGCTGAGACCGTCGCGGTGCTGGCGAAGGGCTTCCCATACGCGCTGGCGGGGGCTTTTACCGCCCACCATCAGCAAGTGGGCGGGTTTGCTTCCTGCCATTACAGGCCCCTCCGTGCTGGCGCTTCGCCGGTGAACCAGCCGCGTTTGCCCCAGGCGGCCAAGTCCATGCCGTCTACGCACAGGGCTTGGGTTTCGGAGTGCACCTTGTAGAGGTTGACCGCGATCCGCCGTAGGCAACCGCGCACCGCCTTGCGCAGATCTTCCAGCAGGTCGTCGTCCAGGGTGATTTTCGGGTAGGTGACGCGGGCCAGCTGCTGCATATCGATCAGGGTTGCCGGTTGCGCCGGCACCCACTCCAGCACCCGGTTATGCAGGCGTTCCAGCTTGGCCAGGCTGCTCGGTACCCGCTCCTCACCAATCAACACGATGGTGCCCTGGCTGGCGTTGTACAGGTCGGTCAGGATGTTGGCCGCCGACTTGTCGAGCAGGTATTGCACATCGTCAACGATCAGCGGGCGACCGCTACGGCTGAGCTGTTCGGCCACCTGGTCGACCATGTCGGACAGGGTGCGCGCCGGGTTGATGGCCATCTCGCGCAGCACTGCCTTGAGAAACGCCATTTTGGTCCAGGTGTCGCGGCACTCGACGTAATAGGCGCGGTGCTGATTGGCGGCCCAGGCAGCAGCCACGCTCTTGCCCAGGCCGCTGGGGCCGTACTTCACCACCAGGCCGGGCAGGCCCTGCGGGCGCAACATGGCGCGCTCGATGGCGCTGGCCAGCAGGCCCACGTTGGTCAACGGTACGATTTTGGAAACACTCATTTTGTAGCTCCCTTGGTCAAGCGCGGGCCTGTTCGTCCGCGAAGTCAAACATGCGTTGGATGGATGCAAAGTCCGGATGGCTGGGGTAACGCCCATGCCACCTGGCTTCGTCTGCGGTGAGTTCGCCGCCAGCGGTCTGGTGGCTGTCGAGCTGCTGCCATAGGCGGTAGCGGGCCATGGCGTCACCGGGCACCACAAACGCCTCGGCCTCTGCGGCCATCAGTTGGGCCGCGTACTGTTGGGCGTTGGCCAGTTGAGCTGGCGCCAACGTGGCGCTGGGTGCGGTGGTTGGGGCGATCATTTCCACGCGGGTGCCGGTCAGCGTTTCGATCTTGTCGATGCCGCGCTTGATCTGCCCTTGGGCGCGCTTCTCGCGGGCCTGTTCGACCCGGTTGAGCGGCATGTAGTCGCTGGCGTTGCCATCCAGCAGGGCTTCGCCAAGCAGCTCGCCGTCGAGAGTGCGCACCCATACCCGTGAGGCGTCGCGCACGTCGTAGGCCACCCGCACTTGCTCGCCTTGGAAGTCGCGCAGGGCATTGAGGAAGTAGCGGTTGTTATCCCAGGCAACCTCGCCCCGGTGGGTCGTGCGGATCACTTGCGGGCGCATTAGGTCGCCCACCAGCTCGGGCGGCGCGATCATCGGTTCCCAGCCGCCGCTGCGTGCTGCGTCCCAAGCTTCGTTCGGGCTCAGGTGGCGCATGCGCCCGGTTTGCGGGTCTCGGCACTTTTCCAGGCCACGGTGGGGCCGGTTGTTGTAGTCCTCGATCTCGATTTCTGCGGCGGCCATGAACTCGGCGTGGGTCGGTAGCAGCCGGGTGGTGCCACTGTCGCGCAGTTGCCGGCGGCTGATCCGGTGCACCTTGCTGCTGGCGTGCTTGTCCATGTCGGCGCCGATGAAACTGGTCAGCTTCTTCGCGGCCCTCACCCACAGGCTCTGGTGGCTGCGCTCGATCAGGCCACGGGCCTGGCTGTTGTAGGGCAGCGCATGGGCCATTTCGCCGCCGAGACGGTCGACCACTTCGCGCACCGTGTCGTTGGCAAAGCCGCTGCCGTTGTCGACATAGAAGATGGCGAACATGCCGCCACGCTCGATGGCGTCACGCAGGGCGAACATCACGTCGATGGTGTTTTCGGCCTCGCCGATGGACACGCCCAGCACCCGGCGCGTGGCCACATCGAGCACCGTGGTGATCTCCGGGCGGTAAGGCTTGCCGGTGTGCGGGTTGATCACCTCGGCGTCGAACTTGTGGCCGTCGGCGGTGTACACATCGCCCGGTAGCAGGTTCTTGGTGGTGCGGCGACGGAATGGCTGGAAGGCCTTCAACTCTTGAGGGCTGTGCCGGCCTTGCTCGCGGGCTTCCACGCTCAGCTTATTAAGGAAGCGGCGCACTGCGTGAATGCTCGGGCGCTCGCCCTGGCACTTAGCCGCGTACTCGGCATAGCTGGCCTCGACGCTGGGCTTGGTCGGCCGCTGGAAGCAGCGCAGAAAGTCCTTGGCCCAACTCGGCACACTCATGTCTTGCTTGCGGCGGCCCGGAGCAAGGCCGGTTTCACCCTGGCTGCGGTAGTCGGCCAACCAGCGCTTGAGGGTGCGCTCGGACAGGCTGCGATCCTCGCTCTTGCGGTCGTTGGCGCGAATCACCCGGTCATGCAGGTAGGGGCTCAGGTCGCCGCTTTTGGCCAGGCCGACCAGGGTCATGATCGCCCGCTGCTGGCTGGTCACTTGGCTCATTCGCTCGATTTCCCGCACAAAGGCCAGCCGCGCCGTCATCACCGAACGTTGCTCATCGCTAAGGCGTGACGCTGAAACGGCGTCACGCTCTACAATAATCGGCAGGCTTTCGGCTGCTGGTGCGGATTGTGCGGCGGCGACCGACTCGGCGATCAGCGCGGCCTGGGTTTCCTTCGGCAGCACGGCGAAGGCGTACTCGATGGCCTTGCTGCCGAGGCGGCGCTGGCCTTCCCAGCCTTCGCGCTTTGCGCGTATTTGGATCGCGCGCTCCGTGCCTGGCATGCCTGCCAACCCAGCCAGCTCGCGGGGGCTGTACCAGTTACGCATGACTGCGGGCACTCTTTAGCTGCAGCGCGTAGATAAACAGCGCTTGCCATTCGTGTTCACTGAGCTGAGCCGTCTGGATGTACTCACGAAACGCAGCCTCGGGGTTGCGCTCGGTCACTTCGATTTGCGGGATGGCCGGTACCGCTGCATTTGCATTCGGACCTTTCATTGCTGCTCTCCCATCAGTCGTTTCAGTTCTCGCGCTTTGCGGCTGGCGTCTGACGCCACGCGCTCCAGTCGGCCCAGTTCGGCATCCAGCGCCTCGCGGCCATAGGCCACCCGGCCGCCGCGCAGGTTCACCTGCCAGTCGGTCAGCACATGGCTGGCGCATACCTCTTCCAGTAGCGCGGCTCTATAGAGCGGTAGGTTGTGGTCGGCGCGGGCCGGGCTGGCCCAGGCGTCGAGCATGTTCTTGCTTACGTCATCGCCAGACAGGCGCGACATGCGCGCGGCGATCTCGTAGCGATCCAGCTCAGAACCCTTGAGCATCTCGCTGACCAGCTCACTGATCTGCACGGCATAGTTGCCGCAGCCGGGAACGGCCAAAACTGGCTGCGGCACAGCGAAGATGTCTATCGTGCGGTCGTCTTTTCCATGACGCATGTCTAAGCCTCCGTGCCGTTTTTACGGTGCCCAAGGTCATAAGCTGGGTTATGCTCTTGGCTATAAGTTGCGTTGTTTTCCGCGCGCTGGATGCGAATACGGTGAGGGGTTCCGATCGAACTCCAGCGCTCTGGCCAAAGGTCGATTGGCTTCAGGCTGAGAGCTTTGGCGATGGCGCGTTCAACGCGCGGGTAAGCGTTGCGCTTGGCGTTCTTCACGGCAGTGCCAGTTACATCAAGGTCTCTGGCGATCTTGGCCAATGAGGTGCCATGCGCACGCAACTGGTACTTGATCCATTCCCAGCGGATGGATGGATCAATTGGAATGTCGGCTTTGTTCATGCCTAGCGTCCTTTTTAACCACCTGGCAGGGTGGTTTTTTTGGGGTGTCTAACGTTACCTAGGGCATAAACATAGCCAGTTATGTCTATGTGGTAAAGCGAAAAATGGCGTTTCGCTTTCCATTTCTAGCTTTGTGGTGTCTATAAATGGCTAAGTTATTGATTGCTAAAGGATTTGAGAGGAAGCGAAATTTCGCTTTCCTTAAATGCTCTGTTTCGTTTTCCTCTGGGGGGAAAGCGAAATGAGTGATGACCTGGCTGCACGCATTAGGCAATGCGCAGACTTGGCTGGAAGTGGCGATGAGTTAGCGCGACTAACCGCTATCCCTCGGCGCACGCTGGAGTACTACCTAACCGGCCAGAGCGAACCAAAGGTGGTGCGCTGCGTTGAGATCGCTAAAGCCGTCGGTGTTGATATTGGCTGGCTGGCATCTGGTGAAGGCGAAATGCGCCCACAACTAGTCGACGCCACGCAGGACGACGACAAGTACGCATATATTCCGCTCTACGATGCGCGCATTAGCGCTGGTCACGGCTCCTGGAGCACCGGGGCCCGCATCCTTACGCACCTGGCGTTCACCCGCTACAGCCTGCGGAAGAAGGGACTCGACCCCGCAAACCTATCTGCGGTGCAGATCGACGGCGACTCGAATGAACCACTTCTGAGCGACGGGGATACGGTTATGGTTGATCACAGCCGTGGCGGTGTTGAAGGCGAGGCGTTCTACGTGATTCGCCTGGATGACCACCTCTATGCCAAACGCCTCCAGCGCCAGATGGGCGGCGGCGTGGCGGTGATTAGCGCCAATCCCGCTTACCAGACAATGATGGTAGCCAAGGAGAACCTTCACGAGCTGCAGATCATTGGCCGCGTGGTCTGGGCCGCTGGCTGGATGGTCTGACCTGGCGCCTCACAAGGCTGTGTGTGGCAGATGCCAAAGAGCCCGCAAAAATGCGGGCTCTTCGATTTGAATGGATGTTTAAGGCTTAGCAGGTATTTGGCACCGGTCGCCCCAGCCGCCTACCACCGAAACCCGCGCCGCGTCTGGCCCTCCGAGTTCTTCCGGGCTTATCCGGCTACTTCCGCCATCGCTCCAGCCCTGTGCCAAACATAGAACCGCCTCACACATGGGATCCCCTGCAGCGCACGGGACGCGGCAAGTCCGGGATGACTGTCCCGGATTGCACGGGTGCTTACTCAGTCGACGGCGTGATGTGCTCAGCGCTGTGCTGGCTGTGCAGGCATTCAAGCAGGGCGCTGTGCCAGTCGCCCAGTTGGACATGCCAGTCGTGTTGCAGGCGTGTGCAGTCGAGCCGCGAATTGAGCGGACGCTGCGCAGGCGTGGGGTAGGCACTGGTGGGTATGGGCTGCAGGGTCGCGGTCGCTTTACCCTGCGCGTGCAATTGCTCGGCGATCGCGCTGGCAAAGCCGAACCAGGAGGTTTCACCCAGGGCCGTCAGGTGGTAGAGGCCCCAGGGGCCGGCTTGGCCATGGCGCCAATGCTCGACAAGCTGGCGGGTGGCCTCGGCGATGCTGCCGGCCCAGGTCGGTGCGCCGATCTGGTCGGCCACCACATTCAGGCTGTCGCGCTCTTGCAGCAGGCGTTGCATGGTCAGCAAAAAATTCTTGCCGTGCAGCGAGTAGACCCAGCTGGTGCGCAGGATCAAATGCGCGCCGCCAACCGCCTGGATTGCCTGTTCCCCGGCCAGCTTGCTGCGGCCGTAGACCCCTAGCGGCTTGGGCGCGTCGTCCTCGGCATAGGCGGTATTTTTTCTGCCGTCGAACACATAGTCGGTGGAGTAATGAATCAGCGGTGCGCCCAGTGCGGCGGCTTCCTCGGCGAGAATCCCAGGCGCCGTGGCGTTGATGGCGAAGGCCAGTTGCGCGTCACTCTCGGCCTGATCGACCGCGGTGTAGGCCGCAGCATTGATGATCAGCGCGGGCTGCACTGCACGCACCTGCTGGCGAATCTGCTCAGGCTGGCTCAGGTCGAGCCGGTCGCGGCCGCACACGATCAGCTCGTCTTGTCCGCGCAGGCTCAATTGCAGCTCGCGACTGACCTGGCCGTGCTCGCCGAGCAACAGTATCTTCATGGGAACACCTGCGCATCGGCGAAGCTGATACCGGCCTGATCCTTGACTGATAGCTGCGGCGCGCCATCCAGCGGCCAGTCGATGGCCAGGCTCGGGTCGTCCCAGCGGATGCAACGCTCATGGGCCGGCGCGTAGTAGTCGGTGGTCTTGTAGAGGAATTCGGCGTATTCGCTGAGTACCAGAAAACCGTGAGCGAAGCCTTCCGGCACCCACAGTTGGCGCTTGTTTTCGGCTGACAGATGGACGCCGGCCCACTGGCCAAAGGTCGGCGAGCTGCGGCGAATATCCACCGCCACGTCGTACACCTCGCCCGCGGTGACCCGCACCAGCTTGCCCTGGGCCTGCTGCAGTTGGTAGTGCAGGCCGCGCAGCACGCCGCGCTGCGAGCGCGAGTGGTTGTCCTGGACGAACTCGCGGTTCAGGCCGGTGGCCTCGCTAAAGGCGCGGGCGTTGAAACTCTCGTAGAAGAAGCCGCGTTCGTCGCCGAACACCCGGGGTTCGAGGATCAACACCTCCGGCAGTTCGCTGGCAATCACCTTCATGGGTGCTCCTCGGCTAGTTTGTACAGGTATTGGCCGTAGCCGGTCTTGCCGAAGGCCTGGGCCTGGCTGAGCAGCTGTTGCTTGTTGATCCAGCCATTATTGAAGGCGATCTCTTCCAGGCAGGCGACTTTCAGGCCCTGGCGGTGTTCGATGGTCTGTACGTATTGCGAGGCTTCCAGCAGGCTGTCGTGGGTGCCGGTGTCGAGCCAGGCAAAGCCCCGGCCGAAGCGCTCGACATGCAGGTCGCCGCGCTCGAGGTAGGCGTTGTTGATGTCGGTGATCTCCAGTTCGCCGCGTGGCGAGGGCTTGACCGCCTTGGCGATCTCGATCACATCGTTATCGTAGAAATACAGGCCGGTTACCGCGTAGCTGGATTTCGCTTTTACCGGTTTTTCCTCGATGGAGAGGGCCCGGCCGTTGGCATCGAACTCGACCACGCCGAAGCGCTCGGGGTCCTTGACCCAGTAGCCGAAAATCGTCGCCCCGCTGGGCTCGGCAGCGGCGCGCAGGAGTTTTTCGGTGAAGTGCTGGCCGTGAAAGATATTGTCGCCGAGGATCAGGCACACCGGGTCGCTGCCGATGAACGACTGGCCGATCAGAAAGGCCTGGGCCAGACCTTCCGGTGCCGGCTGTTCGGCGTAGACGAAACGCACGCCGAACTGGCTGCCGTCACCGAGCATCTTCTGAAAATTAGGCAGATCCACGGGCGTGGAGATAATCAGAATCTCGCGGATCCCGGCGAGCATCAGCACCGAGATCGGGTAGTAGATCATCGGCTTGTCGTAGATCGGCAGCAGCTGCTTCGACACCCCGAGGGTGATCGGGTGCAGGCGGCTGCCAGAGCCACCAGCGAGAATTATTCCTTTCATCGTCCTGCTCCTTCAAGTGCGCCGAGGCGTTCGCGTTGATAGCTGCCATCCTGCACGCGGCGGCACCAGTCGAGGTTATCCAGGTACCACAACACCGTTTTGCGCAGGCCGCTGTCGAAGGTTTCAGTTGGTTTCCAGCCCAGTTCGCGTTCGATCTTGCTGGCGTCGATGGCGTAGCGCAGGTCATGGCCAGGGCGATCGGTAACAAAGCTGATTTGTTCCTTATAAAAGCCCTTGGCGCGCGGCGCCAGTTCATCAAGCAGGGCGCAGATGCTCTCCACTACATGCAGGTTGGTCTGCTCGTTATGCCCGCCAATGTTGTAAGTCTCGCCCACCCGGCCCTCGCTCACCACCTTGAACAGGGCGCGGGCATGGTCCTCGACATACAACCAGTCACGCACCTGCTGGCCGTTGCCATACACCGGCAGCGGCTTGCCATCCAGGGCGTTGAGAATCACCAGCGGGATCAGTTTTTCCGGGAAGTGATAGGGGCCGTAGTTGTTCGAGCAATTGGTCAGCAGAACCGGCAGGCCATAGGTCCGCTGCCAGGCGCGAACCAGGTGGTCGGAGGCCGCCTTGCTCGCCGAGTAGGGCGAGCTGGGCGCGTAGGGCGTGCTCTCGGTGAACAGCTCGTCAACGCCATGCAGGTCGCCATACACCTCGTCGGTGGAAATATGGTGGAAGCGAAAGGCCTGCCTGCGTGCCTCATCCAGCTGCAGCCAATAGGCGCGGGTGGCCTCCAGCAAGGCATAGGTGCCGACGATATTGGTCTGGATAAAGGCTGCAGGGCCATCGATGGAACGATCCACATGCGACTCGGCCGCCAGGTGCATGATAGCGTCCGGCTGAAACTCGGCAAGGGCCCGGCTGACCACCGCGCTATCGCCGATATCGGCCTGCAGGAACTGGTAGCGCGGGTTGTCCGCGACGCTGGCCAGCGACTCGAGGTTGCCGGCGTAGGTCAGTTTGTCCAGGTTCAGCACCTGGTGCTGGGTGTCGTTGAGCAGGTGGCGAATCAGCGCCGAGCCGATAAAGCCCGCGCCGCCAGTGACCAGAATACGCATGAAATGGGTGCCTTCTTCGACATGCTTTGAACATCCGACTCAAGCTTGTCGGCTGAACGCCTCGGCCGCAAGCGCTGGATGCCGCTTGGCGCGCGCCGCGGCAACGGCGCCGGCCTGCAGCGAAGCAGGGTTTTGCCGATGCGCGTATCGTCGCCATGCTCCAGAAACAAAAAAGGCCCACCTTGCGGTGAGCCTAAGTCGTTGTTTCGTATGGTGCCGGCACCAAGAGTCGAACTCGGGACCTACTGATTACAAGTCAGTTGCTCTACCAGCTGAGCTATACCGGCATTTCAGGGTCGCCATTATATCCATTCATTTGGCCGAGTAAAGTCGTCTGCGCATTGTTTATGCTGATTATTTTAAGGGGCCGGTCAGCCGAACGTTGGTAAGACGTGCGTGACGTTCTCAGGCTTGTCTCGGACGTGGTCGGTGGGCAGGGGTTTTTCCGGGTTTGCGCATCCTGGGGATGCGTTGGTGGCATTGCGCGCATCTCTATCAATCGCAGCGCCGCTGTAGCGATGGCCCTCAGCCGGGCTGAAGGCAGTGCTTTTGGGCGGGCTGCCGGCAGCAGGGCGTGCCGTGTGCAGGTGACTGTGGGTTGATAAGTGCGGCAAGCAAACCCGTTTTTGGCGTTTTTGGCGACGACTTGTGAAATCCTTATGCACAAGCGGGTATGTTTTTTGATAAGTACACCTTCATTTTGTGAGGTGTTTCGTTGCTTTTTATAAGTACATGTTTTTATTGTCTTTTGTGCGTTGATTAAAAAACAAGCAGGCAGCCCTGGGGCCGATGCCAGGGCCGCTAGGTGAATCTGCTCAGAATCTATCAACACAGTTATCCACAGATAATGTGGGTAACTTGAGTGGCTCAGTTGCGTTCGGCGAGCAGCAGCAGGTTGCGTGGGGTGAGCTGGCTTGGGCAGAAGCTGCCGAGGCGCACGCTGA
>JAUSOF010000038.1 GCA_030656145.1 Pseudomonas sp.
TTGAGCGTAGCGAAACCCGGATGCCGGGCGCGCTTTCTCTTTGGTCACTTTCTCTTTCGCGCGAGCAAAGAGAAAGTGACTCGCCGTAAGGGCGAAACCAGTAGTCGCAGGCAACGAGGATAATAAATCTGTCCCCTTTTCCAGAGCTAGGAGACCCGGTGACAAGTTAATTGGCTCATTCTGATACTGACCGCGGAGGTCTGCTTTTGGTCGCTTGTTGCCTGTCATCACCGACAGCAGTCGACCAGACATTTCTCTTGGCGCCTATGGTCGGACGTAGGGCCTATACGCGCCTAAGCGCCGATTCGGCATGAACGCTAAGTCTAACCGGCCGAGGCACGGGTAGATTTTCGGCAGAGGGCACATGCGCAGGCCAATGTTGCTCAAGTAAACCAAGCAAGTAAAGTTCAGAATGGACAGGGCAATTACCAAAGCCACTTAAAAAATGTTTATTTCTGATATGTATCCCTGTAAGCCTTCTCGAGTTCGGCGACAAGTTCCGCAGCCGATAAGTTAATTTCCATCAACACACGATGGTCCATGTCAAGCTTCTCGCGACCAGCTACTCGATACTGACCATTATCTGACACAGCCTTGCGCAGACGTTTTCCATTTACAATTTCTCTTCCGCTTTTCAAATTCAAAAGCGCCAGAGCAGTCTCCATTTTAAGAAGCTCAGGATCAATTGCCAACTCTAGTTTTTTAGAGCCATCGCAAATCCCTTGAGTTAGGCAATCTATCGCATTCCTCCTGATACTCTCGACAGAGGAAGTTGTTCTGTCGAGAAACTGCCTAACTTCCTTTCTTGTCTCTCGGCGATCATTTCCGCGCGAAACAACAGACCACCCAAGAATAACCACGAGAGATGGGAGGACCCAGCGCATCGCCTCCCCGAAATCACTAAATTCCATATTTATTCCTTTCGAGCGGCCTTTACATAATCCCATGTCTCGGCGACATAGCTTTCAACCTGAAACTTGATTGTCAGCTTGGAACTCAATTCCTTGGCAGTGTAATAACCCTTGCGTACGAGCCCGCCAAAAGCCTCCTCCAAAAAGGATGACCCCAAGGACAGCACACCATTGAGATCAACTGTCACCTTGTCGTGAGTCCTGAGCGCAGGCAAAAGCACATCATCGCGAAACTCTTCACCGGACTTCTTACCGTCGTCGCGACTCCGAACACAAGGCATTTTCGAAAAATCTTTTGCGACATATATAGTCATGGTTTTCATGATTTCTCAGAAACCTCGAAGCCGAAGGCTTCTATTGGAATCTTCCACTGGACAATAGTTCCATAAATGCTATTTCTTTCATCGTGAGATGCTTCTGAGCTGCGTTGATTATCCAAGGCATAAACGCCACGATTGCTATATATAGATAAACTACCAACCTTCTGTTCCCGAACAACTTTTAAAATATCCTTCAGCCCTTTACCTCTGTTTTTTTTATTTGTACTAGTCTTGCCTACGGTAAACGCGAGCTGAATCATCTTGTGATCCTGTCGCTTCACCCCTTGACGCGACTTAAAATATGAAGCTAGCTCCTCTTTCCAGTTCGCTTCTAAAGTGCCAGGGATTCCCAGCCCCAAATCACATATAACTACCGCGACATCATCACCAACCTGTCGAGCAAACAACCACCATTTTTGTGGTGCTGTGCCGGGCAGCGGCGTTTTATGCGTTTTGACGTATGCATGCTCCGAGGAGTTGGCAACAGCTTCGGCCATGCCGCTAAGAAGAGCTGTTCTCAACTCCATGTTGCTGCCTTCAGTCAAAATCTTGGGCAGCTCCTCGGCGATGGAATCTAGGTCACCCTCGTGTCCAGATGTGTACAACCAAGCAACTACATTGCTGGCGTTGATTTCCTCAATCCTCGGCTCAAGACCTAACCGCTCTAACAGATGGATATGCTGAAACATCTGTTCAACAACACGGTCTGTCGGATACACCGCGCTTAGCTTCTTTGCCGCCGCAGGCACCTGCAACAATCGCTCAATCTCTGCCACGAGAAGGAGCGTGCCGCAAGGATGTAGTTCCGTAATTCTGGAGAAGTCTATGATCACGTTAGAGATACTGTGATCGTAGACGCGATCTTTTAGCTTTCGTATGTATTGAATGAGGCTAGTGCGATGGCTTGTCCCACCAAGGCTGACAAGATTAGGCAATCGGAGCTTCGCTGTGGAGAAGTGAACTGACCTTGACAGTGAAAGGCGCTGATGGCGCGCGAGGCCGCTCATGCGCTTCTGTCGAAACACTTCCGCCCGGCAGTTGCGCCGATACCACTCCAATGCTCGCTTCGAAACCTTTTTCATACCGCCTCCTTACGAGGCGCTGATAGTAATGGCTTTCGTCCATCACTAAAAGCGTAGTAGGTAGCGGAAGAGCTATCACCACTAGAGGAATGAGAACCTGACTGGATGCATTTCATGCGTGGCATAGGGAATTGGAATAACCGACACGACCGTCCGCTTTTTGCCGACAGCCGCCTATCATGACGGGCGGCTGGGGTCAGTTGCGGTCGGTCGTGAACGTGCGCAACCAGTTCGGGGGAAAGCGCAACGCCTTTCCACCCATGGCAGCCTGGGCTGCCTGAACGCGAGCAGGGTCAATTCAGGCCGTAACCTAGCAACTCCTCGGCCGAGAGCACGCGCATCCGGTGCGGTGTGATGCGCTGCATCTCGTCCGCCAGTCGACTGGAGACATTCATTTCGCGGAAATAGGCCGCCGGGCTGTAGTGCTGGCCTTGGTGGGCGGCCTGTGCCCGGGCCGAATCGCCGGCAGGGAAGTAGGGGCGGTGCAGGCCGACATGGCCGCTGACGGTCTTCTTGTGGCCGGCGGCCAGCAGGTAGATGCAGCTGCCCTGACAGACGCCATCAGTGGGCACCAGGACGTCGAAGCCGGTTTCGCGCAGCAGGCGGCCGATGCGCATGGCTTCGGGGGCGCTGCCGCCGATGCTGTCGAGCAGCACGATCTTGCGGGTGAATTTGCCGGGGTTGGCACGCAGGCCTTTGATCAGGGCTTCGTAGTCGCCGGGGGCGATGTCCTCGGAGATCCTGGCGGCCAGCACCGGGCCGAGGCTGTGCTGCTGCGCGGCGTCGACCTCGACCTTGGCCTGGGTGGCCGCCGCGTAAAGTGCAGCGGCGCAGAGGATAGCGGTGTGCAGAGGGCGTTTGCGCATGGGGCAGGCAGATCCTGGATAACAGCGGTGCGCAGACGATACCTGTAGCCGGTCGCCTGCGCACCCCGGGTCTCAGAGGTTGTGAAAATATCGAGCGCCGTAGCGCAACGCCAGCAGCGGGCGTTTTGAGGCGGTCGCAGTAGGCGGGAGTTTTTTCACAACCTCTCAGTCGCGGGTAGGGATGGCCAGCCCGCGGATCACCGCCGGGCGCGAGAGAAAGGCGTCCAGTGCGCGGGTGACGTTGGCGAAGCGTTCGATCTGCACCAGTTCGCCGGCTGCATAGAAGCCGATCAGGTTGCGCACCCAGGGCAAGGTGGCGATGTCGGCGATGCTATAGCTGTCGCCCATGATTCACTGGCGAGCCTCCAGGCGCTGGGCCTTGCTCGGGGGTAATAAGACCCCTATCGGTTCCTTCGAGGAAATCGATAGGTGTAGTAGTGGGCATCAACCTGGCTGATGCAGCATGTGCATGGTTCCCTGCGCCGGGGGCAAACCGGTATGGTGCGTGCTTCAACCCAGCGCAATGGAGAACCCCGATGAGCCTGCATGGCAATTACGATCCGCAAAACATCTTTGCCCAGATCATTCGTGGCGAGGCCCCCTGCTACAAGCTGTATGAGGACGACGACGTGCTCGCCTTCCTCGACCTGTTCCCGCAGTCCTTCGGTCACACCCTGGTGATCCCCAAGCGTGCGGCGGCGCGCAATATCCTCGATATCGATGCGGATAACCTGTGCAAGCTAATACGGGTAGCCCAGCACCTGACCCAGGTGCTGGTAGACGAGTTGCAGCCGGAAGGCGTGCAGGTGGCGCAGTTTAACGGCGCCCCAGCCGGGCAAACGGTATTCCATATTCATATGCACCTCATCCCGCGCTTCGCCGGCCAGGGTATGGGCGTTCATGCCACCAGCAAGGCCGACCCGGCCGAGCTGGAGCAGCTGCAGGCGCGGCTGGTGCAGCGCCTTCGCGGCTGAGCCGGCGCAACGCATGGGCATCGCCTGGTGGGTTACGCAGCGCGCCACGATGGCGGTGCCTGATCGTTCGGAGGTTGGCGCCGCTAACCCGCCCAGCACTACAACACTCATCTTCTCGGGTAGCCGGCTAGAGGCTCGGCTCGCTCAGCAGCGGCAGGCGGCAGCGATCAACCTGCCACCAGGTCGGTAGCAGGCGGCGGATGGCGGGCTGGTTGAAACGGTCGTCGATCAGGTAGACCACGCCCTGGTCGTCCTGGGTGCGGATCACCCGGCCGGCGGCCTGCACGACTTTCTGCAAACCGGGGTAGAGGTAGGTGTAGTCGTAGCCCAGGTGGTTGCCGAACATGCCCTGCATGCGCTGCTTGATCTCTTCGTTGACCGGGTTGATCTGCGGCAGGCCGAGGGTGGCGATGAAGGCACCGATCAGGCGCTCGCCGGGCAGGTCGATGCCTTCGCCGAATGCGCCGCCAAGCACGGCAAAGCCGATGCCCTGGCTGGTGCTGCTGAAGCGGTCGAGAAAGGCCTGGCGCTGGCCTTCGTCCATCTGCCTGGATTGTTCCCAGGTCGGGATCTGCGGGTGGGCGGCGCTAAACTCATCCAGCACCAGGCGCAGGTAGGCGTAGCTGCTGAAGAAGGCCAGGTAGTTACCCGGCCGTGCGGCGAACTGGCGCGCCATCAGCGCGGCGATCGGCGCCAGCGAGTACTCGCGGTGGGCGAAGCGGGTGGACAGGTTGCTGACCGCCTGCACCTGCAATTGCGCGGCGCTGAACGGCGACTCGACATCGATCCAGGGCGTCTGCTCCGGCAGGCCGAGCAGGTCGGCGTAGTAGTGCGCAGGGCTCAGCGTCGCGGAGAACAGGGTGCAGCTGTGGGCGGCGGCGAAGCGCGGGGCGAGGAAGGGCGCCGGCACTATATTGCGAATGCACAGGGTCGATGTGGCAGGCCCGCCGGGGCTGTCGGTGCGGCTGATGTCGAATAGCGAGTGGCTGTCGAAGGCCTCGGCGAGGCGACAGAACAGCATGGCATCCAGGTAGAAGTGCAGCAGCTCGGCGGCATTGTCCGCCGGCTGTTCGGTAAGGTGGTCGGTGAGGGTGCTGACAGCCTTTTGCAGGGCCATGATGAACAGGTCCGGAGCAGCGGGGTAGACCTGGTAGGGCGCTTCCTGGTCGCGCTGTAACTGTTGCCAGTGGCGGTTGACCCGCTCCAGTGGGCCTTTCATTACTGGCGGTGCGTTGCGCCTGAGGGCCTCGAAGCGGGTCTGCTCGAGTTCGGCGGTGTACATGCCGCGGCCGCGTTCGATCAGGTTGTGCGCCTCGTCCACCAGCAGGGTCACGCGCCACTCGTTGAGCTGGGTCAGGCCGTGCAGCAAGCCACCCATGTCGAAGTAGTAGTTGTAGTCGCAGACCACCACGTCGCTCCAGCGGCACAGTTCCTGGCTCAGGTAGTAGGGGCAGATCCGATGCGCCAGCGCGGTTTCGCGTACGCTGCTCTGGTTCAGCCACTGGCGTTCCAGCGCGGCCTGGCGTGCGGCCGGCAGACGGTCGTAGAAGCCCTTGGCCAGCGGGCAGGAGTCGCCATGACAGGCTTTGTCCGGGTGTTCGCAGGCCTTGTCGCGGGCGACGTGTTCGAGCACCCGCAGCGGCATCGCGACTTCCTGACTGCGCAGGGTGGCCAGGGCGTCCAGGGCCAGGCGCCGGCCAGGAGTCTTGGCGGTGAGGAAGAACAGGCGATCCAGTTCCTGCTCGGGGAAGGCCTTGAGCTGCGGAAACAGGGTGCCAAGGGTCTTGCCGATGCCGGTGGTGGCCTGGGCCATCAGGCTGTGACCGTCGCGGGCGGCGCGGTACACCGACTCGGCCAGCTGGCGCTGGCCGCTGCGAAACTGCTGATGGGGAAAACGCAGGCGCTGCAGTGCCTGATTGCGCAACAGGCGATGCGCGCGCTCGTGTTCGGCCCAGGCGATGAAAAGGCTGCACTGCAGCTCGAAGAACCCACGTAGCTCATCGGCACTGCAGCGCTGATGGAAAGCGGTTTCGTGCTGGCTGAGGACGTTGAAATAGACCACCGCCAAGTCGATTTCGGCCAGACCTTGTTGCTGGCATAGCAGCCAGCCATAGACCTTGGCCTGGGCCCAATGCAGCAACCGGTGGTTTTCCGGGATACGCGCGATGTCACCGCGGTGGGTCTTGATCTCTTCCAGGCGGTTGTCGTGCGGGTCATAGCCATCGGCGCGGCCGCGCACCTGCAGGCCCTGGTAGTCGCCGGCGAGCGGCAGCTCTGCCTGGTAACCAGGGCCGCGCCGGGCGACCACGATGGCGTGGCCGGTCATGCCTTCCTGGGCGGTGGGCGAGGGGGTGAAGCGCAGATCCAGGTCGCCGACCTTGGCCGTGAACTCGCACAACGCGCGCACCGCGACCTGGTATTTGATGAGCTGTTGGCTCATGCGTCGGCCCACTGCACGTAGCAGACGTCCACCGGCATGCCGTGCTCGGCGCAGAACGCCAGCCAGCGGCGCTGGTTGTCCTGCAGGCGGTCGCCGGGGCCTTTGACCTCGATCATTCGGTAGCGCTGCTGCGCCGGCCAGAACTGGATCAGGTCGGGCATGCCGGCGCGGTTGGCCTTGATATCGTCCAGCAGGCGCAGGAACCAGGCCCGCAGGTGCGCTACCGGCAGGCAGTCGAGCGCCTGGTCCAGCAGCTCCCGGTCGAGCGCGGCCCAGAACACGAAGGGCGACTGGATGCCGTATTTGTCGGTATAGGTCTGGCGGATCACCTCTTTGTAGGCGTCTGAATCAAGCTGCGCCAGGCAGGCGCTGAACAGCTCGGCGCGGCGCGCCCGGAAATCGGCACTGAGCAGGTCCAGCGGGCGGCTCTGGAACGGATGGAAGAAGGCGCCTGGCAGTGGGGCAAAAATAGCCGGCCAGCAGAGCAGACCGAACAGGCTGCAGATCAGGCTGTTTTCGACATAGTGCACAGGTGCATCCGGTTCGCTCAGGTGCAGCTTGACCGCGTATTCGACGCTCTGTGCGACAGGCCGTGGCAGGCACAGGTCGAGACGGGCCGGCGCGGGCGGCTTCGGCTTGGGCGGTGGTGTCAGGCCGAGCTGACGGCTGAGGCGCGGCAGCATGCGTTCCAGGCCTTGCGCCTCGGCCTCGTTTTCCACTGCAGCGGCGGCCTGGCTGGCCAGTGAGTGGGCTTCGGCGGTACGCCCCAGGCGCTCCAGCATGCGGATGCGCCGCAGGCGGGCACCGGCAAATTGGCACTCGGCATAGCAGGTCAGGGCGTGTTCCAGTTCGCCGGCGCGCTCCATGTGCTGGCCCAGGCGAAACAGCAGCTTGGCCCGGCGCATGCTGAGAAAGGCGGTGCTGCAGTCCAGCGCGGCGATCTGTTGCAGCACCTCGGCGACCGGCTCGCCGGCCTCGCCACGTTCGCGGCAGCGCTGCAGCGCCAGGTAGCAGTCCACTTCTTCGCGCTGGCGAAATACCCTGGAGTCTGCACTCAGGGCGACCGGTTCGTAACGGAAGATGCCGAGATCGGCGAGGACGAACTCCGACCAGTCCTGCTGCAGGTTGCCGAAAAACATCAGGCGCAGGCGTTCGCAAAGCGGATCGATGGCCACGCTATAAATATGCTCGTCCAGCCGTGGGCACCAGGCGGCGAAGCTGCGGGCTTCGTTGTGCTCAGCGGCCAACTGAGCGAGCAGTTCGGGTTTCTTCAAGGTTTTGTGCGCGCGTGCGTCGAAGGTGTCGAGCAGCTCCTCCTTGCGCAGCAGCTCGAACAGCTCCGCCAGTGCCAGCTCGGCGTCATGTCGGATCCATCCAGCGTCGAGCAGCGGCCGGGCAGCCTGCTGCGGGCAACCGATTTCCACATAAGCCAGTTTGCTGGCGCGAAAGTGTCTGCCCTTGCGCATGATCATCCGCACCAGCAAGGCCTGGCTGGGCAGCGCCAGTTCACCGAAGCGCTGCAGGAATGCCTGCTCCTCGGCCAGCAACAGGTCGTGATGACGCTCCCGGAGCCAGGCCAGGGCTTTGTGGAAGTTGGACAGGTAATACAGGCTGGGGTCGAGCTGAGGCTGCATGGGGAAACCGAATACTGTTTGCATATACAGATATCAGCGCAGCGCGTGCTTTGCAACGAGCAGATGCTAGGCGGTGATTTGCTTTAGCCCGGCGCCGTTGAATATGCAGCATTGAAGGGCTGGAATGGATCGCCGCCGACCCCTCTCATTGCTGCAGCAGGCAGCCTATAAAAAGGCGCTGTCCCAATCGCGTGTTGCATGGGAGATTCAGGCCTAAGCCCTTTTCGCATAGCTGGCAACGGGTAGGGTGACGCGGGGCCGCCCAGGCCGTGCGCACCAACGCAGGCAACGAACACGGGTGCGCACGGCGCACCCTACAGACCCGGATCACCTCAAATGCTGTGGCGATAACTGAACGCAACACGCTATTGCTACACAGCCAATAAAAAAGGCGAAGCCGCTGGGCTTCGCCTGTTTCTTGTAGCGTCGCGCTTAGTGCTTGTGCGGCACCGGTTTGAGCAGCACTTCTGGTGGCATCTCGCAGTCGATCTTGCGCCCCAGCAGTTGTTCAATCGGTGGCAGGGCGTAGGCGTCGTTTTCACTGGCGAAGCTGATCGAGGTGCCACTGGCGCCGGCACGGCCGGTACGCCCGATGCGGTGCACATAGTCGTCCGGCAGGTCCGGCAGGGTGTAGTTGATCACGTGGCTGATGGCGTCGACGTGAATCCCGCGGCCCGCTACGTCGGTGGCGACCATCACCCGGATCTTGCCTTCGCGGAAGCCTTCCAGGGCGCGGATGCGCTTGTGCTGCGGCACGTCGCCGGACATCTGCACGGCGCTGATACCGTCGCGGGTCAGGCGTTCTTCGATGCGCCGCACTTCGTCCTTGCGGTTGGCGAAGACCATCACCCGAACCCAGTCGTTCTGCGCGATCAGGTTATACAGCAGCTTGTACTTGTCGCTGGAAGCGACCATGTAGACGTGCTGCTCGACGGTGTCGCTGGCGACGTTGTCCGACTCGATCTCGACGATAGCCGGATCGGTGGTCCACTGCTTGGCCAGGTTCATCACGTCTTCGGTGAAGGTGGCGGAGAACAGCAGGGTCTGACGCTCGTTCTTCGGTGGGGTCTGGCGGATGATCTGCCGCACCTGGGGGATAAAGCCCATGTCGAGCATGCGGTCAGCTTCGTCGAGCACCATCACCTCGACCATGTCCAGGTGCACTTCGCCGCGCTGGTTGAAGTCGAGCAAACGGCCCGGAGTCGCTACCAGGATGTCGCAATAGCGCGACTCAAGCAGTTTGAGCTGTTTGTCGAAGTCCATGCCGCCGACGAAGCTCATCACGTTGAGCCCGGTGTATTTGGTCAGGTCCGCGGCGTCCTTGGCGATCTGCACCACCAGTTCGCGGGTTGGCGCGATGATCAGCGCGCGCGGCTCGCCCATGTAGCGCTCTTTCGGCGGTGGGGTCTGCTGGAGCTGGGTGATGATCGAGACCAGAAAGGCGGCGGTTTTGCCAGTACCGGTCTGAGCACGGCCAATCGCGTCTTGGCCCTTGAGGGTGAAGCCCAGCACCTGTGCCTGGATCGGCGTGCAGTAGGGAAAGCCTAGGTCGTGAACCGCATGCATCAGCTCGGGAGAGAGCTTGAAATCATGGAAGCGGGTCTTGCCTTCGGCCGGCTCGACCGCGAAGTCTTCCAGCTTCCAGGTGTCGACCGGTTTGGCTGCACGCTGGCGCCGGGGTTTGTCGGTCTTGACGGTTGATTTTTCTGGGTTGCCCGCTACCGCAGATCCGCTGTCGGTATCGCTGGCCGCAGTCTGGGGCTTGGCCGGGCGGCTGGATTGCTGGTGGTGGGTGTCGCCGCTATGGGGCGTGGTTGGCGAAGCAGACGTGCTAGTTGGGCTGGGCTGCTCGCCCTCGGCTTTGCCGAACATTTTCTTGAGTGCTTTGAGCACGGTCATCTCGTCAATTGGTTAAGGAGTGAACGGTTGCCAGTGTAAAGCAAGAAGCCGGTGCGGCGTAGTGTCATGGCGGGTGGGTGCAGCCGGCAGCACTGGGCGCATCCTTGCGCCTGTGTTGCCTTTAGTCTGGGTTAGGCCAGCTTGCTGGGCGCTGCGAAACGTGTCAGCCGCTGCGCCAGCCAATCGGCGATGTCGCGGATCTCTTCCGGCAGCACCTCGTGGGCCATCGGATAATCACGCCACTGCACGGCGACGTCGCAGGCGGCTAGCTGATCGTAGGCTGCGCGACCCATGGTGGGCAGCACGACATCGTCGAACCGGCCGTGCAGGCAGAGTACCGACAGTTGTTTTTGGCTGTCTGTCAGTTGCATGGCGTCACTGAAGGTCGGCGCATAGGTAGACAGTGCAATGACCCCGCCCAGCGGCCCATGCCAGCGCAGGAAGGCGGCATGCAGAACCACCGCGCCGCCCTGGGAGAACCCGGCGAGAAAGATCCGGGCAGGGTCGATGCCGCTGTCGCGCTGGGTTTCGATCAGGCGGATCACCTGCTGGGCCGATGCCTCGAGTTGTTCGCGGTTGATCGCGCGCGCCGGGCTCATGGCCAGAATGTCGTACCAACTGGGCATGGCGTAGCCGCCATTTATGGTCACCGGCTGGGTCGGTGCCTGGGGCAGGATGAAGCGCGTGCTGGGCAATTGTTGCTGTAGCGCTTCGGCAACGGGGAGAAAGTCATAGCGGTCAGCCCCCAAGCCGTGCAACCAAATGACGCAGGCGTCGGCATCAAGTGTGGGCTGAAGGATCAACGGGTCAGTCATGGGTGGCTCCAAGGTGGTGCAGGCGTGCATCTTTTAGTGCACCTGAACATTCAGTGAGTGGCTAATCTGTGAACAAGATGTCGCAAGGTTACAAGTTTTGCTCTTGACCTGTCCGTATGGTGATAAAGGCGAGGCTTTGGTACGGGCCTTGCTATAACCAACCGGGACTGATGCTGTAGCCCGGGCCGGTAACACTATTACCAAACCGGGTATGGAACAGACGGGAAGCCATTTGATGGAGGTTTCCACAAGGCTCGTCAAGCGCTGCATGTTTGACGATAAGCGAATCGCTATCCGTCTCTAGCCCATTCGACCAATGGGCGAGTAAGTGCTTTAGATGGCCGATCAAACAACCGGCTACTAGACTCTTGCTGAGGTCTGATCCCCGGTTGATCGTGTTGCTGCCGATACGATCAACGTGCCCCAAAAGGGTACGGAAGTAGGGCCGAGACTCCAAACACAACAAAAGCAACTGGAGGTTTTAATGAAGATGGTGAAATCCACTCTGGCTATTCTGACTACCGCAACCGTTCTGGGTGTCAGCGGCTTCGTTCACGCGGGCTCGACCCTGGACGCGGTACAGAAGAAAGGTTTCGTTCAGTGCGGTATCAGCGATGGTCTGCCTGGCTTCTCCTACGCCGATGAAAAAGGCAACTATTTCGGCCTTGACGTGGATGTATGCCGCGCAGTGGCAGCTGCCCTGTTTGGCGATGCGACCAAGGTCAAATACAGCCCGTTGACTGCCAAGGAGCGCTTCACCGCGCTGCAATCCGGCGAAGTCGATGTGCTGTCGCGTAACACCACCTGGACCAGCTCGCGCGACTCCGGCCTGGGCCTGAACTTCGCCGGCGTAAACTACTACGACGGCCAAGGCTTCCTGGTTAACAAGAAGCTGGGTGTCACCAGCGCCAAGGAACTCGACGGCGCAACTGTCTGCATCCAGGCAGGTACCACCACCGAGCTGAACCTCTCCGACTACTTCCGCTCCAACGGCATGAAGTACACCCCGATTACTTATGATACTTCCGACGAGAGCGCCACATCGGTTGAAGCTGGCCGTTGCGACGTACTGACCTCCGACCAGTCGCAACTCTACGCACAGCGTATCAAGCTGGCCGATCCGCAGGCTTACGTGGTTCTGCCGGAAGTGATTTCGAAAGAGCCGCTGGGTCCGGTCGTGCGTCAGGGTGACGACGAGTGGTTCAACATCGTGCGCTGGTCGCTGTTCGCCATGGTCAACGCCGAAGAACTGGGTCTCACCTCGGCTAACGTTGAAGAGCAGGCTAAATCCACCAAGAACCCGGATGTTGCACGACTGCTGGGTGGCGAAGGTGAGTTCGGCAAGGATCTGAAACTGCCGAAAGACTGGGCCGTACAGATCGTCAAGCAAGTTGGCAACTACGGTGAAAGCTTCGACCGCAACGTTGGTGCAGGCAGCGATCTGAAGATCGAGCGTGGCCTCAACGCCCTGTGGAACAAAGGTGGTCTGCAATACGCACCGCCAGTGCGCTGATCGTCTTTGCCGGCACCCCGTTCTGGGGCGCCGGCATGTTCTAGATGACCTGAACCCCATGCCCGCTAATGCGGGCATGGGGCTTCCTTGAGGGCTCTTATGCAAACTCCTGCAAATGTCTCGCGCCCACGCGGATCGGTCTGGACCGACCCCAAAGTGCGCGCCTGGCTATTCCAGATCATTGCCGTTATTGCCATTGTGGCGGTCGGCTGGTTCCTGTTCGACAACACCCAGACCAACCTCGAGAAGCGCGGGATTACTTCCGGCTTCTCCTTTCTCAACAACAGTGCCGGCTTCGGCATTGCGCAAAGCCTGATCGATTACAACGAAAGCCACAGCTATGGACGGGTCTTCGTTGTCGGTTTGCTCAACACGCTGCTGGTGTCGGTGATCGGTATCATCCTGGCAACCATCCTGGGGTTTATCCTCGGTGTTGCGCGGCTGTCGCCTAATTGGTTGATCGGCAAGCTCGCTACCGTGTACATCGAGACGTTCCGTAATATCCCGCCGCTGCTGCAGATATTCTTCTGGTACTTCGCGGTAATGCTCTCGTTACCCGGCCCACGCGCTAGCCTGGATTTAGGTCAGACCTTCTTCCTTAATAGCCGCGGTTTGTATATGCCTTCCCCAAGCCCCTCGGAAAACTTTATCGGCTTTTTCGGCGCGGTGGTGGTGGCGATCATTGGCATCATATTGCTGTCGCGTTGGTCGAAGGCGCGATTCGAGTCCACTGGCAAGCTGTTCCCGGTGTCATTGGGTGCCGTGCCGTTGTTGTTGGTACTGCCCGGGTTGGCCGTGTTGCTGACCGGTAACCCGCTGCAATGGAGCACGCCGGAACTGACCGGCTTCAACTTCACCGGCGGTTGGGTGCTGATTCCCGAGCTGATGGCGCTGACTCTGGCATTGACCATCTATACCGCGGCGTTCATCGCCGAGAACGTTCGCTCCGGGATCATGGCGGTCAGTCATGGACAGACCGAGGCCGCCCGTTCTCTAGGCCTGCCGGCAGGTAAGACCCTGCGTTTGGTGATCCTGCCGCAGGCCCTGCGGGTGATCATTCCACCGTTGACCAGTCAGTACCTCAACCTGGCGAAGAACTCCTCGCTGGCGGCAGGTATCGGTTATCCCGACATGGTCTCGCTGTTTGCCGGCACGGTGCTCAACCAGACGGGGCAAGCCATCGAGGTGATTGCCATCACCATGAGTGTGTACCTGGCCATCAGCATCAGCATTTCCATGTTGATGAATTGGTACAACAAGCGCATGGCGCTGATCGAACGCTAGAGGACAAGCCATGAGCACGCATATTTTCAAACCCGATCTACCGCCACCGCTAATGAGCGTTGGCGTACTCGGTTGGCTGCGCGCCAACCTGTTCTCCAGCTGGTTCAACAGCCTGTTGACCCTGTTCGCCGCCTACCTGGTCTGGCTGATCGCGCCGCCGCTGATTCAGTGGGCGTTCATTAATGCCGACTGGGTGGGTACGACCCGCGCGGACTGCACCTCGGAAGGCGCTTGTTGGGTCTTTATCCAGCAGCGTTTTGGCCAGTTCATGTATGGCTTCTACCCGAGCGAACTGCGCTGGCGTGTCGACCTGACCCTGTGGTTGGCCGTTATCGGTGCTGCCCCGCTGTTTGTCTCGGCAATGCCACGCAAGGCGTTGTATGGCCTGATTTTCCTGGTGGTCTATCCGCTGCTGGCGTTCTGGCTGCTGCACGGCGGTTTCTTCGGTTTGCGTGAGGTGTCTACCAGCCAATGGGGCGGCCTGATGCTGACCCTGGTGATCGCCGCCGTAGGTATTGCTGGTGCCTTGCCGCTGGGCGTGGTGCTGGCGCTCGGACGGCGTTCGGACATGCCGGCGATCCGGGTGATCTGCGTGACCTTCATCGAGTTCTGGCGCGGTGTGCCCTTGATCACGGTGTTGTTCATGTCGTCGGTGATGTTGCCGTTGTTCCTGCCGGAAGGCATGAGCTTCGATAAGCTGGTACGGGCACTGATCGGGGTGATCCTGTTTCAGTCGGCGTATATCGCTGAAGTGGTTCGCGGCGGCTTGCAGGCGATTCCCAAGGGGCAGTACGAAGCTGCTGCGGCCATGGGACTTGGCTACTGGCGGACGATGGGCCTGGTGATTCTGCCGCAAGCCATGAAGCTGGTGATTCCCGGCATCGTCAACACCTTCATCTCGCTGTTCAAAGACACCAGCCTGGTGATCATCATCGGTTTGTTCGACCTGCTTAACAGCATTAAACAAGCCACCACTGATCCGGCTTGGCTAGGCATGGCTACCGAAGGCTATGTATTTGCCGCCCTGGTTTTCTGGATTTTCTGTTTCGGCATGTCCCGCTACTCCATGCATTTGGAACGTAAGCTGAACACTGGCCACAAGCGTTAGGAGTTATTTCAATGTCTGTAGCAAATAAACAAACCAGCGCTGAACCGATGATCCTGATGGAAGGCGTGCACAAGTGGTACGGCGAGTTCCACGTGCTCAAGGACATCAACCTGAACGTCAAGCAGGGCGAGCGTATCGTGCTCTGCGGCCCGTCCGGCTCCGGCAAGTCCACCGCCATCCGCTGCATCAACCGCCTGGAAGAGCACCAGCAAGGGCGCATTGTGGTTGATGGCACCGAACTGACCCATGACCTCAAGCACATCGAAGCGGTGCGCCGCGAAGTGGGCATGGTGTTCCAGCACTTCAATCTGTTCCCGCACCTGACCGTGCTGCAGAACTGCACCCTGGCCCCGATGTGGGTGCGCAAGATGCCCAAGCGCCAGGCCGAAGAAGTCGCCATGCACTTCCTCGAGCGCGTACGCATTCCCGAGCAGGCCCTCAAGTACCCGGGGCAGTTGTCCGGTGGTCAGCAGCAGCGCGTGGCGATTGCCCGGGCGCTGTGCATGAAGCCGAAGATCATGCTGTTCGACGAACCAACCTCGGCGCTCGATCCGGAGATGGTCAAGGAAGTGCTGGACACCATGATCGGTCTGGCCGAAGACGGCATGACCATGCTCTGCGTGACCCACGAGATGGGTTTTGCCCGCACCGTGGCGAACCGGGTGATCTTTCTCGACAAGGGCGAGATCGTCGAGCAGGCTGATCCCGAAACCTTCTTCAACACCCCGCAGAACGAGCGCACCAAGTTGTTCCTCAGCCAGATCCTCCACTGAGAGTGCTGCAGCCATGAAAAAAGGAGCCTTTGGGCTCCTTTTTTCATTTCATTGCGGCGGGTATGTCGCGCCCTGCAGCATTACAGCCGTGGGTAATCGATATAGCCGACCGGCCCGGCGCCATAAAAGGTTTCTGGTTGTGGCTCATTTAAAGGGGCGTCTGCGGCGAGGCGTGCGGGCAGGTCCGGGTTGGCGATAAAGGGGATGCCGAAGGCCACCGCATCGGCCTTGCCGCTGGCCAGCCAGGCGTTGGCTTGCGCCTTGGTGAAGCGTTCGTTGGCGATGAATACGCCGCCGAAGGCTTGCTTGAGGCCTGGTGCCAGGCTGTCATCGGCTTCTTTTTCGCGGGCGCAGATGAAGGCGATGCCACGCTTGCCCAGTTCGCGGGCAACGTAGGTGAAGGTCTCGGTGCGGTTACTGTCGCCCATGTCGTGGCTGTCCGCACGCGGTGCCAGGTGCATGCCGACCCGGCCGGCGCCCCATACCGAGATCACTGCATCGGTTACTTCGAGCATCAGGCGCGCACGGTTTTCCAGGGAACCGCCGTAGCGATCAGTGCGCTGGTTGGTGCTGTCCTGAAGGAACTGATCGAGCAGGTAGCCGTTGGCGCCGTGGACTTCTACGCCATCGAAACCGGCGGCCTTGGCATTTTCCGCGCCCTGGCGATAGGCCTCGACGATATCGGCAATTTCCTCGGTTTCAAGGGCGCGCGGGGTGACGTATTCAGCGAGCGGGCGAACCAGGCTGACATGGCCCGCGGGCTGGATCGCGCTGGGCGCCACTGGCAATTCGCCGTTCAGGTAGCTGGGGTGGGAGATGCGCCCGACATGCCACAGTTGCAGGACGATCTTGCCACCATTGGCATGCACCGCCTTGGTGATGTTGCTCCAGCCGCGCACCTGGGCGTCGGACCAGATGCCGGGGGTGTCTGGATAGCCGACGCCCATGGGCGTGACTGCGGTGGCCTCGCTGATGATCAGGCCGGCGGAGGCCCGTTGCACGTAGTGCTCGGCCATCAGTGCATTAGGCACGCGGCCTTCGTCGGCACGGCAGCGGGTCAGGGGCGCCATGATGATCCGGTTGTTCAGCTCCAGGTCACCGATCGTGATCGGGTCGAAAAGTGTCGGCATGGGGTGGTTCTCCATCGGTTGTCATGCCCTGAACCTGGGTTCAGGTGCTGGCATAGGGGTGGGTTAAAGCTCGTGACTGATATGGCGCAGAAAATCCTGGATGGCGCCCTCGTTGCGTTTGAAGAAATGCCACTGGCCGACCTTCTTGCTGGTCACCAGACCGGCCCGCTGCAGAGTCGCCAGGTGGGCCGAGACCGTCGATTGCGACAGCCCGGTGCGCTGGTCGATCTTGCCGGCACACACCCCGATCTCCAGCGGGTGATCCTGATCGGCGAAATAAGCCTCGGGAGTCTTCAGCCAATGCAGGATGTCGCGGCGCACCGGGTGGGCGAGGGCTTTGATCACTTCATCGATATCGATGGGCATGTCGGCAGTGTCCAGGGTTGTTGTCGCGCCATATCGCGATGGGGCGAACCTTATATCGAGCCGGGGCGATATACAGATCGTTTACGCCGATAGTGCTCATTGTCCGCGCTGATGTGTAAGCTCTGGCTCATGAATTACCTCGCTCACCTGCACCTTGGCGGCGACGCGCCGGCGCAACTGCTCGGCAGTCTGTATGGCGATTTCGTCAAAGGTCGACTGGCCGGACAGTGGCCCGCGGATATCGAAGCCGCGATCGTTCTGCATCGGCGTATCGATGCCTTCACCGACAGCCACGCGCTGCTGGCCCAGGCCCGTGCGCGCTTTCCCGCCGGACGGCGACGTTATGCCGGAATCCTTTTGGACCTGTTCTTTGACCACTGTCTGGCATTGCATTGGGCGGATTACGCCGCCGAGCCGCTGGCGCAGTTCACCGGGCGGGTGTATCGGGTCTTGGCCGAAGAGCCGGTTTTGCCCGAACGCCTGGCCCTGATTGCGCCGCGCATGGCGGCCCAGGACTGGCTGGGCCGCTACCGCGAGTTTGCGGTGCTGGAGCAGGTGATTGCCGGCATGGGCCGGCGCATTTCACGCCCCGGCGTGCTGGACGGCAGCCTGCTCGAGCTGGAACGCCTGTATCAGCCACTGAGCGAGGATTTTCGCCAGTTCTATCCGGAGCTGATGGCCTTCGCCCGCGGCGAGCTATGCCGCGAGTCCTAGCCCGGTGCACTCCCGGGCACCGCTGGTGGGCGCAGCACGCCCTGCCAGGGGCGTCGCCCGCCGGGTTCAGCCGACTGCCTGGGGATGCAGGCGAAAGCGGCGAATAACCGCTTTCTCCAGTTCCGCCACGCAGAACAGCAGTAAACCGGCCAGCAGCACGCGCAGCCATTCAGCACCACCCAGTCCGGTGGAGCCGAATACCTGCTGCATGGGTGGCGCATAGGTGAATAGCAGTTGCAGCACCAGGCACACGCCGATGGCCAGCAACACCTTGGGGTTGCCGAACAAGCCTTCGCGATTGAGCACCGAGGCGAACATATAACGGCTGTTGAACAGGTAGAACATCTCGCAGATCACTACGGTGTTCACCGCCATGGTCCTGGCGCTTTCCAGGCTGGTGCCACGTTCCAGTTCCCAGAGGAACAGGCCTAGGCTGCCGCCCATCATCAGCAGCGAGACCATCAGTACGCGCCAGGCGAAGAAGCCGGAGAGCAGGGGTTCCTTTGGTGGTCTTGGCGGGCGCGCCATCAGGCCACGCTCGGCCGGCTCGAAGGCCAGTGCCAGGCACAGGGTGCAGGAGGTGACCATGTTGATCCACAGCACCTGGGCTGGGGTCAGTGGCAGGGTCAGCTGGAACAGGATCGCGGCGATCACGATCAGGGCTTGGCCGCCATTGGTCGGCAGCATGAACAGGATACTTTTCTTCAGGTTGTCGTAGACCGCCCGTCCTTCGCGCACGGCCCCGGCGATGGTGGCGAAGTTGTCGTCAGCGAGGACCATTTCTGCCGCTTCCTTGGCCGCCTCGGTGCCCTTGTGGCCCATGGCTACACCGACATCGGCGCGCTTCAGTGCCGGCGCATCGTTGACCCCGTCACCAGTCATGGCCACCACTTCGCCGTTGGCCTGCATGGCCTGCACCAGGCGCAGTTTGTGTTCCGGGCTGGCGCGGGCGAATACCTCGATGCCGGGCAGCAGTGCGCGAAGTTGGCGCTCGTCGAGCAGCTCGATTTCGGCGCCGGTCAGCGCTGGCCGATCAATGCCGATGCCCAGTTGCGCACCGATGGCGCGGGCGGTTTCGACGTGGTCGCCAGTAATCATCTTGACCGCGATACCGGCGCGCCGACACTCTGCCACTGCGGCGATGGCCTCTGCGCGCGGCGGGTCGATGATGCCGAACAGGGCCAGCAGGGTGAAGCCCTGCTCGACATCGGCGAAGCTCAGGCTGCGTTGCTCGGCGTCGGCTGGACGGCTGGCTATGGCCAGCAGGCGCAAGCCATGGGCCGCCAGGTCAGTCGCCTGGCGCCGCCAGAAGTCTGCATCGAGCGGCTGGTCGCCGTCGGCAGCGCGTTGCTGGCTGCACATCTCCAGCAGTCGCTCGGGTGCGCCCTTGAGGTAGATCACCCCATGCCCACTATGGTCATGGTGCAAGGTGGCCATGAAGCGGTGTTCCGACTCGAAGGGAATGGCGTCGGTGCGCGGCAGCTCGGCCAGTGTTTGCAATGGGTCGAGGCCCGTTTTCAGGGCCAGGGTGGCGAGTGCGCCTTCAGTCGGGTCGCCGTGTAGCAGCCAGTTGCCGTCAGCGTCTTCCTCCAGCCGGGCATCGTTGCACAGTTGCGCCGCGCGGCCGATGTCGAGCAGGGCTTGATCGACGTCCAGGGGCGCACCATTGAGGTGGAAGCTGCCCTCGGGCGCGTAACCGACACCGCTGACGTCGATGCTCCGATCGGCGCTGACCAAGCGTTGTACGGTCATCTCGTTGCGGGTCAGGGTGCCGGTCTTGTCGGAGCAGATTACGGTAACCGAACCGAGGGTCTCGACCGCCGGCAGGCGCCGCACAATGGCCTTTTGCCGGGCCATACGCTGTACGCCGAGGGCCAGAATCACGGTAATGATCGCCGGCAATCCTTCGGGAATGGCCGCGACGGTCAGCGCCACTACCATCATGAACATCTCGGCTGGGTCCTGGCCGTGCCACAGGGTGCTGAGGGTGAAGGTGGCGATCGCCAGGACCAGCAGGGCTACACTCAGCCAGCGACTGAAGCCGTTGATCTGCCGCAGTAATGGCGTGGATATCGACTCCACCAGCTGCAGCATGCTGCCGATACGCCCCAGTTCGGTGACGCTCCCGGTAGTTACCACCAGGCCGAGCGCCTGGCCACTGCTGACCAGGGTGCCGGAATAAGCCATGCAGCGGCGGTCCCCGAGCACGGCATCGGCAGCCGAGCGGGCGATGGACTTCTCGACCGGCACCGATTCGCCAGTCAGTGCCGCTTCTTCGACGTTAAAGTTCTTTACCTTGAGCAGGCGCAGGTCCGCCGGCACCTTGTCCCCGGACGCCAGTGCGACGATATCGCCTGGCACCAGGTGTTCGGCGGGTATCTCCCGGCGCTCGCCATCGCGCAGAACCATGGCATGCAGCGACAACATGTTGCGGATGGCCTCCAGGGCGTGCTCCGCCTTGCCTTCCTGGATGAAGCCGATCAGCGCATTGATCAGCACCGCAGCGAGGATCACCGCCGTGTCCACCCATTGTCCGAGCAGAGCGGTAACAACGGCTGCCGCCATCATCATGTACAACAATACATTGTGAAATTGCAGCAGCAGGCGCATTAGCGGGCCGCGCCGCTTGGGCGGTGGCAGGCGATTGGCTCCGTAGCGTTGCAGGCGCGCCTTAGCCTCATCTTCGGTGAGCCCGCCCTGGGTGCTGTCCAGGGCGTCGAGGGCCTGTTGTGCATCGAGGGTGTGCCAGGCCGCTTCGGCGTTGGCAGGTTGTCGGGTGTCCATTCAGGCGTCTCCTTACGTTCAGTGCCGATACACTAGCCTCATTTGCCTACCATGGTCTGATCTGTGTCAAAACCGCGGGGCATGTTTTGCGCTCGAATGTCCCACTACTCTCAGGCAGGCAAGGTGAACGAGATGATCAAGCTAGTGGTGGCGACCGACCTTTCGCAGCGTTCTGCGCATGCCGTGGCACGTGCTGCCCGGTTGATCGAAAAGCAGGGGGGCGGCGACTGGGCATTGGTTCATGTGGTCGACAGCGATGCGCCGCAAGGCTTCGTTGCCGAGCATGTGCAGCGGGTTCGGCGGTTGCTCGATGAGCAGGCGCAGCAACTGGCGGCACAGACTGGCAGTCGGCCGCAGGTGCTGGTGAGCAGTGGCGAAATCGAACCGATCATCTTCGAGGCATGCCAGAGCATGAACGCCGACCTGCTGCTGGTCGGCAGTCACCGCAAGACGCCGCTACGCGACTTCTTTCTGGGCACCAGTGTGGAGCGCTTGATTCGTGGCAGCCAGCTGCCGGTACTGCGCGTTGCGCAACCGGTCGCTACCGATTATCGGCATGCCATGGCGGCGCTGGACCTGTCGCCTGGGGCTCTGCAAGCCATGGCCAAAGCGCAGCTGCTAGGGCTACTCGATCCGCAACAGTGCACGGTATTGCATGCCCTGGAGCCCATCCCCATGGGCATGCTGACGGAGGCGACGATTGATCATCGTTTGCTTGAGACGCAGGCCGAGGAGGCTTTAGTCACCCTGATTAGCAACCTGCATGACGCCGGTATGACTCTGCCAGAAGGCTGCGTCCAGGTACGCGAAGGTGATCCTCGGCAGGTGGTTGCCCAGGCGCTGCAGGACGTAAACGCCGACCTGCTGGTTATTGCCACGCATGGCCGCAAGGGGCTGTCGCGGTTGCTGCTCGGCAGCGTCGCCGGGGCGCTGCTGGCCGAGCTGCCATGCGACATTCTCTGTGTGCCGCCGCAGTAAGCGAGAGCTCAGCCTCACGCGACCCGGGATTGGGTCTCGCTGTTGGCGCTCAAGGCGCTGGCCACCGCGGCATGAGCACTGCGTGCCAGTTGATTGCGACTCTGTGCAGCACTGGCAATCGGTTGCAACAGGCGGATCTGCACGTCGATGCGGTCACTGGCGAGCAGGCGCAGCAGGTGCGAGAGCATGTCGTCGTCACCGATAAAGGGTGTGATCATGCACGGCTGGCCGTCACGCAGGTAGCGGATGGCGACCGGTTGCAGGGCTACCCCGGTGTCGATGGCGCTGCTCAGCAGGCGACCGTGGAAGGTGCGCAGAACCTGACCGTCGGTGGTGGTGCCTTCGGGAAAGATCAGCAACGGCCGGCCCTGCCCCAGATGCTGGCCGAGTTGCCGGTTGAGCAGGCCACTGTCCCCCGCGCCGCGGCGGATGAACAGGGTGCCGGCCTGGTGCGCCAGCCAGCCGGCCAGTGGCCAGGAACGCACCTCGGCCTTGGACAGGAACGACAGCGGGGTGAGCATGCCGAGCAGCGGAATGTCAGTCCAGGAGATGTGGTTGCTGACCCACAGCATCGGCTCCTGCGGCAGTTCGCCATGCACGCTCAGGCGGAATGGCAAGGCATTGCTCATGCGCGCGAAGAACCAGCGGCTCATGCGCTGACGCAGGCCCATCAGGTCACGTCGCAGTAAACGCTCCAGCAGATTCACCATTGCGGCCAGCAGGGTGCCCAGGCTGATGATGGCGAGCAAACGCAGGAGACGCAGGTATAAACGTAGTGTCGCCATGGATGACTCCGAAGGGGGCGCGAGTGCCGGCATATCTACCGGTTCCCGGGACTCGCTGCAAGTCTGCAATGCCTCTGTAGGCGTTCGCCCGCCGTCCAGACGCCGCGTTGTCGCGCAGCAAACTGGATGCGCGCAGAGCCCACTTTGTAGGAGGGGCTTCAGCCGCGAAGAGTTCGCGGCGTTCCTACACGCCAAGTCGCTCAGACCGCCGCCTTGAAGTGGCGGGCGTAGCGTGGGCAGAGTTCGTCGCGCTTGAGCAGGATGAACACATCGGCGACCTGAAAGTCAGGGTCCCAGCAGGGTTCGCCGCAGATTTTTGCGCCCAGGCGCATGTAGGCCTTGAGCAGCGGTGGCAGTTCGGCGATGACGTTGCTCGGCACCTCCAGGGCCGGTAGCGGTGTCTTTGGTTCGGCCCGCAGGTGTTCGGTGCACAGGTAACGTTCGCGCAGGCGCTGCATGATCGCCTGGGCCTGGATGCCGCCGTCCTGCATGGAGATGCTGGCGCAGCCCATCAGGTAGCGGTAATCGCCCTGGTTGAGGACTTCGGCCAGTTCGCTCCAGAGCACGGCGATGGTGGCGCCGTTGCGGTAGGCGCTGTCGACGCAGGTGCGGCCGATTTCCAGTACCGGGCCTTCGAGATGTGGCAGGCCGTGCAGGCTGAACTCCTCTTCGCTGTAGAAGCGTCCGAGGCTGGCGGCCGCCTGGTGATCGAGCAGGCGAGTGGTGGCCACCAGTTGGCCGCTGTTCAGATCGCGCACGCCGATGTGCTGGCAATGAATGTCGTAGTCGTCCATATCCAGGCCGAACTCGGCACCCTTGAGCTTGGCGTCGAACTCGACGCTGAACACGCGAAAGCGCAGGGCCTGGGCTTCACGCAGGGCAGCTGGGCCGACTAGACGCTCGGCTTGCAAGCGACGCGCTGGGGTGGTGCGCTCGCGGGTGATTGCCATCTGGGTCATGCCGTCATCTCCGTTGGCCGGCTTTTTTGCCTTGCAGCCGGTCGATCTTGTTGGGCAAGCTCAGGCTATGTAGCCGCGGTGTCACCTCGATGAAGTTTTGGTGATGCTTGTGTGACAGCCACTTGCGACCCTATCTCGCTGAGGAACTGCGTATGCCCTGGCAAATCCTGTTGCAAACCCACCAACGCCTGCCGGCCGCCGGCAACCTGGAGGCCTGGTATGCCGCCCTGCTGGCGCGGCTGGGCAAGCCATCGCCATTCGAGTTGGCGCTGCTCGGCGGGCGTTTGGCGACTACTCCGGGGCTGGCCTTCCTGGCCGGCTATCAGGGCGCGCTGCGCGTGCTCTGGCCTTGCGCGCCCTGGTCGCTGGGCGCGCTTTGTGTCACCGAGAATAAAAGCGTGCGCCCGGCAGATATGCAGACCCGTCTGAGCGACCTGCGGCTGCACGGGCGCAAGGATTTCGTCACCGCAGGCGATGCCGCCGACTGGCTGCTGGTCGCCGCCCGCGAAGAGCCCCAGGGCCACGCTGTAAACGTGGCCCTGGGCGTGGTGCGCAATGGCGATCCCGGGGTACGCGTCGAGGTGCTGCCGAGCTTGCCCTTGATGCCCGATATAGGGCATGCCCGCCTGCATCTGGAGGGCGCCCATTGCGAGCGCCTGGCCGGCGATGGCTGGGATGACTACGTAAAGCCGTTTCGCAGTATCGAGGACCTGCATGTGCTGACCGCCGTGGGTGCCTGGCTGTATGGCGTGGGCCAGGAATCGAACTGGCCGCAGGCCTTGCAGTTGCGCCTGCTCGGCCTGCTCGCGGGCTGCGCCGAAGTGGCCCGGCAAGGCCCGACGCAACCCGTCACCCACCTGCTACTGGCCGGACTATTCGCCCAGTTCGCCGCACTCGATACCGAGGTGCACGCGGCCTTCGCCGCAGGATCAGCAGGCTGGGCCGCCTTGTGGCAACGTGATCGCGGCCTGCTGTCAATTGCCGCCGCCGCCCGCGGCAAGCGTCTGACCAACGCCCAGGCCACCCTGGGCCTGCAGCCGTAGCCACGAGCCCGGACACGAGCAGCCTGCGGCGCGGTCCGGCAGTCCACGAAAGGCCGGCCGCTGTAGGCGCGAGCTTGCTCGCGATGCTGTTGCCTGCCGCCAGAAACACACGCTTTTTAGCGTCACAGGCGGCGTGCTAGGGTGACGGCTGGACATCCCCGGAGGCAGTGCAATGCCCGTATCCCTGCTGCATCGGTTCGGCTTGATTCTCGCCATGGCGAGCGGCACCAGTCTTGTCCAGGCCGAAAGCTGGCCGGCTGCCGAGTGGGCGCAGGAATCCGTGCCTGCGAGTCCAGCCATCGCCGCGCTGGAGGCCTATGCCTTTCCTGTTCGCGACGACGAAAACCGTACGGGGGTGCGCACCGATGCCTTGCTGGTCATCCGCGACGGTCGGGTGGTTTACCAGCGTTACGCCGGGCCGACCCACGAGAATACGCCGCACCTGACCTGGTCGATGAGCAAGAGCCTGCTCGCGACCACCCTGGGCGTCGCCTACGGCCAGGGTCGGTTCAAACTCGGTGCGCCAGTGGCACAGTATTACCCGCCGTTTGCCAGGCATCCGCAGGTCAAGGTCGGCCACCTGCTCAACTGGGCGTCAGGCCTGGATTGGCACGAAGACTATGAATACGCGCTGCTGAAGTCCTCGGTGGTGGCCATGCTCTATACCCGCGGGCGAGCGGACATGGCGGCTTTCACCACTGCGCATTCCGCCGCGGCCGAGCCGGGTGTACGGTTTCGCTACTCCAGTGGCGACAGCAACGTACTGGCTGCCGCGCTGAAGGGTATGGTCGGCACCGAGGCCTATGCGGACTATCCCTGGGACGCGCTGTTCGAACCGCTCGGCATTACCTCGGCGGTCTGGGAAACCGACGCAGCCGGCACCTTCGTGGCGTCGTCCTATGCCTATATGAGCGCCCCTGACCTGGCCCGTATCGGCCTACTGATGCAGCGCGATGGTCGCTGGGGTGACACGCAATTACTGCCGCAGGCCTGGGTTGCGTTCAATCGCACGGCCCTGGCCAGTTACCAACCGCAGACCGCCAAGGCCGGGGACGCAGTGCCGGGCGGGCACTGGTGGTTGAACGCCGAATTGCCGGGCGCGGCCAGGCCCTGGGCGGATGCGCCTGCCGATGCGTTCGCCGCCCTCGGCCACTGGGGGCAGGGGTTGTATGTGTTGCCGACGGAGAAACTGGTGATCGTGCGCTACGCCGATGACCGCGACGCCAGTTTTCAGCACAACCAGCTGCTCAAACTGGTGCAAGCGGCCTTTGCCCGTGAGGTGCAGCCATGATCCGTCGCCGTCCGTTGCGCACCCTGCTGCTGATGTTCGTCCTGCTGCTGGTGGGGCTCGGCTGGCAGAATCGCGCACACCTGCAGGTCTTCCCCGACATCATCGGCGCCTACACGGCCAAGGAATATTGCTCCTGCCGCTATGTGATGAACCACCCCGCACCCTACTGCGAAGGCTATGTGAGCCAGTATCTGCCGGTCAGTCAGTTGCTCGATGACCAGAGCCGCAAGCAGGTCACCGCCAGCGGCCTGGGCCGCAGCCACAGCGCCACGTGGCTCGGCCCGCGGCAAGGTTGCCAGTTGCAGCCCGCCGCGTTATTTCAGCCTCAGCCCTGAGCGAATGGCTGCTGCGCGCTGTGCAAGGCCGCCGCGGGCGACTATGGTGACGGCCTCGACGCTTAACCTGCGGGGCCTTATGCGAATCTGTCAGCGCTGCTTCATGTTGCCAGCGGTTTACTGATGCCCGGGACTGTTTTCCCCTGGCGCAGCGGCAACCAGTTTGCCTTGCTCAACGATGGCCCGACCTTCTTCCCGCAGATGATCGCGGCTATCGACTCTGCACGTGAGTTGGTCGCGCTGGAGCTGTATCTGGTGGAAAGCGGTGCGTGCATGGATGCCCTCTCGCAAGCCTTGTGTGCGGCGGCGCTGCGCGGTGTCGAGGTGCGCTGCCTGTTCGACGATTTCGGTTCCCAGGCACTGCTCCAGACGGATCGCCGACGCCTGAGCGCTGCGGGTGTGCAACTGCGGCGCTACAACCCGCTGCGCTGGCGCCACGGCATGCGCAACTTCTATCGTGACCACCGCAAGCTGTTGCTGGTTGATGCTCGGCTGGCCTTTATCGGCGGCACTGGCGCGACCGATCAGTTCTGGATTCCGGGCGAAGCGGATAGCACCTGGCGCGAGGTCATGGTGGAAATCGCCGGCCCGCTGGTGACGGACTGGCAGGTGTTGTTCGATCGCCAGTGGCATGCCCTGCATGCACGTTTTACCTGGTGGCCAAGGCCGGCGCCCGGGCAGAAAAACCTGCCGCTATCACCGCCCGTGGGCCAAGGCCTGGGCCGGGTAGCCTATGCCGATGCCCGCCAGCATCGCGACATCCTGCAGTCGCTGGTACGTGCGTTGCTCAGTGGCAAGCAGCGTATCTGGCTGGCCACGCCGTATTTTCTGCCGACCTGGAAAGTCCGTCGTGCGCTGCGCAAGGCCGCGCAGCGCAGGGTGGAGGTGCGTCTGCTGCTCAGTGGCAGGCACACGGACAACCCGCCGGTGCGTTTTGCTGGGCAGCGCTACTACCCCAAGTTGCTCAGGGCTGGGGTGCAGATCTATGAATACCAGCCCCGCTTTTTGCACCTGAAAATGGTCCTGGTGGACGACTGGGTCAGTGTCGGGTCGTGCAACTTCGATCACTGGAACCTGCGCTTCAATCTCGACGCCAACCTGGAAGCGCTCGACCCGCAGCTGACCGCCGCCGTGGTCGCCAGCTTTCAGGCAGACTTCGCCGACAGCCTCGAAATCAGCCAGGAACTCTGGCACGCACGACCCTGGTGGCGGCGCGTGCAGGAGCGCCTGTGGGGCTGGCTGGATCGGCTGGTAGTGAACCTGCTCGACCGCCGTCGCTAGTCGCAGTAATCATTGCTCAAGCGGCTGCTGCTGGCCTATGTAGCGCGCGCGGCCACTGACAACCGGGTGCCTGGTGCGCACGGCCTAGGCGGCCCCGCACACCCTGCGCGCCGGTGTTACCGAAATAACAATTCAGAGACGGCCTTTCGCCCGTGGGGACGGCCGTCCGACGTGCGGGCATGTTTCCTGGCGATGTAGTCCTAGGCTATTACCTGCGTGCTGGATGGGAGGCGGATACTGGTTGTGCTCCCTCAACCCGTTACAGGAGAACGCTCATGGCTGCGAAAAAGATTCTGATGCTGGTCGGCGACTACGTCGAAGACTACGAAGTGATGGTGCCGTTCCAGGCCCTGCAGATGGTGGGTCACACCGTGCATGCGGTCTGCCCGGGCAAGAGCGCCGGAGAAACCGTGCGCACCGCCATCCACGACTTCGAAGGCGACCAGACCTACAGTGAAAAACCGGGGCACAACTTCGGCCTGAACTTCGACTTCAGCCAGGTCACGGCCGAGGATTACGATGGCCTGCTGATTCCCGGTGGTCGCGCCCCGGAATACCTGCGCCTGAATGCCGAGGTTCTGGCCCTGGTGCAGGCCTTCAATACCGCCAACAAGCCCATCGCGGCGGTGTGCCATGGCGCCCAGCTGCTGGCCGCCGCTGGTGTACTCGACGGCCGCGAATGCAGTGCCTACCCGGCCTGCGGGCCGGAAGTGCAGCTGGCGGGTGGCCGCTACATGGAGATCGCCGTGGACCAGGCCCATGTCCAGGGTAACCTGGTTACTGCGCCGGCCTGGCCCGCGCATCCGGCTTGGCTGGCGGGTTTCCTCAAGCTGCTGGGCACCCAGATCAGCCTGTAGACTGCAGTCCGGACAGGCGCCAATGCACCGATGCCTGTCCGCTGCTTCTCCCAACGCCTGACCGAGGAAAGGCCTGCCATGTGCGAGCTCTACGTCAAAGCCGACCCCATCCTCTATGAATCCCGCTCACGCTCGCTGCGCATCCGCGGGGTGGTCACTACCTTGCGCCTGGAAAACCAGTTCTGGGACATTCTCGCCGAGATCGCCGCGGTCGATGGCATGACCACCAATCAGCTGATCAGCAAACTTTACGACGAAGTCATGGAGTACCGCGGCGAGGTGGTGAATTTCGCCTCTTTCCTGCGCGTCAGCTGTACGCGCTTTCTCAGTCAGCGCCCGAGCAACGTCCGCGAGCTGATGCCGCGATTACAGAAATAGCATGCCCCTGGCCGGGCGATAGTCCGGCTGTGGTCCGCTGCTACGGTCTCTGCTGCAAGGCCGTAGCAGTCAGGCTAAACTCTCGCGCCCAGACCCACGGCCCCCGCGACCCTTATGCAGCTGATTGCCGAGTTGATCCATCCCGCGCTTGCATCCACCCACGGCAATGCCCTCAAACGTCAGGCTGCGCGGGGGATTGTGCTGCGTGAGGCACAGATTCTGCTGCTGTTTACCGAGCGCTATAACGACTTCAGCTTTCCGGGGGGTGGGGTCGATCCCGGTGAGGACATCGTTACCGGCCTGCGGCGAGAGCTGGAGGAAGAGACCGGCGCTCGCGAGATCAAGGTGTTGCGTAACTATGGATTTATCGAAGAGTACCGGCCCTACTGGAAGCCTGAGTACGACCTGATGCACATGACCTCGCACTTTTTTGTCTGCGACATCGCCACGCACTTGCAGCCCGTGCGCATGGAGAGTCATGAACTGGCCAACGGCATGCGCCCGCTCTGGGTCAACCTGCACGAGGCCATTGCCCACAACCAGGCGGTGATGCAGCGGCAGGAAAAGACCATGGGCCAGTCCATTCAGCGCGAAACCTTCATGCTGAACAAGGTTGCTGTCGAGCTGCTGGACGCGGGCTGAAGCGGCGACTGCAGCCAACTAGAATGGCTCTGTTCGACAATCCTCAGCCAGTTGCCGCATTGCCCGATGCCCTGCTGTTGCCGGTGGGTTGATTCGTTGCCGCCTGCGACGAGCTGAATGCGTGACGGCCTGGTGCGACAGCTGAGTGACTGCGGGTAGAAGCGGTCCTGTGCCGACTGGATTAAACTTGCTGGCCAGGCAGTTCAGGTCTGAAGTGAACCGGGCTGGGCAGCCATGCGAGCACATAAATGCGAGGGCGAGTAATGAGCAGCGAATTGCAGATCGAAGATATTCACCTGGGAGAGGGTAAGGCGGTGGTCAAGGGCGCGTTGATCACTACCCAATACGTCGGCTTTCTCGAAAATGGCAGCACGTTCGACTCCTCCTATGAGCGCGGTAAGCCCTTTCAGTGCGTGATCGGCACCGGGCGCGTAATCAAGGGCTGGGATCAAGGGCTGATGGGCATGCGCGTAGGCGGCAAGCGCAAACTCTTCGTCCCGGCTCACCTTGGCTACGGCGAAAGAGAATTCGGCCCGCATATCAAGCCCAACTCCAATCTGATCTTCGAGATCGAGTTGCTCGAAGTGCTGACGCGCGATGATTGAGCAAGGGCAAAGTCAGCGCATCTGGTGCTGAGCGACATGGCGACACAGTTCGAGTGAGGTTGTGGCGGGTGCTTTGTAAGCCATCGCTTACAAGGCGTGTAAGTGATCGAGGGCAAGAGTGGCAAGTCAGACGCTGATGGAGGCCGGGTATATATTTCAACTGACTGATATATATGGTTATTTATTTTTATGAAGGTTGCCTTTGAGCTTTTCCGTAGGTTTGGTGTACTTGTGGCAAGTCAGGAAAACGCTAGTATTACCCCTGTGTCTAGGGACTGGCACAGGCTGCAACGGACAGTAGTCAGGACAATCGCGGGACGCGATTTCATCAGGATGATGAGCAGGGAATACAGGGAGTAGGGACAAAAGAGTGGGCGGGTAATACCGCCCCTTTTTTTGCCTGCAAGAAAGTAAAAGACCCGCGCAAGGCGGGTCTTTCAGTAAACGCCAGTCGAGCCTTAGCGTTCCAGGTGTTGCAGCTTGTCTTTTACGCCATCCCACTCTTCAGCATCAGGCAGCGCTTCTTTCTTCTCGGTGATGTTTGGCCAGACTTCAGCCAGGTCGGCATTGAGCTCGATGTATTCCTGTTGATCTTCCGGTACTTCGTCTTCGGAGAAGATCGCCTGAGCCGGGCACTCCGGCTCGCAGAGTGCGCAGTCGATGCACTCGTCCGGGTGGATCACCAGGAAGTTCGGGCCTTCGTAGAAGCAGTCCACCGGACAGACTTCCACGCAGTCGGTGTACTTGCACTTGATGCAGTTGTCGGTGACGACGAAGGTCATTTCTAATTCTCTCCTCAGGCTACGGCACGGGGACTGTTTTCCATAAACAGCCCCTCGGCTCGGGAAACTATAACTGCGACGCCAGGCTAGTAGGCCGCAGCATCCCAAAGCGCGCGCGATTCTAACAGCTTGCGCGCTCGGGCGTTAGACTCGCGCTTTCCATGTATATAACAGTTCCAGCGCTTTACGCGGTGTCAGATCATCCGGATTGATCTTGAATAATTCCTCCAGTACCGGGTGCGGCAGGCTGGCAAACATATCGCTTTGCAGTGGCGCCGGCTGCTGGCCTGGTTCGTTGCGGGGTAAATCATGGGGCAGGCTGGTGGTTTCCAGACGTGCCAGGTGTTCGCGGGCGCGCAGGATTACTTCGCCGGGTACGCCGGCCAGTTGCGCGACCGCCAGGCCATAGCTCTGGCTGGCCGGGCCGGGCAGTACATGGTGCAAGAAGACGATGCGCTCATTGTGCTCGGTGGCATTGAGGTGCACGTTGGCCACCAGCGGTTCGCTCTCCGGCAGCACCGTGAGTTCGAAATAGTGGGTGGCGAACAGCGTGTAGGCGCGCAACTTGGCCAGTTGTTCGGCCGCCGCCCAGGCCAGCGACAGGCCGTCGAAGGTGCTGGTGCCGCGTCCGACTTCGTCCATCAGTACCAGGCTGCGTTCTGTGGCGTTGTGCAGGATATTGGCGGTTTCGCTCATCTCCACCATAAAGGTCGAGCGGCCGCCGGCCAGGTCGTCGCTCGAGCCGATGCGGGTGAAGATGCGGTCGACCAGTGACAGCTCGCAGCTTTTCGCCGGGACGAAGCTGCCAATATGCGCCAGCAGCACGATCAGCGCGGTCTGGCGCATATAGGTGGACTTACCACCCATGTTCGGCCCGGTGATGATCAGCATGCGCGTGTCATCGTCCAGGCTCAGGTCGTTGGCCACGAACGGCGTGGTCAGTACCTGCTCGACTACTGGGTGACGGCCCTGATCGATGCGCATGCAGGGTTCGTCGACGAAGCGTGGACGATTGAGATCCAGGTTCAGCGCGCGCTCGCCCAGGTTGCTCAGTACGTCCAGTTCGGCGAGGGCTGCAGCGCTGTCCTGTAGCGGGCCGAGGTGGCCGATCAGGCGTTCGAGCAGTTCTTCATAGAGGATCTTCTCGCGGGCCAGGGCACGGCTCTTGGCCGACAGGGCCTTGTCCTCGAACTCCTTGAGCTCGGGGGTGATAAAGCGTTCCGCGCCTTTGAGGGTCTGGCGGCGGATGTAGTCGGCCGGCGCCGACTCGGCCTGCTTGCTCGGCAGCTCGATAAAGTAGCCGTGCACGCGGTTGTAGCCGACCTTGAGGTTGGCCAGGCCGGTGCGGGCTTTCTCACGCACCTCCAGGTCCATCAGGTACTGGCCGGCGTTTTCGCTGAGCGACTGCAGTTCGTCCAGTTCCGCGTCATAACCGGTCTTGAGCACGCCGCCGTCGCGGATCACTGCCGGAGGGTTATCGATTATGGCGCGGGCCAGCAACTCGGCCAGCTCCGGGTAGGTGCTGACTTCGCCCGCCAACTCGCTCAGGTGCGGCGACTCAAGGTTGGTCATGGCCATTTGCAGTGTCGGCAGGGCGGCCAGGGCATCGCGCAGCCGCGCCAGGTCCCGCGGCCGCGCATTGCGCAAGCCGATGCGGGCGAGGATGCGCTCCAGATCACCGATTTCCTTGAGCTGCGGCTGCAGGTTCTCGAAACGGTAGCGTTCCAGCAGGCAGGCAATCGACTCCTGGCGTGCTTCCAATATGCTGCGGTCACGCAGCGGGCGATTCAGCCAGCGGCTGAGCAGGCGACTGCCCATGGCGGTCTGACAGCGGTCGACCACCGACTGCAGGGTGTTTTCACGGCCGCCGGCCAGGTTGACGTCCAGTTCCAGGTTACGCCGGCTGGCGCCGTCGAGGATCACGGTATCGTCGAGGCGCTCATGCCGCAGGCTGCGCAAGTGCGGCAGGGCGGTGCGCTGGGTTTCCTTGGCGTAGGCCAGCAGGCAACCGGCGGCGCCTATGGCCAGGGTCAGGTTCTCGCAGCCGAAGCCCTTGAGGTCCTGGGTAGCGAACTGCTGGCAGAGGCTCTTGTGCGCGGTGTCACGCTCGAAGTCCCAGGGTGCACGACGGCGTACGCCGCGGCGTTTTTCCGCCGGCAGGCCCTGGGGCCAGTCGTCGGGAATCATCAACTCGACCGGATTCAAACGCTCCAGTTCGGCCAGTAGGTTCTCCCAGCCATTGATTTCCAACACGCTGAAGCGGCCGCTGGTGATGTCCAGCACGGCCAGGCCGAACAGCCGTTCGTCACCGAGCACGGCAGCCAGCAGGTTGTCGCGGCGCTCGTCGAGCAGCGCCTCGTCGCTGACCGTGCCGGGGGTGATGATACGCACCACTTGACGGTCCACCGGACCTTTGCTGGTCGCCGGATCGCCGACTTGCTCACAGATGACCACCGACTCACCGAGCTTGACCAGTTTGCCGAGGTAGCCTTCGGCAGCGTGGTAGGGAATCCCGCACATCGGGATGGCCTGCCCGGCCGACTGGCCGCGAGCGGTGAGGGTTATATCCAGCAGCTTGGCGGCCTTTTTCGCGTCCTCATAGAAAATCTCGTAGAAGTCGCCCATGCGGTAAAACATCAGCTGATCCGGGTGCTGGTTTTTCAGCCTCCAGTACTGTTGCATCATGGGCGTGTGAGAACTGAGGTCGCTTTGGCTCATCGTTTTAACTGTCCGGCTGAATCGCAAAAGCGCCTAGTGTACGGTATCGCCCTGGCTGGCTTTAACCCCGGAGTGCAGATGAGCGCGAATGAACAACGACTGACCTCGCTGGCTAGCGAGTTGGGCCGACAGTTATTAGCTACCCAGGCTCAGGTGAGCACGGCTGAGTCCTGTACCGGCGGTGGTATCGCCGAGGCGATTACCCGCATTCCCGGCAGCTCGGGCTGGTTCGAGGCCGGTTACATCACTTACTCCAACGCGCAGAAAACTAAGCAGCTGAATGTGCCTGACGCGCTGTTCGCCACTGTTGGTGCGGTCAGTCGCGAGGTGGTCGAGGCCATGGTGCGTGGCGCCCAGGCCCATAGCGGGGCGCGCTTTGCGGTGGCGGTCAGTGGTGTGGCCGGGCCGGATGGTGGTTCGGCGGACAAGCCGGTGGGTACCGTATGGCTGGCCTGGGGCGATGGCGAGCAGTTGTTCAGCGCGCGCAGGCAGTTCGCCGGCGACCGCAGCGAAGTTCGCCGACAAACGGTCGAGGCCGCTCTGCAAGGGCTGCTGCGTGTGATTGCACAAGAAAATCCAAATGCAGGGTAGGCGAGCGACTTGCCCTGTGGAATAATACTGTCTACTTATACAGTTGTTAATGGCCGCTAACAGGCCCTTCTTTATTACGTGAGGACTTCAATGGACGAGAATAAGAAGCGCGCCTTGGCGGCAGCCTTGGGCCAGATCGAAAAGCAGTTCGGCAAGGGTGCAGTAATGCGCATGGGCGACCATGAGCGCCAGGCAATTCCGGCCATTTCCACCGGTTCGCTCGGTCTGGACATTGCCCTGGGCATTGGCGGACTGCCAAGAGGCCGGATCGTCGAGATCTAC